>NZ_JBVPQJ010000001.1:0-715270 GCF_058199535.1 Bifidobacterium sp. VU/mBH4 (B4) | reverse complement strand
CCCGCAGCCTTTGCGGCTGTAGGGCTTTCGTGTGGTGCGCCAGACAGGATTCGAACCTGCAACCTGCTGATCCGTAGCCAGCTGTATAATAAGAACTGATTTAGGAACAGTTCCTCAAGAATGGCGGAATATCAACAGTTCTAGCACAACTGTGGTGTTACTGATACACTACTGATAGTCAGTTCTATGTCCTAAAAATATCCAACAAAATAGGAGGGCGGATGGCACGGCGGCGAGCGAACGGCGAGGCAAGGCCATACAAGTTCACGTCCACCTGGAAGAGCCGCGACAAGGACGGCAATCCGGTCATCAAAAGCAGGCAGAGATGGCAGCAGCAGATATACGTCGGATACCTGCCTAACGGGAACCCGCGCAAGAAGACCTTCACTGCAGACACTGCCGGCGCTGTCACAGCAAAAGTACGTGCCTGGCGCAAGGAGCTCAAGGAGAACGACGGGGTTGAAGTGGACAAGAAAGCCACATTGGGCTCCTACTCCCCCGTCTTTCTGGCAAAGAAAAAGGAGATGGTGGATCCCAAGACTTACAGGATGTATACCAACGTCTTGAAGAATCATCTCGCAGACTATCAGGACAAGCCTCTGGCGCAGTTCACACCGTCCACTATCACGCACATACTGGCCACGGCCAAGGCCCATGACCGAAAGGGACGCGTTTTGGGAAGTGCCGGGCTAAGCCTGAAGAAGCAGCTGAGATCGACTCTTCACTCCCTCTTTGAAGATGCAAAGAGGGACAGGATAATCCCGTCAAACCCTGCTGAGAAGCTGCCCATCCCCCAGAGCAAGGATGCCCAGTATAAGGAGGTTGGTCGGGAGAGAACCGCATTTAGCGTGCCTGAGATGGAATCGATGCTGCGAGCTGCTGCCGCGATGCCCGATAAGGCAGTGGGAGCGCGCATGTGGTTCCGCTTGCTGACCGGCATGCGCCAAGGGGAGATCCTTGGTGCCCGCGAGCCGGACCTCCGCCTGTACAAGGCCGGGACCGTATCATACGAGGACCGTGAAGTCGAGAAGGAATGCGAATACATGGATGCGGATGACAACCCGCAGAAAGGCACCATCAAAGTCACGGAGCAGGTCCCCGTGGAAACAAAGGCGCTGGTCGGCAGCTATGAGGTCAACTGGAAGCTGGAGGAACTCCAGAAAGACCACGGGTGCGGAAGCAAGGGCCCAGATGGCTGGCCGTGCCAAAAGAAAAGAGGAGCCAACTGCCCTGACTGGAAATGGAGGATCCCGGACGGATTCGACATGCTCCACCTTACGGGCCGCTGGTGCCTCACCCATCCCAAGAGCCTGACAGGGCGCAGAGTCCCCATAGTGCCCGTGCTGGCCCAGGTGCTGAAGCAGCATCTTAAAGCCACGAGCAAACAGCCGAATCCATATAATCTGTTATTCCATAACGCCGATGGCTCCGTTATCGACCCCAAGCAGGATACTGCGGACTTCCGCAGCCTGATGGAGCTGGCGCACATACCCCACCCGGAGTCTCACTCTGGTCATGAGACCAGGCACAGCGTGGTAACCCTGCTGGCGTCCATGGGTGTGGACGCGCAGCTTATCAAGGAGATCGTCGGCCACTCCTCCGACGCAATGGTCGAGCACTATCGTCACGCCGACGACAGCGAGCGCCTGCGGGCGATGGAGACGCTGGATGAGAGCCTGGGACTGGAGCAGATCGGCTGGGCCGGCAAGTAGACCACTCCTTATATATGCCGGTATCTGCGCTCGATCTCCCTCACGGTCCTTTCGGTGGCCCCGTATCGGATGGTGGCGAGGTCGACTCTGATCTGCTGGTGGATGGTGGCGAGGCGCTCGCGGTCCTGCCGGCTGAGTCCGGCTTGCTGCTCCTGGTCGATGACCTGGTCGATGCGCTTGTGCAGGAGAATGGTCAGCCGCTCCCGATCATCATCCGAAGCTGGGATGTAGGAGGGGTGGTTGTCGGGGATCTGGGAGACATCATCAGGGATATAGGCCATACCTGGGATAATAAGCTGGGATTGGCAGAATCATGCGGAAAGCAGATGCTCAGTTATTGCGACATGCACCACCACGCCATGGAAGGCAAAGCAGCCATTACCCTCAGCCAATACCTCGAATGAAAAAGTTATGCCGTCCGCATTATTGGGGGAGCCGGACTACATGACAAGACCAGATTACAGGTTATCGGACAAAATTATGTAGAGAAGGCTTATGAAGCTTATTTTTTGGTCTCTGGTCTTTTTACCTCGATATCCGAAAAAGCCGCATCACCCTGTTGCACCACAGGGAGGACCGGTATAGGCACTTCCATGTTCCCGGCCATCTGCGTCAGGGTGGCTCTGAAATACGGGTAGACGAGGAAGAAAGCGACCTTGTTGAAGAACTCGGTCAACACGGCATCGTCCACGTCGGATTCATTGAGATCTTTCATCCGGTAATAGGCTGAGTATGCGATTGTGTAGCAAGCGCCTTCGCCATTAAGCTGCAGTGATGCGGTGAAAGCAAACCTATCCTGTCCACACACGCACATTGCGTCCCAAGTGCCTTCATTCTTGGATAGATTTTTGTACCCATCCGGCGGGTTTGCTCCAGAGGGCACCCTTACGCCTTGCACCAAATCCAGACTGAGGCTATTAAACTCAGATCTTTCCAATAATGTCTCTATTCTCACCGCATCTCCAGTTTCAGCGTCTTATAAGTCACCTTAAAGCCACTGCCTTCACGTCGCTCCGACCCGTTAATGGCACGGAGCCACGCGTTAAGAGATAAAATCAAATTCTCTGTTACCTGATTCTCGTACCGATTGACCACCTTTTCTTCAACACAACTACTTGGACTACCATCATCAGGCTCTACATGATGTGAAATTACACACCCCAAAGCATTCGCGTATCGGCGCAGTGTACCAAGCTTCGGATCCGTGTTCCCAGATTCAATTGAAGATACAGCAGGCTGTGTGATCCCCATCCTGAAGGCGAGATCCTCCTGGGACACTCCCTGCTGCTCTCTTATTGTTTTCAGCTGTTCCACGAGCTGTCCGTCAAGACGAATCTGCTTACGAGCCCTGTGCAGACGCTCTTCGCGGCTCTTCACACCCGCTTGCTCCTTCAAAGTTCCCTCCTATATAAAGTGCAGTTTATATAAAGTACCCTACAAAGACCGTACTGGCAAATCAAAGCCTCCGTAAGCGGAAATAATCACTTCTACACTGAAGGTGGTACTTCCACAAGTTTTTCCCAGCGGGATCTCCGGCATTCGTCAAACCTGAAGGCCGCTGACTTAGCTGCCTCGTCTTGGTTAATGTGTGCATCTTCTTTCCCCTGATCAACTTTTGCATACAAGTAGACACAAATTACCCCGTTCGGTTTTGATTCATCCTGACCGTGGAATAGCCGAGCGCCTATATAGCCGGTTCTCTTACTCGATCGTTGGGAATTAGGATAATGCGTTTTAATCTCATATATTATTTCCGGCTCGGTTGTCGCAGGGTTAATGAGCTGAATTTGTCGTATCCCTTCGAGCATCCCTTTACGAGCCAAATCGAGTGTGTGCTCAAACTCCACCTGAGCCTGTACGAATTGATCATCATTATAGAATTTATTACTGAACTGCTCCTGAAAAGCGTCTTCAAGTGTTTGGCACTCACCATAAGGGAACCAAAATATGGTATTAGTGCTTCCCCGTTTTGAACATATTGACTCTGACAACTGGTCTTCTTCGCCCCTATGTGTTTGTGCTCCAGAGGAATGCATGTTATACATATTACTCCATATGTAACATTGAACGCAAAAAACGCCCTCGCTCCGGTCTCCCGGAGCGAGGGCGATTGTGTTTTAAGGTCGTTACTTGCCTGCCAGGCGCAGAGGGTTGTAGGCAACGCCGAAGCCTCCGGCGATGGCTCCTGCGGCTGTCGAGATGAAGCCGCCGATCTCAGGGTGGCCGAAGCACATGAAGCCCAGGCCGACGATGGAGGCGATCAGGCCGGCCACGTAGACGATGGTGCGCACCTGGTCGCTGAAGACGGGCGTATACCCGTCCTGGGGTCTTGCTGCCGCATGCTCGGGCATGGGATTGTCTGTCATGTTATCTCCTTACTAGTAGGGGTTCTGGTCGGTGATGGCGATCTGCAGCCGGTCCAGGGGCTCGCCGTACATGCCGGCGAACGTGTCGCCGCCGACGCTGGTGCCGTCGTCGCATACGACAGGCAGCCAGCCTTGCCGGATGGCGGTCTGGCTGCGGTACCAGGCCTGGGAGAGCGGCCTGCCGGCCGGGGTCGTGTAGTACAGCTGCACCCCGTCGATGGCCTGGCCGGGCACTCCCGCGCACCCGTTGACCGTGTCGTTGATGTCGGAGTGGTCCACCCAGTCCTGCCATCCGCCACCCAGCAGGTGGGTACGGTAGCGCAGGCTGCCCTCGTCCACGCGGACGGTCAGCAGATCATGGCTGGAGCAGGGCATGCCCGCGAAACCCTCGTCGCCGGGCCCAAAGTCGGTGACCTCGTCCAGCCATCCGCCGCCCTGCTGGCGCAGCCGGTAATGCACATGCGTGGCCAGCCTTGCCGGCGCAGCGGATGCCACAGGAGTCTGCTGGCCCGTAAAACGCAGGTAGCAGTCCCACGGGTAGTCGTAGTAGGGGTTCGTGTTGGTCTCCCCGCCGGTCTGGTCGCCGCCGGAGCCCCAGGCTGTGCCATACTCGCTCATGCTGGCCTGGGCGAGCCGCCCTCCCCCGATGTAGACGGCCACATGGTCAGCGTCGTTGAGCAGGATGTCGCCCGGCATGGGGTTGCCGTCGTTGGGCAGGCGGGCCCATCCTCTGGCGGTCAGGTTGGCGCTCAGATTGCCCGTGTAGGTGGCGGAGCCTGTGTCGAAGCCCGCCTCCCGCAGGCACCAGATGACCAGGCTGGAGCAGTCCGCATTCCCTCCGTCCCGGATGTCCCACCGGTCGGACTGTGAATAGCCCAGGCTGGCGACATCGCACCAGTAGCGCATCCGGGCGATAAGCACGTTCAGGTCAGCCATTCTTCCGTGCTCCTTCCTTCAGGGCCTGCTCGGCGTCTTCCGCAGTGACTGCCGGTATGCCGGCGGGCGGCATCGTGTCCCCCTGCTCTTGATGTGTATGCGCTTGGCGGTCGTCCATGACGGCCTCCTTTCCGCCCTTATCGGGCATGAAGAAGCCGCCCGGAGGCGGCGTTGATTGGTACAGGTGGTCATGCGGCGAAGAGGAGCATGGCCAGGCAGAAGGCCAGCAGCCGGCCGACGCACCAGGACACGACCATCCACACGACAGCTACGGTGATCGCCCCATAGGCGACCAGGCCCAGCACCTCCAGCAGTCCGGCCAAGAATCTGCGCATTGTTTTCCCTCCTCATCTAATCGGCATGAAAAAAGCCGCCCGGATGGGCGGCGGGACAGGTGAAAGGGGTCAGTCGACGGTGGGCAGAGCCTTGATCTCCTCGTAGATCTTGGTCCCCGTGCCGTTGCCTCCCAGGCTGTGGTAGGCGCGGTAGACGCGGTCGGCCTCGTCCATGACCGCCACCGGGATATAGCCCAGGGGCACGTATTTGGCGTGGATCTCCAGGAGCTCGGCCCGCAGAAGGGTGCGCAGGCCCGTCTCCATGGCCTGGTCGCGCGCCTCCTCCTTGCGGTGGCTTTTCAGCAGCCACCCGCAGACTCCACCCACCCCGGTCAGGAGCATGGGCACGATGGACTCCAGGATGGTCATCAGCAGGTCAGGCATCCACAGGTCCCCTCTCAGCATTCCGTCAAGAACACATAGCGGCTGAAGACATGGGGGTCCGTGTAGGGGTCGGCGAAAGCCCAGTCGCCATTCGAGTCGATGCTCACGTCGCCGAACTTAATCGTCTGGATGCGCACGACGTATGTGCCGGCCTTCATGAACAACATCCTGCTGCTCGTGAAGTTGTCGATGCCGCCGTTCTTTGGCGGGGAGAGCAAGGCGTGCCTGACGGCTGTCCGCCCACCGGGGGTGGATATTTCCAGGCGGATGCCGTATTCCCCGTTGCCCGCCACGCGGGCACCCATATCGCACATGTACCATCGGCCCTCGCCCGGCCCGGGCACCACGAACATGTCGTTGTCCACCTCCTTGACCCAGCCGTCCACGGGCACGCCCGACCAGTTCGACACCCACTGGTAGACGCGCCGGCCCACCCGGTACCGGGGCATGGAGTTGACCGTGATGTCCCCCGAGATGCTGGTGGACTCTGACCCGGCGATGTCCACCCGGTTGGCCGCCACGCCCGCGGTGCTGCCCTGCGGGCCGATCGTGGCCGAGAGCTGCGGCTGCTGGGGGCTCGTGCCCATCAGCAGCCTGCTGGAGGCCCCGTTGTGGTCCCCCCAGATCAGCCAGTAGGGGTGCGTCGGGTCATCCCCGATGCCCTGCAGGCCGCCCGTATTGGATCCTTGGATCAGGGTCTGGCTCAGCTGGATGCGATCCCCGCTGCGCGCGGTCTGGAAGCCGCCCACGGCCTGCACCAGGCCCCCAGACGTTTTGAAAAGTACGTTCCCGTCCTTGTCCTTGGTCCAAAATCCGGTCTCATCGAGGCCGTTCAGCCCGTCCTTGGTGACGAACTTTTCGGACTGGATGATGGCCGCGGCCAGGCTGCCCACATCGATCTCGTCGGCCAGTATCTTGCGCACCAGGAGTTTTTTGAGCATGGCCTCGTCGGCCTTGATCTTGACAGCGGTCACCGACCCGTCGGCCATGCTGATCGGCCCCAGGCTGCCGGGCACCAGCAGCTGGTCGGCCATTACGACCTGGCGATTGAACCTCGTCCCGTCCCAGACCATCACGCCGATGACGTTGCCCGTGCCGTCCTGCCGATACCACACATCCCCCTGGGTCAGGCCAGCGTGCGCAGGCTCGTCCTTGCTGGTGTAAGTACGGTTCTTCCCGTCCGCCGTGGTCTGTGCGCCTTGCGCCTCGGTCACGTCCTTGACGGTCAGGCCGGTAAGCCACCAGCCCTGCGCGTCAGCTCCATAGGCGTTGACGTTCAGCCACATGACCAGGCTGTTTGGCAGGTCATCCCACGTGTCAGGGGTCTTCGCATAGCCGCTGACCCACGCCCATTGCAGGGCGTCCTTGGCGTGGACGGTGAAGCACTCGTCCCAGTGCGTGCCGCGGTTGGTGTATCGCCAGCCGATCCGCAGGTCCTTGCGGTCGGCTTTGTCGGCCAACACCCAGGCACCGAAACGGTAGACCCGGCTCTTCGCCAGGGGGAAGCGCCAGGTGCTGAAATAGTCACGCTGCTTTATCTCCGCGTAGTGCCCATACGGCTGCGGAGGCGCGGCAGGGGCGTCACCCGTGTCCATGCCGATGCCGAACCCATCCAGGTCGCCAAGCGCCGGGTCCATGCCCGGGTTGCGCACCAGCTCGGCCCCGTTGGACAATGCCCGGTCAGCCTTGCCGGAAGCAGCCGAGGCCACGGATGCGGCGGCATCGGCCTTATTGGAAGCCGTCGAGGCGGAAGCGGCCGCATCATCGGCTTTGGCCGAAGCGGCAGAAGCAGCGGCTGTAGCGGCATCGGCTTTGCTAGAGGCCGTGTCTGCTTTCCCGGAGGCTGATGTGGCAGCTGAGGCGGCCGTCTGCGCATCCTTGGAGGCCTGCTGTACGTCCTTGCTCACCCCGGCGATCTGGTTGATGGCCTCTTGCGCCTTGTCCTGCGCGTCTTTGATCTCGTCGGCTCCGACGACGCTCTTGACCGTCACACTCACAGCCTCTGTGGCGTCGGACCCGTTGGGGGCCGGGCTGCCGTCCTCCGCATGCGCATCATCCCACGCCCTGGCGGTCACCTGGTGGACGCTGTCCGCCTCATACGGGCCCAGGGTCACCGTGCCACGGACCCGCAGCTGGCTGGCCTCCACGCCATCCACCAGGACGCTGACATGGTCAAAATCCGCGGGGATGCCACCCTTGAGGGTGCCGTCCCAGGAGACGAGGATCATTCCGGCGGCCGAGTCCACGCCCACACCCGTGGGCATGCCGGGCGCGGTCGTGTCCCCCACCCAGGGGGCGATGCCTGCAGGACCAGCACCCTTTCCGGCGATCAGCTTGGATTTACCGTCCTCATTGTGCAGAGTGATGGTAGCAGACTTACGCGTCTGCTGCTTTTTGGCTTTTGACAGTGCCAGCTGCGCGAGACCTGCTGCTGTATCCTCCCTGCTCCTGGGTGTGATGTCAGGATGAAAAGCCATTGCTGCTCCTTAGATTTATTGGAACGGCGCATCGAGCACGTCAAATTTGACGCTCGCTTTGCTGGTCTGGTCGCCACTCATCTCCATGAGCCTCAGCTCGTAACGGCCATCAGGCAGCGTGGGGAAACCAGCCACGTCCAAGTCGACCCGCTCACCCGGCCAGAACGACCCGCACGGGTGGATGGGCATACCGCGGGCATCCGCATCGTTGAAATCAATGCTTCCGGTGATCTGCATGAGCCTGCCGGCTGTAGCCACCCCCGCCAAGTGCTCCTTAAGCAGGGCCAGATTATCGATGTCCGTATCCCCGTACACCGCCTCCCGGAGGATGGGCGGGTCCTGCATGTGGGTGATCTCGTCCATCTGCTCCCAGTAGGCGGTGATGGTGCTCTCATCCTGCCCTGCACCCGTTGCGTACCAGCGCTGATAGCCGTCCTGGTAGTCGACGGTCAGCCCCTCCAGGCTGCCTGCCCCCGCATAGGAGGACAGGAGGATCGGCGGATGGTCCATATCCAGGTACACGTCCGCGTCGCTGCCGGCCAAGAACCGTACTCTGGCATGGCTGGGGTCGGCCCAGTAAGGCCGGAAAGCCACGTCGGGCCCGCCCTTGCTGTTGGCTATGTTGGTGATCAGCTGGGAGACGGCCAGGTTCTGCACGTTCCAGGCCTGATAGTTAGTGCGTTGGTGGGTGCCTACCTCACCCAGGTAGGTCCAGTCGATCGGCAAGGCTCCGCCCTGCTTGGCATCGGTGGCGATCCTGCCGAGCTCGCTGCAGATGCCTCGGAAGCTGAGAGCGTCGAAGCTGATCGTGTCGGTGCTGGTCCCGTCGTGGAAGGCCCCGTCCCTGACCGCGTATCGGGACTGGAGGATGGCCATGGGGCTTTCCAGGCTGAAAGTGGTGTCCAGGAGCGTGTCCTCCCGGCTGCCGATCTTGCCCCACATGATGGGCGTGCCCATGTCCTCGGGGTCTTTAAGGTCTCGCACCCAGCAGGTGAGAATACCCCGCCTGCGAGAGTCCAGGAGGCTGTCACGCCCGGATGGCGTGCGGGCGTCCAGAGCGGACCAGGGGATGGTCAGGCTGCTCTCGTCGGCCTTGCCGGTTCCCTTTTCGGTGGTTTGGAAGCCGAAATCGGCGATGCTCAGATCCCAGGAAAAGGATGGGATGTCGATGGGGGCGACCAGATGGCCGTCACGCACGTCGATGATCCAGTGCCGCCAGCTCACCGGGACGGCCCCCGGTCCCACACCTGGACCGTGCGCCCCGGGTAGGTCAGCCCGTCGTTCTCTCCGTAATGCATGTAAGGCTGGCCGTTGCCCTGCTTGCTGGCCAGGCCCTGCCTGACCGCCACACGGTGTGAGCCCTTTTTCATGGTGAGTATCTTGCTGTCGTGCGCATGCGTCCACACGCCGTGCATGAGCAGCGTCTCACGCGTCGACCCCAGGACGTCCGCCCCGTCCAGAATGAACGTGACCGCCCAGGAAGCCCAGTCATCGTCGCCCACGGGCAGCATCTGCCCCTGGTCACCCCTGATCGCGTAGGCCACATCCGCGTCGTAGACCATCTCCACCACCCGATCCGTAGGCAGGTAAAAGTCCACCGGGTACTCCACCGACCACCAGCGGACCCGCGGATCCCCCCACACGTCCCTGCGCCGGTCCTCGTACTCCGCCAGCCGGCCCAGGCTCGCCTCGTAGGAGATCGCATAGTCCACATACCCCCAAGCCATGGCCGACGCCGTGCTCATGGCACCGGCTGGCATCATCCTGTAAGCCAGCACCAGACCGCCAGCCTCCACCTGCGGAGCCAACGGGGACGCGGACGGCGTACCCTGGGCCACCTTGACATGCACCCGGTTGTCCGGCTGGCCCGTATAGGAGATCAGATAGATGGCATCGATGCGCGGGTAGGCCGAGTCGCCCGCCGTCACCGCGTTCTCCGTGTATGGGGACCCGCCGCCGTCCCAGTAAGCGATGCTCATCCCGTCCGCCCGGCCCATGGAGCACACCGCCACTCCCGGACTCACCGCGTAGCGCAGATCCTGCCGGCCCGACACATCCAGACCGCTCACGATCCCCGTGCTCGCCCACTGGCCGGCGATCACCCTCCGGTGCGTCAGCGCATCACACCCCTGACCCGACGAGTCCGGGGCCACACCCAAAGCTGTAGACATCACAATCCTCCTAAAGATACGTGTCACGCACACTCACGGTCGCCCAGCCCGAGCCGGGAGACATCAGCTGCACCGAGAGAGACCCGCCGGCAGGTACCAGCGGAAAGCCGCGCCTGGTCAGCAGTCGGCTCACATCCACGCCGCCCATGGATGCGGTCTGCGTCCGGCAATCCAATATCAACGGCACCATCACCACACTCCCCGACCACTGCAAAGCCCTGCCATCCGAGCCCACCACGAGAACCCCGTCAGGCATCGGTCCCGTCACCGTGATCACCGGATACGCCGTGGCGGTACCGCGATTGCACAGCAGGGCCACGCTCTGCGGCGAGCCCGCAGTCGCGCCATACGAAAGGGGATATACAAGACCCAAGCCCTTGTCCCCGTAAAAGAGGCCTCCGGATGTGGAGGACGCCGGGTACACCTGCACGTCGGTGGACTGCCAGGAGAGACGCTCGGGTCGGGGGCAGACGACGGTCATGGTGCCGACCATGCGGCCCTCATGCCATGAGGCATCACCGGAGACAGTCACATAGCCGGTCGCATACGTATCGTCAGCCCCGTCCACCACGCGCAGGCGGACCAGCTGCCCGGCTGCGGAAAGGAGCAGGTTGAGGGAGGCGATCACCGCATCATGCTGCTCGGCCAGCGCCACCCAATGGATGGTGACGGTCCTGGCCGAGTAGAGGATCTCCGAGGATGCTATGTCGTGCGCCCCGTTGCCTGATACACGCTCGGTGAGCGTGACCTTGGCCTCAGGGGTGCTCCGCCAGCCTTCCACGCCCTCCGTGGTGATGCCGAGCCCGTCAGGACAGTCCTGCTGTTTGCTGCCGGCCAGCAGGACCGTCCTGTCCCCGTAGTGGATCTCCGCGTAGGCGGGCATGTAGCTCATGACTCTCCCATCGCCGACTGCATGAGCGCATGGGCGGCTGTCCTGCCGTCGATGGTGCCCTGCACGTAGGGGTCCTTGACCCCGTAGTTGTTGATGATCACCTGCATGGGCGGCAGCTTCTCGGCCCGAGACTCCTGACGGCCACCATTCTTGGCGAAGAGGGCGCGCTGCTGGTCGCCGGTGAGCACCAGCTCAGGGTCGCTCGTCTGGTTGCTGACGATGGTGACCCCGGGTGCCAAGTAGCCGCCCTTGTCGTACAGGCTGGGGACGATGCCGCCCTCCGCATACCCGCCAGGCCGGTTCAGGGCCGACAGGCTCCCGTACCGGTGCAGCGCGTAGTTGAGGCCGGCGTAGATGTTGGCCAGCGGGTCGGTGATCGGCCTGCCGGCGAAAGGCCCCGCGTAGGCGGCGAAGGTCGGCGGGATCACCTGCATGAGCCCCTGGGAGGGGATGCCGGCTTTTGCATTGCTGTCCCAGTCGTTGATGGCGGCTGGGTTGCCGCCTGACTCCTGGTTCATCCTGCGGAGCACCGTGTCGGTCCAGCTGTCCGGCTGGCCCAGCATGTGCAGGGCCTGGACCACCAGTCCCCGCCAGCGTTGCACGCCAGACCCTCCGGACCCGGCGCTGGACATGCTGGAGATCAGGCTCTTGGCCTTGTCGACCAGCCCCTGCATGACCTTGACCGGCAGCTGGGCGATCAGCCTCCCCCAGTCGCCAGCACCGATGCCTGCCAGCAGTCTCTTGACCGGGTCCATAATCAGTCGGGAGATCGTCCCGCCAGGGTCGCTCAAGAAATCGCCGATGCTCTTGGCAGTGTTGGACAGCCAGGTTTCAGCGCTCTGGACGATGCCACCCAAGTCGAAACGAGGCACGATGCCGCCAGTGGCGAAGCCCATTTCGGCACGCACTGCAGCGGGGCCGGACTGGCGGGCCAGCCGATTCCACCGGTAGACGTTGTCCGGGCCGACGGCTCGCACCCATTCGGGCACCATCCAGGCTTCGCCAGGCGAGGTCATCGCCAGGATCGTATCCTGCCCAGGCGCATATCCGGGATTGATGCCGCCCTCCGCAAAATGCACGTCCGGCAGCTTCAGATTCAGGCCGACAGCGCCAGCCACCTTGTTCCAGACGTTTTTGATGCCGTTGGTGTACACGTTGTCGACCACCCAGCGGACGGGCTTGGCAGCAGCATCCCTGATCTGGTCCCAGGACCTGCCGATCCAGTCCTTAGTCGTTTCGAAAGCCTGGCCGATGGCATGGATGCCGTCCCGGAAGGGCCCGAACACGGTGCGGTCGATCCAGTTCCAGGTGCTCTGCGACTTGGAGCTGATCCAGTCCCAGACTGGGCGGATCGCACTGTCGTACAGCCAATGGAAGATATTCGCCCATCCTCGAACCTCACGGTTCCAGGCATCCATGACATGGGATTTGATCCAGTTCCACGAGTCGCGGAACTTGGCCACAATCCAGTCCCAGACGGGGCGGATATGCTGCTCATACAGGCCGTTCCATGCGTTGCCCAGCGCGTTGATCCCATTTTTGAATGGGGTGATCACATGCGCGTTGATCCAGTTCCAAGCGTTGCCCATGGCCTGCCGGATGCCGTTGAAGGCGGGCTGGACGACCTTGTGCCACAGGTCTTCGACCGGCTTTTTGAGCAGATTGAAGGCGATCACCCACGGAGTGACGAAAGACGTGACCACAAAAGTGATCAGGAACTTGAACACCTGGACGATCCCTTGCCCGACCGTCTTGAGCACATTCCATGCGCTTTTGGCGACTGCAGTGACCTTGGACCATCCGTTTTTGAAGAAGTTCACGAACGGGCCGGAGAAGAATTGTCCCAGTTTTTGGCCCATCTGCTTGATCTCGCCTACCTGCCCGTTCACGAAGTCGTGGAAGGGTTTGATGTTGTCGTAGGCGGTCTTGAATGCGGAAACCACCAGCATGATCCCGGTGATAACCCAGCCGATTGGGTTGCTCTTCGTAAAGCCTTGCAGGAGGAAGTCGAAGGCTATCTTGGTGAGTTTTACTGCCTTTGCTGCCAAGCTCGCCCCCAGCACCACGGCTGTGAAGCCTCCGCCGACAGCTAGCAGCACTTTGACGAGCGTCCTGTGTGAGTCGGTGAAGTCTTTGATGGCGACTGCACCGTTTACTACCCACCGCAGCATTCCCGTCAGAGCAGGCAGGAATTTCGAGGCGAGAGTTATGCGGCTCGTGTCCAGAACCTGGTTGAAGCGGTCGGTCTGCACCCTGGCGGTGTTCTGGGTCTCCGCCCAAGTCGAAATGTCCCTGCCGTTCTGCTTGGCCACGTCGCTGATGCCCTTGACGTTCTTTGCGAAGGTCTGGGTGCTGCCGCCAGAGAGCATCAGGGCCGTGTTCATACCGGTGGCCCCGCCCATGATCTTCTTGAGCGCTTCCGTGTAGGTCTGCGCCTGGGGACTACCCTTTTTGAGCTGGTCGTTGAAGCCTTTGCTCTTGTTGTACATCTGGTCCCATTGGCGGACCAATGCGGCCTGCTGGTCAGGGAGTGCTTTGAGTCCCTGCCGGTAGTCGTTGAGGGTCACGGACCCGTCCATGACGCCCTTGGCGAGCTCCTTGGCCTTGCCTGTCAGCTTGCCGAACATGGTGGACGCGTCTTCGGCGGCGAACTTGGATTGGTTGAAAGCGTTGAGCAGGATGGTGCCGGAGGGCCCCATGTGCTTGAGGATGGTTTCGGACAGGTAGCTGATCGTTCCGGTCAGGCCACGCTTGCCCAGATTCTGCGCCACGTCCACGCTGCTGATGCCGAACTGCTGCATCTCGTTGACGGCCACCTGGTTGGGGGCCTGGAGGGAGCGAATGGTGTTGGCAAGCTCCTGCGTGGACTCCTGGGCGCTGGTCCCGTGCGAGGTCAGGGTCGCTTCAGCGCCGCCGACCTCCGCGAAGCTGATTCCAGCTGCGGATGCGACCGGGAGCACTGTGGACAGGGAGCCGGCGAACTCCTGCATGGAGGTCTTCGCCTCGCCGGAGGCCCTCACCAGCTGGTTGGTGACGCTGGAGGCTTTGCTGGTGGGGATGTTGTAGGAGCGCATGATGGAGGTCAGGGCGTTGGTCATGACCCCCAGGTCGACCTGCTCGTCGGTGGCTCCCTGGGCTGCGGCCTTAAGGACCCTGAGCCCATCGGCACCGCGCATCTGGGCTTTTTCCATCGTGTACATGCCCTCGGCCAGCTGGCTGGTGCTGATGCCGGTCTGCACGGCGATGTCCTTGATGCCTTCCTCCACGCCATGCAGGTTCTTGGTGGACTCGCCGCCGGCGGTGACAAGCAGGTTCATCTGCTTTTGGAAGCCTTCGGCGGCGTCGGCGCTGGTCTTCATCCACTGGGCGATGCCGACGGCCCCCAAGCCCAGGCCCAGCAGGCTGAGGCTTTTGCGGGACTTGTCCCAGATGGTCTTCAGCCTGTTGGACTTGCCGCCTACACCGTCTAGCGATTTTCCGAAGCTGGCCCACTTGGAGGGCTGCTCGTCTGTCGCCTTGGCGAGGTCCTTGTTGGCTTTGGTCAGCTGCTCGGTTGATGTTTTGCTGGCCTTCTTGGACGCTTCGAGGGCCTTTTCCGAAGAGCTGACCGCCTCATTGGCCTGCCTGGACTTGCCGCGGGCGGCTGTAAGCTGCGCTTCGGCCTTCAAAGCCTGGGAGGAGCCCTCGCCGTACTTTTTCAGCTGCTCCGAGAGGCGCTTTTCTGCAGCCTCCTCGTTCTTGGCGGCAACGGCTGCCCTGTCGCGAGCTTTGGCGATGTCACGGGTGGCGTCGTCCACGGCTCGCTTGGCCTTGGATTCGGCATCCTTGAGGGTATCGACCTGGGCTTTGAGCACATCGGTCTTGGATGCGGCCGCCATGGACTGCGACCAGACTTTCCCGGAGGCTGCACCAGCCTGCTTGGCGGCGTCCGTCGTCCCGGTCAGCAGGAGTTTGGCGAAATTCGCTAGATTGGGGAGGACGTCCATCCACACCGAGTTCACGCCGGCCATGCTCAGCCTCCTGGGATGATGCGGGACGCCAGGGCGTCCAGTTCGGTTTTCGTCTGCCCGTCGAGATCGTCTTCGGGCCGATGATGCTTGTCCCGCTCCTTTTCATCCCGGGCGATGGCCAGGGAGAGCGGATTGATGGGTTTGAGCCCGCGCACGAGAACGGCGAGGGCTCTCAGGGTGATTTCTCCGCGCCAGTACTCCGCGATCGGGTCACGTGGGCTGTACTGCTCGCACAGTGCGGCTTCCAGCTCTTCCGGGTGGCCGTCAGCGTCGAGGAGGTCTAGCGCCGTGTAGGGACCCCGTCAGGTGTGGTGGCCTCCATCTGCTCGCCGATCTCGTTCATCAGCAGCATTACGTCGGAAACCTGACCGCCGTCGGCGATGAAGTCGTCCCACTGGTCGCCGAGCACGGCCTTGGCCATGTCAATGTCGGTGGTGGCGGCGGTGACGGCACGCTTGGTCTTGTTGGACTGGAGTAGCGGGTGCTCGATGTGGTAGACGGGTGCATCCTTGCCGTCATGGACGGTGAAGTCGATGGTGTCGGTGACTCCGGGGTGGGTTTCCTTGTACTTCTGACGAATGGCGTGAAGGGAATACTGAGTGGACATTTATGCTCCTTAGATGTGTTTTGAGTGGGATTGCGGTCAGGCGGCGGTTTTGACGCTGGAGATCTTGGTGTACTGCTTGCCGGTCTTCTCGTCGGTCAGAACGTCGAAAGTGAAACCGAGATCCTCGGTGTCGGTTCGGTCCAGGGTGCGGTCGCCGAAGCCGCTGATGGTCGTCTTGTAGCCGAACTCCACCCGGTAGACGGCATCTGCTCCCACCCCGTCCTGGGCGATCAGGTAGATGCGGTAGAGGGGCATCTGGCTGACTCCGCGCTCCGTGTAAGCCCAGGTCTTGGAGTCCTTGCTTTCAGGCCAGGAAGCGACCGGCAGTCCAGCCCTCAAAGCTTCCGTGTACGCGTTGGCTTCGCCGAAGGTGACATCCAGCTGGCGGGTGGAGGAGCTCAGGTCTGATCGGACAGGCTCCAAGTCCTGCAGCATGGTCGTGTCATCAGTCTTGACGCTGCGCTTTTCGACCATTCCTTTGGTGGTGACATAGCCAAGCTGCTTGTACCCGTCAGGCAGCTTGCAGGGCAGACCATCATCGCCGAAGAATTTTTCCGGCGCAGGGGTCGAATAGTCGGCGATGGCGATGATCATGGTGGCGTGCTTGCGGACGCTGCCCGGATCGTTCTGCATGTATTGCTGCACGTCGGCGATGGTCGGCGTTGCCGTAGGGGCGGATGCCGTGTCGTCGCGGGTTGTCACTCCTGCGGGCATGGTCTGGGTTGTGGGGTCGGTCATATGATGCTCCTTTTGCATATGCAAAAGGCCACCCCGTCTGGAGTGGCCTGAAAATGGGTTGTTTAGTTGGAGTTAGTCGCTTATGGGTCTCATGACGAGACTGAAAGTGGCGGTGCATCGCAGGATGGCCGGGTCGCCGAACGGCACGTCCGCAAAGGCGCTGCCTGAGATGTCGTCCACGTACCCGTACTGGTTGCCGTTGCCGGCCAGGGAGGCCATGCATGAATCCATGGTCTGGATCAGCGGGTTCATGTCGGCCCACGACTTGGCGAGCAGGTCGATGTCCACGCTCACGGTGCGTTCCACCGGGCCCATCGATCCGGACGGGCTCAGGCTCGTCTTGACCAGCGGCAAGGCCGCTTTAAGCTGCTTGGCGTCGGGCAGGACCGTGTACGGATGGTATTTGGTCTTGTCGGCGATCCATTGGTTGACCAGCCGCAGATGCTGCGGCCATCTGACAGGGTCCATGGTCGCCTCCTCAAAGCTGCGATGCTGCACGGCGGAAGAAATTATGCCGTGGGTAGCGCAAGGAGCCGTGCTCCTGCTCTGAGGCGTGCTCGCTGCCGGCGATCACCCGCGCGTAGGGTCGTTTGATGCCGGTGGGTGACTTGGTGCCCGGCCTGGTGCCCGTCTCGATGCGCAGCGAGTCGGCGAACTCTTCGCAGCCCTCCTGGTAGGCGAGTCTCTGGCAGATGGGCAGGAGCCTGGCGGCGATGTCGTTCAGGCCCTGGCGCACTGCAGGGCTTTCCAGGATGTTTTTCTCCAGCCATTGTTCATCGACTGATGCTCCGCTGCTCATCGGTGGTCCTCCATCATATACAGCTCGCTGTGCGAGCCAAGCCCGTCGGCCGGCGTGTACTCCTGCACGGCACTGGCCAGCCGGTAATCGTGCCCATTCCATGTGATGGTGTCGTCCCCGTCGACCAGGTCGGAGAGGACGATGCCCTGCGGGCCGATGACCCGCCACCGGCCCAGGAGAACATCCTGCTCGAAGAGCACGTCGCCCGCATTGGTGACAGGCTGCACGCTGCACCCCATCACCGTCCGGGTGGTGGTGCTCTCCTGCGGCTGGCCGTCCACGTCGGGCGCGCCCATAGTGCGATGCTTGATGATGATCGTGTCCCCGTGCAGGCCGGTCATAGGATGCCTCCGATCCGGTATTTGGCTATGGCGGCGCTCCATGCGGCGCTGGTGCCCACGGATTGGGCGACGCTGTAGGTGCGGGACTCCTCGCCGGTTGTCCAGGAGGCGAGCCCGGGCATGACCTGGTAGATGGCCGCAGCCTGCTCCAGCACCGCGTCCTCCACATCGCCGGGGACCGGGTCATAACCGTGCGTGTAGGTGACCTGGATGCTCCGCCACCCGTCCACCGGATGAGCGAAACGAAGCATCCCGTCCGCCGACCACTCGGGGTCGGCAGGCTGGCCGTTGAAAAGGACTCCAGACACTTCGATGACCGGCCGGACGGGCAGACGCACGGTCCTGCCGCCCGTCCCGTCCAGGATCACCGTGTCCGTGCTCTGGATGATGGGGTTGCGGCTTTGGCCGGTGAAACGGTCGGAGGCAAGCCGCAGGCACAGGGCCAGTTTCGGGTCGTCAGGCTTGCAGTTGAGGCGCTGCGCCAGATCATCCGGGGATGCCAGCGGCTTCGGCTGGTCCTGCTGTCCGCTCATGCCTGCCTCCTCACGGGTCACTTGCTGGCTGGCGCGCTGCCGGCGATGGAGGCCACGGCGATCCGCTTGGGCTCGCGGATCATGAGCATGTCCTCCTCCTCGGCCCTCACGTAGGTGAGGTTGTGGCGCGCGTCGTCCTCGTTCTGGTTGAACGCGGTGATACCCAGCGGGGTCTTGTTCAACAGCTGGACCGAATGGAAGTCGCCCACCAGGGCCTTGCCCTTGGGCACGATGCTGGAGGTGATCCTGGGCACGCCGAACAGCGTGAAGGGACCAGTGGCAAATGGGGCGTTGGACAGGTACCGGTCGTTCTTGTCCTGCATGAGGTTCAGGGCCTCGTTGTCGGCGGGGTTCAGGACGACCGCCTGGATGCTGATGCCGGGCACCAGCTGCTGCAGCTGGGTGATGGCATGGGAGACGGTGTGCACGATGTCCGTGTCGAAGGGAATGCTCACCGTGCCGGGAGTGTTCAGGATGCCGGTCGGCTGCTCCGATCCGCCGGCACCGTTCAGGACCATGTTCTCCTTGTAGGAGGCCAGGTTCCGGGTGAGCACCGTGTTGATCAGGCTGGCGATGATGCCGTCGTCGGCCAGTTCCTGGTTGGTGACTTTCACGCCGTCCGCCAAAGTGAAGGCATGGGCCTCCGCCACTTCGGTGGACAGGGTGCTCAGCGGCTTCAGATCACCTTCCTTGACCTTGGCGGCGTTGTTGGTGACTGCCGTCAGCTGACGGTACTGCACATAGGAAGTGGACGTGGTGCCCATGCTGATCAGGGAGAGGAAGGTGTTGGGCTGCGGATAGGTCAGGTCAGTGTACCCGGGCAGCATCTGCGGCACGATGGCTCCGGGCAGAGCCGTGGACAGGGGTGCCGAGTCGGACTTGACATGCAGCTGACGGGCGACGATGTTCACATGGCCGCCGGAAAGCGGCAGATTGTCCTTGAACTCCTGATATGACTTGCTGCGGACGAAGGCTTCGCCGTAGGACTTCGCTGCGGGACGTTCCTCCGGCTCGACTGGAGAGGAGGCCTTACGCTCCTCGGTAGGGCCGGCGAGAGCCTTGAAGGCGGCCTGCGCCTCGTCGGCCTTCTTGATCCTTTCCCTGAGGTCGTCGGCCTTCTTCTTCAGGTCGAGGATCTGTGTGTTCTCCTCGTCGGTGAATTCGCGCTTCTCCTCTTGGGCCTTCACCGCCAGGGTCTTGGCCTGGGCGAGGACATCCTTCAGCTGGTCTTCGAGACTCATAGTGTTCCTTCCATGAGATTCAGTTCGGTTTCCGCCGCCCACGCGGTCAGTTCGGGCACAGTGCAGGCTTTCGCGGTCTTTTCCGCGTCCTCCTGCGGCTTCCCGTCCGCCTGAGCGGACTGGGAGGCGAGTTCTTCTTGGACGGTCTGCCTTACCAGGTCGCGTAGCCCGTCGTCAGGCTGCGTCGGGTCGGGCTGATCGTCCTTGTTTTCCGGGTTGGAGTCTTCGATTTCTTCCTTGTCGGGCTGTTCGGCTTCGTCCTGGCTTTTGGTGCTTATGAGCACGGTGGCGGGGTTCGCCCCTTTCAGACATGGGCCGAGCTCGATCAGGTCGACTTTGCCGACCTGGATGATCGGCCCTTCCGGGCTGTCGACGACTTTGAAGTCGGACTCCTCGCCGGCGTAGGAGAATTCAGTGACGCGGCGATCCTTGAGGAGTTTGAAGACCTGCACAGCGGTGGGGTTGCTCATGTCCAGCTGGGCGGTGACCTCCAGGCCCTGGTCTGTCTCCTTGGCTTCGAGCACCTCGCCGATATGTGACATGGGGTCGGACCACTGGTGGGACCAGACCACGGGGATCGGGTCCCCTTTGGCCTGCCATTGCGCCAGGGTGTCGGTGAAAGCCCCCGGCATGACCACTTCGCCCAGGCTGTCCACGTTGCCGAAAACGCTCACCAAGGCCGTGAACTGGCCTTTGCCCAGGCTTCCCTCATCGCCGACGCTTTTCAGCGTGGCTGCGGTGGAGCGTTTCAGAGTGTGCGGCTTCATTGGCTGCCTCCCAAATTCTGTGACCCGGAGTCGGTCGGGTCCGCTTCCGGCCCTCCCCCGCGCTTGGTGTTCAACAGATCGATGATCTGGTCGTATTCAGGGCCCATGGCGGGCAGATTCTGCTCTTTCCTGGCCTCGTTGATGCTCATATAGGGGCCTCCGACCGCCTTCTGGAGGATCTCCGCCTGCTCGGTGAAACTGCCTCGGAGGGCTGCGTTGAGGTCGAATTCGACGTATTCGCGCGGATTATCGGCCACCAGTGGCACGATCTGGGCGTTGAAAGCCTGCTCAAGCTGCGTGAAGATAGGGCCGAGGGTCTCCTTGTAGAGGGAGTCACGGAACGCCTGCGTCGACGAGTAGTTGGCTTCCCTGGCCCCCACCATTTCGGGGGGCACATGGTAGGCGGACGCCACTTCGATGTCCGCAAGGGTTCTGCCTTCGACCTCCTGCGCGTCCTTGGGGCTGAAGGCCTCGACCTTCTCCCAGTGGATGCCCTGCAGGACCGGCGACCGGCCTTCCTTGCCGCCATTTTCCAGGTAGTCGCCGATGTCGGCTTCCAGTCTTCGCTGGGACTCGTCGTCCAGTTTCTCCATTTCAGGGTCCATGGCGAAGATGCCGGGAATGCGTGCCCCGTTCTTCCAAATGGCCTGCCTCCATTTGACCGACTCCGCGTATTCGCGCAGGGTCTGGCTGAGGGTCTGCATCGGGGAGACGCCGTTGGCGCTGCCGTAGCCCTTATCCCAGAGGACACCATCCAGGCCGACGGTGTTGCTCTTGTTGTCGGCGGTGGTCAGCTGGATGGCATGGACATCCTCGTAGCCGGTCCAGGTGAAACGCCACGTGTAGGCGGGCATCCGGTACAACTGCCATCCGCTACGCGATGTGGCTGAAGGCAGGAGCTTGGCAGCGAAACGGTCATAGACCAGCATGTCGCAGATCAGGTCGAACCAGAACCGGTAGGCCCCGTGGTAGACGGTCGGGTATTTGACCAGGTCGTACAGGGGGCCGTCGGTGACCAGCGGCCGGTCGTTGTCCCCGTCGCGCCGGTATACCTTCATGGGGATCCTGGCGGCGTTGCGGGCGATGAATTCGACGGTTTTGCGGACGCTGGGCTGGGTGGCGAACACGCTCATGGCCTCCGTGTTGGCGGACAGGGGCATGCCCGGGTCCACCACGTACCATCGGCCGCGCACCGTGCCCGACTGGAAGTCCTGGACGGATTTTTCAGCGTGTTTGCGGCGTTTGAAGGGCCAGATCATGCCGTCCTCCTTATGCGTACAGCCCGTGCGAGGCGTAGGGGTTGGGTTTCAGGGTCTTCCTGCGGGTCATCGCCTCGGACAGGGCGTCGCAGATGGCGGCCACGCCGTCGATCTTGTCCCGCGAGTCCCTTTTGTTGGGCTGCACGTTGCCGTTCTCGTCGGTCTTGACCGCCAGATTGTCCACGTTCCATCGCAGGACAGGGTTGCCGCCATGCTGGAAGAGCGGATGGTCGGCGGTGCCGGTCAGCAGGAGCCTCTGAAGCTCCTTGAGCACCGGTGAGAGGGTCTTGAAACCCTGCCTGACCGGGGTGAGCCTTTCGTCGGACAGGCCGGACTCCTCCAGGTCGTTGACCACCTGGGTCGCGTTCCACGGGTCGTAGCCTATGGTCTGGATGCTGTAGGCCTCCAGGTCGGCACGGATCTGCTGCTCGATGTACGAGTAGTCGGTCACATCCCCGGGAGTGGGCACCAAATACCCGTCGCGCACCCACACGCTGGCGTTGCCCGAGGTCCTCCGGTCCAGGTCGTCGATGGTGGCCTCGGGGCACCAGAACTTCATCCGGCACTTGTACCCCTCCCCTTCGGGGAAGAGCAGGCACCATGCTGTCAGATCGGACACGGAGCCCAGGTCCCATCCGCCGTAGCATTTGCGGCCCTGGAGCTGCTTCTCGTCCAGGGCTCCGGCGTTCCGATCCCAGGCTTTCAAGGTCAGGAAGCGGGTTTCCTGCTTGGTGCGGATGCCCAGGTGGAGCCTCAGATAGTTGGCCAGTTCGGCGGGTGAGTTCTTCGCCCTCCTGGCAGCCTCCTGCAGGTAGTCGGCGGACGGGGAAACACCGTAGCCGGGGTTGGCTTTCATCTGCGTTTCGACCGCGAAAGGATCGTCGTCCTCGTCAGCGCCCCAGACGACCCCGTACCAGGACTGGTCCTCGATGGTGCCGGCGGCCAGCTGCTCCACATAGTGGCGGGTCTCGTCGTAGATGGTGCCCGACTTGCCAGCATCCGGGGTGGTGATCCTCACGCCCAGCGGCTGGGTGCGGGAGCCTCGCCCCGTCTCCAGGGTGCGCACCAGGTCCGGGGTCTTGTACACGTGCAGCTCATCGCAGATGAAACAATGCAGGTTCATGCCGTGGGCAGCGTCGGCGGCCGAGCTGATGACCTCCATGTAGCTGCCGGAAGCCATATGCACGATGCGCTTCTGATGCGCCTTCATCACGCCTTTCAGCGCCGGGGTTTTCTCGACCAGCTGCTTGACCGGCTGGAAGACGAAGCCCGCCTGGTGCTCGGTGGAGGCGGCGCACACCACCTGCGCGCCCTCCTCACCGTCAGCGCCCAGCATGTACACGGCGATCCCGCCCGACAGGGTCGACTTGCCGTTCTTGCGAGGCACGTCCACATACAAGTCATGGATGATCCGCACGATCTGACCGTCGGAATTTTCATGCACCCATCCGAACACGGGGGCGAGGATCCAGGCGATCTGCCAGGATGCCGGGTCCAGATGCCGGCCGGCCCATTTACCTTGGGTGTGCCGGAGCACATGGAAGGACATGAGTACCCGGTCGACCCGCTCAGGGTCGAAGTAGGCTCCCTTCTCGTTGCGCGGTTCGGCGGTCTTGATCTTCGGGGTCTGCCACTCCTCCGGCAGGCTGATCCCACGGGAGAGCATGTACCAGGCAACCTCCGGCGACAGCTTCAGACGCTCCAGCTCCTCTTGGGAAGGCATGTCGAAGTCGTCGGTCATCTCGTAGGGGCTAGGCAGGCATGGCGAACGGGTTTTCCTCCTGGTCGCCATCATCATCACCCATCCCTGAAATATCGCCTTCCGCCGCAGGGTTCAATCCGAAGTCACGGGCAAATGTATGGATGTCGGAACGAGCAGCCTTAAGCGCGCTGACAGCCGGGTGAGGCTTGGGAACACCGCTGTCGGTGACAACCGACAGTCCGCCGTTCGCCTGCAGCTCCTTGACCGCCTCACGCATCTGCCAGACCGCCGTACAGTACGCCTCCAGGCTGGGACCATCCACCTTCTTGAGGATCCCCAGCCGGTCCAAGGCTTCGACGACCTGTTTCCATGTGCTTTTCGCAGCACTCGGCATGTAGGAGGGCATCTTCGGACGCTCCCGCACAAACTCGGGAGCCTCCTTGACCTTCCGACCGCCCGAGTCACGGCCATCCCCACGGCCATTGATCAGCCTGAGCTTCGGCGGAGTTGGTGATGGGCCTCTGCGTCCCATGATCCCTCCAATCAAGCCAAAACCGGCCAAAAACGAAAACGAAAACCTGAGACGCGAAAATGCGAGTTTCGGCGGCGCGGAAGCCGTGGACAATGTCCATGGTATCGACCCCCTACCCCTGTCATGTCAGCTATCCAGCTGGTCGAAGATGCGCGCCGCGAGGCTGGGTCCTTGTCCCTTGCGCCCTCGTCTGCGCCTGGCGGCGAGGGTCTTGGTCGCATGGCAGTCATGGCACAGGCTCTGCAGGTTGGCGAGGTCGTAGAGACTGCCACCATCGGCGATCTCCCAGACGTGGTCCACCTCGGTGGCCGGCCTGCCGCACCTCACGCACCTGTGCCGGTCACGGTCGAGGGCTGCCTGCCTGGCCTTGCGCCAGGCTATCGGGTCGAGCTGTCTGGTGTGGGCTGATGGTCTGCTCCATGCCGGCCTTTGGTGTTGCGCGCATCTGCCGTCTTTGACGGCCTTGGCTGTGCAGCCTTGGTAGGTGCATCTGCCTTTGGGTCTGGTGGGCATCAGAGCAGCTCGATGCCCAGGTCCTGCAGGGCGCGCAGGTACTCGTCCTCGTACATGCGTAGGGGCCAGGCTTTGAGTGCATCCTCGCGTGTGACCTGCATGCCTTGGCCTTGCATGGTGTCGGCTATGCGGGTGAGCTGATGGGCGATGGCGTGCAGGTCTGTAGCCCGCTCACCAGGCTGTGGAGGCTCTACCATGTGGTGAGTGAGATGAGCATCCATGACGATCCTCCTAAAGTGGTTGCCTGGCTCACGTCCAGAGGTTGATGGTTGTGGCGTGGCCAGGCAAGCATGATGCCCGCAGGGAGATATGAAATGGGGAAGAGAGCCTGCGGGCAAGTGTTGATGGTGGGTCAAGTAGTTCGGCTTATGCTGGTGTCATGTGTCAGTATGATCCCGAGTGTCCGGTGCATCGTCATCGTCCTGGGACGACGTGCCCTGTGGTGTATCGCAAACAGCGTGCTGCGATCCGGGCCAGGCAGCAGAGAAAAGCCATGTGGTTCGGCATCGCTGTAAATTTGATCGTTGTGGCCGTCTTGGTCATCAACACCACTCACCCTGAATGGATCAATGCAGTCGCCGAGTGGCTCGCATGGCTGTGGCCATCACTGTTTGGGCCGACTGCAGGACAAGTGCATTAGTCGACGACTTTGCCTGTGGCGTCGCATAGCTGCCAGTCGTCGGACAGGAGCTCGATCTGGGTGGGGATCCAGGGGATGAACCCGTGTCGGGATGCGGCTGTCAGGTAGTCGTGAGTGGGCTGGCCTGCTGCCCTGGTCGGATAATCATCCTGCGCTTTGCGCAGCATGATGCCCACGTCCTTTTTCCAGTGGGGCAGACGGACTGTGACGACCTCGTTGCGATGATCCTTTAAGTATTTGAGTGCTTGATCGAATCCGGCCATGCTGACTCCTTTGAAATTGTTTTAAGATGGTTTTGTCCAACGATGGAATGAAGGGAGGTGATAAAAATCATGAAGGTTGCAGCCTATTATTCGACCGTCGATAAGCCGCCTTATGTCTGGCATGACGACTCGAACTGCCCTACTGGCAAACAGATCAAGGACGGCGATAAGGCGTATGGCAAGCCGGCAGGCTACACGCACTGCAAGGATTGCAATGCGTGATTCATGATCGGGTGCGGCGTGGAAGCGTCGCACCTTTTAACGATTAAGGGCCGGACATCTCTGCCCGACCCTTACAGTAAAACCAACTGTAACAAATATAGCGTAACAAGCCGACTTTGTCAAGCACAGCCGCTTATGCGCAGGCTATGAGCTCACTGGTGTCGAACACCCACTTGCCCGTCTCTTCCGCTCGCACTGCCGAGGGCAGTTTCCCACGTCTGATCCACATGTCCACCCGGTTCCGGCTGACCTTTCTGCCGGTCTGCCATTGCGTCCAGTCGGCCGCATCCTTGGGCGTGCAGGTGATGGTCCGGCCTTTGAGCTCCTCCATCCTGGCCTGTCTGATGGCTGCCACGCTCCATACGCTGCCGCATGCTGGGCAGGTGGCCATCTGGTCGTCGGGCAATCCGGTGATGTCGGCTCCGCACTCCGGGTTGAGGCAGTGCCCGTGGATGATCCGATCCTGCGGCGGCGTGGTGCGCAGTCTGACCCGGTGGAGGGCTTGGGTCAGCTGCTTGTAGTCTCTGGCGCTGTTTGGCGCGTCGGCGAGCCTGCCCATCCTGGCGGCCAGTTTGGCGAGCAGCTGTGGGGCTTTGCCGCCCCAGAGGCCGATGTCGCCGGCCACGTCCTGGATGGTGTCCTCCACCTGGTCGTACAGGTCGGCGGCGCTGATGTCGATAGGCATGGGTGCGAAGGCCGGATGCGAGGCTCCACCACTGTGCGATGCGTGATGGATCTCCCTCCGCTCCACCTGCTTGAGCTCATGCATGCCAAGCCTGAGTCCGTGGATTGTCCTGGCGAGCTCATGCCGATGCGTCTTGCACAGCGGGCCTCGCGGCAGGCCCTCGCAGATCGGGCATTTGGTTTGGCTCACCGGCCACCCCCAACGCCGAAGGCCCCAAAAGCTTGCCTGAAGACGTTGAAGACCATGGCAAAGACGCGGACAGCATGTGCTTTCACATATCCGCTCTGCGTGGCCATCCAGTCTTTCGCATAGGCGCGGAATCCCTGGGACTGGTCGTCTTCCTGGCCCCAGTCGTAGAGCAGGGCCGCTATGGTGCCGACTACGCCGATGGGCAACCAGACAATTATCAGAGCAATTATTCCTATTAGCAGACTTCTCATGATTTGACCGTCTCTTCGCTCGCTTCAACAGTGTCAATTTCCCGTTGACGTTCCCGCGACATCCGGTAGCCTCGGAAGAACTCGCTGATGCCGTTGAACAGAATGCCAACCTCGTACCCCAGCTTGCGCCGTTGCCTGTAGTAATCCTCTTCAAAGCTCAGCCCTTTCAGGATGGTATCTGCCTGCGGCAGAGTCTTGGGCGACGCTTTGGCGTTCTTCCATCGGCTTTCTTCGGGCTTGCTGACATGGTCGATGTGGTCGTCGTCTGGTGCCCATGGGTTGAGTGGCGGCTTGCTGATATTTGTTACTGTGTGGCTCAAAATTCCGGTCCCTCCATGTCGATATCGATGCTAGCGGCTTGCTGATGTAACTCACGCGAGACCGTCGCCCGCATGGCGGCGATCACGGCCGGCGAGTATCCGTATTTGCGTTTCAGCTCCTCGTCGGATACGTGATTGCGGATGTCCTGCAGGGCTTTTGCCTGCTGATTGGCACGGGTCATGACTCCTCCCTTAGCGTGGTGGCTTTCACTCCCGGCCCCACGTCTGCTGGCTGCCCGATGGTGGTGACATAGCTGCTCGCGATGCAGGCCACGATGATTCCGCACATGGCGGCACCGAAGCATAGGCCCGTGATCGCAGTCAGCCATTCGTGCGTGCTGATGGCCAGCCCGATGCTGATGCCTTCGAGCATCATCATCATTGCCTGCAGTACGATCATCCAGTACTGGGGTCTGTATTTGACGATCCTCATGCTTCCTCCTCTAAATTTTTTGAATCTTCCGTGTCGGGCCCTGGGACCTGCCGGCACTCCTCGTCCAGGTGCCAGTGCTTGGGGCAGTAGTCGTGGCCGTCCTTGTGCAGCCATTGGCCGCCGTTGTCCGGGTCGGCGAACATCATCACGGCGCTGTCGTAGCTCTCCCAGGCGCTGTACTCGCCATCATGGGCGGTCTGATCGCATCCGGGCCAGTCGCAGGCCAGCGTATGCCCGAGGAAGGTCATGTCGCTCATGGCCGCTCCTTCGGGTCAGGGCCAGGCACCCGGTGCGGCCATTTTTCGCCATAGTCGTAATGCCAGTGGTCAGCGCAGTAGTCCCGCCCTGTGGCCGGGTCGTGCATGAACTCCTTGCCGGAAAAGTCGTTGTACTCCTCGTCCGGCTGGTAGGCCCATTGGCGGACGGCCTCCTCGTAGGTTGCGTTGCCGTCGTACAGGTCGTCCTGCGTGGTTTCCTTGCAGTCGGGCCAGTCGCAGGCCAGGCGATGGTAGGTCAGCACACGGTCGCTCATGCCGCTCCCCCCAACGTGTCCTTGAGGCTCATGGCCCCAATCTGCGCCTGACCCCTGCCGGCGAAGCGGTGCCTCTTTGGGCGAGGCTTGGCGGGCTTGGGCGCTTCAATCGCCTGCCGGCGCGCGGCCTCCACAGCCAATTCGTGCGCCTCCTGGACAGGCACACCCTGCTCCGCCTCCCGGATGAGCCTTCTCCGGTAGGCGAGCGCCTGGTCCGAGCTGATGCCGGCCTGGTCCATGAGCCGGCCGATCTGCGCCTGCTCGGGGATGCGGGCCGCACGCATCCGTTTGGTGAGGATATTCACGTCGCCCGAGCGCATCCAGTCGGTTCCCGGATGGGAGCCGTAAAACTGCTCCACGGCGGCGAGCGCATCCTGGGGGTTCACCCGGTCGTCCAGCTCATCCCAGAATTGCTTGGCGTCCGTGTCATCGAAGGGGGCGTTGCCGTGGTGGCTCATGATCTTCGCGTACACCAGGGCCGCTTCCGAGTATTTGATCCGCTTGCTCATGCGGTCGGCTCCTTTCCTGCCTGCTGTTGGCGTTCCTGCTCCTGGTCCAGGGCCAGGGCGCGTGCCACGACCTGCCGGTTGTGGTCCAGGTTCTGCTGGCTTCGGCTGGCCGTCTGGCCTGGATGGCGCGCTCGCGGTTTGGGTTTGTTCTTCCAGCCTCCGGCGCGCAGCCAGTTGCCCAGGGTGGGCACGTACTGGGGGTCCCTGCCTTCGTCGGCGAGGATCTGCGCGCCGTTGAGGAGGGCTGCGAAGCTGGTGTGCGGGCTCTTGCGGTGCAGGACGCGCTTGAGCTCCCTCAATCCGTCGTCGGGGTTGTCGTGGTTCGGGTAGATGCTCATGATCTGCTCGTACTCGCGGGTGGGCTGCGAGGAGGGCTGCCGGTATTCGGGTTCGTCGTCGCTCCCGCCCCCCGTTGGGGGGCTGTAGGGGGATTTATCGTCAGATAAATCTTTTGGTTTTGGTTTTGGTTTTGTCCGATTCAGTTCGGATTCAGACGGCTGAATGTCGTCTGAATCTTCATCCGGGCTGTCTGACTCCTGGCTGACTTTGCGTTTCTGGTAGTATTCGGCGTTCTTCTTCCGTTTCTTCTCCACCTGTTCACGCCTGTTGTTGCGCTTCATATAGTTGTGGATCACATAGTCGTCGCCGTCCTGCTCCAGGAGCCCGGCATCACACATCGCCCCGATCTCCTCGTCCGTGACCTCCAGCACGTAGCGCATGTCCCTGGAAGGGATACGCCCGTCCGTAAGGTTGTCCGAACAGTAGGCAATCGCGAACACGAACGCGCCCACCGCCGACGGGCAGCAGGCCCGCAACTGCTTGATCTTCCCGTTCATGTAGAAGTTGTTGTACAGCTTCGCGTAACCCTTTCTAACCGGCATGACGCGAGCCTCCTTTCCTGTGTCGAAGGCAGCCGCAGGACCGCGTGCCGCCACGGACCAGGCTGCTGCCGGCGTAGACTCCCGTCCGCCCGCAGTCGCACCGGCAGGACCACATAATCACCCCGCCACGCTTGCCCGCATACCCGAGCACGGTCAGCCTCCCGAACCTCCTGCCGGTCAGATCCGTGATGGGACGCCGACAGTCGGGGACACGGATCATGGGCTTGCTCTCCTCACGCCGGCCCTGCAGGTAATCCCTGGACGGCCACACTCTGAGCGAGGATCTGACCCAGCGCAGGCGACGCTCATACTCGCCCCTGCTGAAGGTCGGCTCGCGCAGCATGCGGGCGATCATCAGGGTCCGCTCATCAAGCCATGTCATGATGCCCTCCCATCCAGGCAAGCAGCACAGCCGCAGCCAGCAGGACCAGTGCGCGCATATCATCGATGGTCATGACGCGGCCTCCTCCGTCTGCTGGATGCGTCGCCCGATCCAGGCCATGACCGGCACAGCCATCGAGTTGCCCAGCGCCTTGTACCTTGGGCTGTCAGGCGCATGCTCCCTGCCCCGATAAGGCACGTCGGTCCACTGATCCGGAAAACCCTGCAGCCGCTCGCACTCCGTGGGCGTGAGACGGCGCACCAGGTTTCGGGCTGACACGGTCGGTTGTTTGGTCGTCGACAGTGTAGGGCTGGTGTCAGCGTCAAGGCTCAGGCCGGCCCTCGCGGAATTCTGCCCCGAGAACACATAGCTGGCGCTCTTGCCCTCGTGGGCGGTCAGCGTGGGCGCAAGATCCTCTCCGATGGCCGCATGCCCCCCGCCGTCCGTAGCGCACAGCAGGGCCCTCCCGTCGCCTCCAGAGCGGGCCCTCGCGTCCAGGGTCGGCCATGCGCCGTCAGGCCGGTAGACCCTGGACGACTGCGTGTCCCAAGGGGTCAGGCAGCCTCCGCCACCATCTGCGCCTCCAACGCTTCTCTGAGCCTGCCGGGCAAGGGCCTGCCTCTTTTCTCGGCCCGTCGGATGATCCCAGCGCAGGCAGTCGGGCTCAAAGAGTACGTCCGCGGCACGCTGGTCTCCAAGACTGCCGACAAGGTAGACACGACGCCGTCGCTGGGCCACTCCGTAGTACTGCGCGTCCAGTACCCGCCATGCCAGACCATACCCGAGCCCATCCAAGGCTCTGAGCAGGCATCCGAAATCCTCCCCACGCGAGCTGCTGAGCGCTCCCGGTACGTTCTCCCAGACAAGCCAAGCAGGCATGAGCTCGCGTACTGCGCGCACATACTCCCACATGAGCCCTGAAGCCCCGGCAAGCCCTGTCCGGCTCCCTGCGACACTGAAGGACTGGCAAGGGGATCCGCCGACCAAAACGTCGGCTGTATGGCAATCGTCATGCTTGCTCCAATCAATCTTGGTGATGTCGCCGAGATTCGGCACCCGTGGATACCTGGCCGCTAAGACGGCGCTGGGGAAGGCCTCGACCTCGCTGAACGCCACCGGCTCCCAGCCCAGCGAACCCCAGGCCACGGAAGCCGCCTCAATGCCGCTGAAAACACTCACATACCTCATGACGAGGCCTCCGGGTAGATCCTGGTCTCGATGTCCGCAGCCACAGCACGCCGGATCATGTCCCAAGTGCCCAGACTCGGGCCGTCCGCGAGCGCGTTGGGGAAGGCCAGGCACAAGTGCGCCCCATGGTCGACCATGGTCTGATTGCTGACCTCCACAGCGTCCCGGGGGTGCCGTTTGAAGTCCGCAGGGTATGTTTCCAAAGGCACACCATATTCCTTGGCGAATCTTCGGGCCAACGCGTCTACCCCATCAGGGCAACCGCCCTGAATGATGACCAAGTCCACCGCACGGCACCAGTACTCGTCGATGTCGACCAGGATGTTGACCATCCTGGTGTAGTCGTCCTGGGAGTCCCGCCTGCGTCCGCCAGTGACGATGATGCGCAGGTCACTCATGGCCGGCCTCCTCGTCTGGCGCTCCTGCGAGCCGGGCCAGGGTGTCCAGGTCCATGAGCACGTACTGGTCGCGCATCCGCTTGCCGCCCCTGCCGGGACGGTGGAAGACCACCATCCCGTAGTCGGCCCCTGCGTTCGCCGCCTCCTGCCTGGCCTGGTTCATCCAGTCCGCGAGCGCGAAGCGTTTCTTGTTCTTGCATTCGAGGATCAGGCTCCTGGTGTGGATGTACAGGCCTTTGATGTCGCCCTCGTCAGCGTTGCCGTGGAGGGCCTCCCGGTGGATCATGCCCTCCGGGTCGCCGATACGGGCGCGTAGGTAGTCCAGGACGGCGGTCTCGTATCTGGTGCCTTTGTCCTTCTGCCGGCTCATGACTGCTCCCTCTCGTGGTCAGAATTCGGGCTCGTCATCGCCTGATCCTCCCCTGTCGTCTTCCGGTCCGGCCCATGGGTCCCGCGGAGGCAGGGACGTGCCCTGCGACTGCCGGCCGCTGTTGCCGTTGCTGTTCGCGTTGGTGTTGGTGTTCCTAGTCACCTGGGCGGTGTTCCTGGTCAGCGCCGGCCCTATCTCGTCCAGGTGCAGCTCGAACGTGGTCCTGTTGTTGCCGTCACGGTCCTGGTAGGAGCGTTGCACCAGCCTGCCGTGGGCGATCACCCGCATCCCCTTGGCCAGGCTGGCCTGGATGTTCGAAGCCATGGGACTGTAGGTGGAGTCCCAGGCCGAGCAGCGCATGAACAGCGCCTCACCGTCCTCCCATTGGTTTGTGTTCCTGTCGTACTGTCTGGGTGTGGATGCGATGGTCAGGTTCGCCACCGTGCCCCCGTTGGACGTGGTGCGCAGCACCGGGTCGGCCGTCAGATTGCCCACCACCGTGATGTACGTGTCTCCAGCCATATCACTTCCTCCATCTGAAAGGCTTGAAATTTATCGGATCATCCGCGTGCTGATACCGCCTGGTCGTGCGGTGCAGATCCTCCGCCTCGGCATTGCACATGTACCCGTGCCACTGCGCGCGAGCGCATGAGGATGAATGGCACCGGTCGCACACGCCCGACGTGAGGTGCGCGCAGGCGGCACACGGGCAGTCGCCCCTTATCGGCAGGCTCATGAGCGCTCGCCTCTCTCCAGGCACCAGCCGAAGCCGGCCAGCGTCGCCAGGTCGACCAGGCCCAGCTGCGGGTATACGAGGGTCCAGATGGTGCTGAACAAGCCCATCGTGCCGCAGACGGCGGCCGCGAACAGCCATCTCATCATCGTCCCGCCATCCGTGAAACACACTTGAGCGGCAGGTGATCCGCCACTTCCTCGTCAAGGACGAATTCGGACAGCCAGTCCTCATCACCCGGGGTTGGGTGCCACTTGGTCAAATGGACCCAGTAGTTCTTGGCGGGCTTGAAACGGATCCACAGGTCGCCGTCCTTGTCCTCATACACGCCCACATCGCTCGGGATGGATGCCATCACTCGGCCCTCCCGTCCGACACGGATTTGAGAGGCAGGTGATCAGCCACATCCTCGTCGCTGGCAAAACTGCAGGAGAGCTGCTTTATGTGGCTGGCAAAGCTGCTGGCGGAGACCATCACCCACTTGTCCTTCCCCGTCTCGTATTTGGCCAGGCGATTGCCGTCCATGTCCTCATAGATGCCCAAAGCGGTAGGTATCTGTGCCATCACTCGTCACTCCCGTCAGTCTCATAGGGTTTTGGCAGATTGAAATTCTCACTCTTGATCAGCCGCGGCATGATCAGGCCGGCTACGCGCTCGTCGCTGCTCATCACCCACCAGCAGTGCTGGCCCGAACGTTCGCCGCCCACGGTAGGGGCCAGGATGATCGGCGCATCCTTGTTGGGCCTGACCATCAGGCTCACGCCAGCCAACTGGCGGGCATCGAAGCAGGTCGGCGCGCATGCCGTGCCGGCGCGTTTGAAATACTTGGGGACGGCACCCGGATACCAGGCCCCGTCGGGCTTGCGCCACCGAGTCTTGTCCAGCAGGTCCCACCAGGAGCCGGGTCTTACCGCCCTGCACCAGTCGGCCATGTTCGTCTTCGTGTCCGGCGTCGCGTTGGCTTCATCCCGGTCGCGGTCAAGGCTGATCCAGCCGCCGTCCGGCACCTTCAGCCCATGCACGTCCCAGCGGATCACCAAATATTTATTCGAGAAGTATGCGTAGTCGCCGACCTTGGCGATGCGATGCAGGTGCGGATACCGGTGTCCCATGCCATGCACCCAGGACACCAACTGACGCACCTGGGGCAGGTAGACCGGCAACTGCCACTGAGTCAGAAACGGCTCGCTCATCACGCGGCCTCCGTCGTAAACGTGACACCCTTAGAGGTCACTCTCATGACCGATGCCAGCTCGTCGCCGGGCTCAGGCGCTCTCCCATCCACAAAATGCACCGGGGTCAAAGGCATCAGGTTGGCCATATACTTATCGCTCTTGGCCGGCTGATCGAGGGCATCAGGCTCCACGGACCGCCAAGGCCCGTCATCCTTCGACTTCGCAGCCCTGGCCCAAAACTCGCCCAGCGTATCCTTGTAAAAACCTGGCTTGGCGGGTACATTCACCTTGCGACGCAAAGCAAATGGGATCAGGCTCAGGTCGACGAGCATGCGGCCGGGAGTATCCGTGACCACCTGCGGATGGTAATCACCCGGCCAAGCCTTATCCACGGTGCAGAGCCGACCATTGACCACCACAGCGTCCCCATGGCGTACATCCTTGACATCGATCCGATCCCAGTCACGCTCATCCCACACCAGGTCGATAGACTCGACCCCTTGGAGCGGATACAGGCACTCATCATCTTCATACGTGAGCACAGCAGGGCTCGGAAACACCTTATGGGACTTGGACTCCCAAGGCAGCGGCAGGACACTGTCGCCCAGCCGTACGCACCCGCCCTGATCGTCATAGACGAGATAACTCTCGATCACCGTGTCATCATCGATGCGCACCCGCACATGCTTGCCGTTGATCTCATCGGCATTCAGGCGGCTATACCATTCCTCACTCATAGTTCTTCCTTTTACGATTGTTTTTGATTGCCATCCGTCGTCTCTTCAGCGAGCGCCGACGGTGTTGATGTCCGGCCTGCAGGGCGTGCATCCTGGAGTGGGTGATCAGCGCCCACAGGCTCACCTGTTCCAGACTGTCCGCCGCATCATCCAGCAGGTCATCCACCTCATCAGCGTCATAACTTTGATGCAGAATGCCCCGCGTCGTGAACCGCCAGGACCTGATCTCATGGGGTGTGATCAGAGTCATCAGACCCACCCCCCAGCCCATAGAGGGCACGAGTCGCCGGGTCAAGACGCTCCAGCTCCAGCTGAGCCAGCTCATCGGGAGTCATCGGGCACCACCTTCACCGGGTCACGCAGCTCCTCGCGCATATCCCACACCTCATCAGGCGTGTAAAACTTGCCATTGCCGATCTTCCGGCCATGCCCGCGTGCTATCTTGTCGAACTGGCCGTCAGGGATGCCGCCCAGCATTCGCTTGATGTCGTCGGGGTTGTAGAACAAGTGGCCCTGCCGGATGGACGAGCTGATAAACTCGGCCTTGAGAGGATCCTTATCCCTGCTCATGCGGCCCTCCTCAGATCCTTGCTTTGGACGGCGTCGAGCCGGTCCTGGCTGACATGCCTGGCGATCAGGCTCAATCCCTTGGCGGTCACCCTCACCTGCGGGGCGAACGCGAACGTAGAGCCGTCCTTGAGCCGGCCGGTGCTTTCATAGGCGCGCATCATCAGATGGCCCGCATTCACCCGCATCTGGGATGCGACCCAGTGCCCGTCACGCCAGTACACCCAGCCGTAAGAGGACAGCCAGTCAGCCAGATCCCTGACGCGCATAGTGCAGCCGGCACCGCTGAGCATCTTCGCCGCCTCGGCAACCGAATAGGAGCCGGAAGCGTCAGCCAGCAGGTCCAAAGCCTTGGCCTTGGGCTGCAATTCGCCCACCTGCTTCTCGGCCACGGCCCTGGCCGCACGCTCATCCTTAAGAGCGGTAGCCAGACGGATCAGATAATCCGGATCCGACAGGGTGCGGGCAACCACATCCTCAGACATGTACGCGCCATGCCGACGGACAGAAGGCAGCACATCATGAGTGACCCAGCGTTGAAACTCCCTGGCCTGTGGCTTGTCCGATCGGAGCACGATCTTGTACAGACCAGACTCGTTAACTATGTTCACTGGCTCGTTGCTGCGTGACCCTAACCCAGCCTTAGGGTCAAACTTGGTCACCTCGTCAGAGTCCAAACGCTGCGCCACCCTACTTGGGTTGGTGAGCTCAAGCGCATCACACACATCCTTGAGCACCCACCAGGTCTGCCCCGTCTCAAACGTGAGCGTCCTTACTTGATGGCCCTTAAAATCAAAGGGCTGTATAATGTCAGTTGACATTGCAATACCTCAATTCTTTGTCATCGCCGCAGTTGCAGCTGCGGCATTTTCTTCTGATGAAGGGGTCGATTCATGCACTCGCATTTCCGCCGATATTTCAGCAAGGAAGCGAGGATAGATAGGCTCAGGAAGAAGGCTGATCACCTCCAGGAGGAATGGTATGAGAAACACGACGTCCTGACAGTCAGAGAAGGGAACATCACCGAATCCGAGGCTTTCCGTAAGCCGCGCAGATTTCCAGACGTCACATCCTTTGTGCGTTTCGTCCGCGAACTCCAGGAATTCGAAACAGGATACCCCAAACGGGTAATCATCGACATCGGACAAAAGCAGGACGTCACCAAAGCCAATCCTGACCTTGAACAGCTTCCCCATCTGATTCGCAACCTCAATAGAGCCGACCGCAGTCGTGTGGAAATAACCGTGAAACCTAGCGCAACAGAGGAATCGCCACACATTGCGTGGCCGGAAACAGGCTACTTCTTCAACAACAGCAACGGATCTGTCCCTGCGTCCCGCATTAACTACCATCCGATTCCGAACGGGCCCAACTCCATGCTCATAGATCTCATCACCAATGAGACGGTCGAACTCACCCCGGACGAAATCAAAGCCCATTATCCGGTCATACCGATAGAAAGTGACGAAAAGCCCGTACACGAAGAGTCCTTCAGGGACAAAACGGCCAGTTGGCTCAAGACGCAACTCTTCCCGACAGTCGCCACAAGAGTATTGACAAGCGGCCTGCTTGGAGCGGTCGTCCTTTTGGCATATGAGATATTCCATGTAAAGCTCAACCTCTAGGCATCCTCGTCGAAGCACAATTCCATGATGATGGCCACCAGCAGCCAGATGAGCATCATCGGACCGTCCACCCATTCCGGATGCCATAGCCAAAAACCCAAGGCAACCAGCCACACAGCCTGATGCCCCAAAGCATCCAACAGCCTCGCCATAGCAATCCTCCACATCACGCCGCCAGCTTCTGATCTTGAGGCTTATCGGATAGCAGCAGGATCGGATCGCAACTGATGACCTCTGCAATACGGAAGACTTCCTCAACCGTGAACGGCGTATAAGCGCGTAGTTTTGAATTGAGAGTGCTACTTGGCATCCCGGTCTTTTCCGACAAGGCGACCTTCTTGATTCCAGACGCCTTGATTGCTGCATCGACCCTGCTCGCAATTCTTTGATTGATATCACTGTACTTCATATGACTAACAGTAATGGTCTATAACGAATCAGTCAACGCAAATTGTGATGGATTTGGCTAATGCCATTCGTCAAAACTGGTGTATAGTACTTGTATGACCAATATCATTCAAAAAAGGGCGATGCTGTTCAGCAAATATGTTGGTGCCGAGCTGAAGGGGGCCATAGCCTCACACGGATACAGCCAAGGCAAGGTGGCGGATGCCCTGGGCCATGCAAGATCCGCAATGTCGAACTGGCTGAATGCGAAGCCTCCGATAGACGTAGCAGTTGCCAATAAGATCTGCGACTACATCGGTATGGACATCACCGTGGTCATCCGCAGGGCCGAGCAACGTATGACGGAAGACCTCGGCCCCTATCCTCCTCTGGCTGTGGATCCCTCCCAGCTTCCCGAGGATGAGAAGGTCGCCTACGTGCTGGACAAGGTCAAGGCCGGCGACCAGACACTGGCGGCTATGAACGATCCCAACAAGGAGAAGGAGGCAGAAGGCGGCGATGGCAGATAAGAGCCCAAGGCTCCTGGACGGCCTGACGTCGACGATGACGTACGGGCAGATGCGCCACTACGCCGACACCCTGAACGTCACCATCGGCAGCGCGCTCCTGCCGGCAGGCATGACCGGCTTCTACGATGAAGCCACCAGGACCATTCTCATCGACAGGCAGCTTATCTACTGCCAGAAACGCTGCACCCTCGTCCACGAGCTCATCCACTGGCAGCACGCCGACTCCACCAGGAACGGCATATTCGGAGCACGTCTAGAACGTAGGGCACGACGCGAAACCGCTTTGAAACTCGTCAACCCATTCGAATACCAGACAGCCGAAGCCATGTACGAAGGCGACCCCTACCAGATCGCCTGCGAACTCGACGTCACCCTCCAAATCATCCAGGACTACCAGCGCATACTCGATTCAAGCCACATGCACTGCAAAGCACGGAGCTAATCCCCACAAGCAAGATCTCCGTACAGAACAACTGGTAGCCTGCTGATAGTCACAGAAGACGAAAGGAATCACATGGTCAAGAAATTGACCTCGCTGCTCCTGGCGGTATGCGCATTAGTCTCGCTCGCTGCATGCGGAGGACAGAGCTCCGATGCAGTACAGCGGCTCAACGCCGAATGCAGCAAAGCATCCGATGCCATCCAGTACAACAAAAAAGAGAACAGCATACTGTACATATCTGAATTGGAGCCGAGCTCAAGCCCGGAGCCTTTGCCTGGCCTTTCATGCATCACAAAAACCGTCGGCGTTACCGCTGACGAGCTGAATAACCAGGTGCAAGACAACGGCAGCGGGTATTTGGAAAAAAATGGATACAGCATAGGCATATCTTCTACCGGGCAAAATGTCATGCTTACCATAGAAGACCAAGAGAAGTGACGGTAATGAAGTTCGGTATGCGCACGCCCAGTCCCAGCCGCTCGCTCAAGGCCAGGACCACGGGCAAGTGGAAGCGGCAGGCGAAGAAGGCCCTCATCCCCGGATACGGGAGGAAGGGCATGGGGTGGATACGGAACCCCAGGAAAGCCGCCTACAACAAGATCTACCGGAAGACCACGTTCAGCCTCTGGGACCTGTTCAAGTAAAGAAGATGATCGGCCCTGCTTCGGCGGGGCTTTTCTTTTGCAGGTACTTTTATCCAACAAATATCCAACAAAATCGTGTTTTGGGGAAACTCCGCAAGCAATGGAAAAGCCCCGCAGCCTTTGCGGCTGTAGGGCTTTCGTGTGGTGCGCCAGACAGGATTCGAACCTGCAACCTGCTGATCCGTAGTCAGCTGCTCTAATCCGTTGGGCTACTGGCGCATGTCGTCTTGACGAGGAACTCGTTTTGACAACTCATTTATACTACCGCAATTGTGGATTCTGTCCAGTCTGGTGTGTCGCACGGGAAGCGGGAAACCACGGGCTTCAGTCCGACTGGGACCAAGACAGCCAGAGCAGATATTCCACGTTGCCATGGGCTCCGGTTATGGGCGATGGCATAGTGGCACGTACAGCGAATCCCTGCTCGCGTGCACAGGCCAGGACACGCTCCAGGGCCTCTTGCCTGCGGTCCTCATCGGTCACTATGCCATGGTGGCCCAGCAGACTACGTCCGACCTCGAACTGGGGCTTGACCAGCAACAAGCAGTTGGCATCAGGCGCCAGCAACCCTGGCAGTACGGGAATGACATAGGTCAACGAGATGAAGGACACATCCGAGACAACATATTCCGGACGATAAGGCAGGTCGCCCGGCTGGACTTTGCGTATGTTGACACCGCTCATGTCAATTACCCTAGGGTCAGCGGCAATCCGTTCAAGCAACTGCCCGTGGCCCACATCGAGGGCGATAACTCTCTTGGCACCGTGTCTGAGCAGAACATCAGTGAAACCGCCCGTAGAAGCCCCGATATCGAGGCAGAGCCTGTCCTGCGGATCGGACATCCCTTGCGCCGCAAAAGTCGTCAGAGCACCCTCCAGCTTCAGCGCTCCCCGAGAAGCATAGTCATCGCCCGGGTCCAGAAGAATCACATCGCCTGGCTGGACGATCTGAGCAGGCCTTGATACCAGGTGATCGTTAACCATAACCCGGCCCTGACGAATCAGCGCCTGGGCTCTGGCACGCGAATCCGTCAGCCCCTGTGCAGGCAGGATACGGTCAAGCCGGTCGCGGGTGTAGGCCACAGTCCTTCGACGACCGTCCCCAGCGCTGACGACTGTGTCCTCATCGTTCACTTGCCCTCCCGGTTCAGGTCCTGCTGGAGCCCGGTCAGCACCTTGCCGAGCAGCTCAACCTGTTGGGCATCATCCAGATCATCCAATTCCGCTAATTCAGGGAAGCGCGCCAAAAGAGGGGCCATGGCTTGCTTGTCCATGGGCTCCTCAGGAGCTGACGCAGTCGTACCCTCATCGTCTGTCTGTGAGGACCGTCCAGAAGGCTCAGACTCTACAGACTGCTCATTCTGGCCGGACTGCTCAGGTAGCCCGTAGTGATTGGATTCCTGGGATGGTCCACTCGCTCCCAGCTGTCCGGGCTTGACCTCTTCCGACATGGCCGCTATGCCCCTACGACGAAGGCGGGCAGATTCAGCGCGTCCATGTCTCCACCACGATCCTGGTACTCCCAGAGCGCACAGGCGCAGGCTCGCACAGCATCCAGATCGGACAGGGGATCGCCGCTACCCTCAAGAGCACGCAAAGTGACATGCCCGTCGTCACCCACCTTTGCGGTTTGGCCTCCGCAGTGCCAGGTCTGGTCGGCCTCCTTACTGGGCTGAGGTTGCGGCGCAGTGAGGCCACGCAGGTCTTCAGCCAGATAGGTTGGCCGCCATTTGGCCGGTGCAGTCAGAATGGCGGGTGTTCGGGCCACACCCGTCAGGACGAGCATGGAGTCGTACCCGCCCCGGTTGGCTGCCTCGATGTCGGTGTCCAGACGATCGCCCACGGGCAGGCATCGGCCGATGTCCAAGATCTTCTGGTCGCCGGCCAAGAGCTGCCGAGCCTCATCGTACATGGCCGATTCCGGCTTCCCGGCTGAGTCCTCCGGTCGCTTGCCAGTAGCCAGAATCACCGCTTGGAGCATGGCCCCATTCCCGGGTGCCATGCCACCTTCGCGGGGCAAGGTCTGATCCTTGTTGGTAGTGAAGTAGCGTGCACCGCCTTCGATGGCAAAGGAGGCCTGGGCCAGGTCCTGCCAGCTCAGCTCGGGATACCAGGCCTGAATGACGGCCTCTGGCTGATCTGCAGCCTTGTCTACCGGCACCATTCCGTTGATGCGGATCTGATCACGTAGATGATCGGATCCGATGACCAGCACCCTAGCGCCCTCCTGCAAATGTCGGCGCAGCATTCGTGCGGCGACTACGGCCGAGGTGATGACCTGGCCATCGTCCAGGGTCAGCCCGAACCCGCGCAGCTGATCGGCCACCACATGGGGGAACCGGGATGCGTTGTTAGTGGTGTAGGCCATGCGCATGCCGAGCGTCTGAGCACGGTCGATGCCCTCAGCCGCATGCTCGACAGGATCAGCGCCCCGATAGACCACCCCGTCCAAATCCAGCAGGGCCAAATGGTAGATCTTTGCCGGAGCGTCTTCAGTACCTTTGAGGAAAACAGTCACTATTCGGTCCTAGTTTCATCAGACGTATCGGGCTCATTGACCTGCTCATCTTTGGCCTGTTCATCTTGATGATCCGCAGTATCGGTCTCGGATCCTGCGTCCTGGACAGACACATCACCGTCGTCAGCAGCCGGTTCATCGGCAACAGCTGTGCCGGTTTCGTCACCAGTCTGGTCGATTTGAGAACCATCGCTCGAAGTTTGCACATCAAGGTTAGAAGGATCTACACCGGGTTGCTCCACAGCATCTGACGATTCCTGTATTTCAGATTCCGGCATTTCGGATGAACCAGCTGAATCAGATGAGTCAGCCGAGTCAGCCGAGTCACCAGTGTCAGTTGAGTCCGGTGAATCGTTCGAAGCTGTTGATTCAGGAGATTCCTCAACCTCGCTGTCATCGGCACCCTGATCGGATGCATCGGTGACATCAGACTCGGCGGCCTCAGTCTCAGTCTCAGCTTCAGCCTCATCCGAGTCATCCTCGCCGCCATCCGGGTCGATGGAGAGATCCTCCATCATGGCCGAATCCAGGTGCTCCAGGTCGTAGTCGATCAGGATCTCCTCGGACTGTCCGTCCTTCTGGCCATCCTCGTCCTCATCCTCGTCGGCATACTCCGCTTCCAGCCGATCCAGCAGGGGTTCCAGCTCCATGGCCTCCTGGCTGCGACCAGCCTGTTCGAGGAAGTTCTGCTCGGCCTGCACGGCACGCATCCGGTAGTCGCCGCTGAGCCCACGGGCCTTGGCCAAGGCCTGAACGGTCTCGATGGCCTTGTCCCACAAGCCCAGATCGCCCAAGGCTCCGGCATAGACCAGGAACATCTCCGCCTTGGACTCGCCCTTGAGCTGGCTGCCCTCCTCAGAGGTGGCCTCCTCAATGGCCTTGCGGGGATTGCCCAGACCACGCTCGCAGTCGGCGATGAAGGGCAGGTAATCGGAATAGCCGTTCATGCGGTGTGCAGTGCGGAACTCCTTCAAGGCAAGCTTGTAGTCGCCTTGACGGTAGGCCACCAGAGCCAGCGTCTCACGAGCGAGATCGATCCGCGAGGCCTGCCGGGCAGCCCACTTGGCATGAGCCAGAGCCCCCTGGGGATCGGTCTCCTCCAGCGCGTAGGCGGCCAGGATGTGCAGACCAATGTTCTCAGCATGCTCCTTGCTCAGTCCGCGCAGGCGCAGGCGATCATCCTTGGAGAGCATGGACCACTCCAGGCCCTTGGGCATCTTGGGCTCTCCAGGCCGACGATCCGTGTAGGGGTTCTGCGATGGGTAGGAAATGGTCCCGTCTGAGTTGCGGCGACCGCGGTCATAGCCATTCTGGCGGTCACGCTGATAAGTCCCGCGGCGGTCGTCATGGCGACGGTCATCGCGGCCACGCTGGCCCTGGTAGCGGTCGCTATGGTAGCGGTCGCCCCGATAGCCGCCTTGACGATGGTCATCACGGGAACGGTCGCCGTAGGAGCGGTTGCCGTAGGGACGGTCCCCATGTGAACGGTCGTGGCGTGGACGGTCATCCCGGGAACGATTGTTCCATGGACGATCCCCGCCGGACCGCTCATCCTGCCGACGATCAAACCTCCGGTCGTCGCCTCGACGGCGGTCCCCGTGGAAGCCCTGTCCACGATCACGGTCACGGTCATGCCGCTGGTAGCCGCGCTCGGAACGACGATCGCCATACCCCGACCGACCGCGGTCGTTGTCATGATCATGATGCCCGTATCCGCCGTGCCCATTGGCATGGAAGTCGCGACGTGGACGGTCGCCATCCCGCCGACGGCCGTGGCGATCCTGGTCGGAATCCCTGCGGAAGCCGCCGTGGCCATCCTGACGATCATGCCTGTATCCGCGATGGTCCCGGTCGAATCGATCGTTCCTGCGCCCGCGGAAGGGCCGCTGGCCATTCCTGTTCTCGGAACGACGCTCCTCGCCGCCCTCACTGTCATGGTTGTGGAAGTTGCCGGAACGGTGCCCTCCCGAACGGTAGCCTCCGGAGCGGTATCCGCCCGAGTGCGAACCGCCCTTGTGGAAGCCCGAAGAGCGACGGCCGCCCGACCGGAAGCCTTCTGGGCGCGAACCGCCCCGGCCCCGTCCGCGATCGCCCCGGGAATGATTGTGTTCTTCTGCCATCAGTGTCCTTAATTCCTGCGTTCCTACTTGCCGGCCCGACGCTCAAGCGCGCCCAGGGCCTTCTTTCCTCTGCGAACCAGGGCAAAGCGCCCATGCAGAAAGTCCTTGTTCTCCAATACTTGATCCGGATTCTCGACCCGATGGTTATTCAGGTAGAAGCCGCCCGAGGCCACAGTCTTGCGCGCCTCGGAGACCGAACGGAAGAGCCCGGCCGCAACACCGGCCTCCACCAGACGCTGACCCTCGCTGGCTGCAGGCAGAGCTCGCCCGCCTTGACCATCATCGACCTTGAGGCCGTCCAGTGCGGAATCCAGCACATCCTCGTCCAGCTCCTCCAGGGTCTTGCCGCGGCCGAAGAGGGCGCCCGAGGCATCGATGGCTCCCTGGGCGGCATGCTCGCCGTGCACATAGGAGGTCACTTGCCAGGCCAGAACCTTCTGGGCCTCGCGAGCACCCGGATCCTGAGCGGTCCGCTCCTCCAGACGCTCGATCTCGGCCTTGGGCAGGAAGGTAAAGGTCTTCAGCAGCTTGACCACCTGGTCGTCAGGCTGGTTGAACCAGAACTGGTAGAAGCGGTAGGGGCTGAACATGTTGGGATCCAGCCAGACCGCATTGCCCTCCGACTTGCCGAACTTCTTGCCCTGAGAGTCGGTGATCAACGGGCTGGTCATGACGTTGACGGAGGCATTGCGCACCTTGCGGATCAGGTCCAGACCGCTGGTCAGGTTCCCCCACTGGTCGCTGCCGCCCAACTGTAGACTGCATCCGTAGCGGTCGAAGAGCTCCAGGAAGTCGTTGCCCTGGAGCACCTGGTAGCTGAACTCGGTAAAGGAGATGCCCTCGTCGGAGTCCAGGCGGCGGGCCACTGTGTCCTTGGCCAGCATGGTGCCCATGCGGAAGTTCTTGCCCACATCGCGCAGGAAGTCGATGGTGCTCATGGACCCGGTCCACTCATAATTATTGACGAACCGGACGGGATTCTCACCTTTGGTATCCAGGAAGCGCCCGATCTGGCCACGCAGGCGCTCGGTCCACTCGGCCACGGTTTGCTTGGGATTCAGCGTGCGCTCCCCCGACTGCCGAGGGTCGCCGATCAGACCGGTGGCCCCGCCCACAACGGCGATGGGATGCAGACCGGCCGCCTGCAGATGGCGCATATTGAGCAGCTGGACCAGATTGCCCACGTGCAGTGAGGGGGCCGTGGGGTCGAATCCGCAATAATAGGTCACCGAGGGGTCGGCCAGCACCTTCCTGAGCTCGGACTCGTCCGTGCACTGGGCAATGAGACCGCGCCACTTGAGTTCGTCGAAAAGCGAGTCGAAACCCGCCTGCCTGAAATCGGTGACCTGCGACATGAGAGGCTACTCCCTATCGAATATTTGGATGAATGTATGCTAAACCCTACTATTCTTGCAACAGATACCGACACGACAGAGCCCCGGAACGCCGCAGACAAGGCCTCACCAAGCCGGAATTCCCGAGGACTGGAGATGGATTGATGATGTATTGCGGATCAGTCACTGCTGATTGGCGATTGACCGCTGACTGCTTTTGCCAGTACGGGGCGACTACCGTATCGAATTCAGGAATGCGCCGACACGGACAACTTATGGATGAAGTCTTGGGGAATGTGATCGACCACGCAGGCGGCCATGCGCCGGTACCCCTCAACTCCCGGATGAAAGTGGTCAATGCCCCAAAAGTCGGGTCGATCGGTGCCGACATCGTCGCGGGTGGCATCCACGAAGGGCACCGAGGCATCTTGACAGACCTGACGACTGGTCTGAGTCTGGCGGGCTATCCGACGCTCCACCTCGGCCCTGAGTGCCCGGCCCAGGGCAGGATCCCGATAAAGTTGACCGGAGCTCAGGACCAGCACCTGGCGGCCCTTGTTTTTGGCCAGCTCGATGCTGGCAGCCAGGTCATCCCGCCACTGCTCATCGGTGCGATTGGCCATGATGTCGTTGGATCCTGCGCATAGGACCAGCAGATCAGGATGGTCCTGCAGGGCGGGCAGGAACCGGTAGCGCACCCTGCGAATGGTGGCCCCCAGCCGCCCCTGGGTCGACCAGGATACCGGACGCCCCAGCCGGGTAGCCAGGCAAGCGGCTATATCGGGGACGAAGCCCTGGCTCTGCTCCTTCACCCCGCAGCCGACCGCCATGGAGTCGCCCACCACCAGCATGGTCAGCGGCTCCATGTCGCGGCCTTGATCCGGAGGCGAGCACAGCCCTTGACGGGAACCGGGCGGCTCCTTGGCCAGTGTGATGTGCTGCTTGGCCCACCAAGCCTGGACCAGTGCCACCGGATTCATGATCGCCGCCGCCTTTCGCCGTTTACTCTTCCTCTTGAAGAATTGCCGTTGGGCATTCTAACGCGGCCACCGGTCCGGCGGAGACCAGAAACTTCACCTGGGAGGACGGTAGGCAGGCCCGTCAGACTGTGAGTCGGCGAAAGCCTTCAGCTCCTCCAGCGCGTGTGCAGCCTGGTCCATCTGCTCCTTGACCCTCTCCGGTGCGGTGCCACCTTGGCCCTGGCGAGCGCGTACTGCTCCTCCGGCGGTCAGCACAGAGCGGACCTTAGGAGCTTGATCGGCAGGCACCCAGTCAGCGAAGACCCTGACGAAGTCGTCATCATCCAGGTCGGCCAGCTCGCAACCACGGCCCTCGGCCAGCTTGACGCAGGCCCCGGAGAGTTCGTGGGCATGCCGGAAGGGCACCCCCTGCCTGACCAGCCACTCGGCCAGGTCGGTGGCCAGGGCGAAGCCTGTGGGAGCCTGCTCCTCCAGGCGATTCTTGTTGAAGGTCAAGGTGGCGACCATGCCGGCAAAGGCGGGCAGCAGGACCTCCAGGGTGTCCACCTGGTCGAAGACCGCCTCCTTGTCCTCCTGCAGATCGCGCGCATAGGCCGTTGGCAGCCCCTTGAGAGTAGTCAGCAGACCAGCCAGGTCCCCGACCAGCCGACCGGCCTTGCCGCGAGCCAGCTCAGCCACGTCCGGATTCTTCTTCTGAGGCATGATGGAGGACCCGGTCGAATAGCCGTCGTCCAGGCGGACGAAGGCAAACTCCTGGGTGTTCCAGATGATGATCTCCTCAGCCAGCCTGGACAGGTCCACACCGATCATGGCGGCGACGAAGGCGAACTCGGCTACCACATCCCTGGCGGCTGTTCCATCGATGGAGTTGGCGCTGACCCGGCTAAAGCCCAGATCCTGGGCCACTGGCAGGGGGTCAAGACCCAAAGTGGTGCCAGCGAGCGCGCCAGAACCGTATGGGCTGGCATCGGCACGCTGATCCCAGTCCCTCAGCCGTTCCAGGTCACGGATCAGGGGCCAGACATGGGCCATGAGCTGGTGGGCCAGCAGGACAGGCTGGGCGTGCTGCATGTGGGTGCGGCCAGGCATGACCGTGGTCCCCGCAGCCCGGGCCTGATCCATCAGAGCCTGAGCCGTGCGCAGCAGGTCCTTGGCCAACACCCGGACGTGACGACGCAACCAAATACGAATCAGGGTGGCGATCTGATCGTTGCGCGAGCGTCCGGCCCGCAGCTTGCCGCCCAGCTGGTCCCCCGCTATGTCGATCAGGCCGCGCTCCAGGGCCGTGGCCTCGTCCTCATCGCCAGGTTCAGGGGCGAAGGCGCCGGAATCCACCTGATCCTGAAGCTCATCCAGGGCCTGCTCCATGCGTGCCAGCTCATCATCGTCCAGCAATGCAGCACGGTTGAGGGCCCGAGCGTGGGCCCGGGAACCGGCCAGGTCGTCATCGGCCAACCGCCAGTCGAACTGGGTGGACCGGCTGAGCTCGACCAGGGCCGGCGAGGGACCTCCGCTGAAGCGCCCGCCCCAGAGGGCCATGGGCTTGTCGCCGGTGCTCACTGCTCTTGTCCGTCCTGCGCGATGCCGTTGCCGAAGCGCATATCGCGAGCGGCGGCCACCTTGTCGGCCAGGCCGTAGATGGCGATGAACCCGTTGGAGGCGTTCTGGTCGAAGCTGTCGCCGGACTCGTAAGTGGCCAGGCTGTAGTCGTAGAGGGAGCTGTCGGAGTGCCGACCGGTGACCACGGCCCGCCCCCCGTGCATGACCATGCGGATGCGGCCGGAGACATAGCGCTGGGTCTCCTCGATGAAGGCATTCAGAGAGCGGACGGCCGGCGAGTACCACTGGGCGTCGTAGACCAGCTCGCCCCAGCGCTTGTCGATGTCGCGCTTGATCCGGTGCTGTTCACGCTCCAGGCAGCAATTCTCCAACTCCTGGTGGGCGGTGATCAGGGCCACGGCCCCAGGTGCCTCATAGAGCTCACGGGACTTGATGCCCACCAGCCGGTCCTCGATCAGATCCACGCGTCCGATCCCCTGGGCTCCGGCCCGGCGGTTCATCTCCTCGATGGCCTCCAGGGGGGTGACAGCCCTGCCGTCGATGCGCACAGGGATGCCCTGCTCGAAGTCGATGGTCACCTCATCCTCGACCGGCGGGAAAGCCGGGTCGTCGGTGTAGGAATAGACGTCCTTGGTGGGCCCGTTCCAGGGATCCTCCAGGTAGCCGGTCTCGATGGCCCGCCCCCAGACGTTCTGATCGATGGAATAAGGGCTCTCCTCGGTCTGCTCGATGGGCAGGTGGTGCTCCTTGGCGTAGGCGATCTCCACATCCCTCATCAATCCCAGGTCGCGAATGGGGCTGATGGCCTTCAGCGAGGGGTCGATGGACATGATGGAGACCTCGAAACGGACCTGATCGTTGCCTTTGCCGGTGCAGCCGTGGGCTATGGTGTCGGCACCGTACTGGTGGGCCGCCTGGACCAGATGCTTGGTGATCAGCGGCCTGGAGATGGCCGATACCAGCGGGTAGACGCCCTCGTACATGGCATTGGCCTTGAGCGCCAGCATGCAGTAATCCCTGGCGAACTCGTCCCGGGCATCCACCACGACGGACTCGACGGCCCCGCAATCCAGGGCCCGCTGGCGGATGGTCTGCAGACGCTCCCCGCCCTGGCCCACATCCAGGGAGACGGCCACCACATCCTTGCCGGTGCGCTCCTTGAGGTAGGGAATGGACACTGAGGTGTCCAGGCCACCTGAGTAGGCCAGCACGATGCGATTGTTTTCGGTCATGGCGATCCTCTTTCCTTGTAATTTCACACTTGTCGATTTCCAGTTCGCGCCTTCCGCCATCATCGGGCCCTGGCATCCTCCTGGCCGGAGACGATGGTCATGAGCCAGTCGGCCCGCGATGAAGCCGATTCATCGTCGGCTGCGATGATCAGAATCGTGTCGTCTCCGGCTATGGTGCCCAGAATCCCCTTGATGGGCTGGCGGTCCAGGGCGGAAGCCGCATACTGGGCGGCGCCGGCCGGGGTTCTGACCACCAGCAGGTTGCGGGCCCGGGCCACCGAGGTGATCAGCCCGGTCAGAATCTTGGCCAGGTAGGCATCGGTCTTGTTCTCCCCCTCGACCTCAGGCCCCTCGGCGGCAGCGGCCTCCATGGCCTGCTGGTCGGTGGTGGCGGGAATCCAGTAGGCCATGCTGCCGTCTGCGTACCGCAGCTTGGTGGCGTGCAGGTCGTCCAGGTCCCGGCTCAGGGTGGCTTGGGTCACTTCGATTCCCTGCTCAGCCAGCAGGGCCGACAGCTGCTGCTGGGAGTTGACCCGATGTCGGTTCAGGGCCTGGCGGATGGCATCCAGCCGAGCCACCTTGGTCGTCGGACGCATCAGCACACCCCCTGCAGGAGGGATTCGTCACCATTGGATCGGGCCACCAGCCAGGTCATCAGGGCCTTCTGGGCGTGCAACCGGTTTTCAGCCTCGTCCCAGACCACGGACTGGGGGCCATCGATGACCTCGGCCGTCACCTCCCGGCCCCTGTAGGCGGGCAGGCAGTGCTGGAAGAGGGCATCCGGGCGGGCATGGGCCATAAGTGCGGCGTTGACCTGATAGGGCAGGAAGGGATGGGAGCGGATTTCGTACTGGTCCTCCTCGCCCATGGAGACCCAGGTGTCGGTGAAGACGCAGTCGGCGTCCTCGACAGCCTGGACCGGATCCGTGGTGACCAGAATGGATCCTCCGTTTTCCGCGGCCAGGGTCCGCGCCTGTTCCACCAGGCTTGGATCGGGCAGGAAGCCGTTGGGTCCTGCAATACGCACATTCATGCCGGCCACTGCCCCGCCCAGCAGATAGGAGTTGGCCATGTTGTTGGCTGCGTCGCCTAGGTAGGCGATGGTCATGCCGGCCAAGGCATCGACCCCGCCCCGGTGCTGGGCCAGGGTCAGGAAGTCGGCCAGAACCTGGCAGGGATGGAAGGAGTCGGTCAGCGCGTTGATGACGGGCACGGTGGCATGGGCAGCCATGGTCTCCACCCGATCCTGGCCGAAGGTGCGCCAGACGATGGTGGATGTCATCCTTGTCAGCACGTTGGCGGTGTCCGCCACGGGCTCGCCACGGCCAAGCTGTGAGCCAGAGCTGTCGATGACCATGGGATAGCCGCCCAGCTGGGCCACGCCTACGCAGAAGCTGGTTCTGGTGCGCGTGCTGGGCTTGTCGAAGATGATGGCCACGGCCTGAGGCCCCTGATAGGGCTGGGACAAATAGGGATTGGTCCTGAAGGCCATGCCCAGCCGAAGCACCTCCAGCTGCTCCTCGTGGTTGAGGTCGTCGTCACGCAGCATGTGCCGCAAACCCTTGTTCATCTCTGCCTCCCTATCGCTATGATGATGCACGTCATTGAGGGCTGATCTCACTGATCATCCTGCCGCAAGCCCTCGTCCGCCAGACTGGCGGGAGCCTTAGCCAGGATATCCACGGCCAGGTCGATCTGGTCGGCCTGGACGATCAGGGGCGGGGCCAGACGCAGGGCATCAGGGGCCACTGCGTTGACGATCAGCCCATGGTCCAGGGCCCAGGAGGCCAGATCCCCGGCACAGGGAGCGCTCAGCTGGACCGCATCCAGCAACCCCCGGCCTCTGACCTGGCCATAGAGGGGATTGCCGCAGTCGGCGAGGCCAGCGCGCAGCCTCTCCCCCATTTGCCGCGCCTGTTCCAGCAGGCCCTCCCGCTGTATGGTCTCCAGGGTGGTCAGCGCCAGGGCCGATCCCAGGGGATTGCCACCGAAGGTGGACCCGTGCATGCCCGGGGTCAGCAGGCCCGATGGCTCAGGGCCGAAGGTGATCATCCCGCCCATGGGAAAGCCGCCTGCCACCCCTTTGGCGAAGGTGAGCACGTCTGGGCTGGCTCCTCCGGACAGGCTCTGGTCCTGGAAGGCGAACCAGTGTCCGGTCCTGCCCATGCCGGTCTGCACCTCGTCCAAAATCATCAGGGCTCCGTGCCGGCTGCAAAGCTCACGCACCTGCCGAACGTAGTCAGGATCCAGCGGCAGCACCCCGGCCTCCCCCTGGATGAGCTCCAGAATGACGGCGGCCACCGGCTCCCCTGAGGTCTCCCCCTGTGCGAAGGCCTCCTCCATAGCCTCACCGTCTCCTGCAGGCAGGAAACCCATACCCGGAACCAAGGGCTGGAAGGGCTCACGGATGGCCGGCTTCCAAGTCAGGCTCAAGGAGCCCATGCTGCGGCCGTGGAAACTATGGGTCAGCGCCAGGATCCTGCCGGGGTGACCGCCCATGCGAGCGCCGTGCAGCCGGGCCAGCTTGATGGCCGCCTCATTGGCCTCGGTTCCGGAGTTGGCGAAGAAGACGCGGGATCCCTCCGGAGCCTGAGCCAGGTCCAGCAGTCGTTCGGCCAGCTCGATCTGAGGCTGGGAGGCGAAGAAGTTGCTGATGTGGGCCATCTTCCCGGCCTGCTCAGCCAGGGCCTTGTTCCAGGCCGGATGGGCGTACCCCAGGGCGTTGACCGCGATCCCGGCCATCATGTCCAGATAGCGGTTGCCGTCCAGGTCCCAGATCCAGGCGCCTTGGCCATGGTCCATGACCCTGCCCGGCCGTCCGAAGACCTGCATGTGGACGCGGTCATAGCGGTCTGCCCATCGACTGCTCTGCGGCCCCTGAGGAGTCCTCATGGGCTCAGCAGTTTCGGCAGTGGGTGCATCAGCCTTCATCATGGCTCCTCCTCATGATCATGTCCCGGCCCGGCACGACCACCGTGCCAATGCCGTTGCGGGTGAATATCTCGTTGAGCATGGAATGCGGCCGCCGCCCGTCGATGACGTGGGCCTCGCCCACTCCGGATCGCACGGCCTGCAGGCAGGCCTCCATCTTGGGGCGCATCCCCTCATGCATGTCCTCCAACATGTCCTCAAGCTGGTCCACGCCGATGCTGGAGACCAGGGAATCGGCCTGGGGCCAGTTGGCATACAGTCCCTCCACGTCGGTGAGAATGACCAGTTTCCGGGCCCCCAGAGCTACCGCCAGAGCCGATGCGGCCGCGTCGGCATTCACGTTGAGCACCTGGGTGGGATCCTGCTCGTCAGGAGCCACGGAGGAGACCACGGGGATACGCCCGGCATCGATCAGATCTTCGACGGCTGAGGCATCCACGCCCACGACCTCGCCCACCAGTCCCAGGTCGACTGGTTGACCATCCGCCGTGCCAGTTCGGCGGGCCGCACTGAACAGGCCGGCATCCTCCCCTGACAGGCCGACAGCCATGGGACCGTGGGCATTGATGGCACCGACCAGATCCCTGCCCACCTGTCCGGTCAGCACCATGCGGACCACCTTCATGGTTTCGGGGGTGGTCACCCGTAGCCCGCCGCGGAAGACCGAGGGGATGCCCAGAGCCTGGAGCATGCGGGATATCTGCGGGCCACCACCGTGCACCACCACCGGATGCATGCCCACCTGCCTCAGGAAGACCATGTCCTGGGCGAAGCACTGACGGAGGTGGTCGTCCACCATGGCATGGCCACCGTATTTGACTACGATCCTCTGACCGGCGAACTCCTCCAGCCAAGGCAGGGCCTCGATGAGCACCTGGGCCTTGCGGGCATCGTCCAGGGCCTTTTCAGCTTCGGCATCCTGCTCGTCATCCGCCATCCTCTTCCCCTTCCTTATGACCATCTTCCGTTTGCTGCGGCTCTTGGCACCGTGTCCGATCAGGCTTCCTGTCAGGTGTGGTAGTCGGCATTGATGGTCACGTATTCGTGGGTCAGATCATCGGTCCATACCGTGGCCTGGCTGTCGCCCTGACCAAGGTCGATGTCGATATGGACTTCGGGAACGTGCAGGTCGACCAGCTCCGGGTCCTGCCCGGGACGGCCTCCCCGGCAGACCTTGATGCCGTTGAAGCTCACATCCACATGGGCCGGATCATAGGCCGCCGTCGCAGCCGGGACGGTGCCCAGGGAGGACACCACTCGGCCCCAGTTGGGGTCCTCGCCGGCCACCGCGCACTTGAGCAGCGTAGAGCCGGAGACCGCCCGTGCGCAGGCAAGGGCTGCATCCTCATTGTCAGCACCGTCCACCCGGATGCGGATCCGATGCCTGCTGCCCTCACCGTCAGCCACGATCCGATGGGCCAGATCCGCGCAGGCCTGACCCAGTTTCTCCTGGAACTGGTCGGGGTCAGGCCGCACGCCAGAGGCCCCGGAGGCCATCAGCAGGACGGTGTCGTTGGTGGACATGCACCCATCCACGTCGATCCGGTTGAAGCTGAGCCGGCAAGCCTCGGACAGGGCTTGGCGAGCCTGTGCCGGTTCCAGAATGGCGTCAGTGGTGATGACACAGATCATGGTGGCCAACTGCGGAGCGATCATCCCGGAACCCTTGACCATGCCGCCCAGCCGCCAGCCAGAGCCGTCCACAGCCACGGTCTTGGTGCAGGTGTCGGTGGTCAATATGGCCTTGGCGGCCTCTTCGCCAGCCTCCTGACTGGCCGACAGCCCCTGGGCAGCCTGGTCGATGCCTGTCAAGATGGAGTCCAGATGCAGCAGATGGCCGATGATCCCGGTTGAGCAGACGGCAATCTGCTCGGTGGACAGGCCCAATTGCTCTCCTGTCCGCTCGGCCATGGCCCTGGCCTGGTCCAGGCCCTCGGGACCCGTGCAGGCGTTGGCATTGCCGGAGTTGATGACCACGGCTCCAGCATGGCCTTCTTCCAAGATTCGGCTGGTCCAGACGACCGGAGCAGCCCGGAAACGATTGGGGGTGAAGACCCCCACAGCCGTGTCCATGGGTCCGCTGTTGACGACCAAGGCCAGGTTGCGGCGCTGTGATCCTCCCGGACGATGGGCGATGGCGGTGCCGGTCCGGAAGCCTGCGGGGTAGGTGATGCTCATGGTGCCACTCCTATGGTTGTCAATCCGGTCTCCTCGGGCAGGCCCAGAGCCAGATTCACGGCCTGGAGGGCCTGGCCTGCGGTGCCCCGGGTCAGGTTGTCGATGGCGGCGAAAGCATAGAGGCGGTCGGCGCGCTGGTCCACAGCTACCTGGACCTGGGCCCGGTTGGAGCCATACACATCGGCCGTGGAGGGAAGCCTGCCCTCGGGGAGCAGATCGACAAACTGCTCCTGGGCATAGATCTTTCCCCAGACGGCACGAATATCAGCCATCTCCATGCTCCGTCCACGCGCGCTCAGCTTGGCTGAGACCACAGCCAGAATCCCCCTTGACATGGGAACCAGTATGGGGGTCAGCCCCAAGCGGATGGATTGTTTCCCAAGACCCCCGAGGTTGGGGTCCGCAGCTGCGGCCTTGCGCAGGTTCTGCACAATCTCAGGGATATGCCGATGGGTGCCTCCGACCGAGTAGGGATGGGCCGAATTAATGGCCTGGGCTGCCAGCAGATCCATTCTGCCGCCCGAGCGCCCAGCGCCCGAGTAGCCGACAGCAAGGTCGGCCACCAGATCATCAGTCTGGACCAGTCCGGCGGACAGGGCAGGCTGGAAGGCCAGAGTGACTGCCGTGACATTGCAGCCGGGACCAGCGATCCGCCGGGTCTGCCCAAGCAGTTGACGCTGGCGACCGCCACCCGGATTGAGCAGCTCAGGCATCCCGTAGGTCCACGGGCTTGAGAAAGGTCCGCCGTAATAGTCTTGCCAGTCCTCCGGATCCTCCAGCCGGTGATCAGCGCCCAGGTCGACCATCAGCGATTGCGGATCCAGCTGCTCGGCCAGGGAACCCGAAGCTCCGTGAGGCAGGGCCAAGACCACCAGATCATGACCGGCCAAAATCTCCGGATCGGTGTCCTGAATCTGCATCGAAGCCAGCGATTCAGGAAGATTAGGCGAGAATTCTCCCAGCAGTCGCCCCGCCGAGCCATGACCGGTGACCGTGCATACCTGAAAGGCTGGATGGGCCGCCAATAGACGGATCATCTCCGAGCCGGCATACCCCGAAGCTCCCGCCACAGCCACCGTGTATTGCCGCATGAGTGCTCCCTTCATCGGGCACCATCATACATACTCATGCAGTAAAACGCATATTTATGCAATTCGGCGTGTCGCTATGTGTCTGTTTAGCTGCGCATCACTTTCATTTATCCGAAGGGGTCATAACCGGAGTCTCGGTTGCGGATGTATTCCATTTGCACGATGACCTTGTCATCAGCCTCGGGCCCACATGCGTCCTCCGCAAAGGCCAGGTCATTGGATGTCGCACGAGGATTATCAGGCACGTCGGCGGCGGCCAAGAGAGCTGAGCCTGTGCAGACCGTCATTACCTGCGGCGAACTGGCGGCCAGACCTGCCAGCTGCCCAGTCCATTGGTCGTTTCCAATCAGGGTTCGCGTACCAGAACCGCCGGGTATCAGCAAAACTCCCCTAGGACCGATATCTTCGGGTCCTACAGCTTCGACCCAGACACCGCCCTCATCGACTTTCACGCCAGGCCCGTCAAGAGAGAAAAGCAGCACCCGGGCGCCATCAGCATTGATGAATACCTCAAAGGTGCCAAAGACATCCAAGGGTTCAAACCTGTCGAATACGACAATTACGACAATATTGATATCTATTGATATCCAAGCCGGTCTGATCGACCCCCATCGTAGATTTCAGGCGCTGACGCCACCTGAGCCGGAGCCGCCGCCACCCGTCGAGGGCGACGGCATCATCTGCTGGTAGAAGTCGTTCAGAGAGACCCCGTTGACCAGCAGCCAGATCCAGGCCAGCGTGAAGAGCAGGTTGATGATCAGGGCAGCCATGGCCAATCCATAGCCCTTCATATGCAATTTGCGGGTCCGATACATGGAAACGCCACCCAGCAAGGCGGGAATCACAGGCATGGGCAAAAAGAGGGCCATGAGGAAGGCGATGATGGCGCAGGGATCCCAGTGGCCGTAAACCGGATTTTGGGAGGGGTCGTTCAGATCGGGCATGCCCTGGGGAGGCCAGACCGGAGCGCCGGGACGGGCCTGAGGGTTCCCAGGATTCCCAGGATTTCCGCCGCGACCGGGACCCGGCTGCCCCGCCATGGGCATAGGCCGGTTGGCGGGGTTGCCTTGGGACGAATCCGATTCCTTGGCCTTGGGTTCGGGGTCTGGGCGACCGTATATGTACGGATTCCATCCTGGATAACGATCGGCGCGTGCGCCGTACAAGGGCTGGTCGCCCCCATCATGATCCTGGCGGTCAGGTTCACCGGCTGTGCCCTGTTCTTGAGAATCCGTCATGTCCCTCGGTCCCCTCGATGCCCGGTCAGGCACGCAGCACGGCGCCCAGACCTGCAGTCTTGTCAACGATGGCCTGCCGCAGGGATTCGCTGTCCTCGGACGTCAAGGTGCGGTCCGGGGCGCGGAAGGTGACTGCGAAAGCCAGCGATTTTGCATGCTCACCGATCTGATCGCCAGTGAAAACGTCGAACAGCTCGATGGATTCCAGACTAGACCCAGCCGCTTCTCTGATGGCGGAAGTCAGGTCGGCGGCCGAAACCGTGTCCGGCACGGTGAAGGCCAGATCCTGACGGACCGGCGGGAAGGTCGAGACCGGCTTAGCCTGCAGGGGCGTGTAGTCCAGGTGGTCCAGCACCATGTCCAGACTCAGCTCGAAGGCGGCCGAGTGGGCAGGGAAGCCCAGAGCCTGATCAACCCGAGGATGCAGTTCGCCCACCATGCCGACAAGCGTGCCGTCATCCAAGACCAGCCTGGCGGTACGGCCCGGATGCCACTGGTCGGGCACCTGCTCGGCAGGGGGCTGCTCCAGCCGATAGTGTGCCCCCAGCCTGTCCAGAACACGACGAGCCGACTCGACTGCATCAGTCCAGTCCACATCCCTGCTGTCCTTAAGCCAGCCATCCTCCTGAGCACGGCCGGTCAGCAGGGCCGCCACATGCAGCCGTTGCTCCGGCAGACCCTGGTCCAGGCGGGCCAGATCCTCGTCGCTGGGCCGCACGCCGCCCGGAAGGGTCGGCACCGCAGGGGCCTTGGGATCGCGACGGAAGACGTAGCCGATCTCGAAGAGACGCACATCCGTGTTGCCACGTCGCAGGTTGCGCTCCAAGGTGTTGGCCAGCGGCAGCAGCAGGCTCTGCCTTAGATAGGGCCTGTCAGCGGCCATGGGGTTGGCAAGCTCCACGCTGTTGACATGAACCTCATCGGGATCCATGCCGAAGGCCTTGAAATCATTGTCGCCGACGAACGGGTAGTCCAGAACCTCGGTCAGCCCATACTCGGCCAGGGTGTCAGCCACCCAACGGCGGCGCTGCTGACGATCGGTCAGGCCAACCGCACCGGACACCTTGGGCGATGGCACGGTGACGGGGATGCGGTCATAGCCCACCAGTCGGGCCACCTCCTCGACCAAATCACAACCCTCGCCCAGGTCGGGCCTCCAGGTTGGCGGGGTCACCGACAGCCGGTCTTGAGGATCACCCTGGACCGTGCAGCCGATGTCACGCAGAATGGCGACGATGCGCTGGGGCTCCACCTCCAGTCCGGTCAGACGTGCCACCTCGCTGACGGCAAAGTCGATGACCGGCATGGGCTTGGTCTGGTTCAAATCCAACGGAGCATCCAGGTCCTGGCCACCGGCAAGGCGATGCAACAGATCGGCGGCCATGGCTGCGGCAGCCGGTTGCATCTGCGGATCCACCCCACGCTCAAAGCGCTTGGAGGCCTCCGAGGGCAGCTTGTGACGACGGGCGGTCCGGGCGATGGTCACCTGGTCGAAGTGGGCGGACTCGATCAGGATGTTCTTCGTCTGATCGGTCACCTCTCCATACAGGCCGCCCATAACCCCGGCCAGACCCAGGATTCGGGAACACTCGTGCCCCTCGGGCGAGTCGGTGATGAGCAGATCTTCGGTGCTGAGCTCGCGATCCTTGCCGTCAAGGGTGGTCAGGTGCTCGCCCTGCCTGGCCCTGCGTACGACGATGGGGCCGCTGAGCTTGTCCAGATCGTAGGCGTGCAGGGGCTGGCCCAGGTCCAGCATGACGTAGTTGGTGATGTCCACCGGCAGGCTGATGGAGCGCATGCCGGCCCGAACCAGCCGACGACGCATCCAGCTGGGAGTGGCGGCTTTGGGGTCGCACCCGGTCAGGGCTCGCAGGTAGTAGCGGTCGCATCCGGGCTGACCATGAATGGGATTGTCGTCCTCAACATGCACGGCCAGCGGAGCCTGATCCTCCTGCGTTGCGCAGGCCGGCACCGTCTTGTTCAGCTCAATCACCGGATCGGTGTACTCGGTGCCCGTGGAGTGGTGATATTCGCGGGCAACCCCCCGGTAGGAAAAGGCGTAACCACGATCCGGGGTGATGTTGATTTCAAGCACGGGCCTATTCATATGCAGGAGACTCATGGCGTCGTCCCCGGGCTTGAGCTGCTCGTACTGCTCGGGAGTGAACCCGTAATTGCGCAGCAGGATGATGCCCTGATGGTCCGAACCCAGCCCCAACTCACGCTCGGAGGCGCACATGCCATCCGAGATGTGGCCATAGGTCTTGCGCGGTTCGATGCGGAAATCTCCAGGCAGGACAGCCCCTGGCAGGGTCACCACCACCTTCTCGCCCGCAGCCATGTTGGGGGCCCCGCAGACGATGCCCCGGGGCACCTTGCGGCCCTGGTCGTCCACGGCGTTATACTGCTCGCCCACATCCACATGGCACCAGTTGATGGTTTTGCCGTTCTTCTGAGGCTCGGGCTCGGCATCCACCACATAGCCGACCACAATGGGGCCGGTCACCGTGGACTGGTGGATGTCCTCCTCCTCCAGGCCGACCCGGACCAGGTCCTTGGCCAGCTGTTCATAGGTCAGATCCTCGGGGACCTGCACATGCTCCTTGAGCCAGTCGATATCTACCATTGGCATCTGACGGTCACTCCCCCATCTCGAACTGCTGGCTGAACCGCACGTCGCCCTCGACCAGGTCGTGCATGTCGTTGATGTCGTGGCGCAGGAGCAGGGTGCGCTCCATGCCCACGCCGAAGGCGAAGCCTGAGTAGCGCTGCGGATCCACGCCGGCCGACCTCAGAACGTTGGGGTTGACCATGCCGCAGCCTCCCCATTCGATCCATCCGGGTCCGCCCTTCTTGTCCGGGAACCAGAGATCCATCTCGGCGCTGGGCTCGGTGAAGGGGAAGTATGAGGGCCGCAGTCTGGTCCGGGCCTCGGGGCCGAACATGGCCACGGCGAGCTTGTCCAGGGTGCCCTTGAGGTCGGCCATGGTCAGGTGCTCATCGACGGCGATGGCCTCGCACTGGTGGAAGACCGGGGTGTGGGTGGCATCCAGCTCGTCGGTGCGGAAGACCCTGCCCGTGCAGGCCACGTAGAGCGGTACGCCACGGGTTATCAGGGAACGGGCCTGGTCGGGCGAGGTATGGGTGCGCATGACCATGTTGGAGCCGACGAAGCCGGCGGCATCCCTGGCCTGGCTGCCCTTGACGTAGAAGGTGTCCTGCATCTGGCGGGCAGGATGGTCAGGGCCGAAGTTGAGGGCATCGAAGTTGTACCACTCGGCCTCCAGCTCAGGACCCTGGGCGATGCTCCAACCCATGGAGACGAAGAAGTCCTCCACGTCCTCCATGAGTTTGGACAACGGGTGGCGGGCGCCCTGGGGACGGCGGTTGACCGGCAGGGTCATATCCACCTGTTCGGCGGCCAGGCGGCGGGACTCCTCCTCCTGGCGCAGCTGCCGCTCCTTGAGCCCGTAGGCACGGCCGAAGTCAGCCTTGAGCTTGCCTGCCAGGCGACCGGCGGTCTTCTTCTGATCCGCTGGCAGCCGTCCGATCATCCGGCCTGATCCGGCCAGGGCTGAACCTGTCCCTGCATACTTGGCCTTGATCGCCTTGAGTTCTTCCAGATCGGAGGCTTCGCGAATCCTGCCGATGCCCTCGTTGACCTCGTCGGTCATCGCCGCGGGGTCGAATTCTTCCTGTGCCACCATGGACCTTTCCACTGTTGCCAATGCCGTGTCCGGGCCGCGAATCAGCGGAAATCCCGGTCGTTGACGCCTTCACATTCTTTCAATACGACTCGACATGGCCATGGCGTAGAGCAGCACCGCCGCCGAGGTAGCCAGATTGAGTGATTCAGCCCGCCCGTATATGGGTATGCGAACGATCTGATCCGTGGACTGCAGCAGGTCACTGGGCAGTCCACGTGCCTCATTGCCGAAGAGCAGGGCCATGGGTTGACCCGCTGTGTCTGTCTTGGACAAGGCACCGCTCGCCATCCATTCAGTCAGAGAGCGGACCGGTTTGTCCGGCGTGCCATAGACATCGGCCGCCACCATGATCCGTCCCTGCCGTCTGCACAGGGCCAGGAAGTCCTCGGTGCCCATAGTTATCAGGGGTATGTGAAAGGCCGATCCAGCCGTAGAGCGAATGACCTTGGGATTGGTGGGTTCCACGCACTGATCCACCAGGATGACCGCCCTGCAACCGGCGGCATCGGCGGTGCGCATGACGGTTCCGGCATTGCCTGGATCACGAATCTGCCAGAAGGCTGCCACCAGGTCGGGCCCCTCCCCCGTCAGGCTCCGGGAATCGTCAAGGTCCGTCGCTTGGGCCAAAAATCCATCAGTCCGCGCCTGGGCCAGGATCCCCTGGGCATTGCCGCTGATGGCACGCATGACCCGGGCGGAGACGAAGTGCCCGTAGCAGTCAGGCAGCTCCCGAGCCTGCTCCATGATGGCGCCTACAGTCTCGTTGAGCGGGCGCCGATGGCCGCCCTGGGCTGCAGGAGAGGACTCATCCGCCTGAATATAGAGGTCAGTCAGCAGGTCGGGACGCCAGCGGACCGCCTCGCGCACGCTCTGCGGCCCCTCTATCAGAAAGCGGCCATGACGCTGCCGGGCCCTCCGATCCTGCAGTTCAGTCAAGCGATGAACGCGTTGGGCGCGGGGATTGTCAAGAAGGGTGTCATCAAAGGGCATGGGCACCACTCTAGCCCCGCCAGTCGAGAGCCCCGCAGTCCAGAAGCCTGCGGCTTCACCTCGGTGAGTCCGCATGTGTGGGAAAGTTCACTGAAAGAAAGGTCTGCGCCCCTTGTGCTCGACGGACAAGGGGCTAGGGTGAAAGAACCGGTCGGGTCGACCACGTCCGTCGTTGGTATGGCGCAGACCGACCATCGCACATCTGGCTTGGCCAGAATCATTGTGAGGAGACGATATGCCCGTATACACACTTCCCGATCTGCCCTACGACTACTCGGCGCTGGAGCCGTACGTGTCTGGCAAGATCATGGAGCTGCACCATGACAAGCACCATCAGGCCTATGTGAATGGTGCCAACAAGGCCCTGGAGCAGATCCACGACGCAGCCGAGTCCGGCAACGTGGCCCAGTCCAACCTGTTGGAGAAGAACCTGGCCTTCAACCTGGCCGGTCACAAGAACCACTCCATCTTCTGGAAGAACATGGCCCCGGCCATCGGCCAGGAGCCGACTGGCGAACTCAAGGCCGCCATCGAGGACCAGTTCGGGTCCTTCCAGGGCTTCCAGACCTACTTCGAGTCCATGTGCGCCGGCATCCAGGGCTCCGGCTGGGCCGTCCTGGCCTGGGATACCCTGGGCGAGCGCCTGGTCACCCTGCAGATGTACGACCACCAGGGCAACCTGCCCGTCACCATCTTCCCGCTGGTTCTGCTGGACCTCTGGGAGCACGCCTACTACCTGGAGTACCTGAACGACCGGGCCAGCTACGTCAAGGCCTGGTGGCACATCGTCAACTGGGAGGATGCCTCCAAGCGCTTCGACGAGGTGCGCAACATCAACACCACTCTGGCCAGGTAAGAGGCCAGCGCTTCCAACCACAGGCGGACCCCGGTCCTTTCCCCTCTCTGCGGGAGGCGGAAAGGACCGGGGTTCCTCCGTATCTGGAGCCTTCGAGAAACCCTGGCGGTCAGTTGCCGAAGAAGGCGATGGAGCCGGTCAGCGCAGCCGCGGTCAGGGAGATGGCAGGCACAGCCAGGCAGATGAGCAGGAAGCCCGCATCACGTGGTCTGACCTGGGAGACCCGGGCATGGGTGCGTGGCGTGCTGCCCCCAAAGCCCCTGGCCTCCATGGCCGTGGCTAAGGTTGTCGAACGCCTGATGGACAGGACCAGCAGGGCGAAGGCCTGGGGCATAAAGGCCTTGAAACGGTTCTCATCGCCCAGCCCTCGACTCCGGCGGCAGGCGGTCAGGGCCGACCAATCATCCTTAAGGACGGTGAAGAGTCGCATGCCGGCCAGCCCTCCGTAGACGAAGCGATCAGGCAGGCGGAGCACTTGGCTGAAGGCATCGGCCAGGTCAGTGGCGTCTATTCCCAGGACGGTAATGATAGCCGGGATCCCGATGGCCAGAATCCGCAGCGCCGTAGCCAGGGCCAGATCCAGCGACCGCTGGGTGATATGAATCATCCCCCACTGCCAGAAGGTGGCGCCACCGCTCTTGCCATAGAGGATGATCGCCAAGGCTGAGCCAGGCGCCCCCAGGAAGATAGGCCAGGTGGATCTGACCACGCGCAGAGGCGTGAAGCCTGCCGCGCCCAATAGCAGGAACTCCAGGATCAGGGCCGTCGTGGCCGAGACCGGGTCCAGGCTGATCAGCAGGGGCAGCGCGGCCAGAAAGGCCCCGATCAGACGGAAGGCCGGATTGATGGAGGCTATGTATGGCGACCGGCTGGCCGGCTTGACCGGCTCGTCCCGCTGATCCATGGGCGTGACGGTCAGTCTGGCCGCAACAGTCTCCTGACGAGCCTGCAAATCTGACCCTGATACAGGCCAAACGGCCTTCTGGGCTCCCGGAGGCGTCATCTCCACCAAGCGAGCATCCAGCGCCTGGACCAGTTCCCGGTCATGGGTGACCAGGATGATGCAGGCTCCCTGGTCGCGCAGGTCTGCAATCAGCTGGGCCATGCTGACCCAGGTATTCCTGTCCTGGCCGAAGGTGGGCTCGTCAAGAATCAGCATCTGTGGCGCAGCGGCCAGGGCCGACGCCACGGTGAGCCGACGCTTCTCACCGCCCGAGAGCGTGTAAGGGTTGGCACGCGCGTACTGCCTCAGCCTGAAACGGCCCAGCAGCTCCAGGGCGCGGGCCTGGGCCCGGTCCTCGCTCATGCCGGTGCGCAGGGGGGCCAGTTTGACCTCATCCAGGACCGTGCCACGGGCGAACTGATGCTCGGGATTCTGAAAAACGTAGGCGATGCGCGCCGCCAGCTGGGATGAGGTCCATCGAATGGGCTCGGACTCAGCAGGCATCTGCCCCTGTGATCCCCGAAGGAGGCGGTCCTGGGCAAGAACCGAACCGGCCACCGGATCCAGCAGACCAGCCAAGGTCATGGCCAGCGTGGACTTGCCGGCTCCGTTGGCTCCGACCAAGGCGGTGACCTGCCCGGCCCTGAATTCCAGATCGATATGCTCGGCAACCGCCCGGCCCTGACGGCCCACCGCCAGATCCCGAGTGGCCAGCAGGACAGGATGGTCATTGCGGCCCGATTCAGATTGCCCGGACCTAACCCGGGACCTTCCAAGCTCAGGGAGCGAATCCCTGGCGCTCCTATACGCTTCGGGAACCCAGACGCCCAGGGAGGCCAGGTCCAAACCAGGATCAGTGAAGACCTCCCGGGGGCTGCCGTCGGCCATGATCACAGTCTTTCGATAGGCTGCAGCAACGGATCCGCTGGTGCTGTCTTCAACCTCGCCCAGCCCAAGCACGATGACCCGGTCGATCATATCCATCCATGGACCTGCCCGGTGCTCGACCAGAACCATCGTGGAGCCCTGCCGGTCCAGGACCTTCCTCACGGCGCCGACAATCTGCTCGACACCGACCGGATCCAGGTTGGCCGTTGGCTCATCCAGCAGGAGCAGCCCAGGCTGCATGGCCAGGGCGCCGGCCAGGGCCAGACGCTGCATCTGCCCTCCGCTCAAATGCACGGTGGACCGGGTCAGCTGCAGGTCAGCCAAACCTACCTCGGCCATGGCCTTCTGTACCCGTGGCCAGATTTCCTGGCGGGGCAGCCCCATGTTCTCGGGCCCGAAGGCCACATTGTCACCAAGCCGCTGAAAGATGGCCTGAGCATCCGGATCCTGCAGGACCAGACCCACACGCCCCCGGCTGGAGACGGCCGGATTGCCATCAATCAAGACCTGGCCCTGGGTCACCCCGCCTTCATCATCCTCGACCTGGTCCTGGCCGTTCTGCGGGGCATGATCGCCCAGCAGCCCGGCCACACCCTCAAGGATGGTCGATTTGCCGATGCCGGAGGCTCCCAGCAACAGCACCCGCTGACCTGCAGGAATGCTCAGGGAAAGATCCCTGACGGCGAAGTGGTTCCGATAGGCATGCCGATAACCCCAACCGCGCAGTTCCAAGGCTGCGGGTCGGTAGGGATTATCCTCGATGCTCTGGTCCACGCCCAGACCTCTACTTCCCGGTCGTACGAATATCGCGGCCGGAGGCGAAGCGGTCCAGAGCCCCGGTGGCGGCAATGGCCTTATAGAGGTACCAAACCAGCACTCCGGCGATCAGCGCGCCCGAAATCAGGGTGGCTATCAGATAGATCACCCCGTAGGGACCGGTCAGGTTGATGGCCTGCAGGTGCGTGCAGAAGGAGTACAGCCAGCAGCCGAAACCGGCGGCAGCGCCCGACAGTGCCACCGTGGACATGTTCCAGCGCCGGTAACGCAGCAGTATGAAGACCAGCTCGGCCATGAAGCCCTGAAGCAGACCGATCAGTATGGTCTCCACAGGCACCCAAAGGCTGCCCAGCAGCGACTCCAGGATGGCTGCGACCAACTCGGCATAGACGGCCGCACCCGGCTTGCGCACGATGACCGAGGCCAGGGGCCCGGCAAATAGGTAGAGACCGTTGAGGATGCCGCCCAGACCGGGCACGACCCCGTCCAGGAACGACCAGGGAATGGTGGTCACCATGGCGACCACCCAGTAGATCACTGCGGAGGCCACCCCGATGACCGAGGCTACGGCGATGTCCACCACCCTCCACCGTCGGGAGGGGGTCCTGACCTGGGAGGGAGTCCGCTCAGACTCCGGCTCCGATCCGGAAGCAGTGTTGTTGGTGAAATGACCATCGGTCATGATCTTGTGCCTTTCCTCGGGGCGCTCCCTGTGAGCGCCATCCCGTTCAGGCACGGGTCCAGTGACATCCGTGCGCCGGCATTACCCGGTAAACGTTCGTCCGGTTGAGGCTGAGCCTCCTCTCAGCCGCACGCCCATAGGCATACGGCCCCCGTGTCACTTGCCATCTTAGAACATACGATGGTCAAGGGAATCCAGCAGCAGGGCCTCGGTGATGATGTTGTCGACCAGCCCCTGCAGGGAGATGGACTCGTTCGGGCTGTGGGCGTTGGACTGGGGATCCTCTGGGCCGGTCACCAGGACCTGGGCCTCAGGGAAGAGCCGCTTGAGTTCGGGGATGAAGGGGATGGATCCGCCCTCGCCCTTGTTGACCGGGTCCCGTCCGAAGGCCTGCCGCATGGCCTCCTCGGCCTGCCGGACCACCGGGCTGCCGGCATCCATGGCCCATCCCATGCCCATGTCGCCGGGCGTGACCTCCACCCTGGCCCCCTGAGGAGCATGGGCGATCAAAAAATCAGCCAAGGCCTGCGCGGCCTGCTCAGGGCGCTGGGTGGGCGCAGTGCGCAGGGAAATGCGGAAGCGGGTCGTATCAGCCAGCACGTTGAAGGAGCCCTCCACCGGGTGGGCATCGAAGCCGATCACCGCCGCTGCAGGCTTGGTCCAGAGCCGGGAGGCCAAAGAGTCGGTTCCGGCCAGCCGGTAGGAGTCCACCACGCCGGCATCCGCACGCAGCTGGGCCTGGTCCAGGTCACGCTGCAGGCCGCCTATGGGCTGTCCGCCCTCCAGGCCGGGCACCGCCAGCTGACCCTGGTCGTCATACATGGAGGCGATCAGCATGGCGGACAGGGTGTTGGCATCCAGGATGGGCCCGCCGAACTGCCCGGAATGGACCGGATGCTCAAGGACTGTGACCGTGACATCCAGGTCCGCATTCCCTCGCAGGGAGGTGGTCAGGCTGGGGGTGTCCGCCGACCAGTTGCCCGAGTCGGCCACGATGATCAGATCCGAGGCGAAATCGTCCCGATGAGCCTGGAGGAAGGGGATGAAGCTGCGCGAGCCCATCTCCTCCTCCCCTTCGATGAAGACCTTGACGTTGACGCGCAGGTCCTTGCCCAGGGCGTGCAGGGCACCCGAGTGGATGGCGATGCCGCCGCCGTCGTCGGCCGATCCGCGTCCGTAGAGCCGTCCCTCCTTTTCCACGCCGGCAAAGGGGTCAGTGGACCACTGGGAGGGATCGGGCACCGGCTGCACATCGTGATGAGCGTAGAGCAGGACGGTCGGGGCCTTGTCATCCACCTGCCGGGATCCGATCACCTCGAAGGCGCCCGGGGTCCCGTCAGGATTGGTCGCCTGGACCACCCGGGCATCTACACCCACCTGCCGCAGTTGCCCGGCCACATAGTCGGCCGATCGCCGCATGTGATCCCCGGTGATCCCCTTGGCCGAAACCGAAGCCAGGGCGATCTTGTCCTTGAGCAGATCAACGATCCGGCTCCTATCGTCCTGCACACGTGTGCGGATCGTCTCCAGGCCCAGCTCCGCCATCGTTACCTCCTGTGATTGCTTGCGAATCAATGCTTGCGAGTCTAGGCGTCACCGTAACCTGTTCGCATGACATGGAACCCCTTCTCACGCAAGGATCGACGGGACACAGAGGCGGAGGCGGACCAGACGGCCTCCACTGAAGAGGCACGAGGCAAGGGACGCCCCACACCCAAGCGCAAGCAGGCCGAGGCCCGCAACCTGCGTCCGCTGGTCCCCAAGGACCGCAAGGCTTCTCGCAAGGCCGCCAAGGCCCGGATCCGCGCCCGTGAGGATGCCCAGTATGAGGCTATGCGGACCGGCGACCTCGATCACATGCCCAAGTCGGAGCGCCTGCCCTGGAGGATCTACATCCGTAACTATGTGGATGCCCGCTTCAATCTGCTGGAATGGATATTCCCGGCCATCATCCTAATGTTCGTCGCCACACTGCTGGGCATGTTCGTGGGCCCTCAGCATTATGCCACCTTCACCATGGTGGTGACCGTCCTGCTCTATGGCTACCTGATCATTGCCCTGATCGATACCTGGCTGATGTGGCGCAAACTCAAGCGCCTGCTGATCGACAAGTTCGGCGAGCGCTCGGTGGCCAAGGGTTCGCGTTCGGCCTCCTACGCCTGGCAACGGGCCATGATGGTCCGGCGGTGGCGGGTTCCCAAGCCCAATCAGAGCAAGCGCGGGCACTGGCCCGACTGACAGCCAATGGTCCTGACCGACCGAATGATGGAATAGCCGCGCCGCCCGGTGCCCTTGGGGTTCCGGGCGGTCTTTGCACTCACTCCACATTGTGCGAATGCTCTTCATTCTCCCAGCCGGTACGGCTAGCATGGATTGTTATGCAGCAATCGATCAACCAAGCCGGCACAGAGTCTCTTGACCCGTGGGATGCCAACAGCCGCCAGTACGACACCATCATTATCGGATCCGGCCCAGGCGGCTATGCCACGGCCCTGCGCACGGCAGAGCTGGGCGGACGGGTGGCCCTGGTCGAGCAGGACCCTGTGGTTGGCGGCGTCTGCCTGAACCGGGGATGCATCCCCACCAAGGCCTTGCTGACCGCCACCCAGGTTCTCGAACAGGCCAGCCTTGGGGCCGCCATGGGCATCAATGTCGAGTCGACCAACATCGACTACCAGAAGCTCCAGGATTATCAGGACCGCATGGTGGACGCCATGACCGGCGGCCTGTCCAGCCTGCTGAAGCAGCGTGGCATCACCGTGGTGCACGGCCACGGCACCATCGTCGGCGACGGCCTGGTGGAGGTGACCGACGAAGATGGCCATCGAACCAGGCTGACCACCTGCGATACCATCCTGGCCACCGGATCCCACGCCAGGCCCTTGGAGGAACTCCCCTTCGATGATCTGGTCATCGACACCGACCGGGCGCTGACCCTCAAGCCCTTCCCTCGCCGGGCCCTGATTATCGGCTCAGGTGCGGTGGCCCTGGAATTCGCCACCATTTGGAATCAAGCCGGTTGCCAGGTGACCCTGATGGTCAGGCGAGACCGGGTGCTCTCCCACTGGGGTCGGCGGACCGGCCAGATCATGACCCGTGAGCTGGAACGCCAGGGCATTCAGATCATTACCCACGCCCGCTGCTCGGGGGGGCACCGTCTGCCCGCGGATGGGGGCATTCAGGTCGACTACCAGCCGGCCGACGACAAGGGCCAGGCGGGATCGATCGAGACTGATCTGGTCCTGGTGGCCATCGGCAGGGACCCCAATACCGACCCCAAGCATATGAAGGAGCTGGGCATCGACCTGGACGAGCAAGGCCAGGTCCTGACCGACTCCCAGGGGCGCACCAGCCGTGACCGGGTTTGGGCCTTGGGCGACATCACCCCGGGTCACCATCTGGCTCACAGGGCCTTCCAGCAGGGCATCACCCTGGCCGATGCCGCCTCTGGCCTGGATCCTGAACCGGTCAACGAGGCCACCATCCCCCGCGTGGTCTTCTCCTCCCCACAGGCCGCAGCAGTGGGCTTCAGCCGCCAGGAGGCCGAGGACGATCCATCACTGAACCAGGTCAAGGAAACCATCTACCCCATGATGGCCAACTCGCGCATGCGCATGAGCGGCCTGCAGGGCACCCTCAGTCTGATCACCGCCTGCCAAGCCACCGATCTGGAAAATCAGATAGTCGTCGGTCTGGAGATGGTCTCCCCACAGGCCTCTGAGAATATTGCCGAGGCCCAGCAGCTGGTGGGCAACCAGATCCCCCTGCACCGGGCGGCCGGGCTCATCCACCCCCATCCCACCTTCTCGGAAGCCATTGGAGAGGCCCTGCTCAAGGCTGACGGCAGACCCCTGAACATGCGTTAGGCATGCGGTAGACTGGTCAACCAGTGAACGTTTCCGAGTGAGGATGGCATGGCTACAGAGGACACCAAGGGCAAAAAAGCAAAAAAGAAGAACAGCACGATCAGTCAGATCGTCAAGATCTACCAATTCACTTACGCAGAGGACAAGGCGCTTCCCTGGCTGCTGACTGCGGCCATTCTGGTGCCCACACTGATAGCGGTGGTGATCTGCCTGCTGGCCCACTTCAGCTGGCTGTCCTGGATCCTGACCGTGCTTCTGGGCATCATGGTCGGCCTGCTCCTGGCTACCATGACCCTGACCAGGCGCTCAGACAGGGTCGGCTACGCCAAGATGGAGGGCCGTCCAGGCGCTGCCGCCGCTGTGCTGAGCAGCATCTCCAAGGCAGGCTTCTCCTTCCCCCAGGAACCCGTCTGGATCGATGCTAAAACCAAAGATGCCGTCTGGAGAGGCACCGGCCGCACCGGGGTCTACCTGATAGCCGAGGGCGACTACAACCGCGTCAACAAGGCCATGAACCGCGAGGAGGAAAAGATCCGCCGCATCACCCGTGGGTCAGCCATCCCTATCTACCGGATCAGCGTGGGCCACGGACCTGATCAGGTTCCGCTCAGCAAACTTCAGCGGACCGTGATCAAGAAGAAAGTCAAGCTGACCGCCACCGAGCTGGAGACCCTGAACGACCGGCTGGTCACCCTGCAAAAGCGGCAGAGCGCCTTGGGGATGCCCAAGGGCATCGATCCGACCAAGATACACGTCAGCCGCAAGGCCATGCGCGGGCGCTGATGTTTCAAGGTCCCGGCATCTTCCACCAGGAAGGCGCCGGGACCTTCGCATGAAACACCCCCGTAACCTCAGCGGCGCATTGCCGAAAAAACCGGTCCCCTAGACTGGGTGACCGTTACGGTTTCCACGAAAGGAGCAGTTCAGTGAGAGAACTGAAGTCAAAGGCCGATTGCGAAGCTCTGATCAACCAGGAGGGCGTGGAATATGTCTCAGTCAGGTTCACGGACCTGATCGGGGTCCAGCAGCACTTCACCGTGCCCGCCAGCGAATTCCTCAAGGACGCCTTCACGGACGGCATGGCCTTCGACGGCTCCTCCGTCCAAGGCTTCCAAGCCATCAACGAATCGGATATGAAGCTGATTCCCGATCCAGAGACTGCTTACCTGGATCCCTTCCGCCGCCATCGCACCCTGAATGTGGCCTTCTCCATTGTTGACCCGGTGACCGATGAGCCCTACTCGCGCGACCCCCGGCAGATTGCCGCCAAGGCGGAGGCCTACCTGCGCTCCACCGGCATCGCCGACACGGCCTCCTTCGCTCCCGAGGCCGAGTTCTTCATCTTCGACAAGGTCCGCTTCGAGAACAGCATGCAGCGCTCCTTCTACGAGGTCGACTCCATCGAGGCTCCTTGGAACTCGGGCGTCGACGTCGAGGAGGACGGCTCCGACAACATCGGCTTCAAGAACCGGGTCAAGAAGGGCTACTTCCCGGTACCGCCCATCGACCACTACCAGGATCTGCGCGACGACATGGTGGCCAACCTGCAGAAGGTGGGCCTGATTCTGGAACGCTCCCATCACGAGGTGGGCGGCGCCGGCCAGCAGGAGATCAACTACCGCTTCAACACCCTGCTGCATGCAGGCGACGACCTGATGAAGTACAAGTACGTGGTCCACGAGACCGCCGCCCTGGCCGGCAAGGCGGCCACCTTCATGCCCAAGCCCATTGCCGGGGACAACGGGACCGGCATGCACTGCCACCAGTCCCTCTGGAAGGATGGCAAGCCCCTCTTCTACGACGAGAACGGCTACGGCGGACTCTCCGACATCGCCCGCTGGTATGTGGGCGGCCTGATCGAGCATGCCTCGTCTGTTCTGGCCTTCACCAACCCCTCCACCAACTCCTACAAGCGGCTGGTGCCCGGCTACGAGGCCCCGGTCAACCTGGTCTACTCCGCCCGGAACCGTTCGGCGGCCATCCGCATCCCCTTGGCCGGCACCTCACCAGCTGCCAAGCGGATCGAGTTCCGTGCCCCCGACCCCTCCTGCAACCCCTTCCTGGCCTTCTCGGCCCAGCTGATGGCAGGACTGGACGGCATTCTCAACCACACCGAGCCCCCGGCCCCTATCGACAAGGATCTCTATGAGCTGCCCCCGGAGGAGCACGCCCAGATCAAGCAGGTGCCCGGCTCCCTGGAGGAGGCCCTGAACGCCTTGGAGGAGGATCACGACTTCCTGAGCGAGGGCGACGTCTTCACCGACGATCTGATCCAGACCTGGCTGGACTTGAAGCGCGGTGAACTGGACCAGACCCGTCTGGCCCCCACCCCCCTGGAGTATGAGCTCTACTTCCACATCTGAGTTCGCCTGATGACTGAGGCTGGCTGACCGGCCAGGTCACATGTGGCCCGATCCTTCCTGCAGAAGGGTCGGGCCTCTTTGCGTCGTCAGGACTATCGGCATCCACCCATTGACGGCAACACGCCAGCACCGGCATCCCGGCAGGCGGTCAGGCCAGAATGAGGAGAGGTTTGAAAAACGGATCCGATGGAGGTGGAGACCGATGCGCTGGCTGCGCGAATTCATGGAGTTGCCCGTCTATCTGCGAGCCATGCTCATCGTGGACCTCATGTGCAACTTCGGCATCGGCCTGGTCATGCCCATCGAGCTGCTCTTCGCCACCCATTCCCTGGGTGCCACCATGAGCGAGGCCGCCCTCCTGGTGACCATCAGTTCAGCAGGGTCCCTGATCTCCAACCCCATCATCGGCTGGGTCTCAGACCGGCGCTCCTCCTGGCTGGCTATGCATACGGCCATGATCTTCTCGGTCATCGGCCCCCTGATCTTCACCGTGGCCCACGACTACCGGGCAGCAGTGGCGGGAGCCTTCGTCTCAGGCTTGGGGATGGGCATGCAGACCTCCTGGGCCAGTATTCTGACACAGATCTCCACCAGGGAGCAGCATCGGGTTGTCTATGGAATCAATCAGGCCGAGCTCAACCTGGGCATAGGCCTCGGTGCAGCCGTGGGCGGCCTGCTGGCTGCGGGAGGTCAGGACTTCCTCTATCGGATTGGCTTCGGCGGCAGGGCACTGGGATTCGCCTTGCTTAGCCTGTCCCTGCTGGTCATCGAACGACACTGGCAGCTGCGCCGCCTGACAGCTGAGCTCAAGGCCCAGGCAGAGCGGGAGGTCGTCCAGGAATCCGCAGGGGCAACCCAAGCCCTGAAAGCCAGCCAGAAAGACGGCACAGCAAGCATGGCCGTCAACGGCACCTTCGGCGGACGCACCAGCTCCCTGACCAGGGTGCTGGCCTCAATGGCCCTGCTGACCTTGGGCACCTTCTTCATGGATCTGTTCGGCTATTCCCAGTTCGATGCCGGCTTGGTCACCACCCTGATCTCGGATCCGCACATTCCCCGCTGGTCCCTGTCAGTGGTCGACGTGGTCAATACCTTTTCGGTGGTCATCATGAACATCGTGCTGCTGCCCAGGCTCAAGGACGCCAACCATGTGCGCCTGCTGCGCACCGTGCCGGTCTTCTGGGCTGCGGCCTGGGTGATCATCGTCCTGGGCCTGCGCCTGGATTCCACCCCCGGCGCCCTGAGCGTGGCCTCCCTGGGCATCACCATCTTCGGGCTGGGCGAGGTCATGATGGGCATCTCCCAGCCGGTTGTGGCCGCCGAACTGGCCGGGCCCTCCTTTAGCGGGCGCATGTTCGGCCTGCTCAACACGGCCGCCTCCCTGGGCTACATCGTGGGACCCATGTTCGCCTCCTACATCCTGGCCGGACATGAGGTCATTCCCTTCCTGGCCATGTGCGCCATCGGCCTGGTCGTGCTGGCAGTCCCCTGGTTCCTGGCCATCCCCTCGCGGCAGAACACCAGCCAGCAGAGCCCGGCCGCCGTCTAATCCCGGCCAAGGCATGGCACCTGACTGACAACTTTGTCTTAGAGTCAGCCTTCGTCAGCTGCCCGATGGGCATCGCCAGGCTCCGAACCCGCCATCAGGGTCTTGGCCAGGTCCACAAACCGTTTGGTCAGCGGCGAATCATCCAGGGAGCCATCCGGTCTGAGCACGGCCGGCCGACCGGACTCCCCCGACTCGCGCAGGTCAGTCTGCAGGGGCAGCTGTTCCAGCAGGGGCACTTGGTATCCCAGATCCCGGGTCAGCTGGTCAGCCACCCGCTGGCCGCCTCCCTGGCCGAAAATGCGCAGCCGCTCGCCATTGTGCTCGTACCAGGACATGTTTTCGATTACACCCTGGACCTTGGTGGGCAGCTGCAGGGCCACCAGCCCTGAACGCACGGCCACCTGCGAGGCCGATGGCTGGGGGGTGGTCACCACAATCAGCCGGCTGTTGGGCAGGGCCTGGGCCACCGAGAGGGCCATGTCCCCGGTGCCAGGAGCCAGATCCAGCAGGAGCACGTCGGGGTCCCCCCACCAGACATCGGAGAGGAACTGTTCCAGCGAGCGCTGCAGGCGCGGCCCCCTCCAGAGGATGGCCCGGTCCGACCCAGCGAACATGCCGATGGAGATCAGCTTGACCCCCCAGGCGGTGACCGGCATCAGCATGCCGTGCAGATTGGTGGGCCGGCTGTGTACGCCGAAGAGCCCAGGCAGGGAGAATCCATAGATGTCCGCGTCAATGGCGGCCGTGTCATAGCCCAGGGCAGCCAGCGTGGCCGCCAGGTTGACGGTCACCGAGGACTTGCCCACGCCCCCCTTGCCCGAGGCGATGGCAAAGATGCGGGTGCCCACGCCCGGTTTGGAGAATGGGTTGCTGCGCCGGGCGGCCTTGAGGTCGGCCACCAGGTTGTCCAGCTTCTCCCGGCTCATGGAGGAGACATCGATATGCGGGCGCAGCCGGGCTCGCGGGTAGGAGGTCACGGTTCCATTGATCTGGTTGGTGATGGTGGTCGACAGCGGGCATCCCTTGATGGTCAGCTCGACCCTCACGGTCACCTCATAGTCGGCCTGGGCATCCCTGGCCGGCTCGACAATGATGTCGGTGATCATGCCCAGATCGGTGATGGACCGCCCCAGCTCTGGATCGATGACCCTGCTGAGCCGCTCATAGACCTCCCCCTTGATTCTTCGAGGCAGCTCCTCCAGATCCCGGGTCCCTTCCTTGCGATGCTCTACTTGTTCCATGCCGTCACCATATCGCGCCCAGCCATCGGCTGCCAGGGCGCGGCTGGTCGGATATTGCGAATGTCACAATCAGCCTTGGGCCGGGCTTGGGTCGCCGGTGTCAAGCAGACGGTGGAAAGCCGCCTCGTCCAGGATGGGCAGGCCCAGGCTCTCAGCCTTGTCGGCCTTGGATCCCGGGTTGGCACCGACCACCACATAGGTGGTCTTCTTGCTGACAGACCCAGAAGCCTTGCCGCCGCGCTCCACGATGGCCTCCTTGGCGGAGTCCCTTGAGAAGTCCTCCAGACTGCCGGTGACCACCACGGTCATGCCTTTCAGGGTCTGCGGCTTGGTGCTGCGTTCGACGTGAGCGCCCACCCCTGCGGCCTGCCAGGCATCCAGGATGCGTCCGCGCCAGTCACCGGGCTGTCGGGCGCCCTGGAACCAGTCGTGGATGGAGTGCGCAATCTCGGGGCCCACCCCGTCCAGCTCGGACAGGTCCTCTACGCTGGCCTCCTCCACGGCCTTGAGCGAGGGGAATCGGGTGGCGATGGCCCGGGCCGAGGTCGGTCCCAGGTGCCGGATGGACAGGGCCACCAGGACCCTCCATAGGTCGGCATGCTTGGCCTTGTCGATTTCTTCAAGCATCTGCAGGGTGTTCCTGGAGGGTTGGGCATCGGCACTGTCCAGTGCGGCCTCCTGGATCTGGGTCTCATGACTGTTCATGGCCCGCTCGCCCTGGTTATAGAAGGCCGGCACCCGGTACCAGAGGCCGCTGCCGCCAGTCCTGCGCTTGGTTGTGGCACGCCCCTGCCGGCCTTCGACCTCCACCTGCTCCATCAGAGGAACCTCACGCCAGACATAGACCTGACGCAGATCCTCCACCTTCAGGTCGAAGAGGCCTGCCTCGCTGGTCAGGACCGGATCCTGACGTGGCGGAAGCTTCAGGTCCGGGTCCGGCTGGTAGGGGGCTGCCTGGCCGCCCTGGTCGACCAGGACCTCACGCAGGCCGGGGGCGTAGACCTCAACGGAATCAGGCCGGTTCTCATCGGGGTTGGTCAGGGCTATGGCGCTCTGCTCCCCCAGATGCTCGATGTCCAGGGCCTTTCGCGAGGCCATATGGATGATCCGCTCGGTCAGCTGGGCCGGGCAGGACTCCACGTTGGGGCAGCGGATGTCCACGTCGCCCTCCTTGGCCGGAGCCAGACGGGCGCCACAGCTGGGGCAGGTCTCGGGCATGACGAAGGGCCTCAGCTCCTTCTCGCGCCCCTTCCTGGCCTCGACGACCGGTCCGACCAGCTCGGGGATCACATCGCCCGCCTTGCGGACCACGACCGTGTCCCCGATCAGAATGCCCTTGCGCTTGACCTCAGAGGCGTTGTGGAGGGTGGTCCTGGAGACCGTGGACCCAGCCACGGTGACCGGGGTGAGCACAGCCACCGGGGTGATTCGCCCGGTCCGGCCCACCTGGACAGTGATGTCCAGAAGCCGGGTATTGACCTCCTCCGGCGGATACTTGTAGGCCACGGCCCAGCGGGGGGCGCGTGAGGTGGCACCCAGCCTGCGTTGAAGATCCCGGTCCTGAAGCTTGACGACGATGCCGTCCAGGGCATGCTCGATGTCATTGCGGTGCTGGCCATAATAGTCGATCATGTCCAGGATCTGGTCGAAGGAGGTGACGACCCGGTTGTGGGGGGAAACAGGAATCCCCCACTGCTTGTAAAGGTCGTAGGCCTGGGACTGGTCGATGACCTCGTCGTGGGTCCCCCTGGGATGGGCCGGGCCCCACCTCAGGGAGCCCAGGCCATGGGCGTAGAAGCTCAGACGACGGCTGGCTGTAATGCGCGGGTCCTTCTGCCGAAGAGACCCGGCGGCGGCGTTGCGGGGGTTGGCAAAGGGCGCCTTGCCCTCCTGCTCCTGCTGCTCGTTCAGCGCGTTGAAGTCGTCGAACCGCATGAAGACCTCGCCGCGGACCTCCACGAACTCGGGGATGTCACGGGCCGGCCCGGACAGGTTCTGCGGAATGCTTGGGATGGTCCTGACGTTGAGGGTGATATCCTCCCCGGTCACCCCGTCCCCTCTGGTCAGGCCCTGTTCCAGCACTCCGTTGCGGTAGAGGAGGTTGAGGGCCAGGCCGTCGATCTTGACCTCGCTGGTCATGAGCAGGGCCTTGTCCTCTGGCCAGTCGAGCTCGTTGCGCAGCCCCTCATACCACTGGCGCAGCTCGGCGACGCTGAAGACATCATCCAGGCTGAGCATCTGGGAGGGGTGGCGGACCGAGGCGAAGTCGTTGGAGAAGGTCCCTCCGACCCGGTGCGTCGGCGACTGGGGGGTATCCAGGCTGGGAAAGCGGGACTCCAGCTCCTGCAGGCAGCGCATCCTGGCATCGTAGGCCGCGTCGGAGGAGACCGGAGCATCGTCTATGTAGTAGGCGACCTGGTCGGACTCCACCCAGGCGGCCAGCCTGGACCAGAGACGCTGGGCCTGTTGGGCTCCCAGGGAGTCAAGATCCAGCTCCCCCAGCCGCATGGCATCGGCATCGTCGGGCTGCAGGGAGGCTATCCATCGGTCAGTGCCCGGCCTGGGCCTGGACTGGGCATTGCCCTCCTCATCACTGGTTTGCTGATTATCTTCCTGAGCTGTTTTGTCATGCATTGAGCGACCTCATGAACTGTGCCTGTACCACATCAACACCTTCATTATCGTCGTCGTTCATCCTGGCGGCCGCCATTGACAGGGTCCGGGCCGGGACGAAGAGCCCGCCGTCCACACAGATGCGCGCGGCCTGGCGCACTATCGAGGCCACCTCGGTATGAGGCCAGACCGGCAGGCCATGTTCGGCCAGCACCCGACGGGCCTGCCGGTGGTTTTCGGGCAGGACCACGCACTGGGAGCGGGCCCTGGCCTGCAGCTCGGCCAACTCGCTCTTGAGGGCCGGTATTCGGTCGGGACTGATATGCTCGCTCATCAAATAAGCCGCAGCAGCCACGTCGAACTCGTCGCGCATCCATGAAGCATAGGCCAGACGGTAGTAAGCGAAGGAGGCATCGTCCCGATCCAGGGCCACCCGCAGAGCGTTCAAGGTAGCAGCCCGGGCCGAATCCCAGTCCTCCCGGTTGGCCAGCATGACTGCCAGCTTCAGGTGGGAGAGCGGGTAGGCGGGCGCATAGGCCACCATGGCGTTCAAATGCTTGAGGGCCGCCTGGTCCTCCTTGAGCTGGGCCAGCAGGTCGGCTATCTCAAGGTGGGCGTAGAAGAGGTTGTCAGGAATGAGCAGGGTCCGCTCCCCCGGGGTGGCGAAGAGGCGGTTATAGACCACCCGCTCGGCGTAGGAGTTGAAGTAGCGGGGCACCTGGCCCTCGGCCGCAAAGACGGCATCCATATGGGCGATGGCATCCTGCTCAACCTGTATGCCTTGGGCTGCGCCGCCGGAGAAGAGCAGATCGCGGGCTTTGACGCGCTCCTTGTCCAGCTGGGAGGACAGGGAGAAGTCAAAGTCGGGAACAGGGGTGCCGTCGATCATGGCGCTGGCAACCTGAGGGGCCAGCTGTTCCAGCTCCGGGTCGCCGATGCTCTGGATGATGCCTGTGGCCTCCTGGGCCTTGGCTGCCGAAGTCATGGTCCGGTCAGAGGCCAGCTGATGGAAGCCGCCTACAGCCCTCTGCAGCAGGTCGGCCCGCTGGATGGACAGATCCACGGCCTTATGCGCGCCCATGGCCTGGGCTGACTTGTCGGCAAAGGTCACCTCGGAAAACTCGGGCTCCTCCTGGCTGCCATGGGGGCTGAAGTGGTCGTCGCGCATGTCGAACACAGCCTCAGTGGGCTTGAGCCCTCCCTGGGAATCCACCTGCATGGCCGCGTCGAAGAAGCGGTAGATGGCACGTGGATCCTTCAGACCCTGTGAACGGATGCGGGAGAGGAAGAGTTCCCTGCTGAAGACCACCGAGACCAGGGTTCGGATGGTCGGATTGCTCTGCAGGGCGCTCAGCGGATTCTGGGATGCGTCGTCCTCGGTCTGGTCTGCGGAGGCATCATCATTGGAGATATCCTCGTTCGAGGCTCCATCGGTGGCAGACTCGTCCTTATCGGATCCATTGGCTGATGAAGGCTGGGCAAAGGCTGCAGAGTCAAGGTCCACGCCCTGCATGAGATCCTTGAACTCACGATCTACGGATTCCTTTTCCCCCTGATCCTCGACCTTGTCTTCCTCTTCGTCCTGTCCTTGCTCAGGAGCCATCCGGGAGGCGATGGGCTTGGTGGGATCACCGTGTACGTCGCCATCCTTGGGATCAGCCTTGGACCCAGTGGGGGCCACCTCACCCGAACGCATGCGTTCAAAGGCCTCCAAAGCCTGTCCCATCATGGTCCTGATGGCCGAGTTCTGCTGGTCGACAGCCTCTTCCAGGCCGATGGAGTCGATCTGCAGGCTGACCTCGCGCACAGCTGGATCCGCTCCGAAGGCCAAGGCGGCCATCATCAGCCCGACGCGCAAATTGTAGTCAGCGCTCATGGCGGAACGTTCGCCCTCGTCCAGGTCCCGCCAGGCCCGTGACTGGTCCTCGTAGCGGCTGGAGGGCATCATGGTGCGCCCTGCCGCAGTGAAGGCCAGGGCCACCTGCCCCTGGGCCAGATTGGACCTGAACTCCACATCAAAGCGGAAGGGCAGCCGCAGGGATCGCATGAGCATGGCCAGCGTCTGCCGGTAGACCCACTCGGATTGCACGGGCTCCTGACCCTGGCCGTCCGCCCGCACCGGCAGCGCCTGGGGAGCCTGTTGACGCACCATGACAGCGGTGGCTGCGGCCTTGTCGACCATGGCGTTGATGGCGGTCCGCCCGTCGTCCTCCAGCGGGTCGAAGCGAATCGGATAGTCACCTGGGCGCAGCAGGGCGACAATGGCAGGATCGTCCAAGAGGGCCTGGTCCAGCCGGGTAGCCTGGACGCGGTTGATCGAGTCCTCGGTGGGCAGCGTCCCCAGGCGGGCATTGCGCTCCAGCCAGGCGCTGACAGCGGCAAACCTGTTCAGATTGCCTTCGATGCGCAGGGCCGCCAAGGCGGCGGTGAACTCCAGTCCGTTATCCCAGCTCAGGAAGTAAGCGCCGGAGTAGGAGGAAGCATACAGATGCAGGGGCTCCGCCCCGTGAACGGCCTCCAAACCCGAGACGGGCGACAGGGCCCCGGCCTCACGCATCAGGTCGGCGAACAGATCCTCCAGCCCGGAGACCCGCTGCCCATGGGAGCGTGCCTGGATCATGTCGCCCACGCTGCGTCGGATGGCTCCCATCGGTGCCTCCCGGTTGAGCCGGTAGAAGATGTTGCCCGAGCCGAACCCGGTGAAGGTCCCCTGGATGCGCGGCAGCAGGTAGGCGGCGAAGAAGGCGATGGCCACAGCATCCCGATACTCCAGGTCCAGACGCATCTCCGGAGGCAGCAGGGGACGGAGCTGCTCCAGGCAATAGCGGCCATTGGCCCGCAGCCAGGAGGCCAACCAGCGCAGGTGGCCGGCATCGTCACGACCAACTACAGCACCTTGCAGGGCTCGAACCGGCCCCGAACCCTGTTCTGGATCAAGGCCCAGCCGACGACCGTCGGCCAAGGTCACCTCCTCCCGGCCCAGCAGGAAGGCAGGTTCCATGTTCTGCAGATCCATCCGGCTCTGCTCGCCAATGAAAACCCGGCCATGGTCGTCAGCCAGAGCGATCTGGGCAAAGTGACGGCGATCGGTGAAGATCCCCAATGCGAAGCCCCGGCCTGGGGCATCGGGCCACTGGACCCAGCCCAGCGTCAGCCCCTCGGGCACGCCCTGCAGGCGGGGAAAAAGCCGGCGCTTGACAGCAATACCTAAAATACGGCTGTGAGAGGCCAGGAATTCGCGCATCTGCCGATCATCCGGATGGCCTCCCGTCCGGTTGATCAGATCGACCATGTCGGCCACCGAAGAATCCAGGGGACGATCCCCACGACCCCCTGTGGTCGGCCGAGAGGAGCCCACCAATCCCTCCAGTGCGGAAAGAATGGAACGGCCCAGGCCGGACAGATCCCCGAGCCCCCGGGACTTCTTCGCGTTCTTGGACATACTTTTGATTCTCCCAATCCAGCGCGACATGTCGCCGTTAGAATAAAACCGTGATGACTCTGCCAGCCCTGCGACGACCCACCCCGGCCAGGGGCATGACCATCCGGCTGCTGGTAGCGCTTGTTGTTGTGCTCATCCTCGAACTGGGAGTATTCAATCTGGCCCATTGGCAGTCGCTGATGGGCTCCAGGTCAAACTCTCCGGCACGGACGACGGGCGATGCCCACTCCCCACCAGGCCGGCTGGGACCAGGGCTGTCCCCTCTGCCAGGCGGGGGCCTGAAAATCAACGATCCGGCTGGCGCCTGGATGGATGTCCCTGTTGCCGATGGACGGGCCTCCTTTGTTCAGGCCCACCTGGCAGAAGACATCGAGGGTTCATTCCTGTCGCAGATCCATGTACGTCTGGACCTGCGCCTGGCCGGCGGCAAGGGATGGACCCAGGGCACCCGAGGGTTGGTCTGCCCCGGTCAGGCCCGCAGCAACTACCTGCGCATCCGCGGAAAACCCAGCGGCGCCCGGATCCAGTCCCTGCGCCTGTGGATACAGGAACCCGCCGGATCCCGGCTGGAGCTGACCGGGATGACCCCGGCCAAGGTAGTCCCCCTGGATCTCAACCTGGCACGGATACTGATGCTGGCCTGTCTGGCGGCGCTGATCCTGGGCTACCTGCCCGGCTCGATCCTCTGGCGGACCCGGCTGAATACGGGCTCGGTGAGCCAGCGCCTGGTCCTGGCCCTGATTCTGGCCCCACTGGCAGCCTGGTCCTGCTGGAACATTCAACATGATCTGTCCACCTTCACCCCCATGGCCTACCACCAGCCGCATGCCTACGTCTACGATTTCAACCAGTACGATCATGTGGCCCAGGCCCTTCTTCATGGACGCCCCTGGCTGGATCTGGGCCAGGCGCCAGGTCTGGCCAAGGCAGCCAACCCCTATGACATAGCCACCCGCAACGCACTGCTGGCCCAGGACCAGCAACCCATATATTGGGACTACGTCTACCGGGGCGGCCACTGGTATTCCTACTTTGGTGTCCTGCCGGTGCTGCTGCTCTTCCTGCCCTACCGAGTGATCACCGGTCTGGTGCATCCAGGCGGCTATGCCCTGCCCACCAGTTCGGCTGCAGCCCTGCTGGTTGCGGCGGCCACCATCATGACGACTCTGGCCACCATCCGCCTGATGGCCCGCTGGTTCCCTCGGGTCAACCTGGCCGTGGTCGGCATGGCCCTGATAACCATGCTGGGAGGATCCGGCATGGTCTACCTCTGGTGTCGCCGCAATTTCTATACGATTCCCTTCGATGCCTCCTTGCTGGCCGTGATGACCGGACTCTGGCTCTGGATGGGGGCCAGACGGGTCCAGCAGCAGTCTGCGGGCGCTGGTGAACATCCGAGTCATCGGTCAACACGTATGTGGACCGTAGAAGACGGGGACCACTCCTGGCATCTGTCCCGAACCCGGCTCTTTTTGGGATCGCTGTCAATGGCTGCCACCCTGGGTTGCCGACCCACCTTCCTGGCCGCCGGTCTGCTGGCACTACCCCTGTTCGCCCAGGAAATACAGGCAGTATTCAGTACCCTGTTCACGCGTGGAAGCCATCCTGACGGCCTGTCCCGGGGGCGGGCGCTGTCCCTGCTGGTCTGCGGCCTCGTGCCAGTTCTCCTGGTCGCCGCTCCCCTGCTCTGGTACAACCGTTGGCGATTCGGATCCCTGCTGGACTTCGGCAACCGGTATCAAATGACCGTCCTGGACCTGACCAACTATCATCCCGGCACCCAGGGCCTGCTTCAGATCTTTGGCTACTATTTGTTGCAGCCGTTGACCAGTCTGCCCATCTTCCCCTACCTGCAATTCTCCCCGGCTCCCATGCGGATCTGGCACTTCACCGAACCTGGCCTGGGCGGGCTCCTGGTCACCTCCCCGGTACTCTTGCTGGCGATGGCCCTTGTCGCCCTGCCCCGAGTGCGAAACTATCTGCAGCGCCGGGGATGGATGCCCGCCTTGAGCCTGGCCCTGGCCCTGGCGGTCCTGGTCATGGCCGCGGACTCCTATATTGGCGGATTCTCAGTGCGCTATACCATCGATTTCGCTTGGCTGATCTGCCTGGCCGCCGTGGTGGTCATGGCCGCAGCATCCTCAATATACGAAGACGGCCGCTCCACTGCGGGAGCGGCCGTCATGAGCCTGCTGACACTGGCCTGCCTGGCTGGTCTGATCCTGACATTTGTCAACGCCATGGTCCTGCTGGAGCACTTCGACTCCAGCCAGGCCATGAACGTGGCCGTCTGGTTCCTAGGACCCTGAGCCCAGCCGACCTCGGTGTCAGGAGTCCAGACCCTGTTGCTTGAGGGCCTGGTTATACCGGTCGACCATGTCAGCCACGATGCCATTGCCATCGCCGCCCGACAGGGTGATGACCGAGGCCAGAGGCATGGTGTCGAAAAGCTGGGCCGTATTGGGATCGTCGGGCAGCGGTATGCCATCCTGCTCGACACGGTCACGCAGGATGGGCCCGCCGATCGAATTCTCACGCCACTCGGCCATGGTCGATTCGGCATTCAACGGAATGAACCTGCCGTCGCCGTCCACCTGCAGGTCATGCTCCGCAACCAGATCGCGGCTGGAGGTACCCACCTGGATACGGTAGGTGCCCGCCTCCACGTGCCAGGTATCCATGGCTGTGGACCAGTAGGCGAAGTCGCGTTCAGTCAGGTCCATGCTCACTCGGCAGAACTGCCCGGCCTTCAGGAAGACCTTGGCGAAGGCCTTGAGCTCATGGCAGGGCCGGTTCACCCGGCTGGCGCAGGGGGCCACATAGACCTGCACGGTCTGAGCGCCGTCCACCTGCGAGGTGTTGGTCACCGTCACCTCCACCCGAGCCGAGTTGGCTCCGGTCTTGGTCACCGCAACCTGATCCAGGTCAAAGTCGGCATAGGACAGCCCGAACCCGAAGGGGAAGGCCACCGGACGCTGGAAGGTGTCGTAGTAGCGGTAGCCCACGTAGACGCCCTCGCCATAGCGGGAGTGACCCTCCTCGCCGGGGAAGGAGGTGATGGTGGGGTTGTCCTCCAGCCGGACCGGAATGGTTTCAGGCAGATGTCCCGAGGGATTGGCGGCGCCGGTCAGCACATCCACCACGGCGCGTCCTCCCTCCTGGCCCAGCAGCCAGGTCTCCAGCAGACCCTTGGTCTTGTCCATCCAGTCGGCAACTGTCACCACGGCTCCATTGGAGAGGACGGCGACCACCCGGTCGTTGACCTCGGAGACAGCCTTGAGCAGAGCCACCTGCTTGTCAGGAAGATCCATGCTGGTGCGGTCGAAGCCCTCGGACTCGGCGTATTCAGGCAATCCCAGGAAGAGCACCACGGCATCGGCTCCGCGCGCAACCTCAAGCGCCTGCTGGGTCAGGGCGGGATCCTGCTCCTTCTCATCCAGCGTGAACCCGGGCGCGAAGTCCACATTCATGCCTGCCTCTTTGAAACCATCCAGCGCCGAAGAGACCTCGGTGGGTGTGATGTGCGAGGAACCACCGCCCTGGTAGCGCGGAGTCCGGGCGAATTCGCCGATGACAGCGACCTTCTTCTTCGGATCAAGCGGCAGGATCCGATCCTCGTTGCGCAGCAGCACGATGGACTCCTGGGCCGCGCGACGGGCCACGTTGTTGTGCTCCTGGACGTCGTAGCGATACCCCTGCTGGGACATGGCCGGACGGGCCTTGTCGATCAGGTCCAGGATCCCCTGGGCCATCCGGTCCAGCTGTTCCTTGTCCAAATTGCCAGCCTGCACGGCCTGAACCACCTGGTCGTCGGTGCGGGAGGGCGGCATCTCCAGGTTGAGCCCGGCCTGCAGGGCATTGACCCTGTTGTGGACAGCGCCCCAGTCCGACATGACCATGCCCTGGTAGCCCCACTCGCCGCGCAGCACGTCCGTCAGCAGCCAACGGTTCTCCGAGCTGAAGACCCCGTTGATCTTGTTGTAGGCGCACATGATGGTCCAGGGCTTGGCCTTCCTGACCACGTATTCGAAGGCCGGCAGGTAGATCTCGCGCAGGGTGCGTGCGTCGACGTCAGAGCTGACCCTGAGCCGGTCGGTCTCCTGGTTGTTGGCTGCAAAATGCTTCAGAGAGGTTCCGACTCCCTTGGACTGGACCCCTTCGACCATGCCTGCGGCCTGGTGGCCTGCCAGGACCGGGTCCTCCGAGTAAAACTCGAAGTTGCGGCCGCCCAGCGGGCTGCGCTTGATGTTGATGCCGGGGCCCAGAATCACGGCCACCTTCTCCTGGATGCACTCTTCGCCCATGGCCTGGCCCACCTGGTAGGTCAGATCAGGATCCCAGGAGGAGGCCAGTCCGGCGGTCGGAGGGAAGCAGGTGGCCGGGACCGAGCCGTAGACGTCGGAGCCTGTGGCCTTGCGCAGGCCATAAGGGCCGTCGGTGATCATATAGCCTTCATAGCCCTTGTCGGGAAGTCCCTGCAGGTGCCAGGAGTCGGATCCCGAGGTCAGCGAGGCCTCCTCTTGCAGATCCAGATCCTCGGCTTTGGTATGCGATTTTTCCGTCATGTCTGTGTCCTTTCGGATTCGATTGCCCGGGCCGCTGCTCAGCACTGGTCCGGATTACAGGTTTTCAGACTCACTTGACCTTACGGATCATCATGATAAAGATGGTCCCCGCCAGCAGGCAGACGATGGCGACGGGGAAGATCATCCTGTAGCCGCCAAAGATGCCGATGACCAGGGTGGTGCACCCGGGAGCGATCACCTGACCTATGGTATTGGCCAGGTTGAGGATGCCCAGGTCCTTGCCGGCCTCCTTGGCATTCGGCAGCACATCGACATTCAACGCCTGATCCACTGACATGTAGCAGCCGTTGCCGATTCCAGCCAGGGTGGCATAAATGTACATGCCCGTTGCGGTCGGCATCAGGAAGGGGAAAACCATACCGAGAGCAATGATCAGACAGCTGATGGCCACAATCACTTTCCGCTTCTGCAGGAAGTCCGAGAGAGGGCCTGAGACCACAGCGGCCAGGATGGTGGTGATTACCGAGAGCAGAGCCATGACCTTGAGGGTGGATGCAGCCTGGTCATTGCTCAAATGGCAGTACTTCTGCAGAATGTAGAGCTGGTAGCCCTGGATCATGTAACAGCCGACGATGAAAGTGAACCTGCCCAGAAGCGCCATGTAGAAGTCCCGGCTGTTCTTGGTGGGCGGTATGAAGGACCGGCCGACATCAGCCCAGGTGCGCTCCACGACTGTGTTGGCTGCCGACTTCTCCCGGGGCCAGATCAGCACGGTGAGGATTCCCGAAAAGAGGAAGATGATCATGCCGACTACCAGGCCGGTGCGAATGTTGGTCAGAAACGAGCTGCCGATGATATTTCCCAGTTGCTGGCCGACCACCTGGCTGGCCCCATACAGTGCCGAATAGGTTCCCCTAGTCGATTCGGGAATCCTGTCTGAGAGGACCGCCACAGCCGGGGCTATCAGGCAGTTGATGCCCACCTGGACGATGCACCAGCCAAAGATGATCATGAAAAGGGTATGCGACTGGATGATCATCAGAAAACCGAGGGCACCTACGATACCGCCCAGCACGATCCAGGGGGTGCGCTTGCCGACGCGGAACCTGGACATATCCGAGAGAGCGCCGAAAACAACGTTGGCTACCAAGGCGAATACGCAGCCAATCGAATTCATCGTCCCTAGGGCCGCTTCGGCGCTGACCCCGTGCAGGGTATTGAAGATCTGAGGCAGAAGAACCCCCGAACCCATGGAAAAGGGCGCGGCCCAGAGCAGGGATACCAGGGCGAACCCGATGGCGAAACGAACCTTCTCCATGCTGTTGAGCCTTCTGCCCGTATCCGGAGCCAGGCTCGCATCCATGCCTTGGCCTGCGACGGCACCTCCGGTCTCATCTGCAGAGGCCATGGCTTTGATGTCCTCCCCGATTCGAGGGCCAACCCCATCGGCCGAGTCTCCCCTTCGATCCTTATTTCCGTTCCCCATCATCAATGCTCCTTCGTGTGCAACCTTGCAATCAGTGGCTCATCATTGAGCCCCACCAATCTCCCCCTTCCATGACGGGTGATCATTCCGCACTTATTATCGGAGCAAACTAGGCAAGAGGAGGGTTTTCATCACAGCATTTTTTCGATAGCTGAGACGACTGAGTCAACATTTCGGCGGAATTCCAAGGTTTCCGGTAGGAGTGACAGGGCCAGGTATCCGTTGCCTGGCATGTCGAAAAAGTATCCGGGCTGGCCAGTCAACCTGTAGGATCCGATCAGACGAAGAATCAGTTCCTCCTCGTCAATGACCTCGGGGAAGCGCAACAGAACGTTCCAGCCTCCCTCGGGCCTGAGCAGGGAGACACAGGACTCCTTTTGGACCAATAGCTGTCTGAGGGTTTCAAGATTGCCCCTGACACGCTCCCCCACTCGGCTGGTTTGACTGGGAATACTTGCCAGCATGGATTCCATGTCCCTGGTGATCAGCAGACTCATGGGCAGGTAATCGTCGGCTATCAGGTCAAGATGGCGCTTGGCCTGGGCAACCTGATCGGCTGGCCCGGAAACCTGGATCCAGCCCACCTTGGCGTGGGGAGCTGCCAGGCTCTTCGAAAACCCGTCCAGGGCAAAGGTCAGCACCTGCTCCTCACCAGCCAGCCGGGCACGACCCGGCAGAGGGTCCAGAGGGTAGTCGAAGAAGACCTCGTCCGCTATGATGGCCACCCCATGCCGCTGACAGAGTTCCAGCAGTGACTGGCGTTCTTCCAAATGAATGTAGGAACCGGTGGGGTTGTTGGGGTTGATAAGGACCAAGGCACGGATACGGTCGCCCTCAGGTCCTTCCAAGGCCTGCCTGACTGTGGCCAAGTCAAGAACCCAGGATCCGTCGTAGGACAGACGGTAGGGGATAGTTCGGACGCATTCCAGACCGGCGATGGATTCAATCAGGGGATATCCGGGTCTGGGCTCCAGAATGGCGTCACCCGGGTCGCAAAGGAGCTTCATCAGCCAGGAATAAGCCTGGGATGTGGAGGAGAGCAGGTAGAGGTCGTCAGGATTGACTGCTGCACCGTCCTCGTTCTGGCTCAATCCCTGGCGTCTGGTCAGAAACTCAGCCAGGGCCTGACGGGCCTTACGAGGCCCCCTGGGTTCCGCCTCATAGATTTGTGGCAGGAATGCCGGGGCCAGCCCGAAGCGGGTGGGATTCGAGTCGTTCAGCCTGCCCAGCTTGAGGCCATGAGCTCGGGCTTCCGACTCGGCCAGAGCAATGCGATTGGGGCGGTCAGACCCTGTACGGTGAGAAAAATGCACGATTTCTCAGCTCCTCATCCGATCCAGCGATGGCCAGAACGCCCCAAACAGGTTGGTCGCAGGAAAAGCCCCGCTTCACCCCAGGTGCTTTTGCCGAAGATCAGCCAGATAGGCGGCGCCTACGATGCCAGCCTGGTTGCGCAGCTTGGCAGCTACGATGGGGGTCTTGATGTCGATGTGGGGCAGGAACTTCTCGCTCATCCGGCTGACACCGCCGCCGACGACGAAGAAGTCAGGGTTGAAGTAGTGCTCAAGCAGGCGGTAGTACTTGGTCAGACGATTGGCCCACTTCTTGTAGCTCAGCTTCTTGCGGTCACGCACCGATGAGGCTGCGTACTTCTCTGCGTCCTTGCCGTCCAGCGTCAGGTGGCCCAGCTCGCTGTTGGGAATCAGCACGCCGTTATAAATCAGCGCCGTGCCGATGCCGGTGCCCAATGTGGTGGCGATGACCAGACCCTTCTGACCCTTGGCAGCCCCGTACTGCACCTCGGCAAGGCCAGCCGCATCCGCGTCGTTGACAACGCTGACGGGCCTGCCGCAGGCCTTGGAAAGAACCTCTTGGACATTGGTACCCACCCAGGCCTGGTCCAAGTTGGCCATGAAATCCAGCGGCTTGTCAGGCTTGACAGGGGCCGGGAAGGCGATGCCCACAGGCACGTCCGAGGAAACTTCGAAGCGGTCCAAAAGCTCCTTGACGACAGCACCCACAGCCTCCGGCGTGGAGTGCTCGGGAGTGAGAATCTTCTTGCGAGGCTCGGCAAAATCCCCGATCGTCAGGTCGACAGGGGCAGCCTTGATGCCGGATCCACCAATATCCACTCCGAAAGCCTGCGCTGTTTCAATCATTGCTGCTCCTTAGCTGATCAAAGATGAGGGTCCGAACCGGCACGGTAGCGATTGTACCCCAAGGCATGCCTCTGCAGCCCGGGGAGCGGCATAAGCCAACCCAGGGCAGTCTCGCTGGCCGTGTGCTGCAGACTGCAGGAAGAAGGATTGGGTGGGATAATTGAAGTTATGACCGAACATACACAGCTTATTGACGCAGTCAACGTGCGCATCACCACCAGAGAATACGACCCCAAGCCCATCGATCCCGACCTGGCCAGGCAGCTGGGCAGCACCCTGAACGCTCTGAACACGTTGAGCGGTCTGGACATGCAGCTGGTCCTGGGCAAACCTGACGCCTTTGCGGCCGACAACGCTTCCGGCCACCTGACCAATGCGGCCAACTACCTGGCCCTGGTCGGACCCAAGGATGATCAGGAGAGCCTGGAGAAAGCCGGCTTTTACGGCGAGCGCATGGTCCTTGCCGCCACCCTGTACGGACTGGGGACAGGATGGGTGTCGGGCAGCTGGGACCGTCAGGCGGCCGAGCGTCACTGCCGGATCACCCCTAGTCAGTCGCTCTACCTGGTGGTCACCATCGGCTATCCGGCCGACCAGATCGGCTACGGCAACCAGGACTTCGCCATGCTTTGCCAACGTCAAGCCGAACATCGAACATCCAAGAGCTATGAGGAACTGACTTCAGCCATGAGCACGCAGGACCGCCAGGATGCGCCGGAATGGTTCAAGGCCGGCGTTGCAGCCGCCGCCAAGGCACCTTCGGCCATGAACGGACAGCCAGTGGTTTTCGCCTGGGACAAGGACTCGGGCGATGCGATCGCCACCCTGGATCCCTCGGTCGCCTACGGATCCGCAGTCGATCTGGGCATAGCCAAAATGAACTTCCAGATTGGCGCCAGCGGCGGCACATGGACTTGGGGCAACGGAGGCCGTTTCATCAGGTCCTGACCATGGATGTGCCATAGTGCTCCGGCAAGGGGGCCGTGTAGGGTGATGAACTATGAACAATGGAGCATCATCATCTCAGTCCACCGCCGAACCGAGCACTGAAGCAGGTTCGACAACCCTGTACCTGACCCGGCACGGCAGAACCACGGCCAATGTCATGCATCTGATGCAGGGCTGGTCAGATTTCCCACTCACCCGTCAAGGCCGCGAGGACGTGCGCCAGTTCGGCCGAGGCCTGCGGCCCATTCGTTTCCGGGCGGCCTGGAGCGGCAATCTGAGTCGTCAGTATGAAACGGCCCGCCTGGCCCTTGACATGTCAGGCAACGGGGACCTGCCCGTGGGTGTGGACCCCGACCTGCGTGAGGATAATTTCGGCAGTTTCGAGGGCCGGGACGAGCGCACCACCCTGGACCAGGTCTGCGCCGCCATGGGTTTTAAGGACTTCGTTACGGCCAAGGCAACCTACGGCAGGAGCATCTCCGTCCATATGCAGGACACCTTCCACCGGCTGGATGCTGAGGACGTCCTTTCCGCCGGACTTGAGGAACAGGATCGGGCTGAGACCACCGCCCAGGTCCGCAACAGAATGATCGCGGTGCTGACGCGCATCGCCCAGTCTGCCATCGAAGAAGGTGGCGGGCCTGTCCTGGTTGTTTCCTCGGGCATGTGCCTGCAACAGTTCCTGGTGGCCATCGATGACCACTGCCCCATCCCTGATATGGACAACACCGCTGTCACCAAGGTCGTCTACCAGGATGACGGTTTCCATCTGGCAGGGCCTATCGGTTCCATGGAGTACTTCCAGGCAGGCAGTCAGGAAAAGTAGCAGGCAAAACTTTCAGGCGTCCTGTATTTCCCCGGCTGGTTGGCCCTTGAGGGGCTCCATGGGCCTCCAGTCGGGATCATGCAATATCTGGCGCGAATCCACCCATCCCTTCAGGATGGCAGGGATACCAGTCATGATGTGACTGCGATCAACAGCCAGAAGACGGATGATTTCCTTGAGAGCCGTAGCCAGGGTCCCCAGCGCGAAAGCCAGAGGCCGATAGTCCCCATGGACCATGAAATACCTGGCCATGAAGCCCCTGTTGCGCATGATGTGGTAACGATTCATATCCGAGGTGGAATTGAGCTGGCGCACCCCGGCGATGTTCCAATTGGCGATGTTACGAGTCCGACGCATGACTACATCGGATACAACCACAGGCTGTGTAACCTTGGATGCCAAATACCCATAGATGGTGTCATCCCAATAGATGAAGAAGCGCGGGTCAGGCAGACCGATTTGATCCACAATCTGCCGCGAGAAGAAGCCTCCTTCAAAGCACATGGTGTTCATAGGCCGGCAGCCCGATGGGCCGAACTCCCCCGGTGCAATCGGGTCTGGAATGCCCAAGGCGGTCAGAAAATGATACTGCCAATAGAAGGGGCCGCCATCATAATCCAGCCGGGAACCCTGCACCACCTGATAGCGTTCACTCCACTTAGCCAGCAGGTCAAGTCCTTCGGGCTCTACTGCAACGTCATCATCCATGACCCAGAACCACTTGGCCCCCAGCTCGTATGCCTTGCGCACGCCAGCGGAGAAGCCTCCCGCGCCACCGCCATTGTGATCCTGTGGCAGATACACGACACGATCCTGATTGCCGGAGCCGTCGATGATGGTCCTGCCCCAACGTCCTGTCACACGTTCTGAGAACTGCTCGACCATGGTTCGCGTGTCTGCCGAATTCTCGTTATCCACCACCACGATCCGCCAGGGGGCCTGGGTGAGCTGGAGGATGGAGTCGAACAGGCCTGTCAGCAATTCCTGACGCTTATAGGTTACGACGACCATAGCCGCCTTATTCAAGGTCTTTCCCATGCTCTCCATTGTGACACCGCCCCGCAACTTTGCTTACTGAAGCAAAATCCTCCTAGTAGGTTCAGCCTTCTTCCGCCTTCCTGGATCGCAGGCTGCACACCCTGGTTGTGAACACCGCCACCAGCAGCAGAACCACAGTCACCAGAAGGAACCGGCCGACGGGCACAGGGGTCAGAGCCATAGACATGCCAGCCTGGACAAAACTCAAGGCAATACAGCCCTCGACAATGGCGATCCCCAGCAGCGCCATCACTGCACCGCCGGCCACATCGGTCAGTGTCTCCATCACTCCCGACCAGGCTATTGACCTCCAGGCCACCCCGATCTGATTGAGCCGCTGGTTCTGCCGCTTGCGCTCCCAAGCCGAAATGGCGATGGACTGCATCATGAAAATTAGGGCAAGAACGGTCCCGCCGACGATCATGACCGTCATGGCCGTCTGCCCGGACAGGCCTCGTTGAATGAAGTCATCTATATACTCCTGCCTGGTCTGCACCGCGAAATCGCCCTGAAGGCCACTCTTCAGACGGGAGGTAATCCCGTGCGCATCTGTTGGATTGACAGCCGATATGGGAATGATCGTATGTGCGTCTTCACCCAATTGAGGCAGGTCATCCTCCGCCGTCAGAAACAGAGGATAGTTATTGCCTGCAGATAGTTCTGGAATGCCCTCAGGCGACTGAACAAGGGCAACGACCCGCACCTCATGCGGTTGATCATGGCGATCAAGAAGACGAACGGTGTCGCCTATGGAATAGGAGGAATCCTGATTCACAGCGACGCGGTCTGAACCGAGATCAGACGAATTCCCTTGGACAAAGGAGAAATGAATGCTCGGCGAACTCTGAACTTTCTGACCCTGCAATTGCTCGGCAGGTTCCCATACCACCGTTGCCGTCTGGCCCGGTGATCCTTCCATAGCCCATTGCTGAGTCTGGTAGGTAACAAAGTCTCGAACCTCAGGCATCCCACCGATCAGATCGGATGGGTTGCGGTTTTGGGCATCCGAATCAAGGGAAGTAGCCATAACATCGGCCTTCAGCGGATATAGGCTCAGAACCGCCCCTCCGATGGAGCCAGCCTGCATGGCTGCCACAAGGGAAATGACGATGGTCAGGATCATCATGGCGGGGAGGGCTATAGCGGTTGAGCCTGCGCTCTCCTTTCGAGCACGCTGCAGGGCCAGAAGACCTGGCCCCCCGGCCACCTTCGCCGGGATCAGACCAATGACTGACACAGTCAGGACAACCAGGATCGGAGCCGCCAAATAGACCGTAGTGATGACAAGGATGACCTCGAGCATAATACGCAGGTCCAGGGTCATAGAAGGCAGTGGGGCGAACCCGACCACCAAGGTCAGGATCAGGAAGACCAGGGCTGCCGAAGAACGAATCCATCCGATCCGCTTGGTTTTGTCACTGGTCTCCGTCATGAGCTGGAGCGGAGCTGCCCAGCCCACCTTGCGCATAGCCATCCATACTCCCAACAGGCAGGTGACCATCATCATGATGAAGGTGACAACTGCAATGGAAGGTCGAATCCGCGGTGTGAAAACCATGCCACTGTCGCTGAACTCGGCAGAGCGCGCGTAAAACCGTCCAACTGGTATGGTCAGGAGAGATCCGACCAGGCAGCCAATGAGATTCGAGAGGGCCAGGGGGATCGAGAATTCCAAGATACCTATGATCAGGATCCTCCTGCGTGAGGCTCCGTTCAACCGCATCATTGCATACTCGCGTCGGCGTTCATGAATCAGAAAAGTGACCGACGAGAGGACCAAAAAGACCGACACCAGCAGGCAGCAAGCCAGCGCCGGAATAGTGACCATGGAGAGATTTGAATAAGGTACCTTGGCTTGGAGACGCTGGTAGGTGTTCAACCTATTCAGATCGCCGATATTGTCAAAGGACTTTCCCGCTTGGTAGACCTGCATGGTCGAAGAGGTCAGCAGGGATGCCAGGAAGGTGGATAGACCCATGACCGCGTACGATGCTCGATGCTTCCTGATCAGGGACAAGACCAAGGAGAACAGGGTCGGTCGGCTGATCGAGGAGAATACATGCAGGGAATCCCGTCCGGGAACTTCTCCTCTTCCTGCTTGGCCTTTACCCGCATGCATCATCGTCCTACCCCCTGGCCGACCTGAGTCATGCTGGTCAGGTGAGTGGACAGCTGCTCGGCCGTATATCCTTGGCATATCGAATGCACTGTGCCGTCCACCAAGAAGACCGTGCGCTGCGCCCAGGCCGCCACATTGGGGTCATGGGTCACCATGAGCACGGTCCGTCCGCTCTCCACCAAGGTCGAAAGGGCATCCAGAACCATTTCCGAGCTGCGCGTATCCAGTGCCCCGGTGGGCTCGTCCGCGAAAATCATATCTGGCTGGGCGACCAGCGCTCTGGCAATGGCCACGCGTTGCCTTTGACCGCCAGATATGTCAGACGGATATTGCTGCGCATACCCATCTAGACCCAAAATCTTCAAGGCCTGCAGCGATTGGACGACACCAACTTTGGGACCGCCGAAGAGCTGGGGCAGCATGACGTTCTGCAAGCAGGTGAAGGCCTCGACCAGGTTGTAATCCTGAAAAACGAAACCGATATGGTCGCGGCGCATCCTGGTTAGGGCGGACTCCTTCATCCTGGCTATGTTCTGGCCGGCTATCTCGACCGATCCCTGCTGTACTGGCAAGAGCCCTGAGGCGCAATAAAGCAAGGTGGTTTTCCCCGCTCCGGAAGGACCCATAACTGCGGTCCAAGATCCTGTCGAGCATTCCAGGCCGACTTGGTCTATTCCAGCTTCACCAGCCTTGTAATGGAAGGACACCCCCTCCATTTTCAGTGGCAGTTCATTCATTGATCTTCCTTTCATTCAGATCGCCTAGGCAACAAAGCTTTCTGGCCGACCACCAGCAAAGACAAAGGGTCAAAACCAGCAGTCCCAGGATTAGGTAGAGCTCAATGCCGGGCAATGGCACAATCCGAGTCACCACACTGCCAATACAGCATGGATCCACGAGAAGCCAGACGACAAAGACATGAACGGCCAGCAATACCACCGGAACTGCAAGCAAGACCAAGCGCGTGTAGGTCCTGCAGTGCATGGAAATCCAGAGAACCAAGAGAAAAACAAGAAAGGCGGACCCCAGGCAGAGCAATACGAACACAGCCAGATACTCCCCCAAGGACCAGGTGAACCAAGGCAATGCATGTCCATCAAAAACCGGAAGATCCTGCAAACCCGCGATCTTGGGCACCCACATCAGGAATGATCCCGCTGCCACCATGAGCATCATCAGCAGGCCCGCACAGACCATGGCGAACACCTGCAGCCCAGGCAAGAAGCGTCCGGTCCTTGTCGTCAACTGCGTCTGCCGGACCCCATGGACCTGGTCTTTAACAAGGCGTGGGGCCACGACAACCAAGGCTGCCAGAAGCGGGACCAGATAGACTGAAAGTCTGAAGTTGCTCTGAGTGTAGTCCAGCAATTCAGGAGCGGCCAGGCCCATACCCGCCCTGCACTGTCCACTTAAGATGTCAAGCCGCTTCGTCACCGATTCAGGCAGTTCGATGCCATTACTACCGCCCTTACGCAACTGTTTCTCGGCTCTTGCGGTCAGGGCTTCCCGGTTGCATCCACGATAGGCATCCATGACATCATGGCAATGAGCAAGCCGACGATAGCTAGGCAAGGCATTGATGCGGCCGGTCAGTTTGCCCCGGTCTGTATTCAATACTGAAGGATTTGTCCAGCGCGAGCTCTCGACCGAATCGACCAGGTCCCTGGCCGACTGATAATTCTTGACGCCCAGTTGAACAGCCTGAGGACCAAGTGCCATCAGATCTTTGGATACCACCGGTTCAAGTCTGTCAGCCCCACGCTTGAATCCAGCAATGGTGGACTGACTGACATACGGTCCGTAGCTAGCTAGGTCATGATGGGCTTCGTCAGTGGGAATTTGGTCATACATAGCTAGATTCATACAGAAAACGAATCCAAGAGACAGACTGAGCACCACCCAAAAAGAGGTACCCAGAAGGTGCCGCATTTCGTTCCTTACCACCGTCCATCTCATTGAAGACATCCGTAGCAAGAAATAAGATTGCGAGCCCGATTCGGCGGGGTATGCTGCATCGCTACTCCTCGTCCCCGTAGATCACCAGGAAGGCATCCTCCAAGTTGGCAGGAACAGCCTGGCCCTGGGACGGCGGCTCAGGTGAGTAAATTCTGAGCCGGGTCGCATCCCCATCCAGCTCGTCCTCAAGGAGCAGCTGCCCCTGCCCTAAGCGATAATTCGCAGGAACCAGGAATATTTTGCCTTCCAGCCAGCGGCTTATCTGCCTTGGGGACTGGTTGCAGCAGATCTGCCCATCCTTGAGCATGATGACCCGGTCGGCGATGGTCTCCAGGTCAGAGACGATATGAGTGGACAGGATAACGATCCGGTCGCGCGAAAGAGCATGGACCAGGTTGCGGAAGCGGACACGTTCCCGTGGATCCAAACCAGCGGTCGGCTCGTCCAAAATCATCAGTTCCGGGTCGTTGATCATGGCCTGTGCCAGCCCCACGCGCTGAATCATGCCCCCAGAGAGCGTCTTCATCTTCTGCTTACCCTGGTCTTTAAGCCCCACGGTCTTCAGGAGATCTTTCGCCAGGGGCTTGGCCCGTTTCCGGCCGATTCCCTGAAGGGCTGCTATGTACATCAAAAAATCTTCAGCGCTGTAGTCTGGGTAATAGCCGAATTTTTGGGGCAGATACCCCAAGAGGCCGCGATAGTCCTCGTCCATAACCATGATGTCCTGCCCGTTCCAAGTGATGTTTCCCGAATCCAGGCGGATCAGGGTGGCGATCATTTGGATCAGCGTGGTCTTGCCTGCTCCGTTGGGTGCCAGGAGCCCATGGACACCGGTTCCAATAGAAAGGCTCAGATCGTTGATAACCCGCTTGTTCCTGAAGCTCTTTGACACATGGTCCAAGTGCAGCACGAAACTCACCGTCCTTTCACGCTAAACATGCAGGATTCCGCCCTCATGCCGTCGCCAGTCTTTTCATATGCCATACCCACCTTGGCAGAGGTGACCCTACGCAGCGTCCATGCAGAACAAGCAGGAAGATCGCCAGAAGAACAAGGCCCGTCGCCAGGCTCAAGGCCGGCGGAATGGAGACAAGGATGGGGGCGGTGGCGAATCGAGTAAGATAAAGCATCATGCCGAGCACAATCCAGAGTCCGAGAACCAGATAGATGGACAGTTCTCCATGCATATGCTCCTCCACCCAGATCTGTGCCAGGGAAAAGAGAAAGAGGGAGGAGAAGCTGATCCCCAGAAGGGTCATGGTGGACAGCCCCGGATTGGTCGTCTGCGCCAGCAAGACCGTAGCCAAGGATGAAATCATCATGCTGACCATGCCGAACAGAAGCATCCTGACTGCGGCTATCTGACGGAATGACCACCTGCAGGTTCTGATCAGATTCAGGGTATTCAGATTCCGTTCCTTGAGCACTACCAAAAGGTGCACCACCAGGAAAAGAGCAGGCGAGCAGACGAATATGGGGACAACCAGACCGAAGATTCTATCGACTCTGCTGGGCCAAGCAGTCTTCACGAAGGAGCCAAAGACGGTCGCCCAAACTGCCACCGTCAGAATCAAGCCGATAAAGACGCAGTCCCAGAGGCCAAAGAGCAGATTTCTCAGGCCTAGGGAACGAACCATGGCTACAAGGGTCCAGATCAGCCCAGGACGTCTTCCCATCCCTTTGCGGACAATCGTTTTTATGGTTCGCTCGCGCATCCGGGAACTGCCGATCGGTGATTCAGCAAAATCATCGCGCTCAAGGTCACTACCCTGAAGAGCCGCCAGAACGGGACGGATATCAGGTTCAGACCGATTCATGATCAAACTCCTTCCTCAAATTGTCCAAAAGTCGGTAATACCGAGCCTTGACCGTGTTTTCAGGCTCTCCGCAGGCCTCGGCAATCTGCGCGAACCCATAGCCGGCATACAGATGGAGACGCAAAACTTCCTGCGCCGGGACCGGGGCTTGTGAGATCTTGTCTTCAATCCGACCAACTAGGTCGTCCTTGAAGGTCTGGTCGGCGGGGTCGTCATGTTGATCGTGGCCGGATGCCACAAATACTTGTGCTTCCTGCCGCTGCCGCCTGCGACGGATCCGCCAGTAGTCAATAACCTTGTAGGTTGCAATGCGGTGGATCCAGGTACGGAAGCTGGACTTGTGCGAATCGTAGCTGCCCAAAGACCGCAGAATGGCAACAAAGGCATCCTGGGCAAGGTTCAGCGACTCCTCCTTATCGCCTACTTGAGCTCGGATGTAGGCCAGGATGTCGTCGTAGTACTTGCGAACTAGGTCATCGGCTGCGCGAAAGGATCTAGTTGACAGTATGTTTCTGATCCATTCCAGGTCCTCTGCCTGGGATTGGCTACCATCAGCGTCTCCGTCACTGGTTTGTCTGACCAAGGCCGGATGTATAGCTTCATCCGCAGGCAGCAGATGGTCACCCATCCTCGCCATGCTCCAGCCTCCTTGCAGCATTGTGAACTTTCGACAACCTCATATTCGTTGTGCAGGCTGCAATAGTTGCATGGAAGGCGGTTTTATTTCCTTCCTGGCGTGTCTAGAAATGCACTATCAGTGAGAAAGAATTGACCATTCCAAGGACCGCAGCTATATTGAAATCGTCAGTTTCAGGGAAGGTGAAAGTCCTTACTGGCGGTATCCGGCTGAATGCCGGGAGCCCGCGACCCGCGCAAGCGGTGGATATCGGTTCAAGTCCGAAGCCAACGGTTACAGTCCGGATGGAAGAAACGAGGCCCTCTATGAGCATGCCCAATTCTCATTCACACACCACTGCAAACAAGGACACGCGCTTCAACGATGTCCACTCCACAGGTGCAGGCGGTTCAGGACGCTGGTCGACCAAACGGATTGCGGTCTACGCACTCTTCGTAGCCTTGGCCATGGTTCTGAGCTTCTTCTCATTCCCGATCTTTCCTGCCGCTCCCTGGCTCAAATACGACCCCTCTGGCATCGTTGTCCTGGTATGCGGCTTCGCCTTCGGCCCTGCTGCTGCAGCAATCATCTCCATTCTGGGATTCGTCCCGCACCTGTTCACCAACCCCTTCGGCGCTCTGATCTCGATGATCGTGGCTCTGGCCCTGAGCGTGCCGGCAGCCATTGTCTACCGCAGGATGCACAGCCGTAAGGGAGCGGTCATCGGAATCGTCTCCGGCGCCATTCTGGGCGTGATCGCAGCCATCCTGTGCAACGTGGTGATCACCCCCTTCTACGCGCACATGTCCATGGCCAAGGTGGTCGCCATGATCGTGCCCATCCTCCTGCCCTTCAACCTGATGAAGTTCGCCATCCACGGCGTGGTCACCTTCCTGATCTACAAGCCCATCTCCACACTGATCAACAAGTAGGCCTCGGCGGTTCGGCACGTCATGGCAGCACCCATGACCCAATCCGCAGTCTCGGATTCAGCGGATTCGAAGGCAGCGGTCGCCCGCCTGGACCAGGTCGCCTTCTCCTATGACGGAGAGCAGACCTGGGCCTTGGACCATCTGTCCATGGAGGTGCATGCAGGCGAGCATCTATGCATCCTGGGGGCAAATGGTTCCGGCAAATCCACGCTGGGAAACATACTTTCGGGTGCGACAGCACCTGACCATGGCCAAGTTGAGCTTATGGGCCGTACAGTCTGCTTTGATAACCCGGATCAGGGCCGCCAGATCGACGCTGAGGCTTACCGGCAGGCACGGCGGAGCATCGGCATGGTCTTTCAGAACCCTGAGGACCAGATCGTGACCACCGTCGTCCAGGACGACGTGGCTTTCGGACCCGAGAATCTGGGCCTGCCCCGCCAGAAGATGCTCTCCTGCGTGCCAGCGGCCCTGGAACAGGTCGACTTGCAGACGCGGATGAATGATGATCCCACCCGCATGTCGGGCGGACAGCAGCAACGACTGGCCCTGGCCGGCAGCCTGGCCATGAATCCAGGCATGATGGTGCTGGACGAGCCAGGTGCCATGCTCGATGCGGCCGGCCGACAGGAGATTCAATCAATCCTCTGCCGGCTGACAGCCCAGGGCACAGCTGTCGTCCACATCACCCACCTGCTCGCGCAAGCCAGACAGGCTGATCGGGTCCTGGTACTTGACCATGGGCGCATCGTGGCCTCCGGAAGACCTGATCAGATTCTGACCAGGCAGGATCTGCCTGCCCTTGTTGGCGAAGCTGACCAGAATTCGCTGACCCAAAGCAGGGCATCGGATACGGGCGCAAAGACCGCAGTCGATGACCACGCTATCCCCATGGTCAAGTTCTCGGATGTCTCTTACAGCTTTCCTGACGCAGGCAGCAAAGCCCTCAGCCAGGTGAATCTGGAGCTCGCTGGAGGACAGACCCTAGCCATTATCGGGCGCAACGGATCCGGCAAGTCAACTCTGGCCAGGCTCATCTGTGCACTGGCAGATCCCGACAGCGGATCCATCCAGGTGGCCGGCCTGCCCCTGGCCGGACCCGACCGGCCCAAGGCCAAGCATCTGCGACGCCAGAATCTGAAGCTTCTGCGCCAAAGGGTCGGCTATGTCATGCAATACCCCGAACATCAGCTTTTTGCAGATACTGTTAGTCAGGACATCGCCTATGGTCCACACAACCTGGGCTATGGGCCCGAACAGGTGCAGCAGCGGGTGGATGATGCCATGAAGCTTCTGGGCATCGGTGATCTGGCCGACCGCTCCCCCTTCGACCTCTCGGGGGGTCAGCGGCGCCTGGTGGCCATCGCCGGCGTCGTAGCCTGCAGCCCGCAACTGCTGGTTTTGGACGAGGTCACCGCCAGTCTCGACCCCCAGGCCTGCGCACGAATTATGGCATTGCTTCGAGTCCTCCATCAGCGCGGCGTCACCATCGTCATGAGCACCCACGCCGATCGCGAGGCCCTGGATCTGGCCGACCAGACCCTGCTCCTGGAGCATGGAGAAACGCTAGCCTATGGGCCTACTGCCGAAGTCGTGGAGCGCTACCATCAGCTGCTCGCCACAGATGCAGCGGAGAAGAAGGCTGCTGGCAAAGAAACTTCAGGCAGGAAAGCGGATCGCACCCAAGCCGAGCAGAAACCCTTATCCTTGCTGGCGAGGCTGGACCCGCGAGCCAAGCTGGTGACCTTCCTCCTAGCCATGTTCACCGCTTTCGCCATTTCCACGCCTGCGCAGCTTGTTCTGGCGCTGGTGGTCACTGTAGGCCTCTTTGCCGCCGCCCGGGCACCACTGCATTCCATTATGAAATCAGTCAAGGGCTTTCTGGCCCTCATGCTTCTGCTGGCCCTGTTCAATCTCTTGGTCACTCAGACCGGCCGCAGACTGGCTGCCTGGGGTCCATTCGTGCTGACCACCGGCGGCATTTGGGTGGCTGTACTCTATGCCTGCCGCTTCATGCTGATCATCTTTCTGGGGGCGCTCCTGGTGGAGACCACCACCCCGACACAGATGACCGATGCTTGTGAATCCCTGCTGAGCCCACTGTCCAGGCTGGGCATCCACACCAATGAAATCGCCCTGGTCCTTTCACTGGCTCTGCGCTTCATCCCTACCCTAGGACGTGAGGTTCAGGCCATCGTGGAAGCCCAGGCAGCCCGTGGCGGATCCATCGAGTCCGGCTCGCTCTCGCAACGCCTGCATGCGGCCATGGCTATCACGGTTCCCGTCTTCGCCGGAGCCCTGCGCCACGCTGACAACCTGAGCCGGGCCTTGGATGCCCGGTGCTATGAGGGCAGCCGTCAAGAGCGCACCCACTACCGCCTGCTGCGACTGGGCAGGATGGACATCCTGTTCATCGCTCTTATGGCTCTCTATCTGCTGGCCCTGCTGCTGCATCCTTTGTTCTGAGCAGTCTGGACTCGTGAGCAGAAGCACATGCTATGGTTCCTGGCTCTTCTCGCCAGGCAGTCCTGCTTTGAACAGGTTGGGTCCCCGCTGATCGCAAAATGGCTGATCAGCGGGGACCCAACCTGTTATCAGTAAGCCCAGAGACCAAGTATTGAGTGCATCTACCTCATTCCTGAATGATCCTCTTCTCCTGGCTGGAGAGCATGGCCTGGTCCAAAAGTTCCAGAACATGGACGCTGTCAGCCAGGGGAACCGGATTGTCGGCCTTGCCCTGGAGGAAGTCACGCCAGCCCTCATGGAATGCCGGCTGCCAGCCCCGAACGGCCGGGAGTATATGCTCCTCACCCTCCCTGTCGATATAGCAGGCAGTGGGGTCAGACATGACACCGAAGTGCGGATCATCAATCCGCATGCCTGCCTTGAGCTGGTCTTCCTCAGGGTCCTGATCGTTGATCTGCAAGGACCCCAGTGTTCCCTGAACAGTCAGTCGGGGTTGCCGTGTGGATTGTACAAGACCGCCGACAATATGCGAGATAATGCCCTGCTGATGGGTAGCAGCAATGAAGAAATCATCAGGCACGACTGCATTTTCTCTTTGGGTGGACACTTCACCATAAATCGAGGTGACCGGACCAAAGAGCTGCACGGCCTGATCCAGAATGTGAGCGCCAAGGTCAAAGAGCGCTCCCCTGGGCTGGTCACGCGTCTTCTGCTCGCGCCAGCCCGTTTCCACACTGGGGCGGAAAGATCCGTACCTGGATTCGACACGTATGATACGGCCCAGGTCCAATTCTTTCAGGTACTTGCTGGCTGTCAGAATTTCTGCATCATAGCGTCGATTCTGAAAGGCCGCCGCAGGTGTACCGGTAACCTGAGCCACCTCAAGGATCTTGTTCGCCTCCTGGCTGGAACCGGCCACTGGCTTGTCAATGACTACAGGCTTGCCGGCCTGCATGACCCGGGTGGCAAACTCCAGATGAGTATCATCAGGGGTGCCTATGCTGACTGCATCGTAACGATCAATATCCTTGAAAAAATTCTCGTTACTGTCATAGACCCGAGCCCGCGGGTAGAGCTGGTGAACCTGGGCTGTAGCTCGCTCGTTATGTGTTACTACTGCCGACAGTTCCAGCCCCTCGGTCTGATCAATCATGTTGGCGTGAAAGACCCGCCCCACAAAGCCAAAGCCTATAAGGGCAATCTTGAGATTGTGATTTTGCTCTTGTACCATGATTTATTCCTTCCGCACCCTTCCACGGTTGTCAGACAGCAGAGGGGACTTATACACCGAGATGCTCTCTTAAGTACCGACGTGCAGTAAGGGCGTTCTTCAGCGGGTCAGCCTTGGCCGGGTCCTGCTCGGCCTCTACCATGAACCACCCCTGGTAACCCCCATCAAGCAGGGGCTGGAGAACCTTCTTAAAGTCGGTATTCCCATCCCCTGGCACGGTGAACACACCCTCCAAGATGGCCTGGAGGAAACTCAGCTTCTCGTCCTTGGCACGCTGGAGGACATCGGGCCGAATATCCTTCAGGTGGACGTGCCCGACCCTCGAAGCGTAGCGCTTCACGATGTCAACCGGATCCTCCCCCGAAAAGAGCAGATGGCCCACGTCGACCAGAAGCTTCACCTTGTCAGGGTCAGTCCCTTCCATCAGGCGGTCAATCTCACTAGTGGTCTGCACACCCGTGCCCATATGGTGGTGGTAGGAAATCTCCATGCCGACGTCATGGGCCAGATCTCCGAATCGGTCAAGGCCACGGGTCAGTTGATCCCATTGCTGGCTGGTATATTTAGGCTTGCCTTCGAAGATCGGTGTATGCATTTGGCCCTGAATGGTATTGCCCTGTTCAGCTACATTGATCATCTTTGCACCCAAGGCGTGGAGATAGTCGCGGAAGGCGATGAAACTCCGCTCGTTCTCCTCCCAGGTTTGCGTAGTCAGATAGGCGCTGAACCAGGCACTGGCAATGCTGATCCCCCGCATCTGAAGCTGCTCCTTCAAAACCTTGGGATCCTTGGGGTACTTGTTGCCAATTTCAGTGCCTTCAAACCCGGCCAGAGCGACTTCGCTCAAGATCTGCTGATAGGGGGTTTCGCCACCCAGCTCGGGCATGTCGTCATTGGTCCAACTGATCGGAGCCATGCCCACGCGAATTGCTTCATTCTTATTTGTCATCATGTCACCCGGTTTTCTGTCTGCCTGAGGCTACTTGATCATAATGGTCAGCAGGTTTTTCATGGTCTGGGCTACCATGCCCATTTCGTGTTCGTTGGCCCTGTCGGAAAACATCTCAGAGCAGTACCAGCCGTCATAGCCTGTGGCCTTAATCGCATCAATCCACTCCTGCAGGGGTATGCACCCGCCACCATTGACCACATTGCGGTGCACATCCTGGTTGGGGACCTCCCGACCCCTGTCGATTTCCAGCCCGTCAGAGACGTGGACAGCGGTGATGATCTCCGGCGGTATCTTGGCTACGTCCTCCAGGGTGTCACCGGCAGTCCAGAAGTGCCAGGTATCCACGGTGATGCCGAAGTTATCCCGGTTGACCTTATCAACAATCTGCAGCAACTGGGAACACCGGCTGATCGGCGCCCAGCAGAGAGGCTCCAGGTAGATACCCAGCCCGTACTGTTTGGCGATGTCGCAGGCCAGCTGAACATTATGTGCTGTTACATCAATGGCTTCCTGCTCACTTAAGCCTAGGGGGCCCCGCCAACGCGGATCATCAGCAGCCAGTTTGCCGGCATTGAAATCCATGACCACGTTCCAATCCACTGGATCCGTGCACATCTGGACGGCTGGAGCACCGATGACCCGGGCTATCTGGCACATCCTTTCAACCTCTTTAAGGTACTCTGCCCGGTCTTCTTCAGTCCTCCTGGTAATTGCCTGGATAGCCCCCAGCCCACTGACCGGAAAACCATCCAGGATTTCAGCTGCATCCTGGGCTGTATAGCCCTGATCGAGAAAACGATAGAGCTTGGGGCTCTGCATCTCTATGCCGTCGAAGCCGGCCTCCTTGGCAAAGCGTACGTCGTCATAGACATTGCCGTAGAAGGTGGTAGTTACGTTCATTGATAATCGTGCCATCATTGACTCCTTTGTTGTGGTGGCTCGGCGCAGGTTTTCCTGCAACCGTGAGGTTTCCATTGAAGTCCTGGAAACCTACGCTTCCTTGATTAATTGTTCGATAGTCTGACGTTGGTAGACGGAAGTATCATGGGCGGTCTCATCCTCGGCGAAGACGTTGGAGACTATCAGGGAATCCTCCCTGTCCAGGAAACCATTGGTCTTCAGTGCCTGGAAGAGGTCCTGGAAATTCACATCCCCGTCCCCCACCTTCAGATGCTGGTGGACCCGTGCGTTGGTCCCTGGAGGATTGGAAATGTAGCGCAGGCCGTGTGAACGGTTGTGATCATAGGCATCGGAAATATAGACCGAACGCAGCCTGGTAGATTCCGCCTTGGTGATCTCGTGCACTGCGTTCCCGTAGTGGAAGGTGTGCGAGGACACGTAGACGGAACCGACAAGGTCTGAGTTGAGCCCGCGCAGTACACGATGCGCATCCATGCCATTTTCCACAAAGTCATATGGATGAGGGTCAAAGTTGATCACAATCCCCTCCCGCTCAAGCAAGGGCAGGATCTCCTCCATGGTCGAGTAGAAGCCGGCCTCCGACTCCTCATAGCGCTCGGGGATGCCGCTGAACTCGCTGTTGATGGTATGGATGCCCAAGATGGCCGCAATCTCGATTGCCCGCTTCCAGTTGCGCACTGCCCACTGCCTTTCACGTTCATCCGGCCATGAGGTTCGGTAGACGGGTAAGAGGGAGACCAGTTCGACGCCGGCGTTCTTGCAGGCCTTTGCCAGATCGTGGACCAGTTCGTCATCAGCCTTGGGGTGGGTGTAGAAGGGCAGGAAGTCATCATGCGGGGCCAACTGCATGTACCGGTAGCCTGCATCAGCCACAGCCTGCGGCAGTTCCAGCAGTTTGCAGTCGTAATAGAAGGGGGTGGGGTCAAGTGCAATCTTCATAAGTATCAGCTTCTTCCTTTTGCCCGCTTACAGGCGGGCGATAATATCCTGAGCAACTTCTTGCGTGGACCTTGACCTGCTTGCATTGGCAGCAACGTCTTCTTCCACGGCCCGCTGGATGCGTTCAGCAGCCTGGTCATACCCGAAGTGCTCCAGCAGCATGGCTCCAGACAGGATCGAGGCTGTCGGGTTGGCGATCCCCTTGCCGGCGATGTCTGGCGCAGAACCGTGAATGGGCTCGAACATTGAGGGATGCTCGTCAGTGACGTTGATATTGGCTGAGGCGGAGTATCCGATACCGCCGACCACGGCCCCCGCCTCATCGGTGAGCACGTCGCCGAAAAGATTGTCGGTGACAATGACATCAAATCGCGAAGGATCCGTCACCAGAAAGATTGTGCAGGCGTCCGCATGCAGATAGTCCCAAGTCACATCGGGGTAATCCTGCGCCACCTTATCCATGATGTCGAGCCAGAGGGCACCGGCATGGGGCAGGACATTGGTCTTGTTGACCATGGTCACATTGCGCTTGCCCCCACGCTTACGCGCTAAATCAAAGGCATAACGTACCGCCCGCTCGACGCCGAAAGCCGTGTTGAGGGAGGTCTCGGTAGCAATGGCCTGGTCAGTGCCCCGACGAACGTACCCTCCCATTCCCGAGTAAAGGCCTTCAGTCCCTTCCCTGACCACGGCGAAGTCGATCTGTCCTGGATTCTTCAGCGGCGAGCTTACACCTGGATAAAGTTTGGTCGGTCTTAGATTGACAGCCTGGTCAAAGCTGAACCTGAGTTTGAGCAAGAGACCTCGCTCCAGAATCCCCGAACGGACTCGAGGGTCGCCCACAGCCCCTAGGAGGATGGCATCCTGCTGCCCGATGGATTCCAGATCCTCATCATTGAGCAGGGTGCCGTCACGCAGATATCGCTCAGCCCCCAGGTCATAGTCCACGTAGTTCAGCCTTACCTGGTCGCCGACGGCTTTGCCCATGACCGCCTGGGTCTGCGGAGTAACCTCCCTGCCGATGCCATCTCCCGGGATAACCGCTATATTGATTATCTTCCCTACGTCACTGTCTGCCATATGCTTAACCTATCATTATCATTTTCTAATGTACATAATCAATATTTATGAGTAAACTGTGAGAATTCCTAATAATTCTACGATAGTATTCCGAATATCAGATCTATATTCTCAGAATTTACTTTTGTCCCTCCATTGGGAGACGGGGGTCAAGAGGGACTGCTTCTACGGCTTGGTAGATCCAGTTCTGCCCGGGGTCAATGGTGACCTTCCAGTCACGCTCTCCACCTCCCGCCATGACATTGAGATAGTAGAGGTCGAAGCCAGGGGCTGCAATGGAAGGGCCGTGCCAGCCGTACGGTATCAAGACCGTGTCACCCGGCTGTATCTGAGTGAGAATATCAAGTGGCCTGTCGTCCGAGGCAGACGCACCCTGATAGCCAAAGGGCCTCACCCCCTCTGGAGCCCCCGGCAGGGGCTGCATGTCGAAGTAGTATATTTCCTCCAAAGCAGTCTCATCCGGACCGGCCTGATCATGCTTATGCACCGGGTAGGAGGACCAGGACCCGCTTGGGGTGATGACTTCACAGACCAGAAGGCGTTCGGCCTGGATATTATCCATCATTCCAAAGTTCCTGGCCTCGCGGGAGATAGGCCCATTGCCGCGCAGGGCGACGTCAACATCCTGCGCTGGAACAAGCTGGTCCGGGAAATGGGTTGTGGCGGGCGCCGTGGCAACCGCCACCCGGCCAGCCTGGACTGCTCGAATGGCCAAGGGGCTGTCACAGCCGATATAGACCGTATCTGTGGGGGTGCTAAACACGTCATGACGACCACGAAGGTGATAGGTACCCCTGGGAGAGGTCACATCATAGGAACCGCTCAAGGGCACCACCATACGTTCCCAGGCTCCGGCAGGCAGACTCACCTGCTCCCCCTGGTTCAGCCTAGCAACCTGCAGACCCGCATATTGCCAGCCCGGTACCGCCTGGCTATCCTGGGCGCCCAGAGAAACTTCCCAGTCCCCTTGCGACGCACTCCCCTTGGGGTATACCCATCGTGTCATATTCATTCCTCCATTGTCTTTCCGCCTATATCGGCTGTGTGCTTGACTCCCGCCTGGCTTGCCTGGTCCTATTGGGCTGAGACAAACTCTTTCAAGGTAGCCGTGACCAGAGAATGGTCATAGATCGAGGGCAGCCCTGAGACGGCTGTAACCCCAAACACCAGACCACTGGGCAAAAGAAGCGGGAAAGCTCCGCCATGCGCCGCAAAGTCGTGAGTATTCCTCCGGGAGGTCAGGTCGAAGTCCTCCTCCTTCTGCTGGAAGTCAGTGCCCACATAGAGTGAGGCATGGCCGTAAGCAAGCACCACATTGCCCTTGCGCTCAGCCCAGGCGTCGTTGTCTTCTGCAGCCCCTGGAATGGCCGCGTGAAAAGCCCGTTGCCTGCCCAGGCGTATATCGATGGCAACCGGCAACTGCAGGCGGTGGGCTACGGAGTAGATGGCGCTACCTACCTCCCAGGCATCATCAACGCTAAAGTCGCTGAACCGCAGTTCCTTTTCCTGAGACTCGATAAATTGTTTACGCTCAGCAAGCTTGCCTTCGTTGGCGTCGAATACCGCCTTGTACTCGTTATACCGTTTCACTACAGCATCAACTGAAATCTGCTTCATTTTTACTCCTTTGTATTCATCTAGGTTGTCTTCCAATCCTTATCGGAATTATGAAAATTTGCATTGCTCAATGCCAGGCCTACAGCTTATGAGGCCTCAATCCTTGCACTGGGCGAAGGCCTGCCCAAAGGCTTGGAGGGCCTTATCGCTGTCGCCCGATGCATACCCCTCCATCCCGATTGGGCCAGTGAAATCAGTCTCATTGACGGCTGCCGCCACCTGTTCCCAGCGCACCTCCCCGGTGCCCGGCTCGCACCGGCCAGGGACATCGGCCGCCTGGAGCTCACCGATATAGGTGTTGGCCTCCTTGACGGTCTCGATGAGATGGCCATCATCCTCCTGGGCATGGTAGAGGTCCAGCATCAGTTTGAGGTTGGGGCTGTCGACACGCTTGACCAGGGTCAGCGTTTCATAGCTATGGCAGAAGGGGACATGCGGATGGTCAACCCTCGAGTTGAGATTTTCCAGCAGGTAGGTCACCTGATTCTCCTGGCCCAGCTCGGCGAACCTCGACAGGGTGTCATAGGCGTTGAGCCACATATCGGGAGTGACCCGGTCAATCCACTTGGCTGCCTTGCCATCGACCAACTCAGCACCGTGGATTACAAGCTTGTCGATGCCAAGATCCTTCAATTCCGGCAGGATCTCTTTGGCGGTCCGCAGCATCTCTTCGCTGTCATCAGGATAGGCAAGGTTGCCATGCACGTAGCCCTGAGCACAGTTGATGGGCACCCCGGTAGCCTTCAGCTTGTTCAGATCATGACTGTAGTGGGTCCAGATATCCACTCCGAAGCCCATCTGGTCAATCCGCTTGATTCTCTCCTCGATAGGAAGATCCAGATAGACCATTTCAGCGCAAATCGTCAATTGATTGTGTGCCATCGTACTATTTCCTTTCCTTATGACCGCCCACCTGCCGGCAGGCAGTCCCGTTCATTCAGAATTCCTGTTCAGGCTTCCGCTTTTGCAGTGCGGGCCCTCGCCTCCTGTTCAATCTGCTCCAGGCTCTTCCCCCTGGTCTCTGGGATGAAGGCCTTGGTAAAGAAGACGGCTCCTACATTGATGAGTGCGAAAATGAAGAAGGTGACCGCTCCCCCGACCGCGTTGAGCAGGGGAAGGAAGAGGAGGGAGATGATAAAGTTTGCTGCATTCATGGCCACATTGGCATACCCCACGCCCTTGCCGCGGACCTTTGCCGGGAATACCTCAGCAATGAGCAGCCAGGTCACCGGCGAGACCATGCCCTGGGCGAAGGCGAGATCAAACATGACCAGACCGATGAGGAGCCAGGACATGCTGGTGGAGGGATGGTTGGGGTCGATAAAGAGATAGCAGACCCCCACCAGGGCCAGGAAGACAGAGACCCCGCCCAGGCCGACCATCAGAGCAGTGCGGCGGTTTATCTTGTCGATAAAGCCGAGGCCACCGATGACGGCAGCAACAGACGAAACAATCATGACCGGAACCATGGCGATAATCGAGTTATCAGGGTCGATGCCCAATGTGGAAGAGAACATGGTAGGAGCGAAGAAGTTGATGGCGTTGGATCCGACCAGCTGGTTTATCAGGGCTGCACCAACTCCTGCGATCAAGACCCTACGCAGCCAGGGGGTAGAGAAATTCTCCTTGGTCCCCTTCGTCTCATTCTTTTCCGCTGCCTGGAAGGAGGTGAAAGTCTCCTCCGCCTCGGACTTTGGACGAGTTTCCAGCAGGAGCTTGACTGCCTCGGTTTCCATGCCATGCCTGGCAAGGAAGCTTGGTGTTTCATGGACAAAAATGGCCGTTATGACCAGCAGGACCGCTGGAACCACAGCCGCCCAAACCATGGCATGCCAGTCTGCCTTGACTGCCAGGACAGCGTTGACCAGCGAGGCGAGCAGCTGGGAAATATTGATCATGACCGAATTGACCGAAACCAGTCGGCCACGCTGCGCGGATGGCGCCATCTCACCAAGATATATAGGGATCACACAGGAGGTCGTCCCCACTGCAAAGCCTACGATCATCCGGGAGAAGGCAAAGAAGGCGATGTTGGTCGCCAGAGCACACATTAGCGCCCCGACCAGAGCGAGAAGAGCCCCATAAAGGATCAGTCGCTTGCGCCCCAAGCGGTCTGCCAAGTTGCCGCCACAGAAGGAACCAACAGCACAACCTAGGAGCATGACCGCAGTGATGATGCTCTGATTCCAAGCGCTGAGCTGATTATTCGACCCGCCAAAATTCATTGTTACGAGCGCCCCAGACAGGAAGGTTAGCGTATAGCCATACAGTCCCCCGCCGAAAATTCCCACCACGACCATCATGGTGACATAACGTTTGCGGTTGCGGGCCAAGGCTTCGACATCCATGTCTTGGGAGGCCTCTTGAAATGTTCCCATGTTTATTCCTGCTTCCCATTAACACCAAATTTGACACCGTTATCAAATTACGGTCAACATGTTCAGTATACGAAATAAAATACAAAAAAGAAAATCAAAAAGGCAGATAACTGATGTTTTTTCAGAAAACTATCCATAAATCGGGAATATTACCTGAATAATGAGCTGACTGAAAGTGATTTTTTCCCTGCAATTGACGGTCAGCAGCCCGAGCGGACCTTCTTGTTCCGCTGCCCCGTCAGGACTGGACATCAGACATGAAAATGGGATGAGGTTCCCGAAAGCTGACCTGATCCCAGACGGTCTACATAGGCCGTGAGCTGTCCTGCCAGTTCTTCGCAGCGCGGCATCATCGCGTCCACGAATCCTCCAGTCGACAAGGCTCCGACCACCATGCCATCCTGTTGGGAAAAGATAGGGACACCAATCGAGGCCACACCGATGGTGATGTCCTCGTTGGAAATGGCAAATCCTCTCTCCTGAATCTGCTTGATATCCGTACGCAGGGCGCTAGCGGTGACCAGTGAGTTCTCGTTATAGCCCGCAAAGGGCGCCTGTTTCAGGTAGTCATACTGGATCTGCTCATCGGAGTAGGCTAGACAAACCCGGCCTGCGGCACCGGCGAAGAAGGGCAAGGTACCACCCGGCCGCAGGATCAGCGCATCAATGCTGGGCCCCTGTGCGCATTCCACACAGACGGTTTCGAAACCACTGATGGCGGTCAGGAAAGTCGTCTGCCCAGTAAGAGTTGTCACCTCAGCCAAGAGTTCATTGGCATTGGGCCATTCAGTCAAGGAACTGCGCGCCACATCAGAGAGATTGAGCCAGCTCAAACTCAGGGAATAGGTATCATCCTGGTTGGCCTTGACCAGACCGACTTGAACCAGTCCATCCAGAATCCTATAGGCGGAAGAACGGGGGATGCCAGAGGCAGCCGCCACTTCCGCAGGCCCGATGCCGTTGTTGTCAGCCAGGACATCGATGATCTTTCCAGCCTTGGAAAGGGCTCCGGTCGGCTCCCGATTGCTGGCCTTACTGCTCTTTCTTACCATCGGATCTTCCCTCTTCGCCATCAACCACGTAGCCTAATCCCTGTGATATCTGCCTGGCAGCCTGGAGCAGGCGGGTGACCTCGCACAAATCGGCACCTGACTCAACCAGAGCCTTGCTGGATCGAGACAGCCCACTATAACAGGCCGCTGCCCTTATCTGACCAGAGTGATCGAAGATGGGGGCAGCCAGGGTGAGCGCCCCCGGCACTGTCTTATCAACATCGTAGGCATATCCTCGTTGGACGACCTTTTCAGCCATCTGCACCGAGCGTTCCCGGAAGGTGGACAGCAGCCCACCCAGGTCAGCGTTGTAGCGATAGTGCTCAATCAGGCGCTCAAAGCGTGCTTGATCCAAAAAGGCCATGAGCACGTCTGAAGGGGCACCCAGGCTGATCGGCAACGAGTAGCCAATCTGAGGCGAGCGCAATCGACTCTGCCCCAGGAAGGTCATCTGCACACAGACCGAGCGCACATAGTGACGAACGAAAAGGCTCCAGCTGCCGTTTGAGCCCTCCTGCCGCTTAAAGACATGCCTGGCGATGCTTTGCACATCCAGCCTTGCCTCAATACGGCCGCCAATGCGCACACAGGCGATGCCCAATCGGTATTCGCCGCGATGCAGACCATGATCCACCCAGCCCAGGGTCACGAGATTGGACAGCAGGCGGTAGGTGGAGCTGGCAGGTTCGTGCACATAGGCGCTGATCTCATGGATGCTGGAGGGACCAAGCCGTTCCAAAGCGTCAAGCACTGCCTTGGCCTTGGTCAGGGTGCCAACGCTGTGCCCCGAATCAGATTCGGTACCCTGCCTCATGACACCCTCCTTCTTGTCCTAGGTAAACCATTCATGCCTAGTGCACATTATATGGTGTCAGCAGGCTATCCTCCTCACAACGGAACCCACTCCCGATTGGCACCAAACCCTGCCAACCTGCCCCCGATCCTCCGGGTTTGCAAGCTGAAAGCCTTAGAGTATCAGGGCACCAGCAGGGTGTACTTAGTGGTCATATATTCAAAGATGCCTTCGGCTCCTCCCTCTCTGCCGACTCCCGATTGCTTGACCCCGCCAAAGGGAACCGTTGCATCGGAGAGCACACCGGAATTGATGGCCAGGACACCAGACTCACTACGACGCTGCATAAGTTCACTACGCTTGATCGAACTGGTATAGGCATATGCCGCCAGCCCGTAAGGCGTGTCGTTAGCAGCCTGAATGCCTTCCTCGTCACTGCCAAAACGGCTCACAGCCAAAACAGGCCCAAAGATTTCCTCGGCGTATACCCGAGCCTGGCGGGGAACCCGGTCCAGGAGCGTCGGCTGGAAGTAGCGTTCTCCATGCTCATCCCTGTGACCGCCGACGACAAGCTCCGCACCTTGGCTGACTGCCTCATCAACCAGGCCGCTGATGCGCTCTACGGCCTTGACATCGATCAGGGGGCCAATATCGGTTGCCTCATCCATGCCGTCCCCCACGACCAGGGCCTCAATGCGCTCCTTCACCTTGGCCACAAACTGATCGGCAACCCCATCCTGGACCAGAATCCTGTTGGCTGAAGTGCAGGCCTCCCCATAGTTGCGGAATTTGGCCAGCATGACCCCGTCGACAGCCGCGTCAATGTCGGCATCGTCGAAGACTACAAACGGTGCGTTGCCACCCAACTCCATGGAAGTGCGCAGCACATTGTCGGCCGCCTGCTTCATCAGCTTGACACCCACAGGGGTGGAACCCGTAAAGCTCACTTTACGCAACCGCTGGTCTGCAAAGAGGGCATCTGAGATATGCGATGAGTGAGAGGTGGTGATGACATTGACCACACCCTGAGGCACTCCTGCCTGCCGAAGAATCTCCACCAGCGCCAACGTGGTAAGGGGGGTCAGCTCGGCAGGCTTGACCACCACAGTATCGCCGGCAGCCAGGGCTGGGCCAATCTTCCTGGTTCCCATGGCCAGCGGGAAGTTCCAGGGGGTGATCAGATAGCAGGGGCCCACCGGATCGTGGGTGACCAGACCCTTACGGCCGTCCGGCAGGTGGAAAGTCCTGCCATATTCACGCATGGCCTCCTCTGAGAACCACTTGAGGAAACCGCCACCGTAGTCCACCTCCCCCAGCGCTTGCTTGAAACTCTTGCCCATTTCCCGGGTCATCAGCTCTGCAAAAATCTCCTTGTTGTCCATCAGGGCCTCATAGGCCGTTTGCAGAATGTTCCTCCGCTCTTCCGGCGTTGACTGACCCCAGGACTCTTGGGCCCGGTCAGCACTGTCCAGGGCAGCCAGCGCCTCCTGCTTGTCCCCGTCTGATGCCTGGTAGAGCATAGAGCCATCGGCAGGGTTTTCTACAGCAAATACCTTGCCACTGTCGGCAGCCCTCCACTGCCCATCGATAAACAGACTCTTTCCCGACTGGGGAAGCACTGACTCGACCTTGTATTTCCACATACCGTCTATTCCTCCCTTTCGCCGCTTCTCTGCAGCAAACACATTCTTCTGCACGGATAAACACCTTCAACATACTAAATTTTAGACATTTTGTCCATTTAATGATATTTTTTGCATATGCTGTAAGTAGCATTGAGTTTGACAGCCATGACCCAGTCCGGTCCCAGGCAGAAGGCAGGCAGGGCAAGGACGCCTGTAGGCATGAGCCAGTGGCTACTCGAAGGTATGTATACATGAAAGCGAGGGATACATCGAAATGGTATCAACGATACGATTGACGGTCGGACAGGCCATTGTACGGTTCTTAGAGGCCCAGCAGGTCACCCGCGACGGACAGACCAACACCTTCTTTGGAGGAGCACTGGGCATCATGGGGCATGGCAATGTCGGCGGCGTTGGGCAGGCCTTTTTAGAGGAGAAAGAACGAATCCGCTTCATACAGGGACGCAACGAACAAGGCATGGGCCACATAGCCGTCGGCTACGCACGCCTGAAAAACCGTATGGGAGCCATGGCTGTGACCACCTCCATCGGCCCAGGAGCCGCCAACCTGGTGACAGCTGCTGGCACGGCAACTGTCAACCATCTTCCCGTCCTCCTGCTGCCCAGCGATATTTTCTCCACCCGTCGTGCCGGTTCAGTCCTGCAACAGATTGAAGATGAACGCTCCTATGACATCTCCGGCAACGATGCCCTGCGCCCCGTCAGTCGCTACTGGGACAGGATCAACCGCCCTGAACAGCTACCGGCCGCGCTCTTGGCAGCCATGGAAACGCTGACAGACCCGGCCAAGACAGGGGCGGTAACCCTCTGCCTGCCCCAGGATGTTCAGGCCGAAGCCTACGACTTCCCCACTTCCCTCTTCAAGGAACGCACTTGGAGGATCAGCCGGACCCGTGCGGATGCGGACGCTTTGGCTGCAGCCGCCGAAGCCATACGGGCCAGTAAACGTCCCTTCATTATTGTCGGCGGCGGTACAGTCTACTCTTCAGCCAGCCAGGAACTGACCGACTTCATTGAGCGCACCGGCATCCCAGTGGGCAGCACTCAGGCAGCCAAGGGCGCCGTAGCCTATGAACATCCCTTGAATGTCGGACCTCTCGGCTCCATCGGACTCAAATACGCCAATCAGCTAGCACGCCAGGCCGACCTGATCATCGGCATCGGAACCAGGTACACCGACTTTACTTCAGCCTCGAATACCATGTTCCAGGATCCCTCGGTACGCTTTGTCAATATCAACGTAGCCTCTTTTGATGCCAACAAGGAAGCAGCCATCGCGGTTGTCGGGGATGCCAGGGAGGCAATTCGTGAACTGGGACGGGCCTTGAAAGACTGGCAAGTACCTGCTGACTACCGCAGACAGGCAGAAGAGGCTGCAGATGAAGCAAGAGCGGAAGTTGTTCGGCAGACGCAGCATATTCCCGGAGACGACAAGCTCGGTCAAAAGGAGGTGATCGGCATTGTCAACAGTTTCGCCAAGCCTCAGGATGTGGTGGTCAACGCCGCCGGATCCATGCCCAGTGACCTGCAGAAGCTCTGGCGACCAGGATCCCCCCTAGGCTATTCCGTCGAATACGGGTACTCCTGCATGGGCTACGAAATACCAGCTGGCCTGGGAATGCGTATGGCGGCACCGGATCGGGAGATCTTCACCTTCATCGGGGACGCCTCCTTTCTCATGTACCACCAGGATGTGCTCACTGCCATCCAGGAACATGAAAAAATCATCATCATCCTGGTCGACAATCATGGATTCGGTTCCATCAACACTCTCTCCCATCAGGTGGGATCACAGGGATTCGAAACCCGCTTCTACATGAAGAATGAGCAGGGACTGGAGGACAAGGACCACTACCTGCCCATCGATTTTCCTAAGATACTGGAGGGGTATGGTGTACCCACCTATAGCCCCACCAATGCTGAGGAACTCAAAGATGCGGTCAAGAAGGCCGTCGACGGCGAGACCATAGCCGCCATCTACGTGACTGTAGACCCTGTTGTCCGCGACGACTCCTCCCAGGCCTGGTGGGATGTAGCGACACCCCAGGTGGCCCATATAGATTCCAGCAAGCAGGCCCACCAGACTTATGAGGAGGTACGCACCAAGGAGCAGAGGCTCTACCTGTAAACTTCTCTCTCATCCCTGACCAGGCCCTGCTGCAAAAGCAGGGCCTGCAGGGTGTCAGGATTGAACCGGGAGAGCCCGACAATAACAGTGATGGGGTGGGAACACAAGCCGTGTTCCCACCCCATCACTGTGGTTTGAACCTTGATTCGCCGCTGAACATCTCCAGAGACGATTCAGATCTGCTTACTCAGCTGAACCTTCTGATGGCTCATCGCCCAGGGGATGCTCTGCCCGCTCTACCTGGGAGGCATCCTCGGAAAGGTCGGCATCCGGGGCAGCAGACACCTGCGCTCCGACCAGTTCAGACTTCTGGTCCTGCCCATCAGCCGAGCTGGCCGCATGCCGGGGTCCCTCAAAGGGCTTGCCGGTGAAGGTGAACTCGCCCAGGATGCCCTCGCCTTCGGCATCAACCTGGACGGACTCGTTGTCCGTAAGGTCGCCCATGAGGATCTTCTCGGAGACCGCATCCTCGATGTCCCGCTGGATGACGCGGCGCAGAGGCCGGGCACCCAGGAGCGGGTCGAAGCCCTTCTCGGCCAGCAGATCCTTGGCCTTGTCGGTCAGATCCAGGGACATGTGGCGCTCAAAGAGACGATCGTTGAGCTGAGCGATGTCCAGATCGACGATCTGACGGACCTGGGGCTCGGTCAGCTGCTGGAAGACGATGATGTCATCCAGACGGTTCAGGAACTCGGGCCTGAACTGCTGCTTGAGCTCACTGGTCACCTGGTCCTTCATCCGCTGATAGGAGGTTTCGGTGTTGCCGCTCACATTGAAGCCGGTATTGGCCGCCTTGGCGATGTCGCGGGTTCCCAGGTTGGTGGTCAGGATGATGATGGTGTTCTTGAAGTCCACCATGCGACCCTGCCCATCAGTCAGGTGGCCGTCGTCCAGCACCTGCAGAAGGGTGTTGAAGATGTCCGGATGAGCCTTCTCGATCTCGTCGAAGAGGACCACGGAGAACGGCTTGCGCCTGACCTTCTCAGTCAGCTCGCCGCCCTCTTCATATCCGACGTACCCCGGAGGGGCGCCGAAGAGACGGGAGGTGGAGTACTTCTCCGAGAACTCGGACATATCCACCCGGATCAGGGCATCCTCATCGTCAAAGAGGAACTGGGCCAGAGCCTTGGCCAGCTCGGTCTTGCCCACGCCGGTGGGGCCGGCGAAGATGAAGGAACCTGCGGGACGCTTGGGATCCTTGAGACCCACACGGGTGCGGCGGATGGAACGGGACAGGGCGGAGACAGCCTCGTCCTGGCCGATGATCCGCTTGTGCAGCTCCTTCTCCATGCCCAAGAGCTTCTTGGACTCGGCCTGAGTCAGCTTGAAGACCGGGATGCCGGTGGTCGAAGAGACCACTTCGGCGATTACATCCTCGTCGACAACCATCTTGACGTCGGACTCACCCTCGTGCCAGGCCTGCTCCTTTTCCTTGCGCTCGGCCTCCAGCTTCTCCTGGCTGTCGCGCAGCTGAGCGGCCTTCTCGAAGTCCTGGTCCTTGATGGCCTGATCCTTTTGGGCGGAGATGCGATCCACCTTGGCATCCAGCTCCTTGAGCTCCGGCGGGGCGGTCAGCCGCTTGATGCGCAGGCGTGCGCCGGCCTCATCGATCAGGTCGATAGCCTTGTCAGGCAGGTTCCTGTCCTGGATGTAGCGTGCAGAAAGCTCAGCCGCCGACTGCAGGGCCTTGTCAGTGATAGTGACATGGTGGTGATGCTCATAACGGCCACGCAGACCCTTGAGGATCTCGATGGTCTGGGCGATGGTGGGCTCGGAGACCTGAATGGGCTGGAAGCGCCGCTCCAGGGCCGCATCCTTCTCGATGTACTTGCGGTACTCGTCGGTGGTGGTGGCACCGATGGTCTGCAGCTCGCCGCGGGCCAGCAGGGGCTTGAGCATGTCAGAGGCGCCCAGGGCCCCGTCAGCCGAACCCGCGCCGACGATGGTGTGAATCTCGTCGATGAAGAGGATGATGTCGCCGCGGGTCTTGATCTCCTTGAGCACCTTCTTCAGGCGCTCCTCGAAGTCGCCCCGGTAGCGTGAACCGGCCACCATGGAGCCCAGATCCAGCGAGTAGACCTGCTTGCCCTTGAGGGTCTCGGGCACATCGCCCTCATGAATCTTCTGCGCCAGGCCCTCGACCACGGCAGTCTTGCCTACGCCAGGTTCGCCGATCAGCACGGGGTTGTTCTTGGTCCTCCTGGACAGGACGACCATGACCCGCTCGATTTCATTGGCCCGGCCGATGACCGGATCCAGCTTGCCTTCAGCGGCCTCCTGGGTCAGGTTCCTGCCAAACTGATCCAGGATGGCCGAACCGGTCTGTCCGCCCTTGTTGGAAACGCCGCCGGCATTGGCCAGATCGCCCTTGCTAGCATCGCCGCCCTCGTGATTGCCGCGAATCATGTCAATAGTGGCGGTCCGCAGATCGCCCAGGTCCACACCCATCTTGATCAGCACCTGGGTGCCGACGCCCTCACCCTCACGGATGAGCCCTAGCAGAATGTGCTCAGTGCCAATGTAAGAGTGGCCCAGCTGAAGCGCCTCGCGCAGCGACAGCTCCAGGACCTGACGGGCGTGCGGTGTGAATGGGATATGCCCATTGGGGACCGCATTGCCCTTACCGATCATCTCCTCAACCTGTTTGCGGGTGGCATCCAGTTCCACGCCCTTGGAGGCCAGGGCCTTGGCGGCAACACCGTCACCTTCCCTGATCAGGCCCAGGAGGAGGTGCTCGGTGCCGATATAATTGTGCTGCAGGGTGCGGGCCTCTTCCTGCGCCAGCACAATCACCCGCCGCGCACGGTCGGTAAACCGTTCGAACATACTTGTCCTTCCCTTTGATCCGTAATTCACTCTACAGATTTACGGTGACGTTTATTCTCGGCCCGCCGGTGATTGCGCTCTGAACGCAACGAGGCCTTGGAATCAGTCCTGTGAGCCGTCTTCTGACTGCATCTGCTCCATGAGTTCCACCTCAGGGCGCTCCTCGCGGGGCTTCTGCCTGACCACGTCGATATGGAGATCGTCATAGGCCGGCTGGGACTGAACCCAAAGATGGGACTCCTCCTGGGGTTCGATCTCGGAATGCTCGCCGCAGCCATGATCCAAGGAGACCACGCGTCCGTCGTCCGGGCTCCAACGATTGGCGCAGACGCCAAACATGGTCCCCAGATCACCTGCCAAGGGAATCATGAAGCCGCAGGTCTCGCAGGCCTTGCCCTTGGCTGTGCGGGTCGACAGGGACTTGGGGCCGTGCTGCCCCTCGTACCAGCGCTTGGCGGTGGCCGTCCTGGCCTCGGCGGTCATCACGTGCCGGCGGCTCAGAGCGAAGCGGTCGACGGCCTCATCCAGGTCATCGGAAGAGGTCTGCGCGCCGAGGGGAATCTGATCATTCGATTCCTGCTCGTGAACGTCTTTTTCTCCACTTGGGCGGTCTGCCAGGCGGAAGACCACGCCGTCAGTCTCCTGATCGGCCCCATCAACAGCAGGGGAACTCGATTCTTGCTGACCTTCTTCATCATCTTCGGGGTTCTGCTGTACTTGAGAATTCTGATGGCTAGCTTGCGCTGGCTTGTATCCGGCTGTCAGCCTGGGGTCGTCGGGCTCGGTTCCCATGGCATCGGTCACGCTCAGATCCGAGGGCAGCAGGCGATCCTTCCAAGGAACCCAAGCGGGTGGCTGCAGGGCCGCATCAGTAGGCACCAAAGACGATTCATCCACAGTCCAGGTATCGGCATCCTCATCGCGGTAGAGGGTGACTGACCACTGCCAGCCCTCATAGCCCTTGATGGCCGAGGCGAACCGGTAGTCCCAGACTCCGTCCCCAATCAGGGTGCGGCCGACCAGCCCACCGACCTCATCGCTGTCGGCGGCCACGCTCAGAGCCACTCGCCTAGCCAGTTCCTCAGGATCCAGGTCCTCTTGAACCATCTATCACACCTTCATCATCAGTGGGACCGGATCAGACCGATCCACGTCGGATTTTTCTCGCCGTCTGCTCAGTCCGGCACGTCAAAGTCATCGGCCACAGCCCTTAAGAGGGTAGCCAGCTTGGCGGATTCAGCCCGACCTGGATAGTGGTGTCGACGCAGGCCATTGCCCGCGGAGTCCAGCAGCTTGATCAAGTCCTCCACGATGGCGGCCATGTCGTCCGGATCAGGTCGCTTGGCACGCAGAATGGAGGGGGTCGGCCCCACCAGCTTCAGCTCCAGGGCCTGGGGGCCCTTGCGGCCCTCAGCCACTGAGAACTCCACCCGGGATCCCTTGCGTATGGTGGACACTCCGGCGGGCAGGGCCGATGAGGGCAGGAAGACATCCTCACCTTGTTCATCCGTGATGAACCCGAACCCCCGTTTGGCGTCGTACCACCGTACTCTCCCGCTGGGCATGCTCTGCCACTTCCTTATGTTGCTTCTTGAACTGATATATCCGAGTTCAGTCTACCTGAACGGAAGGGGCAGGACGACCCATCTTGTCATAGGCGTACGGGACGATTGCCGGCCGAATTGGCCTGGTCCTCAGCGTGCCCCTGATCCCGGCTGCCGCCCTGGGGTATGACGATGGTGAAAGTCAAACCGCCCCCCGGGGTCTGCGAGGCGCAGATGAACCCCTGATGAGCTTTGACAATGGACTGGACAATGGCCAGTCCAAGCCCCGTGCCGCCCTTCTCCCGAGCCCTGGACGGGTCGGCCGTGTAGAAGCGCTCAAAGAGTCTGGATCTGGATTCCTCCGGGACGCCTGGCCCGTGGTCAACCACCCGGATGATGGCATAGTCGGTGCCCACATGGCTGTTCTCTGCTACCTGGATCGCCTCGGTCAGGTGTCCCAGCGAGGACTCAGTGGCCTCCAACCTGGTCAGATCCGCCGGTGCGATGGTCGCCTTGACCAGGCCCACTCCCACCTGGACCGGCGAATCAGATGGGGTGTAGCGGTGGATATTGCCTATGATATTGGTAATCACCTGACGCAGGCGGCTGGGGTCTCCAGTCACCGGCACCGAGGGCAGGGGACCCTCCTGGATGTCCAGACTGACGGCTGGGCCCAGGTGCCCGCCCACGGTGATCTTTTCCTTGTTGCGTCCCTTGAGGCCTGGCAGACCCTTGTTGGGCGTGACCGGCATCTCCTGGGGAGCGGGCTGATCTTCGGTATGCAGGCAAACCCTTCCGGTAACCACTTCTCTGCCCGGATCCAAGGCATGCAGGTCGTCGACCCCGTCTCGCACCAGTCCAGTCAGATCGACCGGCAGGGTCGTGTCGATCCCCCTGCCCTCATCCAGACGTGCAAGCGAGAGCAGATCCGTGACCAGGACCGTCATCCTGGTCGAAGAGTCTTCGATGTGCTGGATGGACTTGTCGGCCCGCTCCAGAGCCCCGGGATAGTCGCGCTGCATCCTGTAGAGCTCTGCGTAGCCGTGGATGGCGGCCAGAGGGGTACGAAGCTCATGGCTGGCATCCGAAACGAACTGCTTCATTTTCTCGGTGGTCTGGCGCTGCTCGTCGAAGGAATGCTCGATTCGCGCCAGCATGGCATTCAGGGATGCTGCCAGGGAACCCACCTCGGTATTCTCCGGGAAGCTGGGAATGCGTTGGGATAGGTCACCGGCCGCTATCTTGGCAGCAGTCTTCTCGATGCGTTTGAGGGGAACCAAGGTGGACTGGATCAGCAGGACCGAGATGACTCCGCCCAGAAGGACCACAACAACGGAAATGATCATGCAGAAAGCCGTCAGATCGTGCACGGCCTCGTCCTGGTCGCTCATGGACAGACCGATGAAGAGGATCCCGCTGATTTCGGAGCCGTCCAGTTCGTTGCGCAGCTTCCACTGCATGGCTACCACCCGCCAGGAGGCCCGGGCTCGCTTCATGGTGTCCCGGTCTGGCGAGGCCTGTCGCGAGACGCGCACATAGGCTGGCACCGTGGTCGGCTTGCCCAGGGGTATCGAGTCCAGGCTGCCGTCGGCGGGCAGACGCGGGCGGGAAATGACCCCGTTGACCTGCATAGGATTCAGATCGTCCGAAATAATGTGCAGCTTGTCGTCGCGGATCTGCAGGAAGTAGTCAGTGGGGCCAAGGCCATTCTTGCTCAGATCCTCCTGGCGCAGCAGGGTGGCGTTGCGGATGCCCAGGTTGGCCTGGCGGATCAACTGGGAGTCCGTGCGCTTCATCAGATAGTCGTCGGCCATCTGGCAGATGGCCACAGAGACACCCACCGTGCCCACGATGAGCAGGATGAGCATGCTGGCCACAAGTTTGGTGCTCAGGGGAATGGCAGCCAGCGGCGACCTGCGCATGAACCGACCCCTCGGTCTGCCGGAGCCCTTTCCCTTGCCGGAATCCGAACCCATGACGGAGTTGGTCCTGTCAGCCGACGGTTCTGCCATGGGAGTCGAGCCCAAGGGACTAGTCGCCATCGCCGCCATCCGATGCGTTCTGCCTAGGGGCCCGAATCATGTAGCCGATGCCCCGCTTGGTCTCGATCAGCGGGGTGACCTTGCGCTCCCCGCCGTGTCCGTCGCTGATGGTGATGCCATCCACCTTCTTGCGCAGGTAGGAGATGTAGGACTCCACAATGGCTGCATCCCCGCCCCAGTCGTACTGCCAGACATGGTCCAGAATCTGCGCCTTGCTGAGCACACGACCCTCATTGTCCATCAGGTAGCGCAGCAGCTTGTATTCGGTCGGACTCAGGTCGATGGGTCGCCCGGCCCTGGTGACGTCGTGCGAATCCTCGTTGATCTCCAGATCCCCCACCCGGATGATCGGGTCGTCCTCCTGATGCTCGCGCGTCCTGCGCAATATGGCCTTGATCCTGGCCACGACCTCCTCCAGGCTGAAGGGTTTAGTCACGTAGTCGTCGCCGCCCACAGTCAACCCCATGACCTTGTCCTGGGTATCATCCCTGGCCGTCAGGAAGAGCACCGGCGCCTCGATTCCCTCCTGACGGATACGAGAGGTGACCGTGAATCCATCGATGTCAGGCAGCATGACATCCAGGACGATCAGATCCGGCTGGGTGCGCTCAATGACCTGAATGGCCTCGGAGCCGGACGCCGCGGTCTCAACCGCAAAGCCTGCGAAGTGCAGAGAGGCCACTAGCAGATCCCTGATGGACGGTTCGTCGTCGACCACGACCAGTTGTGCTTGCGTCGGTTTGCTCATGGTTTCAGCTTGCCGCGTCTTTCTGGGTATTATCTGATAGTTTGCTGACCGTCTCTGTCGGGCGCGATTGTTTCTTCCCAGAGCTGGACTTGCGATGATGGGCCCCGGTTCGGCTACTGCGACGCCACCAAATCGTAACGGCTACGCCAAGCATGACCAGGACGACAACCGTCACCGAAAGAGCAATGATCATCACCCGGTGATGCCGGTGGTTTTGGTCAAGAGTCTCAACCTGGTCCATCATGGCCTTGGCCGAGCCCACCCAGTCGGGATTGCGGCCCTTGGTGACCGGCTCCAGAGCAGCCTGCGAGAGCTGATCTACGCTGGACTGATCCTTGAGCCAGGCCTGCGAGTTGCTGGAGACCGCCACGACCAATTTGCCGTCCTGAGAGGCCACAGCCAACAGAACCGTGTCGTGGGTGGGCTTCATCGATTCGAGCACCCTGGATGCCCAGGTCTCAGGCTTGACGCCCTGATAGAAATGCGGAAGGTAGAGCAGTCGGACCGATACTCCTGTCTGCTCGGCGGTTTCCTGGATAGCATCCTTGACGGATCCCACATCCGAACCCAGCAGATTCTGCGGATCGGTGATCGTGTCGGTCATGGTTCCGGCCCCAGTCTGAGGCTCATCGGCAATAGCCTTGGTCGGCCCCGGAACGCCGACCGTCAAAATCATCAAGAGCAGGAAAGCCAGCACCCGCCTCAAGGATGAGACGCCGACCGGATTCGTCTTGTGGAGGGGGACTCGTTCGACCACATGGGTCCGCGGACGGGGCAACTGCGTGAACACTGTCATAGTGTCCACAGTAGCGGTTGACGGCATTGGACTCCCCCACCATCACCGCCATTCACGGAAAGGACAATCATGACACGGTTCCAAGTTGATTCGGATCAGATACAGACGGCCTCCGGCGCGGTCAGTGGCTCAATAGGGGCCATCAGAGATGCCGTGGCGGGAATGTACACCAATCTGGACAATCTTCAAAGCGTCTGGCAGGGTTCGGCGGCCAGCCAATTCGCCACAGTGGCCCAGCAGTGGCGCGCCTCACAGGCTCAGATGGAACAGGCGCTTGAAGGTATCCAGGCAGCTCTGACACAGGCATCGTCGCTCTATGCGGACACCGAGGCCCAGGCCACCCGTCTCTTCGCCGGAGCCTGAGCACCAGACCATGGATGTTGGCAGCTTTCAACCGGTTCACCATGAGTACCTGCTGCCAAACCCGGATCGTGAAAACTCATGGCGCAGTAAACGAACAAGCGAACAGGGGCCTGCACACCATAGTCCGGTGTGCAGGCCCCTGTCCTTGGCGATCACCAGGTTCAGCCGGAAAGCCCTCGGCCGAACCTATAAGGATCAGTAGCCCATGTCGCCCTGAGGCTGAGCGGCGGCAGGTGCCGGAGGCTCAGGCTTGTTGGCCACGACAGCCTCGGTGGTCAGGAAGAGCCCGGCGATGGAGGCCGCGTTCTGCAGGGCAGAACGGGTCACCTTGACGGGGTCGGCCACGCCGGCCTCCAGCAGGTCCTGGTACTCGTTGTTGGCGGCGTTGAAGCCCTGGCCAGCAGGCAGCGAACGGACCTTGTTGATGACCACGTCACCGGAGATGCCGCTGTTCTCGGCAATCTGCTTGATGGGGGCCTCGATGGCGCGGAAGACGATGGATGCGCCGGTGGACTCGTCGCCATCCAGCTTGACATCCTTCTCAGCCTTGGCAGCGGCCTGAACCAGAGCCACGCCGCCTCCGGGCAGCAGGCCCTCTTCAATGGCGGCCTTGGCGTTGCGGACAGCATCCTCGATGCGGTGCTTGCGCTCCTTGGCCTCGACCTCGGTGGCCGCGCCGACCTTGATGACGGCCACGCCGCCGGCCAGCTTGGCCAGCCGCTCCTGCAGCTTCTCGCGGTCGTAGTCGGAGTCGGTGTTCTCGATCTCAGTGCGGATCTGGCCCACGCGAGCGGAGACCTCATCCTTGGAACCACCGCCGGAGACGATGGTGGTCTCGTCCTTGGAGACGATGACCTTCTTGGCGGTGCCCAGCACGCTCATGTCGATGGAGTCCAGCTTGAGGCCGAGCTCGTCGGAGACCACCTGTGCGCCGGTCAGAATGGCCATATCCTGCAGCATGGCCTTGCGGCGGTCGCCGAAGCCAGGAGCCTTGACGGCGCAGGAGTTGAAGGTACCGCGGATCTTGTTGAGGATCAGGGTGGGCAGCGCCTCGCCATCCACATCCTCAGCGACGATCAGCAGCGGCTTGCCGGTCTTCATGACCAGCTCGGCGATGTGGACCACGTCCTGCTGGCTGGAGACCTTGCCCGAGGTCAGCAGAATGTAAGGATCATCCAGAACGGCGGTCTGGTCGTCGTTGTTGGTGACGAAGTAGGGGGCGATGTAGCCCTTGTCGAAGCGCATGCCCTCGGTGAACTCCAGGTCCAGGCCGAAGCGGTTGTTGTCCTCGACGGTGACCACGCCGTCCTGGCCGACCTTGTCCAGGGCCTCGGCGATCTCATTGCCGATCTCGGGGTCGCCTGCAGAGATGGTGGCGGTGGCAGCGATCTGGTCCTTGGTCTCGACTTCCTTGGACTGCGCCACGAGCTCCTTGACGATGGCGTCGGCGGCCTTCTCAATGCCGCGACGCAGGGCGATGGGGTTGGACCCTGCAGCCACGTTCTTCAGACCCTCATGCACCAGGGACTGGGCCAGTACGGTGGCGGTGGTGGTGCCGTCTCCGGCTACGTCGTCAGTCTTCTTGGCGACTTCCTTGACCAGCTCGGCGCCGATGCGCTCGTAAGGATCCTCCAGGTCGATCTCCTTGGCGATGGAGACGCCGTCGTTGGTGATGGTCGGCGCGCCGTAGGACTTGTCCAGCACCACATTGCGACCCTTGGGGCCCAAGGTGACCTTGACTGTGTCGGCCAGCTTGTCCAGGCCGGCAAGCATGCCCTGACGAGCTTCCTCGTCATACTCGATGATTTTTGCCATTGTTGCTTCCTCCGTCATGGCTTGAGGTTTCATGACCCACCGTCGGCGTGGAACGGAACCCGACCGTCAGCTGTCGTGTTATCACTCCCGCACCTCGAGTGCTAATTCAGCAGATTAGCACTCGGTGGAGCCGAGTGCCAACCCCAGGGGAAAATACGCTGCAGGCTGTATGCCATATCGCCCCTGACCCATCGGCCGCGCCCACAGGCAATCCGCACCCTGCACAGTCCCGGCTCAGCACTGTAATTCGAAACACATGCTACAAAAAATGGACCCCGGAATAACCGGGATCCACCATGACGAATACAGAAGACGACAATCAGAGCTTGGTGACCTTGGTTGCCTGCAGACCCTTGGGGCCCTCTTCCACCTGATATTCGACCTTATCTCCCTCATCAAGGGTCTTGAACCCGTCGGACTGAATGGCCGAGTAGTGCACGAACACGTCCTCGCCGCCATCGTCGGGATTGATGAATCCGTAACCCTTGCCAGCGCTGAAGAATTTCACAGTGCCTTGTGCCATAACTAACTTCCTTAACATAGGTGCCGCGTCACAACAGATACGAGACTGACCGCATCTGCCTGGTCGGCAAGGTCAGTTTAGGCCTATCGATAGGGCAATTGCAAAACGCCGAGCCGAAATTCGGGAACTTTTGCCGTCGAATTTCCTTGGTCGTCCGGCTGGCTGAACCTCATTGCATGAGGATGGCTTCCACCGGTGTGGATGCCACGGAGGACTGCTCCACCTGGGTGATGCCCAACAGGCTGGCCACCTCCTGGGCGGTAGCCTTGTCGGCCTCATCACGGTAACGGACCGTGCTTACGCCAGGCAGAGCGCCCTGCGGGTTGGTTGCCGTGACCGCAGTGTAACCGGCATTGACCAGGACCTGGCGCTTGCTGCCCGCATGCCCGGTGATCCTGGTTCCGTTGATGACGGCCACCTGTGTGCCCCTGTTGACCACAGGTGCCGGGCTGCTGCTGGATGCGCTCGCCGAAGGCGACTGCGAGGACTCCTGTGAAGCCTGCTCCTGGGAGGATGTTTCAGCAGAGGGCTTGCTGTCTGAGGAGGAGGCGGATCGCTTGGGCAGATGGCTGCTGATGACCCGGGAGGCATCGGTGTGGGTCTGCTGCCAGGGCAGGGAGCCGCTGACTGCAGCCCATAAGCCCAGTCCGCACAGCACGGCCAAGACCACCACCAGCAGGTAGGGCAGAGCCCTGACCGGCAGGGAACGCGGCCCCCGATGCACACCGACCGGCCCCTTGGGAGGGTTGTCGAACGCATCATGAACCTGGGGGCGCGCCTGCGTCCCATTGTCGCGCGTGCTAGCCATGAACTCTCCTCCGCTCCACCGGATCCTGAACCATTATATGTAATGGGACGCCGGAGCAGCATCCCGCTGACCATCCGACGTTCCCCGCAAGCCTAAGAGAGCCATGACAACCCTGACCGGCTCATATCACCAAGCGATATAGTGACCTTATGAACAGCAGCCAGCCTATTGCCGCAACCTCCCCCGCGCCGACGAACGGAACCGGTACCAACCCTCCGACCATAGCAGGAGGCCAGGGCCGAACCCATCGCAAACCTCTGAGCGCCTTGGTGGACCCCGGCTGGGCCGAGGCTCTCGCTCCTGTCGAGCCCAACATTCACCGTATGGGCGACTTCCTCAGATCCGAGCTGGCCCAGGGCCACCGCTATCTGCCTGCCAGCAAGAACATCCTGCGCGCCTTTACCATCCCCTTCGACTCCATCAAGGTTCTGATCGTGGGCCAAGATCCCTATCCGACGCCCGGCCATCCGGTGGGCCTGAGCTTCTGCGTGGACCCTGCAGTCAGCCCCATTCCCGGCTCCCTGCGCAATATTTACACCGAGCTCAGCTCCGACCTGGGCCTGCCCACGCCCTCCAACGGCGATCTGACGCCTTGGACCAGGCGAGGGGTCATGCTGCTCAACCGCTGCCTGACGGTACGGGTGGGCAAGCCGGCCAGCCACCGGAACAAGGGTTGGGAGGAGATCACCGACGCCGCCATCCGAGCTCTGAACGACCGACGCGACCAGGAGGGCAAGGTCCGGCCCCTGGTGGCCATTCTTTGGGGACGACAGGCCCAGAGCCTGGAGCCCCTGCTGACCAATGCGGCCATCATCAAATCCCCGCATCCCAGCCCCATGTCGGCCCGATACGGCTTCTTCGGATCCCGCCCATTCTCCAAGGCCAACCAAGCGCTGGAGGCCATGGGCGCCCAGCCGGTGGACTGGTCCCTGACCTGAGTCCTGCTGGCTGAGTCGTCAGGAAATGCCGTTACCATATCTGCTATGGCATTATTCCCACCTCGACCCAGTCAGTCCCCATCTGTTCAGCCCGGTCAGGACCGGCAGGTTCCGCCAATCAGCCAGGACGACCTGCAACGTTGCCGTCAGTTGGCCGACCGGATTCGAACCCGCTTTTCCAGGACTCTGGTAGGCCAGGAGAACCTGCGCGAGGCCCTGATCCTGACGCTGGTGGCCTCAGGACACATCCTGATCGAATCCGTGCCCGGCCTGGCCAAGACCACCGCCGCCCAGACTCTGGCCACCTCGGTCTCCGGCAGCTTCAAGCGGATCCAGTGCACGCCCGACCTGATGCCCTCGGATCTGGTAGGCACCCAGGTCTACGACTTCTCCACACAGCGCTTCTCGACACAGCTGGGTCCCATTCACGCCAACTTCGTCCTCATGGACGAGATCAACCGCTCCAACGCCAAGACCCAGTCAGCCATGCTGGAGGCCATGGCCGAGGGCGCCACCACCATCGGCGGCGAACGCATAGCCCTGCCCCGGCCCTTCATGGTGATAGCCACCCAGAACCCCATCGAGGAGGAGGGCACCTACAACCTGCCCGAGGCCCAAATGGACCGGTTCATGCTCAAGGCCGTCATGACCTATCCTGATGCCGACCAGGAGACCCGAATGCTGCAGATGCTGACCAGCCGAGGCACCGATATGCCCGGCAAGGACGATCGGGACGCACTGACCATCGCCGATGTGGACTTCCTGAGGCAGAAGGCCCGGCAGGTCCACGTGGCACAGCCCATCATGCGATATGCGGTCGATCTGGCGGCCACCAGCAGGGGGGCTGGATCGCGGCCCATCCAAGGGCTGGCCGAGCAGGTGAGGCTGGGAGCCAGCCCGCGTGCCTCCATCGCCCTGGTGCGCATCGGCCAGGCCAGGGCCCTGCTGACTGGCAGGGATTACGTCATTCCCGAGGATCTGAAGGACTGGGCCCATTCGGTACTCCGCCACCGGATCCTGCTGACCTTTGAGGCTCAGGCCGACGGCATCAGCAGCGACGACATCATCGACCAGATCGTCGACACGGTGCCGGTGCCATGAGCCGCCGACGCTCGAATCGCGACCCGGTCCGCAGACGAATCGAGTCCTTGGACACCAGTCTGCGGCTTCCCACGGTGCGCAGGGCCCTTGGACTGCTGGAGGGCGAGCACTCCTCTGGCCGACGCGGCGGTGGAGACGAACGTGCCGACCTGCGCGCCTATGAGTTCGGAGACGAAACCCGCATGATCGACTGGCATGCCAGCGCACGGATGGGTCGACCCATGGTGGTTGAGCGCGAGCGCCTGGTTACCAGCAAGGTCTGGCTGCTGCTGGATGTCGGCCGCGAGATGTCTGGAACGTGCCCTGACGGGGAGCAGGCCATCCAGGTGGCCGCCAACGCCCTCTGCATGTTCGCCTCCCTCTGCCTGCGCCGCAGCGATGAGGTGGACCTGGTCCTGGTCGATTCATCCGCCATCCGCCGCATACCATGCCAGGGGGGCTTCGCCCGATTCGAACAGACCCTGGACCGGGCTCTGGAGTCACCGCTGGATCAGCCACGCAACCTTGAGGCACTGCTGGGCTACGCTGCCGGCATCCAGGACAGGCAGGCCATGCTGGTCATCGCCACCGACCAGTCGGCCTTGCATGTTGACCTGATGCCGACCATCCGACAGTTGGCAACCACCCACCCCTTGAATTTCATCGGAGTGGAGACCATGAATCCCCTGCGGCAACAGCCCGCCATGGGCTCGGTAACGGATGCGCCCAGCGGACGCAAGATCCCGGCTTTCCTGCGTACCGCGAACGGGACGCAAGCCGTGGACCTGCACAGGCGCTATCAGATCGAGGCCTTTAGCCGGGAATTGACCAGAATCGGAGCCTCGCTGATCAGGGCCGACTCCAGCACAGCCATGTTCAACAGGTTCATCCACCTGCTCTCAGCCGGCCGACCAGGCATTCCCATGCGACGGACGGTGATGGCGGCATGAGTGCTGTCGTCCTGATTCGTCTTGCGTCCGGTCATGGTCAAATCAAGATCATGCCCGCCATGACTCAGCCCACCTGGCTGCTGGCTCTGACGGCGACCGCCATCATACTGGCCCTGGCCCTGGCCGGAGCAGCCATTCTCCTGCCTAGATTCCACCGTCAGCAGGAAGAGCATCCGATCCAAGCGAGCTCTGACTCCCTCAATGCATGGCGTCAGCGGATTGATCAGGTGGTGGCCCAGTACGACAAGGGCCATCTGAACCGCGACCAGGCCATGACGGCACTGGCCACCATCGCTCGTGGATTTGCCTCCCGCTCCTGGAACAGTGATATGAAGTCCAAGACTTTGGCCGAAATCCAGGCTCAGCCCCGTACGCCGAGCACCCGGCAGGGTCTGGACCTGCTTCGGCAGACCATAGATGCCCTTTACCCGCCTGAATTTGCCCTTCCCAGGAACAGCACAGGAACCGACGCCACGGTGGATCAGGCAGCCGAGTGGGTACGGGAGTTGATTGAACGGTGGCCACGATGAGCATAGGCAATCTGTCCTGGAGGTGGCCCTGGCTGCCAGTGCTGGCCCTGTTCCTGGCCCTGGCGTTCGGCCTGCTGGCCTCCCGCGCGGCGCGTCGTCGCAAGCTGGATCAGGAACGGGGCGCCCGGATCTGGACCTTGGACAGCGACCTGGACACCGAGGAGGGCCATGAGGCGCTGAAGCGCTGGCGACGATTGAACCGTTGCGCCGCAATCCTGCTCGCTCTGGCCCTGCTGATGGTTTTGAGCCTGGCGGCAAGGCCCGCCCGGGTCGATCGGACACTGGAGCAGGGGCACAACCGCGATATCGTGCTGTGTCTGGATGTGTCCGGCTCCACCCTGCCCTACGACCGGCAGGTGATCGCCTCCTACCTCGATCTGGTCCGCAACTTCCGGGGCGAACGCATGGCTCTGAGCATCTTCAACTCCACCTCGCGCACCGTCTTCCCCCTGACCGACGACTACGGCATGATCACCGCCGAATTGAGCAAGGCACGACGAATCCTGGACGGAGTGCAGTCCCAGGACCGCATCGATGCCATGAGCGGGCGACAGTACCAGGACATCAGCGACTGGCTGGAGGGCACGCAGAACCGCCGGGACACCACCTCACTGATCGGCGACGGGCTGGTGGGCTGCGCTGCGCTCCTGCCGCAATTCGCTCCCAAGGGCCAACCCGGACCGGCAAAGGCCGACCAACGTTCGAGCTCCCTGGTCCTGGCCACCGATAACGTAGTCTCCGGCAAACCCACATACACCCTGGAGGAGGCGCTCAAGCTGACCTCGGCCGCAGGAATCGCGGTGGACGGACTCTATTCGGGACCGGACCAAGGCACCGAGGCGGAGAGCACCCGGCAGATGCAGCGGCTGATCGAAGCCCGCGGCGGCATCTTCCTGCGACGGCAGGACGGGAACTCCATCAACGCGCTGGTCCGCCGGATCGAACATCGCCATGGAGCCGACCCACGCCAGCAGGAGCAGTCCAGCCTGGTGGATGCACCCGGCTGGTGGACCCTGGCCCTGGCCCTGGCGCTGTCCGGATATCTGCTCCTGGCCTGGAGGCTGAAGCGATGAACATACTCAAGTCACTGACCTTTGAGCCTGCCCTGGGCTGGGTGGCCGGCGGCCTTCTGGCAGGTCTGCTGCTGCTCCTGGCCATTGCGCTGGTCATCCATGGACTGCGCAAGGGCCGGGATACGGATGCCGATCGCTGGGCCTTGGCCCGGCGCACCGCCATGGTCCTGATCCTGGCCCTCATGGTCCTGACCCCCAGCACCGTCAGCAAAACCACCAACAAGGCCGTCAACGCCACTGATGTCTTCATTGCGGTTGACGTGACCGGATCCATGGCAGTCAAGGATGCCGGATATGGGGCCCAGGACGGCATCAGCCGGTTGGAGGCGGCCAAAGCAGCCGTCCGCGACCTGGTCGACACCTATCCGGATGCATCCTTCTCGGCCCTGAGTTTCGGCGCCTCGGCCAGCGTCGATCTGCCCCTGACCCCCGACGTGCGAGCTGTGGACAACTGGGCCCGTGGGCTGGCCACAGAACCCACCTCCCGTTCCTCCGGCTCCAGTCTGGATGCTCCTCTGGATCGGCTGACTCTGGCATTGAAGCAGACCAGGGACCGACATCCCAACGACCGGATCCTGCTCTATCTGATCAGCGATGGAGAGCAGACTGGCAGAGACGAACGGCGATCCTTCAGCGTTCTTAGAGAGGGGCTGGACGAGGCCTTTGTCCTGGGAACCGGCTCAGCCAAGGGAGGCAGGGTGCCGTTGACCTCGGATGTCGGCGGCAGCGGCGCCGGAGGCTGGGTGACGGATCCGCAGACCGGCCAGCCGGGCATCTCGGCCATGGATCCGGACACCCTCAAGGCCATGGCCGACGAGATGAGCGGCCACTATCAGGCCCTGGCCAAGGGGGTCACTGTCCGCGAGGGCGCTACAGCTTCGGTCTCCAAGCGCTACCGGGTGACCACGGTCGACCAGGTGCGCCGACATGTCACCCCGCTGGTCTGGCCCTTGGCACTGGTAGAACTGGTCCTGATCCTGGTTGAGGCAGGACAATGGGTCCGTACTTCGAGGAGATTGCTATGAGCAGGAACACCCTTCGAACGCGTCTGGTCCTTATCGTTTTAGCCCTGATAGCAGCGCTGGCCGGGGCATGGGGCCTGATCAACGTCAGAGCCATCGCCACGTACAACGAGGCCACGCGCACACTGAACACCAGCATTCGGCAGGCTCGAAACCCACAGGCAGACCCGGCAGCAATCAAGGCGCTGCAAGATCAGGCGGACCGCCTTTTCGCCCAAGTGGAGCGGCCGGGCCCCTTGCTTCTGCCGAAGACCAGGCAGGCCGCGCAAGCCAACCAAGCGACCAGCACTGCACTGACCAAACGTACGGAACGGATACTCAAAAAACAACAAGCAGCCACAACCAAGAATGGGCAGGATGGAAAAAGTGGATCAGGTAAGGGCTCATCCTCTGGGCTGACCAAGCAGCAGGAGGCTGAGGTGGAGGACCTGCTCAGGCGCAACCAACAACAGAGCGATCCCTCCTCCTCCCCCAACCCAACAGGCAATACGGGCGGCCACCAGGATCAGGAAAAGGGCGTCAAACCCTGGTGACCGGCCTTACCAGGCATTGCTCGATCATTTTTCGAAGACCTGTCCCCATCAAAACGGATCAGGCAACATTCGACCACATGGCCCAATCGACGCCATGCAAGCATGACTGCAGTGATGAAGTAGACGCATGGACAAGTCATCACCATCGTCACTACCCACCCTAGGCCCCTTCCTCGAGCAGCCCTCCTACCTGTCCGATCCTGAGGCGGCCGGAGCCTGCCCCTGCCACGCACGGGTGGCCCGTTGCCGGACCATGCTGGCCGATATGGCTCGGCAGTCGCGAACAACCCTGGTCCACCTGAGCGAACTAGCCGACCAGGCTCTGAGGGTCGACTGGCAGGGAAAGGCCGCTCAGGCCTACCGGGCCCAGGTACGGGCCATGGATGCCCTCTGCCAGGATCAGCGTGTCCAGGCAGGACGCACCCTGAACCTGATCGATCAAGAGAGCCGACCATGAAGCGGACGGTCACCGCCACACCCGATGCCAACGGTTACACCAGCACAGAATTGGACCACCTGACCGGCATGGCGGACCGGCTCAACCAGGCAGGCGGAGCCCTGGCCACCCTGCAGACGCAATGGATTCTCACCAATCAGGCCATCCGCAGAACCATGCCAGGGTTGCCCGCCCTCCCCTGCACCCAGGCTGCCGTGCCGCCGCCAGGCCACGCCAGTCTGCCCCTGGACCTGATGGTGACCTTCTGCAGTGACCAAGCTCAGGCCTGCGAAGACCTACGCACCAAGCTCCAGTCTGTGGCCGATCGGCTGACCAAGGCCTACGGGTTGTACTCGCAGGCGGAATCATTCATGGAAAGGCTGATAGACTCCCTGATGTCCAAGGCCTTGACCCTGTTTCAGCCTATTGCCCCGTTCATGCTGGGAACCATCGGTCTGAGCTTGGGAGCAGCTAAACTGACCGGCAAACTGGATGCCTCGCAATTCCAGGAATTTCTGGAAACTACGGCCGGCATCCATCAGCCTCTGCTGGCCGCCGCCGCATCCGACCTGACCTCGGACCACCGCGATCCTATTGGCAGATTGGTCACCGATCCAGGCCTGCTGGTGCCCTTCATCCTCGCTCATCTTCAGGGTGACCAGCTCACGATGGATCCTATACAGCCACAGGGCAAGGGGTTGGGCGAGGCTCATGACATTGCCACCGCCCTGCAAAATCTGGAGAGCCTGGGATCCTGCCAGGACGGCATTCCTTACGCAACCATCGCTGTACAACGATATCGGGTGGCGGACGGCAGGGACCGTTGGCTGGTCTACATACCCGGCACCAGCTCCCATCTCGATTCCCCCATCGGCTGGTGCCAAAACATCCAGCTCATGAGCGACAAGGCTTCAGTACGCGAAAGGGCGGCCTCGCTGCGTCTAGTGGACCAGGCCATGCAGGATGCCGGGGTGCGTCCGGACGATCCGGTCAGCCTGGTGGGTCATTCCCAGGGCGGTATCGTGGCCGCCACCATGGCCTCGGATCTTTCCAACCGCTACCACTTCGATCACATCGTGACCGTCGGATCGCCCATCGCCCATCGCCAGATAGGGTCAAGCACCTGGGTCACCAGCGTGGAAATGCGCGAAGAGCTGGTCTCCAGCCTCGATGGAGCCGACAACCCCTCACGGCCCAATCAACTGACCGTCAGGGGAAGGGCAGGCGGACCTCCCCCTCCAGGCGGCAGCCAAACTGGCCGGACAGTGACCACTGCCGGATCCGGCAAGGAATCCACCCATGGCATGGCCTACCAGCGGGCGGCCTGGGCTGATGCCCGGGATCAGAACTCACCGGCAGTACGACGCCAGGACGACCACTTCGCCCATGCCATCGAGGGCGATCTGCAGGAGACCCGCTATTACCGCGGCAGGCTGCAGCGATGAGCAGGACACGCGATCCACCAGAAGCGCCCATGTCGATTCCTGCTGGTTGACCCGGTCGTCTAGGCTGGAGGCATGAACCTGAGCCGAATCACCCCAGTCATCCCCCTCAATCCCTTGGACGGACGTTACCGCAGGCAGACCGCCGATCTGGTGGACTATCTGAGCGAACCTGCCTTGAACCGCGAGCGTATGCGGGTCGAGGTCGAATGGATGATCATGCTGGCCAACGGCTACCAGGGCAACGGCCAGCACCCGGTCCTGCCGGGCGTAGAGCCTCTAACAGAGGCAGAACAGGCCTACCTGCGAGCCATCCCCGAGGATTTCGATGCCGATGGCATCACCGAACTGGCAGGCATTGAAGCCCAGACCCACCACGATGTCAAAGCTGTGGAATACTACATCGACCGCCGTCTGGAGGCTTCAGCCACAGCCCTTGGCCCTGAGTCCCAACTTCCCGGGTTGACACCCCTGGTCCACTTCGCCTGCACCAGCGAAGACATCAACAATCTGGCCTATGCCCGCTGCATCCGAGGCGGGGTCGAACAGGTCTGGCTCCCCAAGGCCACCCGAATCGAGAGCCATCTGGCGACCATGGCGGAGCAATACCGGGATCTGCCCATGCTCGCCCTGACCCACGGCCAGCCAGCCACACCCACCACCCTGGGCAAGGAGATGGCGGTCTACGTCCACCGGCTGCACCGACAGCTGGGCAGGATCCGTCATCAGGACTACATGGGCAAGATGAATGGCGCCACTGGAACCTTTGGCGCTCATCTGGCCGCCCTGCCGCAGGTGGATTGGATCGATCTGACCCGGGCCTTCATCACAGAGCGGATGGGCCTGGTTTGGAACCCGCTGACCACTCAGATCGAGTCCCACGACTGGCAGGCCGAGCTCTTCGGCAACATCGCCCACCTGGGCCGGATCCTGCACAACCTGGCCGTGGATGTCTGGATGTACATCTCCCGCGGCGTCTTTGCCCAGGAACCCGTCAAAGGCGCGACAGGGTCCAGCACCATGCCCCACAAGGTCAACCCCATACGCTTCGAGAACGCCGAAGCCAATCTGGAGATCTCAGGAGCCCTGCTGGACACCCTGGCCACCACCCTGACCGAAACCCGCTGGCAGCGGGACCTGACTGACTCCACCACCCAGCGCAACATCGGTTCGGCCCTGGGCTACAGCCTGCTGGCTCTGGACAACCTGGACGGCGGCCTGCAGACCATCCACCCCGACAAGGCCCTAATGGCCCACGAGCTGGACAGCAACTGGGAGGTCCTGGGCGAGCCCATACAGACGGCCATGCGGGCCGCCGGACTGGCTGGACGCTCAGGCATGGATCACCCCTATGAGCAGGTCAAGGAGCTGATGAGGGGCAAGAGGATCGGCCGGGAGGATGTCGAGCACTTCATCGACGGCTTGGACCTGGACCAGGACACGGCGAGCCGGCTCAAGGCCTTGACACCGGCAACCTACACCGGTGCAGCCGGAACCTTGGTGGACTTCGATCGCGACTGACCATGACCCCGTCCCAGTCGACCATCACCCCCGAGGACACCGATTCCGCCGACCCTGTGCAGGAAGACCAGGTCATCATTCGGGATACCCCACCCCAGCGGGTTCATGATGCCGAAGACCTGCTTCGAGCCCTGGCAGCACTGATCCTGGGAATCCTGGTCACCCTGGCAGCTGTCTATCTGAAGGGCATAGCCGCCGGGGTCGAGTCGGACATGCGCCAGGCCGGCAATGCCATGGACTGGCTCATGGACGTGCCCACGGCCTTCCTTCAGCAGGCAGTGACCGTGACCGTGGTCCTGGCGGTGCTTGTCCATCTGCTGGTCAACAGGGAATGGATCCAGGCCATCACTGCCCCCTTGGCCATGTTCCTGGGCTTCGGGCTGGTCATGCTGACCTCCAACCTGATCCTGAAGGCGGGCAACCCGACCCTGATCGCCTCATTCAGCTCCCAGAACGCCATAGGATCTCCCGTCCTGCTGCCTGACTTCTATGCCGGTCTGGCTGCCTTCCTGAGTGCAGCAGGACCCCGTCGACTACGCAGCTCGGTCAAGTGGGGATGGAACGCTCTATACGTCGTGGCCATCATCATGGTCGCCATATCCTCCAATTCGGCCAGCGGGGTTCTGGTCTCGCTGATCCTTGGCCGAATCATGGGCATGGTCGTCCGATACCTGGCGGGCACGCAGAACAAGGGCGCTTGGGGGCAGGGCGTGGTGCAGGCCATAGCCTCCATCGGCATCCATGCCGCCAGCCTGGAGCGTCAGGATCCCAGTCTAGACAACGATGGCCAGCCACTGCCCGCCCTCGACGACGACCTTATCGAGGCCTCACGCATCTACAGGGCCCGTGACAGGGATGGCCGCACCTACACGGTTTCGGTCATGGACGGCCAGCTGCACACCATGGGCTATCTGATGCAGCTCTGGCAGTGGATCAAACTGTCCGGAGTCTCCATGCGCCGGGATCGGTCGGTCAGAAACTCCATGCAACACCACATGGCCATGCTGACTGAATTGCGGGACCTGGGACTGACCACCCTGCACCCCTATGGTCTGGCGGAGAGCGCCGAATCCTCAATTCTGGTCCTTGAGGATGATGTCCATCTTGGGCCCTTGGAACCTGAGAACCTGGACGCCGACAGGGCCAAGCAGCTGATGGACTATCTTCGCCGAGCCAACGAGCGCGGCTTCACACACCGCCGCATCCGCCCAGAGACTCTGGCCCTGGATCAGTCGGGATCCGCGGTCATCGCCGGCTGGGAGAACGGAGACAGCGCCAGCTCCCAGGCCAACATCGCCCTGGACCGGGTCCAGCTTCTCGCCCTGATCGCCGCGATGATCGGCGTGGATCAAGCCATCACGGCCGCCCGAGCCTCCTGGGGGGTCAAGACCCTGGCGGGGCTATCGCCATTCTGCCAGATGGTGGCCATCCCCTCACAGACCCAGGCCCTGCCTGGCTGGGATCGACAGATTCTGACTGATCTGCGCAAACAGCTGCAGACCTTGGCTCCTCCTGAGTCGGTGGCTGAGACCGGCCAGGTAACCCTCTCACGTTTCAGTCTGCGCAGCTTCGTGGCCCTGGCCTTGCTGGTAGTAGCTGTCGCCGTCATCGTCACCCAGTTCAATCTGCCCCAGGTCATCAGCGCCGTCCGCAATGCCAACCCTTGGATGGCTGGCCTCTCCTTCCTGCTGGGATCACTGTCCTGGGTGGGCTGCGCCATCACCCTGGGAGTCTTCATCGACCCGGCCAAGCGCGATTTCAAGGGCATTTTCCTATCCCAGGTGGCCTCCTCGTTCACCTCGGTCTCCATGCCCGCCGGGGTGGGGCCGGCCTTCGTCAACCTGCAGTTCCTGCGGCGGGACGGTTATGACAACACCATGGCCACGGCCATCATGAGCGCCGTGGTGGCCGTCCAGTTCGCGACCACCTTCTGTCTGCTGATCGGCATCGGGCTGTTCACCGGGCGCAACACCCTATCCGGGATGATCCCCACCAACACCCTGGTCATCGTCATCGGAACAGTGGCCATCATCGCAGCCCTGATCATGGCCGTGCCTTACACACGGCGACTGGTCATGGAACGCCTGATGCCCATCGTGGCCTCCTACGCCCGCCACCTTGTGGAGATATTGACTCAGCCCAGGCAGCTGGTGGTGGCCGTGCTTGGGGCTGTGATGCAGTCAGCCGCCCTGGGCATGAGTTTCTGGGCCGCCCTGATGGCCTTCGGCTGCCGGACCAACGTTTTCGAGACCACCTTCGTCTTCCTCCTGGCCAATACGCTGGGTTCGGCTGTCCCCACACCCGGCGGCCTGGGAGCCATAGAGGCGGTGCTCTTCTCCGCCTTCCGCCTGGCAGGCGTTCCCTCGGGCGTAGCCATCTCGGCCACTCTGGTCTTCCGGGTGGCCACCTATTGGCTGCGCATCCCCTTGGGAGCCTTGGCCATGCGCTGGCTGAGCAACCATAATCGCATCTAAAGGGCCCCTCGGACACTTTCATTCCCAAGGGCCTCAAAAATCGCTTGATGAAATGTCGGAAACCCCCGGAAAATGCGGTGTTTGGGCCTAATCTGCGGTAATATCAGTCATTGACCGTTGGGCTTTCCCCCAATCAAGCAATGGGAGGCCCCCGAAAGAAGGATGTTCTATGGCATACAACAAGTCTGATCTCGTTTCGAAGATTGCGCAGAAGTCCAACCTGACCAAGGCTCAGGCGGAAGCTGCTGTCAACGCCTTCCAGGATGTCTTCGTCGAGGCCATGAAGTCCGGCGAGGGTCTGAAGCTGACCGGTCTGTTCTCGGCCGAGCGCGTCAAGCGTGCCGCCCGCACCGGACGCAACCCCCGCACCGGTGAGACCATCAAGATTCCGGCCAGCTATGGCGTGCGGATCTCTGCCGGCTCGCTGCTGAAGAAGGCCGTCACCAACAAGAAGTGAAACCAGCCTTTCTGCAAGGGCCCCGGCATCCATCCACGGATGCCAGGGCCCTTCTTTTTACAGCAGACTTGACCGATGTCCCATATGCAAACCATCCCTAGGCATGCGGCTCCGCTGTACCCCTCAGGAAATCCATCAGGGAGTGGTATCGGGGTGGGCCCAGATGGTCGAAGGGGTCAGGCAGGGCCACCTCGACGCGGTGAGAGCCGCCCAGGACCAGGTGGCTCCAGTCGCAAGACCAGGTGCGCGTTCCCCGGTCCGCGGCACGGACGAAATTGCCACGCAGACGGGCCCGGGTATCCTCTGGAGGTTGATCCATGGCGCGACGTATCTCAGAGTCGTCGACCGGCGAGCGCATGAGCCCATGCCTGACCAGGCCAGGGAAGGACCTTCCCGCGCTCAGATCGTGATAGTCCAGGTCCAGCGCCTCGTCCAGATCCCGTCCGGCGCCTCGCCGACTCAGGCCCTGGAGCAACCGCAGCTTGGCGGCCCAGTCCACCCAGTCAGCCAGATCCTGCCAACGCCCAGCATCCAGCGCATCCAAGGCCGCTCTCCAAAGTCGCAGGGCACGCAGAGCCTGGGGCCGGTCGATGCCTATATCCTCCTGCTGGTCCACCAAGGCCTTGCAGGCCGACCAATAGGCCTCTTGCAGACCCAGAGCGCTGATGCTGCCGGTCTTCATGGAAGCCTGCAGCTCAAAGGTTACCCGGCCGGTCCGATCCCGGCTGACGGCTCGGACCGCTGCACCGGGATCAGCCAAGGCCCAGTCGGCCAGGTCTGGCCGTCGGCCCTGGCGACAGGCCTGCTCGATCAAGTTCAGGACCAGGTGGGTGCTGGCCATCTTGAACCAGGTGGCCAGCGGCGACCGGTTGGTATCACCCACGATCACATGCAGACGCCGCCATCGTTCGGGATCAGCCAGAGGCTCGTCACGGGTGTTGACCATAGGACGGGCACGGGTGGTGGCCGAGGAGACCCCTTCGTCCAGAAAATCGGCCCGCTGGCTGAGCTGGAACCCGTCTGGGCTCAGACGACCCGCCCCGGTGATCAGCTGTCGGGTGACCAGAAAGGGGACCAGGCAGGCTCCGATCATGTCCAGGGGGACTCGCCGGTCCAGCAAATAGTTCTCATGGCAGCCGAAGGCATGGCCTTGGGCATCCATATTGTTGGCAAAGAGGTGAACCTTCACCGGCCTGCCCAGGTCCTCCGCCAGGCGCTTCCGGGCGCCCTCGGCAAGGTCGGTCATGATCCGCTCACCGGCCAGCACCTGGGTCAGAGCCGTCAGCGGATCGCGGGCCTCCGCCGTGGCATACTCCGGGTGGGAGCCCACGTCCAGGTAGAGTCGGGCGCCATTGGGCAGATAGATGTTGGTTGACCCGTGCTTCTCAATCAGAGGGCGGAACATGGCCATGGCGACCCGGCCAGCAGCGTAGGGTCCACTGGCGCCGGTCAGGCTCAGTCCGTATTCGGTCTCGATGCCGAATATCCTTCGAAAGTCCGAGTCAGCCCCCTGCCCATCCGCCATGAATCACTGGCCGCCCTTCTGGACGAACCCCTGCACATACTCCTTGGCGTTGGTCTCCAGGGTGGTCTCGATGTCATCCAGGACGGCATCCAGGTCGGACCCAGCTGCCTGGCCCTGTTCCTGGGCGCTGGTCTGCGGCAGATCCTCTTCCTGCTCCTGCTGCTGCCCGGCTGCCATGCGCCGTCCCTGCTGGGATGCCTCAGCCATGGTCGTTCTCCTTCCCGGCGCGGATCAGCGCCCGCTCAGATACGTGTTCAAATCCTCGGCGATAAGCCCGTTGGTGGCCACCACGTCGTTGCTGCCCTCCCAGCGCACGTGCCCGCCGTCCCAGCGCCAGAGGGTACCCTTGGCCTCCCGGACCACGACAGCCGCCGCAGAGACCGCAGGGATGTCCCAGGAGTGCAGGGCCGGTTCGAAGTAGGCATCGTAGCTGCCGTCCGCCACCCGGCACAGATCCAGCGAGACCGGACCCACGCGCTTGATGTCGGCAGGCTTGCCGGCCATGCGCGAGACGATCTGCAGGACCTTTTCGGACTCGTTGGGGAAGTAGGACATGCCGAAGCTGATCACTGATCCGTTCAGGGTGGTCATCGTGGAAGGAATGATCTTCTCCCGCTTGTCGCCCACAATGGTCCGTCGGATCCTGATGGCGCCCTGGCCCTTGGCGGCCAGGTAGGTCAGGCCCAGGACCGGTGCGTGCACGATGCCCAGGACCGGTGAAGCGTGGCCCTTCTCGTCCACGGCAAAGAGGGAAATGGTCAGCGTCCATTCGGCCATGTTGCGCACATAGTTGACCGGACCGTCGATGTGGCCCAGGCACCAGTAGCGGCCGCCTGGACGGCGGTTGCCGGCCTCCTCCTCCCAGAAGCCGTCCATAGGGTCCAGGGCAGCGATCTTGGTACGGCAGTAACGAATCAGCCGCGTGTCAATGCCCGGCGAAAACTGGGTGCCCTGGCCGATGGCTGAGGTGGAGCGGGGATCGTGGGGATTGATCTGGTCCTGGAGGGCATGACGGCCGGCCTCCACAGCAATGGTGGCGGCTTGCATGGCCAAATCGCGCAATTCCATACTTCTCTTCTCTTTCAAACGGGTGGTCGAGGCATTGCCAACTGTGGTCCACCGGTGGTCGTCCGGTCGGATATCGGACTGTTTTCTGCGCTACCTGCAGTATATGTCGCGGTCATCCCGGCAGGAAGACCTTGTATGACCCAGCGGATCGGACAGATCCACGATCCTGGTTTCAGGCTCCCCCTCCGGTCCCTGCTCCTCAAGAATGACACGACTCCAGGAGACGGCTTTGACCGCATCAGGGCAGCGGTGCAGCAGCTGGGAACGGCACCAGGCACGAGTCTGCTCCGGCCCCTGGTTCATGGCCCTGGTGATCTGGTCGGGATCAGCCAGTCGCTGGATAGATCCTTTCAGCCGCCATGGCAGGTCACGGCCGGGGTCCACCCGTGCCCAGGCCAGATCCAGCGCCGCCAGACGGGGATCCGACCAGTCGGGCATGGCACGGCGGCGGCGCAGTCGCTCCAAGAGCTGCCACTTGAGCAGCCATTCCAGCCTGCCTGCCTGATCGTGCATGGCCAGACGATCCTCCTCGTCGCCCGAACGCACGGCAGCCAGATCCGCGAGCACCTGGTCCCAGAGGTTCAGAACCCGGTCGTCGGCACAACCTGGCCGGTCGATACCCCTTCTGGCCTGGCGGGCCGCATCCAGCAATGCCTTTTGGATGGTCAGCGCATCGGCGAACCCCCCGTTCGCCAAGGCCAGCGGCTTGGTCAGAGCGACATCACGGGAAACCGTGTGCAGGGCTGACACCGGGTCATCCAGCGTCCAGCGATCCAGCAGTTCATCGACCTGACTGGTCGAATCATCCTCGGACTCCAAGAGCCCGAGCAGAAGATCGGTGGTCCCAAGCTTGAGGACCAGGGGCGCATCCAGCCGGTTGGCATCGCCCACGATCACGTGGAGGCGACGGCTGCCCGGCCCAGCATGGGACTCGTCCCGGGTATTGATGATCGGCCGCCCGAAGGTGGTCTGCAGCCCAATCCGGCTGGTCAGATAGTCGGCGCGCTGGCTGAGCTGGAAGCCGGCCTCCTCGCTCCTGGGCCCCAGACCCACTCTGCCCGAGCCGGTGTAGATCTGCCGGGTGACGAAATGAATGGTCATCAGGGCCGCCACCCTGGCGAAGGGCACCGCCCTGTCCATCAGATAGTTCTCATGGGATCCCCAGGCGGCGCCCTTGCCGTCCACGTTGTTCTTGTAGAGAGCCAGACCTCCAGCCTTTTCCGCGGCCTGGGCCATCAAACGGTCACCCGCACGATCCTGAACCAGCGCGTCGAAGGCATTCACCGTTTCCGCCGAGGCATACTCTGGGTGGGCATGATCCACATAAATCCGCGCCCCATTGGGAGCTGCCACATCGATCAGCCGGGCGCCGGGCGCATCAGTGAGCATGCTCGGAGCGGCAGCGGAACGCGGCAGCCGACCTCCCCTGGCATCATTGACCGGGTCCTCTTCCCCATAGTCCCAGCGGATGTGCGCCAAGGCCGGCTGAGCAGCGGCCCTTACCAGACGCAGGGCCAGAGTGCGTGGATCAGCGCCGGGATCCTGGGGGTCGGCAATGGCATACTCCGTCTCGGTGCCCATGACCCGCCCGGCACTCATGACCGCTCCCCTTGCCAGTCGACCGGGCGAACCTCCTGGACCCGCCCTGGGCGCAGTCCTGCCAGATCGGCCCACCGGTCCGGATCCTGTCCGCTGAGCTCCTCCAGAGTGTCCTCGTACTGCCCACGGACCGCTCTCAAGCAGAATCCACGGTCGAGACCCACCTGTCGACCCTGTTCGATGGAGGCCTTGACCGCCATGGTCTTGACCCGATCAACCAGGTTGTGCAACATGGCGCCGGAGACCACAGACTCCAGGTAGAGCGGCTGCCAGCGGCCCGTGGCATCCATGACCTTGCCCAGCAGGTGGTCATCATCCCGGGCGAAGAGTCCGTCAACCAGCACCTGGATCAGCTCCTCCGGCCCGGCATCATCCTGCATGGGCATGTCGGAGCCCAGGTACTTGCCCAAGATAGCGGCCGACCTGGTCCTGTCGGGCCGATCGATGCGGATCTTGACATCCAGCCGTCCTGGGCGCAGAACCGCCGGGTCGATCATGTCGATGCGGTTGGAGGCGCCGATGACCATGACCTGGTCCAGGGACTCGACACCGTCCAGCTCGGTCAGGAACTGGGGGACGATGGTGGTCTCCACATCCGATGAGATGCCCGATCCTCGGGTTCGCAGCAGGGCATCCATCTCGTCGATAAAGACCACCACGGGTCCGCCTTGGCCTGCCAGGCTGCGGGCTCGCGCGAACAGGCGGCGGATCAGCCGTTCCGACTCGCCCACGAACTTGTTGAGCACCTCGGGGCCCTTGACCGACAGGAAGACCCCGTGACCGTCGCTCTCCTGGGCCAGGGCGCGGGCCAGGGCCTTGGCAATCATGGTCTTGCCATTGCCGGGCGGCCCGTAAAGCAGAACACCCTTGGGGGCCTGAAGCCCATAACGGCGCATCAGATCGGCATGCTGGAAGGGCATCTGGACCGCATCACGGATGCGCTCGATCTGCCTGTCCAGGCCGCCAATATCAGAGAAGTCCACGTCAGGAGTCTCCTCCAGCAGCATGTCGGACTGGTCCGACTCAGGCAGCACAGCCAGGGCCAGCGAACAGCTTTCGTCCATGAGCAAGGCACTGCCCGCCTCGATGGGCTGGTCCTGCAGAGAGCCCGCACGCGCAGCGACGCGGGTCTGCCCGGAGGGGTCTTCCACCAGCAGAGCACCGGATTCCAAGGTCTCCCGCAGCGTGCGGACCTGCCCGGTCACCGGTTGATCGCCCACACGCACCACCACCATGTCGGCGTTGAGCAGAATCTCCTGGCCGGCCCTGATCCGCTCGGCGTGGATATTGGGCGCCAGGGGCACCACCATCCGACGCGAACCGCTCAGGATCAGCAGCCGGGCCTGTTGCACCCCCTGGCTGTCGTAGGCCACAGAATCCACGCCCAAGGCCAGGGCGATTGTCAGGGGCGGCTGAGCCAACTGGGCCAACTGGCTCTTGGCCTTGGACAGCTCTTTCGCAGCCCTGGTCAGCGCCGCAGCCAGCGCACGGTTGCGCCGATCCCCGGCCAGATCCTGGTCATTTGCATCCTCGGCCTGCTCCTTGTCGGCCTGGTCAGCATCATCAGACTGCATGGCTTTCCTCCTTCATTCGCCCCTGGAATCCCCGCATGGCCTGGACAGCCAGCCGGTGGAAGAATTCAGCTGCAGCGGGCCCCGTCTTCCAAGCGAGCGCCACGGGCCCAGTCCATGGCCTGCATGGCGCGCTTGCCGGCAGCCTTGACCACCTGCAGCTCCAGAGGCAGGGTCTTGGTGCCCACCCAGAGGTGGCGACGATCCATGGCCAGCCGACCCGGCTCCAGATGCGAGGGAAGACCAGGCTCATCCCTTCGGGCCGGAGCCGCCCTGAGCACGGTCAGCCCTGTCTGCCTGTCCTGCGGGTCATCGCCTTGCCGATACAGACACCAGGCTCCCGGTTCCGGGCTGCAGGCCCGAACCTGCCGATCCAGGGCAAAGACGGGCACATCGAAACGCATGTGGGCATCCTGGTGGGTGATTTTGGCGGCCACCTGGTAGGCGCCCTGCGTCTGCTCCTTGGGTTGAATCCGACCTTCCGCAAGGGCCTCCAGGCTGGCAGCCAGCAGGTGGGACCCATCCTCGGCCAGGCGATCCAGCAGCTCGCCCGATGTCTCGTGCGGCCCGATTTCCACCGTTGACTGGGCCAGGACGGGCCCCTCATCCATGCCGGCCGTCAGCCTGAAGACCGTGGCGCCAGTGATGGTATCCCCGGCCCAGATGGCCCGTTGGACCGGAGCTGCCCCCCGCCACTGCGGCAGCAGGGAAAAGTGCAGGTTGTACCATCCACCATCAAAGGCGTCCAGGACCGGCTGACGCAGGATCCGTCCGTAGGCCACGACGGCCGCACAGCTGGCGCCTGTATCCTGCAGACGGGCCGGAAAATCCGGATCGGATGGATTGTTCTCAAGAACGGGGATCCCCAGCCTGAGGGACTCGGCTTTGACCGGACTGGGATGCAGATGCCTTCCACGCCCCTGGGGGGCGTCGGGTCTGGTGAGCACGGCAGCAACCCGGAAATGCTCCTGATCGGCCGCCAGCAGTCTCAGCGACGGCAAGGCGACCTGGGGTGTGCCTGCAAACAGCAATGTCATGACCATATCGGCAATCTCCTTTTCATCTGACGGCTTCGGACCTCTGCACGTTCACTGGACCTGAGGAATGTTCACCCCGGCCTCGATCAGGGCGGTGCGCAGCCCGTAGGGGTTGCTGAATCGCAGGCTGCGGATGCCGGCCTTGTTGGCGCCGACCACATTCATACCCTTGTCATCCACGAAGAGGGTACTGCCAGCCTGGATTCCGAACTGATCCAGGGCGTACCGGTAGATGGCCGGGTCAGGCTTGCGCATGTGGATGGGCCCGGAGACCACCACCCCGTCCAGCCTATGCAGGAAGGAGTCGCCGTCCCAGGCGTGATGGAAGAGCTCGGCGCCCCAGTTGGTCAGCCCCCAGACACCCAGGCCTGCCGCCTTCAGATCCTCCACCAACATGCGTGCACCGGGCACCGGGCCGGTCAGTGAATCGAGAAAGTGGTCACAGTAGTAGGCGAACATGGCATCCCAAGGAGCCCCGCAGTTGTCGGCCACCCAGTCACGGGCCTGGGCGCAGGTGGCTCCGCCGTCCATCATGTTGTTGGCCCGGTAGAAGCCGGAACGGCTGTCATCCAGCATGGCCTCGATGCTCCTGCGCCCGTAGCGGGCCACCATGGCCATCTCGGGCTGCCAACGAATCAGGACGTTGCCGAAGTCGAAGATGACCTGTTCAATGGGCTGACCCTGGCACTGAGCTGCTTCCTGCTCAGCCTGGATCACATCTGCTTCAATCTGGACCTCGCCCGGCCATCCTTTCATGGCTCTCCGCCTTTCCTGAATCCGTTCATCTGCGCCTCTGCCTGCGCCCCCTCATGAAACCACGCCGCATAGACCCGTACATAGCCACCGGAACGGCAGTCAGGTCAGATCCTTGGGATCCATTCGGAAGTGCAGCTCTCCTCGCCCGCGACCGGCCACATACTTGGCCTGAGCCTGCTTGAGATCGTCAGCCAGCTTATCCCGGCGGCTGGTGGACACCCGAACCAGGGCTCGAACCCTGTCCTGGGTTCCCTCCAGATAGCCAGCCTTCAGCGTGACGGGCGCGGGGATGGGCACAGGTCCAAGCAGGGCGGGAACAGACTCAGGACCAGCATCTGTCACCGCCTCCTGACCCGGTGCAATCCCGACGGCGTCCAGCATCGAGACGACGGCCTCCCTTTCACCCCATATTGCAGCCATACCGACCGCAGGGGGCATGGCCGTCAGCCGACGATCCTCCAGATCGGCAGCGGCCAGTACCGGCCCCTGCCAGGTCATCAGCGCCTGGGCCAGCTGGGGATCGCATTCCCCCAGCAGGAGCACCTGACCGCCCTGGGCCCGGGAGCGACAGAAGGAGGACACGCGCATCCAAGCTCCCAGGGTATCCATACGCGCATCGACGCCAGGGGCATACAGACTGGTCCAGGCATCCAGAATGGCCACGGCCCGGTATCCTCGCGACAACCGGGGCAGATCCGAATCGTTGGTGCCCTTGTTGTTGCCTTCCATACTCGGGGCGACCACTCTGGGCTCAGCACCTGGAGTGGCGATAACCAGACTGGGACGATCCTGTACACGCTCGACCACCCCGCGGGGCTGACTGGGCGAAGAGATGACGATGGGCACATTCCTGAAGAGCATGCGCAGCTCCTGGGCCGTCCCAGCGGCGCCTACCCTGACCACCCGAAGCCGTGAACCCCCGCAGTCAGGACAGGACCAGTCCGTAGCCGCAGCCCCGCACCAAGCGCATCGGGGCGCGCCAGGCCGCCGTGCCCGCAGGGGCCCAGTGCAGCGGGGGCAACGAGCCTGATGATGGCAGCGAGCGCAGCTCAGGCTTTCGAAGATGCCATCCTGCGGGATGGACAGCAGAACCGGACCACGCTCCAAGGCCTTGTTGATAACGGCGACTGCGGTATGGGGAACCCGGGCGCCGATAGTCGGATCGGCCAGATGGCTCAGCTCCTCCCGGTTCAGCCAGCGGATCCAAGGCAGCAGAGTGGTCACCACAGGCCGGTCAAGCGTCAGGGCAGTGCCTGGACCGGTCACGCCAGAGTCCGCTTCAGTGGCCTCGGGCAGACTCTCCCAGTGGGAACGCACACTTCTGGCACGGGCCATGGCCAGGAAGACGCCGCCGTGGGCACGCGCCCGCAGCCTCAGCACTCCGCGGGCGTTGGCGTAGGGCATCATCCCATCGGCGTACTGGTAGCTGGCATCGTCCATCAGAGCGAAGAGGGCGGGACCCTCCACCGGGGCGTACATGGCAGCCCGCAGCCCAATAGCGCAGCGGACTTGGCCGGAGGCCAGCGCAAGGTAGGCCCTGTAGCGCTCGGCAGGAGCCATGCCGCTGTCCAGAATGGCGAAATCACCAGACCAGCCGTGAGCCTCCTGTTGACCAGGACCGGCGGCAACAGATGGACCAAAGGGGCGCAACCCCAGCTGCTGAAGGACTGCGGACAGATGGGCCACCTGACGGGTGCCTGGCAGCACCATAACTGCCGACCGTCCGGCCAGCAGGGCACCTATCAGCACCCTGGCAGCCAGGAGGGCGGCCTGGTCCATACCGGGCAGAATGTCGATCAGATAGGCGGTGAACGTATCCTCTTCCAGTGACCGATCCAGTTTCTCCAGCCCCTGATAGCCTGAATCAAGCCTCTGTTTCAGACCCCGCTGCCGCTGGTCCAGCCCGGCCACCCAGGCGGGGTCAGAGGCCAACCGAGGCTGACCGGGAACCAGCTGCTGCTCCTTGTCGATGCGGGCCACACGAGGGGGCAAAGCCAGCCGCAGAATGTTGGCCTCGGTTCCCCCGTAGGCCTTGGCGATAGCAGTGATGTCCGCGCGCAGGGAAGGTGAGATCAGGCTGCGATCCAGCACCACTCGCTCCAGGAAACGCAGGGAGGCGCGGGGAACCTGGCTGTCTGCCACACGTTCCCAGATGATGCCGTTGACCCTTCGCGCTCCGAACCTGACGCGAACCAGGCATCCCGGCTGTGCATGATCGTCCTGGTCCGCATCCACCAGATAATCGAAGGTCCCGCCCAGATGAGTGGCCTGTACATCCAGCACCACCCGTGCCACAGGGAGTTCATCGGCCGGTCGGCGCGGAGGTTTCTTTCGACTGCTGCTCGAACGACGGCGCGGAGCGAGACCGTCCAGGGCGGGCTGACTGACGTCCTGCGAATCCATGGCTCCTCCCCTCGCTTTCACAATGAAGAGAGCCGCGGCGGATTCCCCAGTCGATGACCTGGAAACCCGCCGCGGCTCTTGACGAACAGCTACTACCTGGTCATGCCGATGGCGGCCTTGAGCTCGCCCACCTTGTCCACCTGTTCCCAGGTGAAGTCGGGGTCCTCACGGCCGAAGTGCCCATAGGCTGCAGTCTTGGCGTAAATGGGCCTCAACAGATCCAACTCATCGATGATGGCAGCAGGCCGCAGGTCGAAGACCTCGCGCACGGCCTCCTGAATCTGCTCCCTGCTGACCCCCTGCTCGGTGCCGTAGGTCTCCACGTTGACGCTGACCGGTTCGGCCACGCCAATGGCATAGGCCACCTGGACCTCGACCCTGTGCGCCAGTCCAGCGGCCACGATGTTTTTGGCTACCCAACGCGCGGCGTAGGCGGCGGATCGGTCGACCTTGCTGGGATCCTTGCCGGAGAAGGCGCCGCCTCCGTGATGGGCCGCGCCCCCATAGGTGTCCACAATGATCTTGCGTCCGGTCAGTCCCGCGTCAGCCGCGGGGCCGCCCAGAATAAAGGAACCGGTAGGATTGACCAGCACCCGGTAGCCCTGGTGCTCGACGGCCTGGCCGCAGACGCGATCCAGCACGGGCGTGATGACGTGCTCCATCAATTGCTCCTGCAGCCAGTCATGCCCCACCTCGGGATCGTGCTGGGTGGAGATGAGAACCGTGTCCACCCGGCGGGGCCGGTCCTCCTGATCGTATTCGATGGTGACCTGGGTCTTGCCGTCGGGCCGCAGGTGGGGGATGATCCCTTCCTTGCGCACCTGTGCCAGCCGGAAGGCCAGCTGGTGGGCCAGATAGATGGGCAGGGGCATGAGCGTGTCGGTCTCGTCGCAGGCGTACCCGAACATGACCCCCTGGTCGCCGGCCCCCTGGGACTGGTAACGCTCCTCACGGGTGGCAGCGCTCTCCTGGCTGGCCGACAGCCGTTCCACACCCTGGTTGATCTCCTTGCTCTGCTCGCTCAGAGCCACGGTCACGCCGCAGGAATCCGCGTCCAGCCCGATTTCGGATGAGGTGTAGCCGATCCTGCGCAGCACCGACCGGACCTGGGACTGAATATCCGTGTAGCCCTGGGACGAGACCTCTCCGAAGACGAAGAAGAGGCCAGTGGCCGCCGAGGTCTCCACAGCCACATGGGAGTGCGGATCCTGGGCGATCAGATCGTCCAGAATGGCATCGGAAATCTGGTCGCAGACCTTGTCTGGATGGCCCTCGGTCACTGATTCAGCCGAAATCAGCCGTCGCTCTGTCATTTCATTCACCTTTGTCTAGAAACCGTCACCGTCCGAGGACCCTGCACTGAGAGTCGAAGACTCAGTTGCCTTCGCTCAGATCATCCTCACCCAGGGTCTCTTCAAGCAGGCCCTCGTTGATCTCACGGAAGGCGATGGACAGGGGCTTCTCCTGGTTCTGGTACTCAACCAGCGGACCGACGTTCTGCAGCAGGCCCTCATTGAGCTGTGTGAAATAGGAATTGATCTGACGGGCCCGCTTGGCCGCGAAGATAGAGAGCGCATACTTCGAATCGGCGTGCTTCATGAGGTCGTCGATGGGAGGATTCGCAAATCCCTGCGGATGGGGCTCGGTACCGAATGCCATAAGATGTTTCTCCAATTCAACTGGATGAACCATTCATTCAATCTGAATGATTTTACCGCCCGGGCTCGATTTTAGCCTCGCAGGCTTCTCTGCCGGAAAAAGCAGGGCGAAAAGGCCGAAAATTCCAACATGTGGTCATGTTCAAACCGCTGATGCCCACGTTCACTTGAATAAAACTATGCAGATGCGATCAGCCAAATTGATGAAGGAACGAGAGTTCGCGGGCGCCCGTGCTCTCTATCGTGCCGCTGGCGTCAAGGGTGAGGACTTCGGCAAGCCCATCGTGGCCATCGCCAATTCCTTCTCCGAGTTCGTGCCCGGCCACGTCCACCTGAACAAGGTGGGGCGCCTGGTCTCCAAGGCCGTCAAGGAAGCGGGCGGCATCCCCCGCGAGTTCAACACCATCGCCGTGGACGACGGCATCGCCATGGGCCATACAGGCATGCTTTACTCTCTGCCCAGCCGTGACCTGATTGCAGACGCTGTGGAGTACTCGGTCAACGCCCACTGCGCCGATGCCCTGATCTGCATTTCCAACTGCGACAAGATCACCCCCGGCATGCTCATGGCCGCTCTGCGTCTGAACATTCCCACGGTCTTCGTCTCCGGCGGCCCCATGGAGGCTGGACGTACGGTCATGCCCGACGGGACAGTCCAGGAGAGCACGGATCTGATCGACGTCATGTACGCTTCAGCGGATGACAGCATCGATGATGCGGGTCTGCTGGCCCTGGAGAAGACGGTCTGCCCAACCTGCGGGTCCTGCGCCGGCATGTTCACCGCCAACTCCATGAACTGCCTGACCGAGGCCATGGGTCTGGCCCTGCCCGGCAACGGCACCACCCTGGCCTCGCACACGGCCCGGAAGATGCTCTTTGAGCGAGCCGGCAAGCTGGTCGTGGAGATTGCCAACCGGTACTACCAGGATGATGACGACTCGGTGCTGCCGCGTTCCATCGCCACCAAGAAAGCCTTCGAAAACGCCATGACCATGGATGTGGCCATGGGCGGGTCCACCAACACCGTCCTGCACATCCTGGCTGCCGCACAGTCGGCGGATGTGGACTTCACCCTGGACGACATCGAGCGCATCTCCCACACGGTCCCCTGCATCTGCAAGGCCTCTCCCTCCGGAGACTGGGAGATATCCGACGTCCACCGTGCAGGCGGCATCTGCGGCATCCTGGGCGAGCTGGACCGTGGCGGAGTGCTGCACAAGGACACGCATTCCATCGACTACCCGGATCTGGAGTCCAAGCTCAACGACTGGGACATCATGCGCCCCACCTGCCTGGACCAGGCCAAGGATCTCTACCACGCAGCGCCCGGCCACATCACCTCCCCCGAGCCCTTCAACCAGTCCAAGGAGTGGGAGGATCTGGACACCGACCGCGTCAATGGTGCCATTCACGACCTGGATCACCCGGCTGTCTCCGAAGGCGGTCTGGCCATACTGCGCGGCAATCTGGCCCCCGACGGCTGCGTGGTCAAGACCGCTGGCGTGCCCAAGGAAATCTGGAACTTCCGCGGACCGGCCCTGGTGGTCGAATCGCAGGAGCAGGCTGTGGAGGTCATCCTCAATGGCACCCTGCACAAGGGTCAGGCCCTGGTCATCCGTTACGAGGGACCCAAGGGCGGCCCGGGCATGCAAGAGATGCTCTACCCCACCTCATTCGTCAAGGGCAAGGGCATCGGCAAGGACGTGGCCCTGCTGACCGACGGCCGCTACTCCGGCGGCTCATCGGGCCTGGCCATCGGCCATATCGCTCCTGAGGCAGCCAACAAGGGCCCCATCGCCCTGATCCGCAACGGCGACATGATCCGCATCGACATCCCCAACCGGCGGGTGGACGTCGAGCTGAGCGATGAGGAACTCGCCCAGCGCCGCGCTGAACTGGAGGCCGGCGAAGGGTATGTGGCCCACAGGGATCGCAAGGTCTCCTTGGCGTTGAAGGCCTACGCCGCCTTCGCCCGCTCAGCAGACAAGGGCGCCACCCGCGACCCGGACCTGATCAATCGGCTGTCGGGTCTGGACTGATAGACCAAAATCCCCCAATCGGGCTCTCACTCGATCGGGGGATTTTTTGACTCTGCTGAGGCAGAGCCCAGGAAGGTGCTCAGAGGCCGTATTCCTTGGCAATTACCTCCCAGAGCGCCTGCGCGGCCTTATCCACATTGTCGTTGACTATGACCTGGTCGAACTGCCCCTCGGAGGCCAGCTCCACCTTGGCGGTCTCCAGCCTGCGGGCCCGCTGCTCCTCATTTTCGGTGCCCCGCATGTTCAGCCTGGTGACTAGGTCTTGGAATGACGGCGGCGCCAGGAAGACATAAAACACTTCCAGGCCCAGCTCCCCCGCCCGCTGGCGGACACGATGCGCCCCCTGCAGGTCAATCTCCAAAATCGTGGGCACCCCTGCTGCCAAATGATCTAGGACCGGCTGCAACGGGGTGCCATAGTGGGACATGCCATGGACCAGGGCGGTCTCCAGAAAATCTCCGGCTGCCTCCCTGCGGGCAAACTCCTGCTCGTCCATGAACCAGTAGGTGATGCCGTCCTTTTCGCCCGGACGCGGTGCCCGAGTGGTGGCCGAGACAGAGACCCAAACCTCTGGATGAACCTGACGCAGAGCTGCCTCCACAGTGCCCTTGCCCACAGCCGTAGGCCCCGTCAACACGATCAGCCGGCCGCCCGTCTTCCCTGGCCCCCCGGTCTGCTCTCCCGAAGAGTCCTGACTCGACATGTCGGCACCGTTGATCGATGACACGGCCACTTCCTTCCCTCAAGGTCACCCTCCGGCCTGTATGGACCGGAACATGGGTCAATCATATAGCGAGCACCTACCTGGCCTTCTCCAGCTCCAGCAGCCGGGCCGCGTGTTCCTGGATGCTCATGACCTCGTAATCGTCCTTTTTGACCACGTCGATGGCCATCAGCGCGGCTGAGAATTCAGTGATGGTGGTGAACTGCGGCAGATCAGCGGCTATGGCGGCCACCCGGATCAGATAGCCGTCAGAGCGCGAACCCCTGGAGCTGGGCGTGTTGAGGATCATGTCAATGGCCCCATCCTCAATCAACTGGACAGGATTTCGGCCCATATGCCTTACTCCGTCGGCATCTGTGAAGGCCTGACCCGGCTCTTCAGCATCGCTGATCTTGTCGACAACGGCCACGTCAAAGCCGTACCGGCGCAGGACGGAGGCCGTGCCACTGGTGGCGCAGATGCTGAAGCCCTGCTCCAGCAGACGAGCGGCCAGCATGGGCAACTGACGCTTGTCCGCATCATTGACCGACAGGAAGGCGACCCCGCCGGAGGGCAATCCGCCCTGGTATGCGGCCAGCTGGCTCTTGGCGAAGGCGTGGGGGAAGTCCCGATCGAAGCCCATGACCTCTCCGGTGGAGCGCATCTCCGGACCCAGCAAAATGTCCACGGTCCGGCCAACCGGAGTGCGGAAGCGCTTGAAGGGCAATACCGACTCCTTGACCGCCACAGGCTGGCCGACACGGACCATGCCGCCATCACCGACAGGCAGGAGCAGGCCATTGGCTCGTTGCTGGGCGATGGACTCCCCCACCATGATTCGCGCTGCAGCCTTGGCCAATGCCGTACCCGTGGCCTTGGAAGCAAAGGGGACGGTTCGGGATGCGCGGGGATTGGCCTCAATCACATAGAGGGTGTTGGCCATGAAGGCATACTGAACATTAATCAGCCCCTGGACCCCGCAACCTTGGGCTATTGCCAGGGTGGCCTGCCGCAACCGGTTGATCTGGTCGTCGGAGAGCGTGGATGGCGGCAGGGTGCAGGCTGCATCACCGGAATGAACCCCGGCCTCCTCCACATGCTCCATGATTCCGCCGATGTAGAGTTCCTGCCCGTCATAAAGGGCATCCACATCGATCTCGATGGCATCCTGAAGGAACTTGTCAATCAACAGGGGCGAGGGCAGCCGGCCGGAGACCACTGTATCGGCCTTGGCTTCCTCCAGGGCTCGATCCACGTAGGTGCCCAGCTGCTGGTCGTCATAGACAATCTCCATGCCTCGCCCGCCCAGCACGTAAGAGGGCCTGACCAGAACCGGATAGCCGATGGCATGTGCTGCATCTCTGGCCTCCTCCAGGGAAAGAGCGGTGCCGTACCGGGGAGCGTTCAGATGCTCCTTGCTAAGCACCTGGCCGAAGAGCTCACGGTTCTCGGCGAGATCGATGGACTCGGGGCTGGTTCCCAGGATGGGCACCCCGGCCGCCTTAAGCCTGGCCGCTAGGGACAGGGGCGTCTGACCGCCCAGCTGTACAATGACCCCTTTGACAGGCCCCATGGCCTTCTCGGCCCGATAAATCTCCAGAACGTCCTCGAAGGTCAGTGGCTCGAAATAGAGCCTGTCCGACATGTCATAGTCGGTTGAGACCGTCTCGGGATTGCAATTGACCATGATGGTGTCATAGTCCTTGCCCAGCTCCTGGACGGCGTGCACGCAGGTGTAGTCAAACTCGACCCCCTGGCCGATACGGTTGGGCCCCGAACCCAGGATGATGACCGCCTCGCGTTCACGGGGTCGCAACTCGGACTCTTCGGCGTAACAGGAGTAGTAGTAGGGCGTGACGGCATCGAACTCGGCTGCGCAGGTATCCACAGTCTTGTAGACAGGATGAAGGCCGAAGGCCCAACGCAGCTCCCTGACGACCGCCTCGCCCTGGTCGCCCATGCCGCGCAGGTGGGCGATCTGCAGGTCGCTCAGTCCTGATTGCTTGGCACGGCGCAGCAGGTCATCGTCCAGGACTTCGGACTGGCGCACCTGAAGGGCCAGGTCATTGATCATGCTGATCTGTTCCAGGAACCAGGGGTCGATCCTGGTGGCCTGGTGGACCTGCTCCACGGTGGCTCCGCCCCAGAAGGCCCGCTGGATCTGCAGGTAACGGTGCTCGGTGGGGGTGTGCATGGCCTCCAGCAGCCGATCCGTTTCGGCCTGGTCGGGCCGGGGGCCATCCCAGGAGAAGGTCATGTGCCGCTTGTCGATGGAGCGCATGGCCTTGCCCAGGGATTCACGGAAGTTTCCGGCCAAGGCCATGGCCTCGCCCACAGACTTCATCGAGGTGGTCAGGGTAGTGTCCGCCCCGGGGAACTTTTCGAAGGTGAAACGCGGGATCTTGGTGACCACATAGTCGATGGTCGGTTCGAAGGAGGCAGGCGTTGAGCGGGTGATGTCGTTCTCGATCTCATCCAGGGTGTATCCCAGGGCCAACTTGACCGCGATCTTGGCGATGGGGAAGCCGGTGGCCTTGGATGCCAGAGCCGAGGAGCGCGAAACACGGGGATTCATTTCGATGACGATGATCCGGCCATTCTTTGGGTTGACGGCGAACTGGATGTTGCAGCCGCCCGTATCCACCCCAACGCCGCGGATGATGGCGATGCCGATGTCGCGCATGCGCTGATACTCCCGGTCGGTCAGGGTGAAGACCGGGGCCACGGTGATGGAGTCACCAGTGTGCACGCCGACCGGGTCCACGTTCTCGATGGGGCAGACCACAACCACATTGTCCAGGCGGTCCCGCATGAGCTCCAGCTCATACTCCTTCCACCCCTCGATGCCCTCCTCCAGAAGAATCTCATCGGTGGGCGAATAATGGATGCCAGCGCCGGCGATCCTCCTCAGCTCCTCGCGATCATGGGCGATTCCAGAGCCCAGACCGCCCATGGTGAAGGAGGGACGAACCACGAGGGGGTAGCCCAGCTCGGCAGCTACCGCTTCGGCCTCATCCAGGCTGTGGGCGATGCGGGACTTGGCCGACTCGGCGCCGGCCTGGTCCACCACCTGCTTGAAGAGCTCGCGGTCCTCTCCCCTGTCGATGGCCTCCAGCGAAGCGCCGATCAGCTCAACCCCGTAGCGCTCCAACACGCCAGCCTTGCCCAGCTCCACGGCAGCGTTCAGAGCGGTCTGGCCACCCAGGGTGGGCAGCAGCGCATCCGGCCGCTCCTTGGCGATGATCCGTTCCAGGAAGGGCAGGGCGATGGGCTCGATATAGGTGGCATCGGCCATCTCGGGGTCCGTCATGATGGTGGCGGGATTGGAATTGACCAGGATGACACGAATCCCCTCTTCGTGCAGCACCCGGCAGGCCTGGGTCCCCGAATAGTCGAACTCAGCCGCTTGCCCGATGACGATGGGCCCCGAGCCGATAACCATGACCGAATGGATGTCCTGCCGCTTAGGCATGTGCCTTCCCTTCCTTGGCGTCCTGCATCAAAGTGACGAACCTGTCAAACAAGTAGGAGGCATCGTGCGGGCCAGCCGCCGCCTCCGGATGGTATTGAACGGAGAAGGCTGGAATGTCCAGACACTCCAAACCCTCGACCACACCGTCGTTGAGATCGACATGAGAGACTCGGACACGGCCATATCGGCCTTCACCATAGGGTGAGGGCACTGGGTCTCCCTTGGGTGCCTTGACTGCGAATCCGTGATTATGGGCGGTAATCTCAACCTTGCCAGTGCTGAGATCCATGACCGGCTGATTGATGCCGCGATGACCGAATTTCAGCTTATAGGTCTCGAAGCCCAGGGCGCGGCCCAAAAGCTGGTTGCCCAGGCAGATTCCGAAGAATGGTAGTCCGGCATCCAGGACCTGCCTGAGGAGCGACACCTCCTCGTCTGCGGTCGATGGGTCGCCTGGACCGTTGGAGAAGAAAACCCCGTCAGGCCCCAGGGCCTGTATCTGCTCGATGGTGGTGTCGACGGGAAGTACGTGGACCCTGCACCCGCGCTCAGCCAGCCTGTGAGGGGTCATGGACTTGATTCCCAAATCCACCGCCGCCACCGTGCAGACAGGCTCTTTCGCCTGACGGTCTCCGACTGGTTCGACGATATAGGACCTGTCTGTGCTGACCTCGCCAGTCAGGTGGGACCCGGTCATCTTGGGGGCCGAACGGACCTGATTGAGAAGTTCCTGCATGGTTCTGGGCCTACCGCCGTCGTTGAGCATTGGGTCCGGGCCTGAAAAAATACCGGCCCGCATGACACCTGCAGAACGCAAGTGTCGCACGAGCCGGCGGGTGTCTATGTGACTGATACCGACGATGCCCTGATCGACCAGCTGGTCATGGAGACTGCCCCGGGCCCGCCAGTTGCTGACGTTGGGGCTGGGTTCCCGGACTACATATCCTGCCACCCAGAACCTGTCTGACTCCCCGTCTTGGTCATTGACACCGGTATTACCGATGTGGGGGAAGGTCTGCACAACGATCTGCCGAGCATAGCTGGGATCCGTCAGGGTTTCCTGATACCCCGTCATTCCGGTCGAGAAAACAATTTCACCTATGGTAGTGCCCACCGCTCCGAAGGCTCTCCCCACATACACTTCCCCATCCTCAAGGATGAGCAAGGCACGATTGGAGAAACGGCTATCGGAGGTGATGGTGTTGGTGTCTTTCAGGTTCACCGAACCCCCTTGTTTACCGCGGATATTCGCACCCATATTAATGACCCCCATGGATTATGCCGGCAGACCCAGCCAAAAAATGGTTGGTCAAATCTTCCTGGATAGACTGCAGGTCAACCAGTCCGAATAGGGCAAAAGGCCGACCTGATGCCCTGATAGTTAGCGGGCATCGGTCGGCCTTTATCCGAATCATTGCTCAGTTGCCTGAAGGACGATCCACATCGGAGGTCAGTTCCTCCGGCAAGGTCAGTTTCAGCTGGTCCAAGCTGGGGGCCGACTGATCAACAGTATGGTCAGGAACCTGACCGGATTCCCCTCCTTCGGATCCACTCGCTGCCGATTCCGACTCGCTGTCAGCATGGGCGTCCTCGGAGGAAACGGGCTCGGAGGTTACGACCTCTGCTTTTGCTTTATCGGATTCATCATCCGAAACATCTGCATCGGCCTCGGCATCAGCCAGGGCAGCAATTCGATCGGCTTGCTCACGACGAGCCTGATGCTCATCCTTCTCCTGCTCCAGGGCGCTGAGAACGCCGTGAATGAAGGAGGGAGCATCGGCATCCGAAAGTGTCTTGGCCAAGGACAGGGCCTCATCGATGGCCACCTTGTCAGGAACCTCAGGGTTGTAGAGCATCTCCCAGGCGGCGATACGCAGAATGTTGCGGTCAATGGCATGCATCCGGCTCAGCGGCCATCGGGTGGAATGGGTTTGCAAAGCCTCATCGATATCTCGACGATGCTCTGCCACACCCTCGACGATGGTCACCGCATAAGCAGGCAGAGGTGTCTGAGCCCCAGGCCGAACCTTACGCTCTTCCAACAGGGAAAGGAAATCCTGGCTCTTCTCATCGGCCTCATACAGGGTATTCAAGGCCCGCTTGCGGGCTGTGGAACGTGCCATGGATGTGTGGTTTCTGCCTGACTCAGTTCTCGCGGCCCAGGTAGGAGCCGTCGCGGGTGTCCACCTTGACCTTCTCGCCCTCGCCTACGAAGAGGGGCACCTGAATCTCGGCACCGGTCTCCACAGTTGCAGGCTTGGTGCCGGCGTTGGAACGGTTGCCCTGCACGCCGGGCTCGGTTGCCGTCACGGTCAGCACCACGGACGCAGGCAGCTCCACGGACAGGGGGTTGCCGTCATGGAAGCTGATGATGCAGTCGGTGCCCTCAAGCAGGAAGCGCTCCTGATCGCCGACCAGGGCCTCGGGGATGTTGACCTGCTCATAGGTGTTCATGTCCATGAAGACGAAGGAGTCCCCGTCGCGGTAGGAGTACTGCATGGTCCGGTTGTCCACGGTCTCGAAATCCATCTTCATGCCCGCATTGAAGGTGCGGTCCACAATCTTACCTGTGAGGACGTCCTTGATGGTCGTGCGTACAAAGGCCGGTCCCTTGCCCGGCTTGACGTGCTGGAACTTGATGACGGTCCAAAGCTTGCCATCCAGGTTGATGACCGATCCGTTCTTGATGTCGTTGGAAGTCTGTGCCACCTTGATACCACCTCATTCTGATGAACGTTCCTTCGGAGGGCTCCTGGCCATCTGCCGAAAGCACCGGGCCACACAGGATCCGGCCCGCTCGCGATAAATCCTCGCCTATTATGCCACGGCGCATGAACACCGCGGCTGGTCCGGCGGCGAAGTCTGCCGGATATGGGCAGGGCCCGGAATCACAGGAAGGATTCCGGGCCCCGTCATTGGATCGTGTCGATAAGCGACAGGCAATCCTACTCGATGATCTTGGTGACTCGACCTGAGCCGACCGTGTGGCCGCCTTCACGGACAGCGAAGGTCAGGCCCTCCTCCATGGCGACGGGCTGAATCAGCTCGACGGAGAAGGTGGCGTGATCGCCGGGCTGAACCATCTCCACGCCCTCGGGCAGGGTGATGACGCCGGTGACGTCGGTGGTCCGGAAGTAGAACTGCGGACGGTAGTTGGAGAAGAACGGCGAGTGGCGTCCACCCTCGTCCTTGGTCAGCACGTAGACCTCGCCCTCGAACTTGTGGTGAGGGGTCACGGTGCCGGGAGCAGCCACAACCTGACCGCGCTCGACGTCCTCACGGCCGATGCCGCGCAGCAGCAGACCAGTGTTGTCGCCGGCCTCAGCCTCGTCCATCTGCTTGTGGAAGGTCTCGATGGAGGTGACGGTGGTGGACTGGGTGTCACGCAGGCCGACGATCTCCACGTTGGTGTTCACGGGCAGCTTGCCGCGCTCGACACGGCCGGTCACCACGGTGCCACGGCCGGAGATGGTGAAGACATCCTCGATGGGCATCAGGAAGGGCTTGTCCAGGTCGTGGACCGGAGTGGGGATGTAGTCGTCGACGGCATCCATGAGGTCCTTGATAGTCTGAACCCACTTGTCGTGGTCAGGGGCATCGTCATGCAGGGCGCCGTAGGCGGAGGTGCGGATGACGGGGCAGTCGCGGTCGAAGCCGTTCTCATCCAGCAGATCGCGGACTTCCTCCTCGACCAGCTCGATCAGCTCTTCGTCGTCGACCATATCGCACTTGTTCAGGGCGACCAGGATCTTCGGCACGCCGACCTGGCGGGCCAGCAGCACGTGCTCGCGAGTCTGAGCCATGGGGCCGTCAGTGGCGGCGACCACCAGGATGGCGCCATCCATCTGAGCAGCGCCGGTGATCATGTTCTTGACGAAGTCGGCGTGTCCGGGGCAGTCCACGTGGGCGTAATGGCGCTTGGCGGTCTGGTACTCGATGTGCGCGATGTTGATGGTGATGCCGCGCTCCTTCTCCTCAGGAGCAGCGTCGATCTGAGCGAAATCGTACTCGGGGTTGACGTCCGGGTACTCCTCATGCAGCACCTTGGAGATGGCCGCGGTCAGGGTGGTCTTGCCGTGATCGACGTGGCCGATGGTGCCAATGTTAACGTGCGGCTTGTTCCGCTCGTACTTTTCCTTTGCCATTGTGTTTTGTCCTCCTGGACGTCTCGTAGGTTGCCTGCACGAACCACGCACAGAGCACTCGCTACATATTACTGGGTTATCGGGTTCTTTGCCACTTTTGCCCTCCGCCCAGTCAGCGCTACAAGAGTGTAACGCCGACTTGTGACAGAAGAGCCTTGTTGCGGCGGCCCGCCGTGGCGGCAGGCCGGACCGGCATTACTCGCCCCGCTGGGCCTTGATGATCTCGTCGCTGACGGCCTTGGGGACTTCAGCGTAGGAGTCCATCTGCATGGTGAACATGGCGCGCCCCTGGGTCTTGGACCTAAGGTCGCCGATGTAGCCGAACATCTCCGACAGGGGCACCTTGGCGTCAATGACCTTGACGCCGGTGGCGTCGGTCATGGACTGGATGGAGCCACGGCGGGAGTTGATGTCGCCCATGACGTCGCCCATGTACTCCTCGGGAGTACGGACCTCGACAGCCATGATAGGTTCGAGGATCACGGGCTTGGCCTTGGGAGCGGCCTCCTTGAAGCACATGGAGCCGGCGATCTTGAAGGCCATCTCCGAAGAGTCGACCTCGTGGATCTGGCCATCGGTCAGGGTCGCCTTGACGCCCACAACCGGGAAGCCTGCCAGCACGCCGGACTCCATAGCCTCCTGCACGCCAGCATCGACCGAGGGGATGAACTCCTTGGTGATGTGGCCGCCGGTGACCTTGTTCTCGAAGATATAGGGCTCGCCCTCGGAAGTGTCCAGGGGCTCGAAGTTCATGAGCACCTTGGCGAACTGGCCGGAACCGCCGGTCTGCTTCTTGTGGGTGTACTCCTGGTTCATGACGGGCTTGCGGATGGTCTCGCGGTAAGCCACCTGAGGCTTGCCCACGTTGCATTCCACGTGGAACTCGCGGCGCATGCGGTCCACCAGGATGTCCAGCTGGAGCTCGCCCATGCCGGAGATCAGGGTCTGGCCGGACTCCTCGTCGGTCTTGACCTGGAAGGTGGGATCCTCCTCGGAGAGCTTCTGCAGGGCGATGCCCATCTTCTCCTGGTCGGCCTTGGTCTTGGGCTCCACGGCCACCTCGATCACAGGATCGGGGAAGGTCATGGATTCCAGCACCAGCGGCGCCTTCTCGTCGCACAGGGTGTCACCGGTGGTGACGTTCTTGAGCCCGACGAAGGCGTAGATGTTGCCGGCGATGGCCTCGTCGACCGGATTCTCCTTGTTGGAGTGCATCTGGAAGAGCTTGCCGACGCGCTCCTTCTTGTCCTTGGTGGAGTCCAGAACGGTTTCGCCCTGGGCCACCTTGCCGGAGTAGACACGCACGTAGATCAGCTTGCCGTAGAAGGGGTGGGTGGCCACCTTGAAGGCCAGAGCCGAGAAGGGCTCGTCCACGGTGGGCTTGCGGTCGATCTCGACGGACTCGTCGCCGATCTTGTAGCCCTTGATGGCCGGCACGTCCTCGGGGCTGGGCAGGTAGTCCACGACCGCGTCCAGCATGGGCTGCACGCCCTTGTCCTTGAAGGCGGATCCACAGAAGACCGGGAAGGCCGACTGCTCGATGGTCATCTTGCGCACAGCGGTGCGGATCTCCTGCTGGGAGATCTCCTCGCCGCCCAGGTACTTCTCGAGCAGATCCTCGTCCGACTCCGCCACGGCCTCGAGCAGCTCGGTGTGGTACTGCTCGGCCTTGTCCTTGAGATCGTCGGGAATATCGATGGTTTCGTACTTGGCGCCCAGGTCGGCCTCGTCCTTCCAGTAGTAGGCCACCATGCGCACCAGGTCGACCACGCCGTGGAAGTCGCTCTCAGCGCCGATAGGCAGCTGCATGACCAGCGGCTTGACGCCCAGCTTGTCCTTGATGGTGTCCACCGAGTAGTAGAAGTCGGCGCCCAGCTTGTCCATCTTGTTGATGAAGCAGATGCGGGGCACGCCATACTTGTCGGCCTGACGCCAGACGGTCTCGGACTGGGGCTCCACGCCCTCCTTGCCGTCGAACACCGCTACTGCGCCATCGAGCACGCGCAGGGAGCGCTCCACCTCGGCGGTGAAGTCCACGTGGCCGGGGGTGTCGATGATGTTGATCTGGTAGCGGTCCTCAGGATCGTGGGACTGGCGGTTCCAGAAGGCCGTGATGGCGGCGGAGGTGATCGTGATGCCACGTTCCTTCTCCTGGTCCATCCAGTCCATGGTGGAGGCGCCATCGTGGGTCTCGCCAATCTTGTAGTTGACGCCGGTGTAGTAGAGGATGCGCTCGGTCGTCGTTGTCTTGCCGGCATCGATGTGGGCCATGATGCCGATGTTGCGGACCTTGGTCAGGTCCGTGAGCACGTCTTGTGCCATAATTCCTTGTTCTCGCTCTCTTGGGATTACCAGCGATAGTGGGCGAACGCCTTGTTGGCCTCGGCCATCTTGTGGGTGTCCTCACGGCGCTTGACCGCGGCACCCAGGCCGTTGGAGGCATCAAGGATCTCGTTGGCCAGCCGCTCCGACATGGTCTTCTCACGACGGGCGCGGCTGTAATCGGTCAGCCACCGCAACGAGAGCGTATTGGCGCGGTTCGGCTTGACCTCGACGGGGACCTGGTAGGTGGCGCCGCCGACACGACGGCTGCGGACCTCCAGGCTGGGACGAATGTTGTCCAGGGCGCGCTTGAGCACGGCCACAGGCTCCTGGTCGGTCTTCTCCTTGACCTGCTCCAGAGCAGTGTAGACGATGTTCTCAGCGATGGACTTCTTGCCGTCCAGCAGGATCTTGTTGATCAGCTGGGCCACCACGGTGGAACCGTAGATGGGATCGGGCAGGAGCTGGTGCTTTTTAGCTGGTCCTTTGCGTGACATGTGTTACTTGGCCTTCTTTGCTCCGTACAGGGAACGGCCCTGCTTGCGATCCTTGACTCCCTGGGTATCCAGCGCACCGCGCACGATGTGGTAGCGCACGCCGGGCAGATCCTTGACACGTCCGCCGCGCACCAGCACGATGGAGTGCTCCTGCAGGTTGTGGCCCTCGCCGGGGATGTAGGCGGATACCTCGATGCCGGAGCTCAGACGGACACGGGCGACCTTCCGCAGAGCCGAATTCGGCTTCTTGGGGGTGGTGGTGTAGACACGGGTGCACACGCCGCGACGCAGCGGGCTGCCCTTGAGTGCCAGAGTCTTCGACTTGCGAGGCTTGGCCTTGCGCCCTTTGCGGACGAGCTGTTCAATTGTTGGCAACTGACTCTCTCCGATTCCTTCGATGAACTTGTCTTCGTTTGCACTGCGAGACCGCCGCACCGCAGCCGCAGTCGCTCCCAGGAGGAGAGATCAGCCACTGTCCACCGGCCCGATGGCCCCTGATCCTCCTGCCGGGCATTGCTGCCTGCATTCTTCGGATTCGGGGATATCCCGACAAGCTCACCTGTGACATAAGGCATGCTGTCGGCACACACGATGAAAAGTATATCACCGAGGCAGACATCGTTGCGCCTAGCGCGAGGCTATACGCTCTAGGCTTTGCTCGCTGTGACGCCGCACCGGAACCGTTAGTGGGAAAGCCTCTGCAACAGACCTTTCACTGACTTTTGCGTGCGCCTATATTCCTTCATAAATCCCAATAAACAATCAATAAACGAGTGCCTACCCATAACAGCTTCCCGATATATAGGTATCGGAAAATACAGAGCATACCTACTATCAGTGAATAGAGATGCCGGAAACATAAATGCCCACGTACAGTGACGTAAATGTCATTGCCCGGTTGCGCCCTGGAATTTATGGGCGGCCAGTCGTCTACTTGTCTTGCTTCTCGAGAGCCTTGCCTATGTAGTCGCGCAGGATCAGGGCATGGTTGACAGCTGGATCCTTGGCTGCATAGACCAGCGTCGTCCGATCGTGTTCGCGCACAATGCTCAGCAGATCCTCCAAGGCGGGGTTATCATCTAACTCAGTGCGGTAGCGGCGGGCGAATTCCTCGAAACGGTCCGGATCATGATGCCACCAACGCCGCAGATCCGAACTGGGTGCGACATCCTTGATCCAGCCGGACAGGGCGGCCCGCTCCTTGCTGACGCCGCGCGGCCAGAGCCTGTCGACCAGGACGCGGATCCCATCCTCGTCAGCGGCCTGCTCGTATACGCGCTTGATATCCACCTGACCCATCATCTGCCTCCTGAAACCAGGGACCCGAGTGATTCATGTCTCCTTGAACCATGATATTGACGGAATCGGCATTACGGAAGAGGCAGCGACTGCCATACCGGGGCGTAGGCTGATGAGTATGCTTACAGACGCAGACAAGGGCAAGGCGGCCGGATCAAACGGCAGCAGACCAAGCCCTCAAGCCCGCAATTCGGCAAAACCGACCGGACCAGGATCCAAGGGACGACAGTGGCGGCGCCTATGGATACCCGACCAGATAGGCGGCTGGGCCATGGCCTTGATGCCGGGCTTGGCTGGGCTGCTGGTCGGAGGCCCGACCTGGAGGAGCCTGCTGCTCATGGTCGCCTGGGCTTTCTGCTACTGCTTTGAGTTCACCGGCTCACGGTGGATGGTATCGCACCGAGCTGCCAGATTTGCGCCACCAGCTTTGGGATACGCTCTGCTCACGGCCGTGACCGGGCTGATCCTATTGATCGGCACCCCCGGGCTCCTGCGATGGGCCCCGCTCTACCTGGTGCTGGGCGTGCTGAACTTCGCTGCCGCCTGGATGCGCACGGAACGCTCCTGGTGGAACGATGCCGTGGCCGTGATTGCGGCCTGCACGCTCTGTCTGATCGCCGTCTCCCTGGGGTCGCGATTCCAGAAGCCCGGACCAGGACTGGAAGGCGCGAACACCGGTTACTTCGGGTGCCGACCGAATCCCGCTGTGGACTGCTTCACCAGCGGATTCCTGCCAAGCGCCGCCCTGCCATCGATCGGAGTGGTCAGTGCAGCTGTCTTCGCTGTGACCCAGTTCGGTTCGGTCATCTTCGTCAAGACCATGATCCGCGAGCGTGGCAAGACCTGGTGCTACCTGCTTTCCCTGGCCTGGAACCTGGCCCTCTGCCTGATCGGGATCGCCATGGTGCGCAACGCAGGATGGTGGCCTCTGTTGACCGCCCTGGTTCTGCTGGTTCGCGCGGCCCTGCTGCCCGCAATCTCCCGTCGGCGCCGCATCCCCATTCTGTACGTGGGACTGGTCGAATGCGCCACCAGCCTGCTGGTCTTCATCCTGGTGATCGCTCAGGCTGACGTGATGACTGCGGCTCTGACAAGCCTGCTCGGCGCATGACTGCAGGTTCGTCCTCACACGTCACCCACGTCACCCACGGGTTCGGGCCTGTTTGGGATGACCGGTCCCGTGTACTGATCCTTGGATCCATACCCAGCCCGAGTTCGCGCGAGGCTGGCTTCTACTACATGTTTCCGCGCAACCGCTTCTGGCCCGTGCTGGCCGCACTCTTCGACCAGCCTGTTCCAGAGCCTGATCCAGCTGTCCGCGCCAGATTTGTCATCAATCACCACATCGCCCTCTGGGATGTCATCCAAGAATGCGACATCCACGGTGCCTCCGATGCTTCAATCACCAATGTCGTGCCTACCGACATCGCCGGCCTGCTGGACCATGCGCCCATCGGCACCATATTCACCACAGGACGCAAGGCCGGTCAGCTGTACCGTCGCTACTGCCTGCCGAACCTGGAGAAAAAGAGGTATCGACCGACCATGATCAATCTGCCATCCACCAGCCCTGCCAATGCCGCCATGAATCTGGCTGATCTAATCAAGGCCTACCACCCAATAAGAAAAGTGCTGGACGACGAAGAGCCCAATAGGCAAGACACTCGCATCGACTTTGGCAAGTAGACAAATACCGACAGTCAAAGCCGGAAATGTTGGGAACCTTCCCAAAGATGAATTCCCCTTCCCCGGTCCAGAACGCAATCGGCCGGTAACCGCGATTCTGAATGGGCGCACAACTGCTATGGCCTGCCTGATGCAGAGTGCATCCACGATCATGAACACTGCCCTACTCCGACCGACGCACGGTTCTGGTGAACTCAGATGACCAGCCAGTTGCAGTCCTCAGATATGTATCGGTGACGGCAACCCGACTGGGTTTGGGCACGCGGCAACATGTTCTGCATGAAGGAGAAGGCTATACTCATAAGTCCTTCTGCACGTCAAAGAGCGCGCGACAAGCGTTGAATGATCCAGACTTCAAGTCGACAACCAGAGCCCAGTTGTGCCGGAGACTTTATATAGAGGCCATGGTCGTAAACTGAAAACCCAAAGACGAAGCACAACCTTTGCCACATGGGTCAGGCTTCACCGGCGTGCCATGTCATGCCATCGTGTATAGTTTCATCTGTTGCATTGATCTGCCATGCGGGTCGATTCACCATGGTGGCTATAGCTCAGTCGGTAGAGCACCTGATTGTGGTTCAGGAGGTCGCGCGTTCGAGCCGCGTTAGCCACCCGTTTTGTTAGTAGGCTTCCATGTTTTCCTACAAATGATTAAATCGAATTCCTTGAACCATAAAGGTCCCTATACCTGACAAAAGCTCCATTGCGCATAAACAGTGCACGATTCTCTATCACATAAATGCCATTAACAATAACCACATCGTCTCTCCAACTTGAATTTGACAAATCATCGGAGCAACTCTATACTCTTTATTAAAGATCTTGGATAAGATCTGGTTATAAGCCTGGATAGGTTTAGGTAGTTTGTGTTTTTCTTGCGCAATGACGCTTAACCTACTCCTTCCTTATATTGATGTTTCATATTGCTATAAGTAAGGAATTAGTTATGGATAATCTGAAGAACGATGTTGCGATAATTAAATTCATCCAATACGACGAGCAATACAGTGGATGTATTACCCGTGTCGTCGGGTACGCAAAGATTCGAAGTTTAATAAATCTTATCGACGTGCTAGATCTTGATGCGAATCCCCGTTCATCAAAGGTCGGCACAGTGACCAACGACATTCAAGATTCAATCGAGAATACTCCAGACATCTTTCCTTTCAAAACCAAAGGTTTACTCGTGGCATCCTCCGAATATGAGCAGCTTGAACGCCATCGTTATCGTCTGCACTTCAAGGACCGACAGACTGAGGGTATTTTGGACGGCGGTCACAATGCTCTGGCTATAGGTTTGTATGTACTGCGCCTAGCAATGGATGCAGCAAATCACCCCTTCCCTCGATCCATAAAAACTTGGAGCGACTTCAAGTCTGCTTGGTACAAGTTCCATGATCTGATTGACCAGTACCTCCAAGACACCCGCAAAGATGAAGACGATACGGAATCCGTAACGCGATTGGACGTTTTAGTCCCGATAGAGCTATTGCTTCCTAGAGACCAGAACGATAGCAATTGCCTCGATGAATTCAATTCAAACCTCTTGGACATTTGTAATGCACGCAACAACAATGTTCAGTTGACAGTAAGCACCAAGGCCAACAAGCATGGTTATTTTGATGCCTTCAAAAAACTACTGTCCGAACAGGATCCTGACGTTGAGAAGCGCATTGAGTGGAAAACCAATGATGGAGGTGACATCAAAGCCGCAGATGTCATAGCTTTGGCATGGATACCACTATCATTGTTGCCTTCGATACCAAACAAGTCCGGAAAACCCTTTGAGGCACCAAATCCGGTGCAACTTTATTCGAGCAAGGCTGTCTGTCTGAACAAATTCGAGCAGTTCATGAGTCTGGATAGCGTTTCATCACAAGGTAAGGGATATCAGCGCGAGCTTAGCAATCCAAGCGTCTACAGTGCATTTCAGATCGCTGTGCAACTTCCTCGTCTGTATGACCACATTTATGCGACATTCCCTAGGCTTTACAACAAAAACGGCGGAAGCTACGGGAAAATCAACGCTGTAAAATCACTCAATCGGCGCCACAACAGCCATTTAGCTCCATATGGTCATGAACAAGTAGAATATCTGAGTCCGGATGGGTTCATCACACCCTTGGTATATGGATTACGCGCACTGATGACGGTTGAACAACCTCAAAAGCAAAACGAATACCCACGCGTGGTATGGAGTCAAGATCCTTTACCTTGGCTCGATCAGCACCTGGCAAGCATCATCAAGCGATACGTAACCATATTCACACCGTGGGGCTATGACCCACAAAAAATCGGAAAATCGATTGGAAGCTACCAGAACGCCCTCGATGATTACAAATTAGCTCTCGCAGGAATAGAGTAGTAAGCACGAGTTTCATTAAAGCCACCCATCGCATGCTGTTAAAAGCCGCAGAAACAAAGCGGGGGTGGCTTCATCTTTGCGAAAGTTAGATGCTGGCATTCTTTACATCTGAATTCGTGATTCCAGCTTCTGAGAAACCAATTACATATACTAAACTGGTCGCCCTCACATACTTATCCGTCAATGAGCACTATCAATGAGCATCGGAAATCCGAAGTTTACCTTGTTTATTCAACGTTTCAGCGACGAGTAGAGAAGGCATCTCATCCATAATTCTCACATGACAAAGACGGCTAAACCACGAAGTTTGCAGGGCGAACGGATAGCGAAAGATTAAGGACAGACGCTTATAAGATTAGAATAGGAAATTCTTCATGCCTGATGAAACTACATATTTTACTAAATTTTACGGTTTACTCTCCAGCGCTAAATAAACCCTCTTTCCAACGCTAGAGTATCGTTGCTACATCCTTTAAAAGTCAATAGCGGAACGATATCTGCTTGGTGCCGGTCAATGCCACTTTTACGAGAAAATGGCACATACACTGGCCTCAACAGAGGTTGCTTCCCGGAAATGGGTAGGCCGCCAGATGACCTGCCACAATTTACGGGGAAGAACAAGCCTGGAGGGTCAGATGAGCAACAATCGAAACGAACGAGCGAATAAGTACCAAGGCAGGCATGAGGAATCGCGGGTGCCCGACAGCCAGCAGAAGAGGCATGAAAGCAATTCCATACAGAGCAATAACACCCGGGAAAGTTCCCAACAACCAACAATGAACACCAAGAACCATATGCCAAAGCCGGTGGACAATCCCAAGGCCAGCAAAGATAACCATGTAGAAAATTCACCCAAGCCGAAGCCTACACCTGAACAAACAGGCGAGAAGGAAGGCAGGGATTCATCCAACAAGGACACTGATCATAGCAGGCCTGAAACGGAAAATAAGCAGGAACAGACCATAGCTACCGACCGCGAGCAAGCCTCTCACACAGACAGAGAGCATGACTCCTTCCACGATGACAAGCCAAGCCAACCCAGTAAGCCTGTCGGCAAACCATCTCAACCAAGTGTTGCCAGCTTACCCAAACCACGGAAGGCGAAGAACCATGACTCCTTCTATCTAGGCCTGGCCTCAGCAGTCCTAGTCGCAGCTCTGGGCCTCAGCCTGAGCACCATGCCGATCTTCTTCTCCCTGCCTCTTGCCGCAGTCTTGTTCGGAATCGGCATCTGGCTCCTCTCCTATGCCAGCTTCAAGTCTCCCGGCAAGCCGGAGGGAGAGGGAACGGAGACGGACAGGCATACCAGGACCGTGGTTGTGGCGACGGTCCTTCTGGTGCTGCAGACCTTCATCATGGATGTCTTCATCTTCACCCGAATGGGAACAGTCGGCAAACACCAGAACGCCATCGTGATCGCCTGGATCATCGCCAGCATGATCGAGACCCTGGCTGCCTTCGCCCTTATCTACCATCACAATCCCCTGCAGTCCAAGCCCAAGGATTCCGCGGCAAACGATAAGCATGAGGGAAAGGAATAAGGCGCCACAGCGCACATAAATCAGAGACGACACACAAGTCCAGAAAGGCAGACTGACTGTCAATGTGAGACCGTCACAGCAGACGAACAAATCAGCTCGCCAAGTCGTTCTGTCGCCAAGGTCTCGTGCCCACTGAGATTTTGCGTCTCAGGGTGCCACGTATCATTCTTGAAGACGCGCGGCACCCTTGCATGATCAACCCACATACCGTAGCTGGTCATAGCTGGAAACTGTCGGATGGACAGAGGCTACGATGCCATGTGCTACGCCGACCGGCTCCCAAAAAATTCGGCAACAAAACCGTGAGCCCACTCCTCGGACAATACAACTCTTCAGACATTGCATAGGTTACGCGGGTGCAACTATGCAGGCACAGCTTCATGTCCCTTCTATTTCTCGTCCACATTCGGAAAATACCTTGAGCTCGGTCCCTTCTCGACTGATACTTATAAAGCGCAAGCACATACAGGCTGCAATAACCTCCCAACAGCAACATGCACCGACTAGAATCATTGGTGAAATTGCTCACACACAGTTGTGCTTGAAAAAGGAAAGACATGAGTGGACCAGAACAATCTCCTGTAACCTTCGGGGTCCTCAAAGAGACTGACGATGACGAGTCCCGTGTGGCCCTAACCCCTGACATCGTGACTCGGCTGACTAGGCAAGGCATTGCTTGCCTATTGGAGTCCGGAGCCGGAGCCCGAGCCGGCTTCCGGGATGAGGACTACCAGCAGACGGGAGCCACAGTCACCGACAGGGATAGCATCCTATCCAAGTCACAAGTCCTGGGTTTCGTCAACAGACCGGATAGCTCCTTGCTCAAGCGAATTCCAGCCGGAACATGGATCATCGGCATGCTGGGGTCATTGAGCGACAAGGACTACATCAAGTCCCTAGAAGCGTCCGGGCTTACCGGAATCGCCATGGAACGACTTCCCCGCCAACTCAGCTCGGCCCAGTCCATGGATGAGATGACCTCGCAGAACTCGGTCATGGGATACAAGGCAGCACTGGTGGCTGCCGATGCCTATGGATCCTTCTTCCCTATGATGACCACTGCAGCAGGAACCATCCGACCAGCCAAAGTCCTGGTCCTGGGCGCGGGGATCGCAGGTCTGCAGGCCATCGGGACCGCAAAACGCCTGGGAGCCGTGGTCACTGCCTACGATGTCAGACCCGCTTCCAGGCAGGAGGTGGAATCCTTGGGAGCCAAGTTCCTCGACCTGGGGCTTGACTTCTCCAAGGGACAGGGCCAGGGCGGCTATGCGCGCCAGCTGACCGATCAGGAGCAGGCTCAGCAGCAGGCTGCGGTGGATGCCAAAGCGGCGGGCTTCGATGTGGTCATCACCACGGCCAAGGTTCCAGGCGGAAAACCTCCCCGCCTCTTGAGCGCCAAGGGTGTGGCTAATCTCCATCCCGGAGCCGTGATCGTAGACTGCGCTGCCAGCGACCTGGGCGGCAATGTCGAGGGATCACTGGTGGGAACCAGGACCACCGACAAGGGGGTCATCATGATCGGGGCCCCATTCCTGGCCAGCGGCGTAGCCACGACAGCCTCCAACCTGCTGTCCAGAAATGTGGCGGACGTGCTGGTGCATTTCCTTCGTGATGGCACGCTCGGCATCAGAGCGGACGACGAAATCGATCAAGCATTGGTTGTATCAGGAGCAGCCGAATCCGGCACGCATGGAAGCACAGAAGCTCCAGATGCCGAAGAGACCGAAGAGAAAGGTCAAGAGCAATGAATTCTGTGGTCATAGCCATTACGCTCTTCATTCTGGCCCTGCTGATCGGCGTGGAGGTGATCGGCAAGGTTCCGGCCACGCTGCACACACCGCTCATGTCAGGCGCCAACTCCATTCATGGCATTGTGATCGTCGGGGTGGTTATCATCGCGGCGGAGGCTCATTCCCCGCTTTCCTACGTGCTTATTTTCCTGGCTGCCGTCCTTGGCGCCATGAATGTGGTGGGCGGCTACGTGGTGACCGACAGGATGCTGGAGATGTTCAAATCCTCCAAACCCGACAAGGGAAAGGAAAAGGCCGGTCAGGACGAACAGGCTTCGACCGCCACGACCGAGACCGCTAAGGATCAGGGGGCCGACAAGTGAACACCCTCGACATCATTACCTGGTTCGTCTATCTCCTTTCCTCGGTCATGTTCGTCATGGGTCTGCACTACATGAACTCACCCAAGACGGCACGTACAGGCAATAGGATTTCTGCGGCAGGCATGGTCATCGCCGTGGCTATGGCCTTCATCCACCTGTTCGCCACCGGTTTCACCTCCTCCCTGGCCATCGTGTTGCTCGTGCTTGGCATCCTGATCGGGTCCGCAGCAGGAGTCTACTCAGCCAAGAAGGTCAAAATGACGGACATGCCTCAGCTGGTTTCCGTCTTCAACACGGTAGGCGGCGGCGCTGCAGCCCTGGTCGCCCTGAACGACATACTGACTTCCGAGGGCACCCCGACTCTGGTGGTGCTGATCACCGCCGGCCTGGGCGTGGTCATCGGTTCCATCACCTTCACCGGCTCCCTGATAGCTGCCGGCAAGCTCCAGGGCATCAGCCTGATCAAAAATCTGAAGCTGCCGGCCAAGGCTGTCTGGAATGTGCTCTTCGCCCTGTTGACGGTCCTCAGCCTGGTCATGCTCTGCCTGAATCCGGACCACCGGACCCTATGGGCCCTCCTTACAGCCATATTCGCCCTGGGCTACGGACTGGTCTTCGTCATCCCCATCGGCGGCGCCGACATGCCCGTGGTCATCTCCGTCCTGAACGCTTGCACCGGCACAGCTGTGGCCATGAACGGTCTGGCCATCGACAACGTCGCTCTGATCGTGGCAGGCGCTTTGGTCGGCGCAGCAGGTGCCACCCTATCCGTCCTGATGGCCCAGGCCATGAACCGGCCGCTCCTGAGCGTGCTGGCCGGAGGGTTCGGCGGCTCCTCGACTAGCGCATCTCAGGACGCGAGCGCCCAAGGGACCATGAAGGAGACCACGCCCGACGATGTAGCCGTCCAGCTGGTCTATGCGGACAAGGTCATCTTCGTCCCCGGCTTCGGACTGGCACAAGCCCAGGCCCAGCGCGAACTGGCCGACCTGGGCGAGCTGCTCAAGGGCCGAGGCGTGGAGGTCTCCTATGCCATCCATCCTGTGGCCGGCCGTATGCCCGGACATATGAACGTCCTCTTGGCCGAGGCCAACGTCCCCTATGAGGAATTGATCGACCTCGACGACATCAATCCCCAGTTCCCCTCAGCCAACGTCGCCTTGGTAGTGGGCGCCAATGACGTGACGAACCCGGCCGCACGCCGACCAGGGACCGCAGTCTCCGGCATGCCCATCCTGGACGTCGACAAGGCCCAGCACGTTGTCGTCCTCAAGAGAGGCAGGGGCAAGGGGTACGCCGGCATCGAAAATGAGCTCTACTTCAACCCGAACACCCAGATGCTCTTCAACGACGCCAAGGTCAGCCTCCAGGCGATCATTGCATCCGTCAAGGAGCTCATAGCCTGAGCATATGCTGTAATAAGAGTCATGGCTCCGGATCGGCTTGGCTGGTCCGGAGCCAATAATCGTCGAACCGGAAGGACCCACATGCTGTCATTCGTCAACGACTATTCCGAGGGCGCTCACCCCGCAGTCCTGCAGCGGCTGATCGACACCAACATGGAGCACCTTCCCGGCTATGGCAAGGATCGGTACTGTTCCTCCGCCGCTCAGAAGATCTCCCAAGCCTGTAACTGCCCCCAGGCCCAGGTCTTTTTCATGGCCGGAGGGACCCAGACCAACCAGGTCGTCGCCTCCTGTCTGTTGGAGTCCTACCAGGGAGTAGTCGCTGCAGATACGGGCCATGTCAATGTCCACGAGGCCGGTGCCATCGAAGCCGTAGGCCATAAGGTCCTGACCATTCCCGGCGAACAGGGCAAGATTCGCGCCGAGGACCTTAAGGCCTTCCTGGAAGGCTTCTACGCCGACGAAAACCATGAGCAGATGGTCTTCCCCGGCATGGTCTACATCTCCCATCCCACCGAGTATGGAACCCTCTATACCCGCGAGGAGCTGGAAGACCTTTCGCAGACCTGTCGGGAACACAAGATTCCGCTCTACCTGGACGGGGCCAGGCTTGGGTACGGACTGGTGGCCCCCGGAACCGATGTCGACCTGACGGACATAGCCCGTCTTTGCGACGTCTTCTACATCGGAGGGACCAAGGTCGGAGCACTCTGTGGGGAAGCGGTGGTCTTCCCCAGGGGAAACGCTCCCGAGCATTTCAGCACCATGGTCAAAAGGAGAGGTGCCCTTTTGGCCAAGGGAAGACTCTTGGGTGTGCAGTTCGACGCTCTTTTCACCGATGACCTCTATTCACGAATCAGCCGCAACGCCATCCAGACAGCAGCGATGATCAAGAAGGCCCTGCATGAGAAGGGGTATCAGATTGTCATGGACTCCCCCACCAATCAGACCTTCGTCCGCTTGGACAATGAGCGCATGGAAGAGCTATCCAAGCAGGTCGCCTTCGACTTCTGGGAACGCAGCGATGCCACCCACACCGTGATCCGACTGGCCACCTCATGGGCGACGACTGTTGAGGACACCCAAGCTCTGATCAATTTGCTGTAAAGGCCCTCCGAGCTCAACCAAGACAAACCACGGTCATCCTGCTACCCCTCCCCTGCTGGTCTTCCTTAGGGAGGGGTATTCGCATGTGTACGTGAACTTTTCATCCGCCCTGCAAACACGACCAATCCCACATTGTTGGACATATCACACTCGTTCGGGTGAGTGCAAAGCTCTCGTTCAGTAAGATTTTTATTGCAACAATGCTGATGCACACACCCCCGCCCTGAGCATCGGGGGTCGAAATGTTTCAACGATGAAAGGAAGCTTATGAAAGCCGTTGTTTTCGAACAATTCAATACCTTCCCCACCCTCAAGGAAGTGCCGGAGCCGACCCCTGGTAGCGGCGAAGTTCTGCTCAAGGTGGCCGGAGCAGGTTGCTGCCATTCCGACGTCTCCGTCTTCCAAGATTACACACCAGAAACCGGGAGCCACACCAAACCGCCATTCATTCTGGGGCATGAGACCACCGGCTGGGTGGAAGAGGTAGGACCCGATGTCACGGGCTTCAAGAAGGGCGATGCCTACATCGTCTACGGGCCCACCGGATGCGGCCACTGCCCTCACTGCGTGGCCGGCCAGGAAAACTACTGCTCCAGCGCCGCGACCAATAAGTCACTGGCCCTGGGACTGGGACGCGATGGCGGCATGGCCGAATACATGACTGTCCCTGCCCGCAACCTGGTGCCCCTGGGCGATGCGGATCCAATCGGCGCAGCACCCCTGGCTGATGCGGCTCTGACTCCTTACCATGCCATCCGGGCTGCCATGCCCCACCTGAACGGTGGTGGAAAGTATGCTCTGGTCATTGGCCTGGGCGGGCTGGGCCAGATCGCCATTCAGATTCTGCACGCGCTGACCGGCGCTACCGTGATCGCCACTGACACCAAGCCGGAGGCTCTGGCCAAGGCTGAGGCCAAGGGTGCCATTCCCGTTATGAGCGACGAGCACCAGGTGGAGAACATCAGGAAGATCACCCATGGCGAGGGCGTGGATGCTGCCTTCGATTTCGTGGGTGTGGCCCCGACCATTGCTGCCGCACAGGCTTCGGGCGGCCCGGGATCCCGGGTGACCGTGGTCGGCATCGCCGGCGGCAAAGCGGAATACGACTGGTACTCCAAGCCCTGGGAACAGGAGCTGCTGGGCGTGTACTGGGGCTCTATTCCTGAGCTCTACGATGTGGCCAACATGTATCGCCACGGCCAGATCGAGACCGAGATCGAAACCTACTCGCTGGACAATGCCCTGGAGGCCTATCACAAGCTGGTCGACAACAAGCTCTCGGCAAGGGCTGTTGTAGTTCCCCACACCAAGGCTTGATTTTCCCTTGAATGTAGACGGAGAAGCCGCCCATCTGTCGGTCGGAATTAAGCACCATCAGATTTAAGTACTGTCAGATTCATGTGCTGACACCATTCTCCGCCTACATGCGCTGATGGCCTGTCATAGTCTTGCTATAAGGCCATGACAGGCCACTGTCATCTCACTAAGCGGCTCAGACCCGCATTATTTACAGTTCGCTCGTTTGCGTGGCATCGCTTAGCAGCAAGTGGACGAGGAAAATACCGTTAGCGGATTCTAGGCTCATGGAACCGCCCAGAGAATCCACCAGGGAGTCAACAATGCTGAGACCCAGACCTGTGCTTCTGATCTTGGTCCGTGATTGGTCATCGGTCTGGAACCGTTCCATGAGTCTGTCTACATCGACGGCTCCGCCCTTGGTTTTATTGCCGAAATCCAGATGTATTCGCCCATCTTTGCCCTTGATCAGTTCGACCCAGGCTGATTCGTCAGCATACTTGAGCCAGTTGCCGATCAGGTTCTGAATTATTCGACTCATCATGGTCTGGTCCGTCGTAATTTCCACACCAGTTTGGATTCTGGGCTCCACCGCAACCGACCGCGCAGTCAAAGAATCGAAAGCGTTGAAGAGCTCCTGCTGAACCAGTTCCGATAGGTTCACCCTAGTCAGATCCAGGCTCACGCTCTTCTCCTGTATCAGATTGAAATCCATCAGGTAATGCAGATAGTGATCCACCGATTGCAGGTTGTTGAGGATCTTACCCAATTGCTCCTGATCAGCCGATCCCTCCTTGAGCAGCTGGGCGTATCCCCTGGCCACGGTCAGCGGGGTCTTGATGTCATGGGTTAGGTTGGTCAGCATCTGCCGGACTTGCTTGTTCTGCTCAGCCTGGGTGATCTGCAGCCGCCTGGTCTTGTTCAGAACGGCATTGATCCTATCCGCCAGAGTGCGGATGAGCCCGATATTGGACCCAGTGGTTACCAAGGCGTTAGTGTCGGCATGGTTGATGAAGTCCAGATCGTCACTGATCCGTTTGAGGTCGACAATCAGCATTATCAGGCCAATCGCCAGGGCGAGGGCGACAAGACCCAAAACAAGTGCGGCCACCTTCACGAATTCACCTCCGACGACCCTTATTCATCGTTCTTTCTTCCATCCGAATTCAGACCAGGCGAACGCCGATGCCCCAGACCGACACGATGTAGCGCTGACTGCCGGCGTATCTGTTCAGACTGGTCCGCAAGGTGCTCAGGTGCACATTGAGAGTATTCTCGGCATTGATGTATGGCTGGTTCCAAACCTGCCTGTAGAGGTCCTCCTTCTCGAAGACCCGATGTGGATGGTCCATCAGAAGCTCAAGGATGGCGAATTCCTTGCGTGCCAGTTCGACCCTGTGCCCATCAACGCTGACCGTGTGCTCCATCCGGTCCAGCTCGATCCCCTGAAAACAAATCTTGGCGTCGGATTCACCTGCTGCATCCGCATCGGCTTTCAGTGCCCCGGATTGGCGCAGCTGGACCTGGACACGAGCGCGGAGCTCGTCAATGTCGAAAGGCTTGGTCACATAATCATTGGCGCCCTGCTCCAGGAGGCTGACGGTTCTGGTCTTATCCTGAATGGCCGTGAGGATGATGACCGGCACCGACGACATATGCCGAATGGCCTTGAGGACGCTGTCCCCGGTGACTACAGGGAGCATCAGATCCAGAAGGATCAGGTCGGGTTCCTCCTGCTGAAAGCGGGCCAAGGCCTGGGCGCCCGTCGTCGCCTGGATAATCCTGTAGGTCTCGCCCAGCACATCCTTGAGCAGGGACTGGATGTCCTCCTGATCCTCCACGACCAGAATCGTCGGCATACTGTCTTCCTTTCGCAGGTCACTCTCATGTTACTGAAGCCACCTAACGAGGCCGGTCTCGCCCAAGCGGATTTATGCAATTCTTAATGATTTCTTAGCCATGCAATTAAGAAAGGCACTTTAGATTCTCTGATAGCGACATAGAGAAAGGAACCCCATGGACGATACCATTCTGGATATTAGCCATGCCAGCAAACGGTTCGGACGCTTTCAGGCACTGGACGATGTCAGCCTTTCCATAAACAAGGGCGAGGTCTACGGGCTGATCGGTGAGAACGGCGCCGGCAAAACCACTCTTATGCGTCTGATCACCGGGCTCTCCCCCATCCAGGAGGGAACCATAAGGCTGATGGGGCACACAATTGGCAAGGACAGCCGGATACTAAGCAGAATAGGCTCGATCATTGAGGCTCCGGCCGCCTTTAAAAAACTCACCGTCAGCCAGAACATGGAACTGACAGCCATCCAGCACGGGCTGACCGACGACAACGCCATCGCTCAGACCATCGACTTCGTCGGCCTGAGCGAAAAGGCCAAGACTCGTGCCGGTCACCTCTCTCTGGGCCAGCGTCAGCGCCTGGGGTTGGCCATGGCCATCCTCACACGACCCGATTTCCTGATTCTGGACGAACCCATCAACGGCCTGGACCCGGGAGGAATCATGGAATTCAGAACACTCCTGGACAGGCTCAACAAGGAGCGCCGGACGACCATCCTCATCTCCAGTCACATTCTGAGCGAACTCTACCTGGTCTCCTCCCGGTTCGGGTTCATCAGCCACGGTCGCCTGATCAAGGAAGTAAACAAGGATGAACTAGACCGGATCAATCAAAATGGACTGTTGATAGACGTGGACCAGAGCTCCAGGGCCGCCATGATCCTGGATCGCCGGGAAATCGGCCCCTTCCAAGTCCTTGACGACCATCAGATTCTGATCAGGCAGGAGAACCTGGAGCCGGGCCCCATCAACAGACTTCTGGTTCAGGAAGGCATCCTGGTCAATCAAATCAGCCAGCAGAAAGGATCGTTGGAGGAATATTTCACAGATCTGCTCAACAAGGATTCTCAAGAGTCGAGGAAACAACAATGATTAACCAGATCAGGGCCGACTTTTACAGGCAGCGGAGATCCATCGGCATGCTGATTCTGCTCATTGCCACTATGGCACTCGGCATAGTGACCACATGGCGCAAGAGCACTATGGGAATCACCACCGGAGGCGAAGAATACGCTCATAAACTGTCGGAAATCGAAGGGCAAAGCTGGACCATTAGGACAGGCCTGCAAGCAGGTGTCGCCTCCGCCTCGTCTCTAATCTACTTCTACATCGCGGTCTTCGTCATCGTCATTGGCGCGGAATACAGCCAGCACACTCTGAAGAACACGCTGACATCGGGCATCTCGCGCATACAGTTCATCCTCGGCAAGTATGTGACCATCCTGATCGACATCATCCTCCTAACCCTGTGCTACTTCGTCGCTATTCTGCTGACCGGACTGGCCCTAGGAAGGAAGCCTGGGGCCGGCTGGGGCATCCTATGCAAGGATGTGGCCGTCATGACCCTATTGGTCAGCTTCTGCATCTCCGTCATCATCAGCCTGGGCATTATTCTCTTGATCCTTACCAAATCCCTGGTCATCCCAGCGGTGGTGATCGTGATATGGCCCATGCTGATCGGCCTCGTCGAGTTGACTGCGAAATGGCAATGGCTGAAATACATCGACTTCGTCGGGTTCGGCGAACAGATCATCCTTAACACTCTGAAGGCCGATCAGGCCTGGATCTACGCCGGAGTATCCGCAGGCGTGGTCCTGGTGGCCATCTTCGGATCGGCTCTGATCATATCCAAGCAGGAGATCTAAGCCAGGTCAAGCCTATACCCGGCCCGGCTCTTGACCGCTGACGGCCTGCACGGCCATATGGGCAAAGGCCCTGACAGAGGCATCCAGGGAGTAGTGTTCCTTGGTATGTTCGGCGTAGCGTCTGGACCAGACTGCAAAGACATCAGGATGGTCTATCCACCAGTCAATTTGCGCAGCTAGTGCCTGAGCCTTGCCGACTGGGAAGAGCGAGTGCTGCGTCAGGGCGAAGTGTCCTGCGGCACTCAGGCTGGATCGGGCGATGATCGGGACTGCGCCGCAGGCCATCCCCTCCAGGACGCTGACGGATTCCAGATCCGCGATGGATGGGTGGACCAGCAGGTCGGCCTGCCTGAGCAGATCAGGCATGGTCGCGTTCTGATGGAATCCAATCGAAACCTGCATGCCGGCCAGCTGCCGGGCGGCTTCCGCTCTCAGCCGGCACTCCATGGGACCTGTACCTGCTATGGTCAAGCGGATCCTATATTTGTTCCTGCACAAGGCCAGGGCACGGATCAGGGTCAGATGATCCTTTTCCCGAGCCAGCCTGCCAGAGGCCACGACCTGGATCAACCGACCGGATCGCTGCCGCTCGTATCGGTCACCAGGGTTGAACCTAGGCTGGTACCCGTTGGATATGACGTGCAGACGGGCCTTGTACCCATGCGAGCGCAGCAGGTCGGCCGTCAGCTGAGTGGGAACGTGGATGTGCCCGACATGGTCGTAGAGCCAGAACCGAAAGAGCCGGTAGATGGCCGCATCCACCCCGGGCAGCCAGCGCAATGGGCCTGCGGAATAAGTGATGTTCTCAGGCTGAATGTGAAACCCTGCGGTCACCGGTATGCCCATAGAACTGGCCTGTGCCAGGGCGGCACGGCCGAAGGCGAATGGTTCGTAGATATGGACCAGATCCACACCGGCAAAGGCCCTTCGGAAGAGTTCCGGATCGGCACGGGCGAAGCTCATCTGCTGCCTGGCCGCCACACGGGAAACCAGAGGAATTCGATGCACCCGTGCCGGATACTCGGTCGATCCCACCCCCACCAGACGGACCCGGTGCCCAAGAGCCTCCAGACCCTGAGCGTATTGGATGGCGGAGTTGGAGGTCCCGTTGCCCCTGTTGCCAAAGGAGTCCAGGACCAAGGCCAGCGTCAGGCGAGCAGGATCCCTCATCAGCGTTCCCTCCGCTGTTCATCATCAGCAGACTTGGGCCGAACCAAGACAGAGCAACGACCCGATTGCACCCACTATTAGTAGGAGAAGGCCGGGACGGCCGCCCCACGATAGTAGCGGTTGATGGCATCCGCCACATATCGGCTGTGGTAGGCGGAGACCAGGGTCTTGTATGAGGGGTCGTTCTTGTCGGCCTGCCTGGCCACGATGATGTTGACATAGGGGTGATTGGCTGGCGATTTGAGATCGCCAGGCACCTGGTAGATGGCATCCTGGATCTTCATGCCGGCATCCAGGATGAAATTGGTGTTGGTAATGCCGGCCGCATAGTCGGGCAGGACCTTGACGATTCCCGGCGGATCGACCTGGTCCAGGACCAGCCCGCGCGGGTTGTCGACGATGTCTTCAGGAACCGGCGTGGTGGCCTTGGGGTCTCGCAGACCGATCAGCCCGGCGCTGGCAAGCACCTTCAGGGACCGGCCCAAGTCAATGGGATCACTAGGAATGGCCAGCCGCTCGCCTCGCCCTATCTGGTCGACGCTCCGGTACTTCTTGGAGTACAGGTTGAGGGGTGAAATGTAGGTGTCGCCGATGGCGGCGAACCGGTATCCGTGCTGCTTGGTCTCCTGCTCCAGAAAGGCGTAGTGCTGGAAGGCGTTCAGGTCGATCTCCCCGTTGGCCAGCGACTGATTGGCATAACGCCCGTATTGGAAGGACCGGAGCTTGATTCTTATGCCTGCCCGGCGCTGGTCCAGTTCGTGCTGCACGGCCTTCCAGATCTCCTCATCGGCGTCGCCGACCAGGCCGATGCTGATCTCCCGCTGGCCGCGCTCGGGCTGGTTGACCTTGACATAGGCCACGCCCATCAGGACGGCGACCACCAGGATGACGACCGAAACTGCCGCCAGCTCTCGCTTGGCTCTGGTTCTTCTGGTGCTCATATCCGTCCTCCTTCATTGTTGGAACCTATCGCATCAGGAAACCTTGAAGGCCGGCAGACAGGCGCCCTTGTAGACACGGACGATAGTGTCGGCCACAGGCTTGGAATGATAGGCGCGTACTACTGCGGCGTAGGTGGGATTGTTCCGCTGATCCCTGGTGGTGACGATGATGTTGATGTATGGCTTGTTGGCCGGGTTCTGCAGGTCGTAGGGAACCTCGTGGATGGCATCGTGCACGCTTCGTCCACCATCGACCACGAAGTTGGCATTGGTGACCCCGCCTGCATAGTCAGGCAGCAGGTTGAGGATGCCGGCCGGATCCACCTGCTCTATGCGCAGATGCTTGGGATTGTCCACCACATCCTCGGGCAGCGGGTTGGTGGCCTTGGGGTCGCGCAGACCGATCAGCTTGGCATCGGCCAGGACCTTCAGGGCCCGGCCCATGTTGGTGGCGTTGTTGGGAATGGCCACCCGGTCGCCGTCCTGGAACTGCGAGGGCTTGGCATAGCGCTGCGAATAGAGGTTCATGGGCGAGATGTAGGTATTGCCAAGCACGGCCAGCTGGTAGTGGTTGGTTTTCACATCGTCCTCCAGGTAGGCGTAATGCTGGGCGGCGTTGAAGTCCACCTCGCGGTTGGATGTGGCCTGGTTGACGTAGATGGCGTCCTGGAAGGGCTTGAGCTCGATCCTGATATGCTCGCCACGCCGATCCAGCTCTGCCTGGACGGCCTTCCAGATCTGGTCGTCCGAGCTGCCGATGACACCGACCTTGACGACCTTGACATCGGCACCCACCCGGTTCAGGCGGACATCGGTGCCGACCACCAACGCCAGCAGGAGGACGATGACCAGGCTGAGCGCCGCCAGTTGGACCTTGGCTCTGTTCTTTTTGCCGACGTGACTACGACCGACCACGATAATCTGACCTTTCCCGGGTTGCTCAGTGTTCGACGACCTCGGCCAGAAGCCGGCCGAACAGTTCGATCAGGGCGATGAAAATGACCAGCACGATGATGGTGGCGATGGTCACGTCGTTCATGGACCGCTGGTAGCCCAGACGGATGGCAAAGTCACCCAGGCCGCCGCCGCCCACGATGCCCACGGTGGCGGTCTCGCCCACCAGACTGACGATGGTGATGGTGGTCACCCGAATGATGGAGGGGATGCCCTCACGCAGGTAGACATGCCAGATGATCTGCCAGGTGGTCATACCCATGGACTCCGCCGCCTCGACATACCCAGGATCCAGACCGGCAAGGGCCGACTCGATCTGTCGGGAGAAGAAGGGGGTAATGCCCACGACCAGGGGGAAGATCGCCCCCTTGGGCCCGATGGCCGTGCCCATGAGCATCCTGGTCACCGGCACCAGGGCCGCCGCCAGGATGATGAAGGGGATGGAGCGGAAGAGGTCGATCAGCTTGTCCAGGACGGTGAAGACCAGACCGTTGTGATGGATGCCGTCACGTCGGCTGATGATCAGCCCCACTCCGATGACCAGGGCTAGCAGGAAGGAGATCACCCCGGAGACGCCGACCATGACCAGGGTCTGAACCATGCTGCTGAAGAACTCCGGCAGCCGGCTCATGACGTTGGGGAACCAGGTGGTAAGCAGGGACGTCATGACTTGAGAACCTCGATTCCGATGTTGCGCGCGCGCAGGTATTCCATGGCCTGGCGGATATTGTCAGCGTCGCCGCCCATCCTGACCACCAGACCGCCCAGGGGCGCCCCCTCCACCACATCGATGTCGCCGAAGATGATGTTGACGTCCAGGTTGTAGCGACGGCTGATGGTGGAGACCAGGGCCTCGGAGACCTCCTTGGAGACATAGGACATGCGCATGAGGATCTGCCCGGGCTCCAGGGCCACCAGGGGCGAATCGGCGGCCATCAGATCCTTGACCTTGTCTAGGTTGGAGGTGGTGGCCACGAAGGATTTGGTCAGCTGGGCCTTGGGGTCTGCAAAGACATCGAAGACCCTGCCCTGCTCCACGATGACGCCTTGGTCGATGACCGCCACCCGGTTGCAGATCTGCCGGATGACCGACATCTCATGGGTGATCATGACCACGGTGATGCCCAGCTGGTCGTGCAGGTCACGCAGCAGCTGAAGAATGGAGCGCGTGGTGGTCGGATCCAGCGCGCTGGTGGCCTCGTCGCTGAGCAGGATATCCGGCTCATTGGCCAAGGCTCGGGCGATGGCCACGCGCTGCTGCTGGCCGCCGGAGAGCTCAGCGGGATAGTGGTCGGCCAGCTCGGTCAGCCCTACCAGTTCCAGAAGCTCCGACACCCGGGCCCGTCGAGATGCACGGTCGCGGCCGCTCCCCCGCAGAGGCAGGCCGACATTGTCGGCAACCGTCCTGGAGGGCATCAGGTTGAAGTGCTGGAAGATCATGCCGGTACGACGCCTCAGGTCCCTCAACTCAGCCGGTGACAGATCCTTGACCTCACGGCCGCGAACCTTGACGCTGCCCGAGTCGTAATCCTCCAGCCCGTTGATGCAGCGGACCAGAGTGGACTTGCCCGCCCCACTCAGTCCGATGATGCCAAAAATATCCCCAGTCTCGACGGTCAGATCGATGTCGGCCAGTGCCGTCTTGTCTTCGTCGTCGTCGCTGTGATAGGTCTTGGTCAGGTGCTCCATCCGCACCGCCGGTGTCCGCTCGCTCACGTTCCCGCCTTCCCTGGTCGACTGCATGACATGGTAATCGTCCCGGCGGCCAGCGGACAAGAAGGCCTCTATAGATGTCGCTTATAGGCATGTATCGATAAACCGCCTGCTTGGTCGATGGGTCGGTGGCAGAATATGGGTATGAGCGCATCCGGTCAGCAGCGGATTATCAACACCATCAATGCCGGGGAGCGACCGTTCGGCTCTCCTCTGGGGCCAAGACCTACACGAGTCCTTCTCCTAGGAGCCGGCGAACTCGGCCGCGAGATAGCCATCAGTCTGATGCGGCTGGGTGCCTGGGTTGGCGCGGCGGACTCCTACCCTGGCGCACCGGCCACCCAGGTGGCCCATGCGGGCTACCAAGTGAAAATGAGCGATCCCCAGGCTTTGGAGGACCTGATCGACAAGGTCCACCCCGATTTGATCGTGCCTGAAGTGGAGGCCATCGCCACAGACCGCCTGGTCGGTGCCGCGGCCCGGGGCATCCAGGTAGTGCCTGCCGCCCCCCTGGCGGCCATGTGCATGGATCGCAGGGCCCTGCGCGTCTTCGCCCACGAACAGGTAGGCCTGCCCACTACCCCCTACCGATTCGCCGACTCACCCGAAGAGCTGGCCAGTGCGGCGGACCAGGTGGGCTACCCCTGCATGGTCAAACCCTTGATGAGCTCCTCCGGACACGGACAGACCCTGGTGCGGAGCAAGGAGGGCTTGTCTCAAGCTTGGAATTCGGCACTGACCCAGGGCCGGGCAGCCACCAAGCACCAGGGCAAAGCCGAGGTCATTGTGGAGGCTCTGGCCCCCCTGGCCCATGAGCTGACTGTTCTGACCGTGGCCTCCTCGGCCGGCGTGGCCACCTGCACGCCCATCGGCCAGCGACAGGAGGACGGGGACTACCGGCTCTCCTGGCAACCGGCGGAGCTGAATCCCGACATCTTGCAGCAGGCCCGGAGCATGGCCACCCAGCTGGTTGAGGCCATGACCTCCCTGGCCCGCCAGACTGGCGAGACCGGTTGGGGAATCTATGGAGTGGAGATCTTCGTCCTGCGCGACGGGTCGCTGCTCTTTAATGAGGTGGCCCCGCGCCCCCATGACACCGGCATGGTGACCATGATCTCCCAACGCCTGACCGAGTTCGACCTTCACGCCCGGGCCATCCTGGGCATTCCCGTTCATCAGGAGGATCTGGCCCTGAATCTGCCGGAGGGCACCTGCGCGGTCAGCCGACCCATCCTGGTCAGGGGCCAGGGACCGGTCAGCTTCCAAGGCCTGCCGCAGGCCCTGGACCACCCAGGCACCGACCTGCGCATCTTCTCCAAGCCCGAAGTGCATGGCCTGCGCCGCATGGGCGTGGCCCTGGCCTTGGGGCCGGATCTGCAGACCGCCACCGAACGCGCTGAAGCCGTGGCCAGCGATCTGAAACCGCGGGTGGGCGCGGGGATGTAACCCGGGCTTGCTATGGTGGTCGTGTCCCAAGCAGTGCAGAAGTTTCCAATTCGCAACAAACTCGAGGAAGGCGAACAGTGGAAAAGTTGGGAATGCGCTATCAAGGCAAGGCCAAGAAACTGTACGAGACGGATGACCCGGACATACTCTGGGTTGAGTACACCGACCAGGCCACCGCGGGGAACGGGGCCAAGAAGGCCAATATCGAAGGCAAGGCCAGACTGAACAACAGGATCACCACGGTGATATTCTCCCTGCTGGCCCGTCGGGGCATCCCCAGCCACTTCATACGCAGCATCTCGGATACCGAACAGCTCAACCGCCGGCTGGACATGTTCCCGCTGGAGATCGTCATGCGCAACCGGGCCGCAGGCTCCTTCGCCCAGCGGTACGGGGTTGATGAAGGCACTGCCCTGAAGCAGCCGGTGCTGGAATTCTTCTACAAGTCCGATCCTCTGGATGATCCGTTTATCAACAGGGACGACATTCTGGCCCTGGGACTGGCCACTGAGCAGGATCTGGACATCATCGCCGCGAAGACCCGGGAAATCAACGGGGCCCTGACCAGCATCTTCCGCGCCATCAACGTGGAGCTGGTGGACTTCAAGATCGAAATGGGCAAGACCGGATCGGGCATCATCCTCCTCGGTGACGAGATCACCCCCGACACCTGCCGGCTCTGGGCCATCGGCAACAATCATGACGGCCAGGTCATCCACCTGGACAAGGACATCTTCCGCAGGGACCTAGGCAGCATCATTCCGGCTTATCAAACCATTCTGGATGGGCTGACCGAATTGGAGGAGCGCGAAAGCCAATCGAACAGCTGAATCGGTGGACCCGGAAGCGAGCATATCGCCTCCGGGTTTTTCATTGGTCCCCAACCAGTCCATCGCGAAAGGATCCATTGTGCTCTTCCGTGTCTATACCGAGAAAAAGCGGGGCTTCGACCAGGCCGCCGACAGGCTTGCCCAACAGCTGCGCACCCTGCCGGGCGTGCAAGGGCTGACCGGCCTGCGCATGTTCAACCGCTACGATCTGGAAGGCATCGACGAAGACCTCTTCAAACGCTGCCTGCCCACGGTCTTCACCCAGCCCCAGACCGACCTGGTGGCCACCCGGCTGGAGCAGGCCCTACGCATGAAGGGCGATAAGGATCTGCCACCACTGGACTCCCCCATGCTTTTCGCCGTGGCCCCCCTGCCCGGTCAGTTCGATCAGCGAGCCGACTCCGCGGCCCAGTGTGTCCAGCTGATCGGCCAGGGCGCCCGCCCCCTGGTGGCCACGGCCACTGTCTACCTGCTCCAAGGAGACCTGGATGCCGAGCAGATCGAGGCCATCCGCAATTACCTGGTCAACCCGGTCGACTCACGGGTGGTAGGGCTGGAGCAGCCCAAGACCCTGGCCATGCCTGATGACGATCCGGATCCAGTGCCCGTATTGGACGGGTTCCGCGATCTGAATGATCCTGAACTCGAAGCGCTGATTGACAAGCTGGACCTGGCCATGGATCTGCCGGATGTCCGCTTCTGCCAGGACCACTACCGCCAGGAAAAGCGGGATCCTACCCTGACCGAGCTCAAGGTGATCGACACCTACTGGTCCGACCACTGTCGGCACACCACCTTCAATACCAGGCTGGAGCGGATCGATGCAGACAACCCTCGAGTCCGGGCCACGCTGGAGCATTACCGGGCCATTCGCGCAGAGCTGGGCCGTCAGGACCAACCTGAATGCCTGATGGACATGGCCACCATCGGGGCCAAATACCTGCAGAAACGCGGGATCCTGAACGACATGGACCAGTCCGAGGAGGTCAACGCCTGCACTGTCCGGACCAAGGTCGACGTGGACGGCCAGGATGAAGACTGGCTCTTCCTCTTCAAAAATGAAACGCATAACCATCCCACCGAGATCGAGCCCTTCGGCGGTGCCGCCACCTGCATCGGCGGAGCCATCCGCGATCCACTCTCCGGAAGAGGCTACGTCTACCAGGCTATGAGGGTCAGCGGGGCAGCAGATCCCCGTCAGCCGCTGGATCAGACCCTGCCGGGCAAGCTGCCCCAGAGCCGGATCGTCCGTCAGGCGGCCGATGGCTACTCCTCCTACGGCAACCAGATAGGTCTGGCCACCGGGCAGGTTCGGGAGATCTACCACCCCGGCTATGCGGCCAAGCGGATGGAAGTGGGCGCTGTGGTGGCCGCCACCCCGGCTGACCATGTGATCCGCCGCCAGCCCGCACCCGGCGATCTGATCATCCTGGTGGGCGGAAGGACCGGCCGCGATGGAATCGGCGGCGCGACCGGAGCCTCCAAGTCCCAGAACGAAGAAAGTCTGGAACGCTGCGGAGCCGAGGTGCAGAAGGGCGATGCCCCTGAGGAGCGCAAGCTCCAGCGCCTCTTCCGTCGCCCGGAGGCAGCCAGGCTGATTGAGCGTTGCAACGACTTCGGAGCCGGCGGCGTTGCTGTGGCCGTAGGCGAGCTGGCGGACGGACTGGACGTGAACCTGGATCGGGTGCCGCTCAAGTACCAGGGGCTGGACGGGACTGAAATCGCCATTTCCGAGAGCCAGGAGCGCATGGCCGTGGCCCTGGCTGCCGAAGATGCGCCCGCCTTCATCGAGTACGCCCAGCAGGAGGACCTCGAGGCCACCGTCATCGCCGAGGTCACCGAAGAACCCCGGCTGCGGATGACCTGGCGATCAGAGACCATCGTGGACATCCCCCGATCCTTCCTGGCCTCCAACGGCGCCCCTCATAAGGCCGATGCCCAGGTGGCGGTCCCTGCTCCCTACCATGCCCCCTTTGAAGTCCAAGGCAGCCTGGACGCACGCATGAGGGCCCTGCTTACAGACATCAACGTCTGCTCCCAGCAGGGTCTGGCCGAACAGTTCGACTCCACCATCGGCGCAGGCACCGTCCTCATGCCCTTCGGCGGAGCCCGACAGCTGACACCGGCCCAGGCCATGGTGGCCAAGCTGCCGGTGGACGGACACACCACCACCGCCTCGGCCATGGCCTGGGGATTCAACCCCTGGATCAGCAGCCAGGACCCTTACACCGGCGCCTACCTGGCCGTGGTCGAGAGCCTGGCCAAGCTGGTGGCCTCTGGCTTCAGCCGTTCCCATGCCCACCTGAGTCTGCAGGAGTACTACCCCAAGCCCGGCGACAAACCCCGGCGATGGGGTCTGCCAGTGGCCGGCGTTCTAGGAGCCCTCCAGGCCCAGCTGGATCTTTCCGTGGGGGCCATAGGCGGCAAGGACTCCATGTCCGGCAGCTTCGAGGACCTGGATGTGCCGCCCACCCTGATCAGCTTCGCCGTGGCCTTGGGACAGGCCAAGGATGCTATCTCCCCCGAATTCAAGGCAGCGGACCGCCAGGTCTATCTCTTGGCGCCCGATTACCAGGAGGACGGATTGCTGCCCGATCCGGAGAGCCTGCGGACCGTCATGGACCAGGTGGAGACGATGATCAGCCAGGGCCTGGTGGATGCGGCAGCCGCTCCAGGCTACGGATGCCTGGCCCAATCCCTGATGGAGATGTGCCTGGGTAACAAGATCGGGTTGGATATGGCAGCAAACACTGCTATATCGGCGCTCTTCCGTCCCGCCTATGGAAGCTTCATCCTGGAGGCTTCTGGTCCGGAGCCCTTATTTATTCAGGATTCCGGCCTGCATTTGCACCTCCTTGGACACACCCGTGAGGATTACCGCCTGCGCTGCGGCAGCGAGGATCTGGACCTGGCCGAACTCGAGGAGATCCGTGCCAGGGGCCTGGAATCAATCTTCCCATACCGAGGCCACGGCGACCCGGTGCCGACCATTGGCCGCACCGACCGTGAGCCCAGCAGGCCTGCTGCGCGCAGATCCAAGGGGACTTCCAAGACCGCACACCCTAGGGTGGTCATGCCCGTCTTCCCGGGAACCAACTGCGAGTTCGACTCCGCCCGGGCCTTCCGGGATGCTGGAGCCCAGGTGGATACCGTGGTCATCCGCAATCTGAACGCCGAAGACGTGACCGAGAGCTCCCGCCGTCTGGCCCGGGCCATCCGCAGCAGCCAGATACTGATGCTGCCCGGAGGCTTCTCCGGCGGCGATGAACCCGACGGTTCGGCCAAATTGGTGGCATCCTTCCTGCGTTCGAACCAGGTTGCCGATGCCCTCCAGGAGCTTTTGCAGGACCGGGACGGGCTGGTTTTGGGCGTCTGCAACGGCTTCCAGGCGCTGATCAAACTGGGCCTGGTTCCCTATGGCAAAATCGTCACCGGCTCGCCCGAGGATCCCACCCTGGCCGTCAACGCCATCGGCCGCCATCAGAGCCGTCTGGTCCACACCCGGATCAGCTCCACACGCTCTCCCTGGCTGAGCGCCTGCCGGGTGGGCGATATCCACACCATGCCCATTAGCCATGGCGAAGGGCGGTTCGTGGCCGAGCCCGGCCTCCTGCGCACCCTGATCGACCGAGGACAGGTGGCCGCCCAGTATGTAGATGAGCAGGGCCGTCCCTCCATGGATCCGTTGGTCAACCCCAATGGATCCGAGATGGCCGTCGAGGCCATCACCAGCCCGGACGGCCGGGTGCTGGGCAAGATGGGCCACACGGAGCGCAGCGGCCCCGACCTGTACCTCAATGTGCCCGGAAAACGTACGCAGCCGCTCTTCCAATCAGGAGTGGACTACTTTGCCGCCTAGGGGAAAGGACGTAGACCATGTCGTTGGAGCTTGAAGGCATCCACGAGGAGTGCGGGATCTTCGGGGTCTGGGGACACCCCGATGCTGCCCGAATGACCTACTTCGGCCTGCACGCCCTGCAGCACCGCGGCCAGGAGGGTGCCGGCATCGTTTCCAACGACCAGGGGCACCTGATCGGACGGCGGGGCCTGGGCCTGCTCACTCAGGTCTTCCCGGACGAGTCCAGCCTGGCGCCGCTGACCGGAAACCGGGCCATCGGCCATGTACGCTACGCCACGACCGGTTCAGGATCCATCGAGAATATCCAGCCCTTCGTCTTCCGCTTCCATGACGGTGACATAGCCCTGGCCCACAACGGCAACCTGACTAACTGCACCAGCCTCAAGGCGCAGCTGGAGGATCAGGGGGCCATCTTCCATTCCAACTCCGACACTGAGGTGCTCATGCACCTGATCCGGCGCAGCCCTGAAAAGGACTTCATGGCGGCGCTCAAGCAGGCCCTGCGCCAGGTTCATGGCGGCTTCGCCTACCTGCTCATGACCAAGGACGCCATGATTGGAGCCATGGACCCCAACGGCTTCCGCCCCCTCTCCCTGGGCCAGCTGCCAGGAGGGGCCTATGTCCTGGCCTCGGAGACCTGCGCCTTGGATCTGGTCGGCGCCACGCTGGTCCGGGACATCGGCCCCGGCGAAATCGTCCGGGTGGATGACTCAGGCTACAGCATCGAGCGCTATACCGATCAGACCTGCCTGTCCATATGCTCCATGGAGTTCATCTACTTCGCCAGGCCCGACTCCAATATTTACGGGGTCAATGTCCACTCGGCCCGCAAGCGGATGGGGGCCAGGCTGGCCCGTGAGGCCCCGGTGGACGCCGACATGGTCATCGGGGTGCCCAACTCCTCCCTGTCAGCAGCTTCCGGATATGCTGAGGCGGCCGGGCTGCCCAACGAGATGGGGCTGATCAAGAACCAGTATGTAGCACGCACCTTCATTCAGCCCAGCCAGGCCATGCGCGAACAGGGTGTCAGAATGAAACTAGCGGCTGTACGCGGCGTTGTAGCCGGCAAACGGGTGGTGGTCATCGATGATTCCATTGTCCGGGGCACCACCTCGCGCAGAATCGTCCGTCTGCTTCGGGAGGCTGGGGCCAGCGAGGTGCACATGCGCATCGCCTCCCCGCCCCTGCGCTATCCCTGCTACTACGGCATCGACATCCAACGGACCTCCGAGCTGATTGCCGCCAAGAAGTCCGTGGAGCAGATCAGGGAAGCCATCGAGGCCGATTCCCTGGCCTATCTGAGTCTGGACGGTCTGGTGGATTCCATCGGCCTGGGTCGTGATGCACCCTACCAGGGGCTCTGCGTGGCCTACTTCAACGGAGACTACCCCACACGGCTTGACGACTACGAGCAGGGCTTCCTGGCCTCGCTGACCCCAGAGGACCGGGCCCGGCTGGAAGCCTCCAGGGGATCCTACGGGCTTGACATGCCTGCGGGGTCGGGGCAGGAAGCCAGCCAATGAGCACTAGCGGAAAGCAGAACAGCCAGAGCAGAGAAAGGGGCATCCATGCCGAAGGCATATGAGCAGGCTGGGGTATCGGTGGAGGCCGGATACGAATTGATCGACAGGATCCGCTCCCACACGGCCAGGACCCGCAGGCCGGGCGCCGGCGACATCGGCGGCTTCGGCGGCGACTTCGACCTGTCTGCGCTCAATTACCGCCACCCGGTCCTGGTCTCGGGCACTGACGGCGTGGGCACCAAGCTGTTGGTGGCCCGGGAAGCCGGCCGCCATGACACCATCGGCCAGGACTGCGTGGCCATGTGCGTCAATGACATCATCGCCCAGGGGGCCGAGCCGCTGATTTTCCTGGACTACATCGCCTGCGGACACAACGACCCGGCTCTGCTGGAGCAGGTGGTCAAGGGCGTGGCCGACGGCTGCGTCCAGGCCGGGGCCGCCCTGGTAGGCGGGGAGACCGCTGAGATGCCCGACATGTACCAGCCCGACGAGTACGACCTGGCTGGATTCACCGTGGGTGTGGTCGAGCGGGAGTCCCTGGTGGACGGTTCGGCCATCAGAGAAGGCGACCAGCTGATCGGCCTGCCCTCCTCAGGCGTCCACTCCAACGGCTTCTCGCTGATCCGACAGGTCCTGCTGGACCAGGGAGGCATGAAGCTGGAGGATCGGCCCTACCAGCTTGGCGGACGGACTCTGGGAGAGGAACTGTTGACCCCCACCCGCATCTATGTCAAGGCCCTGCGCCCGCTCTTCGCCTCCGGCCTGCTCAGGGGCGCCGCCCACATCACCGGCGGCGGCTTCGTGGAAAAAGTGCCCAGGATCCTGCCCGAGGGGCTGGCTGCCAGCTTCGACCTGAATGCCTGGAAGGTGCCGCCCATCTTCACAATGATCGAAGAGATGGGCAGGGTCGACCATCTGGAGATGTACAACATCTTCAACATGGGCATTGGGATGGTTCTGGTGGTTTCTCCTGACCAGCTGGACCAGGCCCGCGCAGTCCTGGATGAGGAGCAGGAGCCCTACGCCCTGATCGGACGGGTGACGGGTGCTCAAAACGGCCAGCAGGTCATCCTCAATGAAAACGGTCGTCAGCAATAGCGAGAGGAGCCCATCATGGCGGACAAGGTACTGGTCATAGGATCGGGAGCCAGGGAGCACGTCATCGCCACCACCCTGCTGTCTGGGCCAGGAGTGGATCATGTCTGGTGCGCCCCGGGCAACCCCGGCATGGAGCCGGACGGCATCAGCCTGCTGCAGGTGGATTCCTCGCAGCCTGAACAACTGATCGCTGCTATACACGAGCTGGGGATCGACTGGGTCTTCGTCGGACCCGAAGCCCCGCTGACCGCTGGGCTGGTAGACGACCTGCAGGTTGCCGGCATCCCCGCCTTTGGTCCTACCAAGGCTGCGGCCCGCATCGAAGGATCCAAAGGCTTTGCCAAGGATCTGATGCGCAGGCATGGGATCCCTACCGCCGACTATGAGGTCTTCCACGACCTGGAGACCGCCAAGGCCTATGTGCGCTCGCACGGGGCGCCGGTAGTCATCAAGGCTGACGGGCTGGCAGCCGGCAAGGGCGTGACGGTGGCCGCCGACCTTGACCAGGCCATGCAGGCCCTGGATGCCATCTTCATCGATCATAAGTTCGGGCAGGCTGGAGCCCAGGTGGTCATCGAGGATCGGCTGGTGGGCCAGGAGTGCTCGCTCATGTGCTTCGTCAGAGGCGAGCAGTTCTGGCCCATGCCCCTATCCCAGGATCACAAGCCCGCCTATGACGAGGATCGTGGTCCCAACACCGGCGGCATGGGGGCCTACTCCCCTCTGCCGCAGTTCGGCCCGGAACTGACCCAAAAGGCCCTGGATACTATCGTGGCACCCACCGTCCGTGCCCTGGTTCAGGAAGGCAGCCCCTTCACCGGAGTCCTCTACACAGGATTGATGGTCACCGACCAAGGCCCTCAGGTCATCGAATTCAATGCGCGACTGGGGGACCCGGAGACCGAGGTGGTGCTGCCTGCGCTGACCAGCGACCTGGGCGCGGCCATCCGCACGCTGATGGAGGGCGGAGAGCCGCAGTTCACCTGGGACGACTCCCACAGCCGCTTGGGGGTGGTTCTGGCAGCCCAGGGCTATCCCGGCAATCCCAAGACCGGGGTGCCCGTGCCGCTGATCGCCCCGGAGCAGGATCTCAGAGCCTACTACGCCGGAGTGTCCGGCTCGGCTTCCACTGGTCTGACGTCCTCCTCAGGAAGGACAGCCCTGGTCGTGGCCCAAGGCAACGACCTGGCCCAGGCAGCCCGTCGGGTCTATGACCGGCTGGACGGATTGACGATGCCCGGACTCTTCTATCGACACGACATCGGCCACCGCGGACTGGAAGCCTAGTTGGCCGAACTGGTCGAGCTCTCCCGGTCCTTGTCCCGGTTCTGCTCTTCCTGACGGACTTGCTCCTTGGCCTGCTCTTTGGCCTGGCGCTTCTTTTCAGCCTTCTGCCGGACAGCGTCGGAGCGGCGGGTGGGCGTGGCAGTGAAGCCGGTCCCCTGCAGGTAGTGCTTGCCGGCCATGATGTCGTACTGGATCAGCTTGTAGTCATTCAGGAGCTGCCGGGTGGCCTTGTCGAAGTCTCGGGCATCCATGGGCTGACCCTGAGCATTCAGATAGTTGGTCTGCCCTGCCGGTATTCTGTTCCAGTCCTGGATCTGGTTGGCCACCGGAGGCTCGATAGCGCTGATCTTGTCGTGTAGCTCGGTCAGGAAGGCCGTAAAGGGCGAGACCTTGGCATCCATGTGCTCGGCCGCCTGGGCCTGGAAGAAGTTGGGCGAGGAATAGGCACTGTTGCTTACCTGCGTTCCCGAAGCATCCGAGGCCTTGTTAGACCAGATAAAGTAATCGGTCAGATGCAGGGCCAGAGAGTTGCGCTCGTCCCAGCTCGCCGTGCCATAGATGCCAGGCAGGTGATCCCCGTAGAAGACCACGGTGACCGGCTTGCTTTGGGAATCGAGGCTGTTCAGGAAATCGGCTGTAGCCTGATCGCTCAGGCTGACCCCCTTGGCGTAGGTGCGTATGGATTGCATCTCATCGTCGCCCAGGGGCCTGTTGGGGTCGGATGAGCTGACTGAGAAGCCGTTGTCGTCATACCAGTCGTTGTAGGGCATGTGATTCTGCATGGTGATGACCTCGACGAACTGGTTGCCCCTGTCGTCGCTCATCTGCTCCAAGGCGGATTCGTAGGCGGAGCGATCCCCCACATACTGGCTGCGGTCGATGCGGTCCTGGTGGGCTATCTGGTCAGGGCCAGTCAGCGAGTAGAAGTGCGAGAAGCCGAACTTCTTGTAGTTCTCGGCCCTGGAATACATGGAGGACTCATAAGGGTGGAAGGCCAGGGACCTGGATGGCGTCCCCCAAGCCTGATTGACCGTGGGTATCCAGTTCAGGTGAGGGATGACCTGCTGATAGGGGGAGGTCAGCGAGGGATCGAAGTTGGCCATGGATAGGCCGGTCATGGCCTGGAACTCCAGATTGGCCGTGCCCCCGCCGTAGCCGGAGGAGAGCATGAGCCCGCTGGTGGTCCCCCCCTTGATGGATCTGATATGAGGCATGGGGTCCTGGTTGAGCGCGACGCCCGGCACCCGTGTGGGATCCGAGAACGACTCGGAGAGGATGTAGACCAGGCTCGACTCATTCATATAGGCCTTGCGGTCATGGTTGATGCGGTCCGCGGAAAGCTGGTATCGATGGGCAAGAGACTGCATGGTGGCACGACTGTATCCTGCCGGCTGGTCCATGACCTTGGGCCGCAGCTGCCGGGAGAATGACACGAAGACCCCGTTGCGCTGGGCGTCATAGACCGAGTCCCACATGGAGGGTATGTCGCCCATGAACTGCGAGAAACGATAGGCGGGACTGCCATACGTGCCCACAGTAGACATGAAGACCGCCACCACCAGAACCGGAACCAGGACCCCTGCCGTACGCAGCCCGGCGCCCAAAGGCTTGTTGCCAGTAGCCACCGGACGGCCACGACGGGCATCCATCCGTGTCAGCACCCAGCACAGCGCTCCGAGGACGATCAGGGCCACAACACCCAGCCCGATCATGATCAGGGACCGGGCCGGCAGGAAGGAGACCAGGTTGGCCGCATCAGCATGGAGGAAATCCAGATCCGAGGGCAAGATGGCCTCATACCGTGCACGCACCTTGAAGCGTTCAATGACCGCAATGACCGCACAGATGGCCAGAATCAGGCCTGATGCCGCCCAGAAGCGATTGGTCAGGTAGGTCAGAGCCAGGTAGACCAGGCCCACAGCCAGCATGTTGAGCACCAGGACGAACCGACGCTGGGTCCACATGGCCGAGATGAAGCCCCAGAATCCGATCAGCGGGTTGGACAGCTCGACGCGGGAGCTGTTCAGTGAGACCCCCCACTGCAGAATGCCCACCGACAGGAAGTCAATCAGGATGAAGGCGAGCAGGTAGACCCACCCGCGTACCCGAAGACGTCCGGTCATGTTCTGCATCCAGGATGTCCACCGGCCGGGCTGACGCTTACGATCCTTCACCGCATACTCCTGACTTTGGCGATTGGGCCCGCTGGGCCTTTACCGATACCTGTGCCATTGTTCCCATCAAGGACGACAAGCCCCACGAAAACACCCCTTAGCGAACATCAAGCGCAAGCGGACTCATCAGGCCTTGGCGCCCGGCACCTGCTGGACCAGGGCGCTGATCCAATCCTCCAGGTTCCGGTACTTATCGGGGCGCTGCTCGCTGACCTCGAACACCGGCACATGCGCCTTGCCGGCCTCAGCAGCCAGCTCCTTGGAGGTTCGAGTGACTTCTTGGGTATTGAGGACCAGCATGTCCAAGCGTCCGGATGCCAGCAAATGACGGAAGGCCACCAGGTCCTCAGGCGAGGGCTCGCTCTCGTTGGCGGCCGCCCGCAGGTACCCCTCGGGGGTCAGATCCTCCATGCCCAGATCATGGCAAAGGTAGTAGGCAGCCGATTCCGTGGCCGCGTAGCGCCGTCCCTGGGTGTGCTTGCGCGCATCGGCAATCTGATCGTCCAACCGGGCCTGCCGACCCTGCCAGTCCCGGTAGGCCTTGTCGAAGCCAGCCGCTCGGTCTGGACGCAGCTGCCGGTAGGCCTCATGCACGGCCTTGGCGGCTGCCCCCCTGCCCTGGGAGGAAAACCAGAGATGGGGGTTGTCGCCGGTCTTGCGCCCTGCCGCCTTGGATACGTCCACCAGTTTGGCCTGTCCGGTTTCCGCGGCCTTGGCAGCCCAGTCGTCGATGCCGGCCCCGTTGACGATGACCAGATCTGCACGACTGATCCGGGCGATGTCCGCCGTCGTCGGCTCATAGTCGTGGGCATCAGTCGAGGTGTTGCTCAGAATGGTATCCACCCGGGCCTGGTCGCCGCCCAGGTCCACGGCCAGGGACTGCCATTGGTTGATGCTGGCCACCACCTGCAGAGGGCCGGATCCCGTGGACGACGAGGACGATTCGCTCTTTCCGCAACCTGTCAGACAGATCAGCAGGGTCAGTCCGGCCAGGAGGGCGGCGACCAAGGTGCGGGTCCGGCGGAGGCGTGGGCTGCTGGCATGCATGAATGGGGGGTTCCTTCCTAGCGGCAGCATGGGACAGACCTGTCGTCAGGCTCGCCGACCGTTACTGAGATTGATTATCAATAAATCTACCATAGACGAACCCATGACCGGAATCTGAAGATGCGGTCTTGGCAAGCATGAATGACTGCTCAAATGGCTGCCATGCGACCGGACACTCCCTATACTGAACTGCGGATGTATTTTGGCTGGAAGGAATGGCATGGGTGCATGGCTGGCAAAGGTCCATCTGACCCAGGGGTGGCTGCCTGCGTCAATATTTTCGCTGACAGCCCTGGCCCTGATCGTGCTGACGCTGACCGGGCTGACGCACGGACGCTGGCGGATCCTGCTTCGCCAAGTGGCCATTGCCCTAGGCATTGGAGGCCTGGGGCTGTTGGCCACCTGGCTGGTCTCCGATGTCTTTATGCTCTTCGGTGTCTCCCTGGGCTGGATGGTCATCATCAGCGTGGCCCTGGGATTCCTGGCAGTGGGGTTTGCCGTCTGCATCCTGATCACTGCACGGGGCTGGCGCCGGATCCTGGCTGCCCTGACCGTCCTGCTTTGCCTGCTGTCCACCGGGCTTCGAGTGGATATCATCTACGGGGAGTTCACCACGCTGGGATCCCTGTTCAGCGTCTCCCTCTACCCCGACTACAGAGACCATAAGGCAGCCAGACCGGCCATGAGCGTGGCACAGTGGCGATCCTTGGCCTTACGGGGCGAACTGCCCTCGCATCCCAGTGTCGGCCGCTCCTACAGCATGCGCATCCCCAACAGCCGCTCCCAATTCGCAGCACGGCCAGCTGATATCTACCTGCCGCCTGCCGCCCTGAGCGACAAACCGCCCGCGCTGCCTGTGTTCGTGCTTCTGGCCGGCCAGCCCGGAAGCCCCGACCGGCTCTTCACCGCCGGAGCCATTCCAGCCATGATGGATGCCTACGCCGCCCAGCACGACGGCCTGGCACCAGTGGTGGTCTCCCCCGACCAGAACGGTGCATCCTCTCACAACAGCCTATGCGTGGACTCCCCCGTCTACGGGAAGGCTGAAACCTACCTGAGCAGTGACGTGCCCGCCTGGATCCGCGCTGAACTGCCCGTCGCCAGCCAGCCCCGGCAATGGGCCATCGGCGGATTCTCCCAGGGCGGGACCTGCTCCACCCAGCTCGGAGCACGGCATCCAGACGTCTATGGAAGCATGCTCCCGGCTGATGGGGAGCTGGAACCGACCCAAGGTCGGCAGGAACAGATGATCCGCGACTACTTCGGCGGCGACCGAAAGCGCTTCCTGGCCCAGGTTCCTGCCAGGGCCATGCTGGAGCGGGCGCCATCCCGCCAGCTTCTGTTCACCGCAGCCGGGTCCAACGATAAAGAGTCCCAGCACAATATGATGGTCATCGCCAAGGCCGCCAACCAGGCGGGCATGAAGGTGCGGGCCGTCATCACCCAGGGGTCGGGCCATGACTGGCATACCGTCAAGACCGCTTGGAAACCCGGGCTGGAGTGGGTGGGCGAAGCCATGGGACTAGGGCCTATGTCCCAACCAATTGAAGATTTCCCGAACATTACCGAAACACACATCGGCTGAACCGCCGACAGGTCAGAGCGTCCAAACCGATAAGCAGAAAGAGCCGCCGCAATCATGGAGACAACACATAAGGGATCCAGGCTGATGGAGCCTTCGGCCAAGACCGTGCTTCTGCGGGACCTGACCAGATGGGTCAGACGTCACGCTCTTGCACTGGCTTTCAGCCTTGCACTGGTCCTGCTCAACCTGATCAGCTGGCTGCTGATCTGGCTGCTGCGCATCCCCGGCAGGACACGGCTGGGCATGCCGTTGTCCGACCTGATCCTTCACCAGGTTCCGCATCCGGTCCACAGCCAGGGCCGCCCCTCGCTTCTGGTCCAGTTCGGTCGGCTGCTGATATCCTTGGTCATCACCCCTGGCCCCCTGCAACTGGCCATAGATGTGGTCCTGGTCCTGGTCATGCTGTGCATCGCCGAGACCCGACTGAGTCGCAGGCGCACCGTGCTGGCTGCAGTCATCAGCACGATAGGCGGCGTGGCTGTCGGGCTGATCATCTGCACCCTGATCAATGCACTCCAAGACCATTGGGCCTGGTTCATCCGAGTGCCCATGACGCTCAGCCCCATCATCCTGGTGGTCGGATCCCTGATGGCCTCCATCCCCTTCAGCGACTTCCTCTGGCGACGCAGGATCGCCACCATAGGCTACACGGCCTTGATACTGATGGTGCTGTATACCGGCAATCCTGGTTACTATTGCGCCCTGGCTGCAGCCCTGATCGGCCATCTGACCGGCCACCTCTGGCACGGACCGGTCCAGGACGCCAATCCGCATGGCCGCAGCGGCTCCTATGAGACCCGCCACCTGCTGGGGGCCATCTCCACGGTTCTGGCTCTCGGCCCTCTGGTCACCGTTTCCTCCAGGATTCGCGCAGGATTCTTCACTCCGCTGGGCATGTTCCTGGGTTCGGACCCCGGCGGCAGCGCTGCCCTGTCCCGCTGCCTGGCCGAGAACAACCAGGCCAGCTGCTACGCCCAGTACGGTCTGGTCGCCGGCCGAGCGCCCACCGGCGTCTCGTCCCTGATCATGCCCACCTTGGTACTGCTGGTGGTGGCCTGGGGCATCTACCATGGCCGCCGGGTTGCCGCTGTCACCGGTCTGGTGCTCAACACCCTGACCATCGTCCTGGCCGTGCTCTATTTCCTGGTCTTCCCCCTGACCATCGGCGACGGCCTGTCTCGGGTCATCCACCACGGAGCCCTGCCCTCCCTGCTGATCATCACCCTGCCGCCGCTGATTCTCAACTGGTTCCTGGCACGCAACCTGCGCATCTTCCTAGTGCGAACCAAGACCTCGCGTCTACAGGTGGGCTGGGCAGCCATTGTCCTGGCCTTTCTGGCCACAGCCATGGGCTATCTGGCCTTCACTGCCGCAAGCCCTGGATCGTTCCACCCCTGGCCCACCACCGGCAGGGCACTCTCCCAGCTGCCCGAACTCTACCTGCCCAATGGAGTGGCCTCACGCTTCCGCCCAGCCCTGACACCGCGCACGCCCACGGGTATGATCGTCAGCCATGGGGTTGGACTGATCTTCTGGCTGGTGGTCCTGGTGGTTCTGCTCTCCTGGATGCGCAGCTCGGTCATCCAGAACGGCAACGAGCGCCAGGAGGCCGATCGGCTGGTCGAGTACGGGGGCGAGAGCATGTCCTTCATGACCACTTGGGAGGGCAACAGCTACTGGTTCTCTGACAGCGGCCGCTCAGCCATTGCCTACCGGCTCCTGCACGGCATAGCCCTGACTACCACTGGCCCATTCGGCGACCCTGACGAGTATGCGGACGATCTGGACGAATTCACCCGTTTCTGCAACGCCCATTCCTGGTCACCGGTCTTCTACAGCGTCCACAAGCCTCAGCGCGATCTGCTTGCCTCCCATGGTTGGTCCACCCTGACAGTCGGTTCGGAGATGGTGGTCACCCCCAGTCTTTGGCAGACCAAGGGCAAGAAGTGGCAGGACATTCGCACAGCCATCAACAAGGCCAAGCGCGACAAGATCACCGACGTGCTGACCACATTCAACGATGCTTCATGGGATGTCCAATCGCAGATCGTGGACATCTCCGAGCAGTGGGCCGAGCTCAAGGCGCTGCCTGAGATGAAGTTCACCCTGGGCGGTCTGGATGAGCTGAGGGACCCGCGCATGGCCATCCTCTACGCCGTGGACGACCAAGGCAAGGTGTTGGCCGTGACCAGCTGGATGCCCACCTACCGCCAGGGCCAGGTAATTGGATGGACCCTGGACTTCATGCGGCACAGGACCGACAGTCCCAATGGGATCATGGAGTTCCTGATAGCGCGGATGGCCGAGCGGCTGCGCGACCAGGGCACGGCGGAATTCATGAGCCTATCGGCCGCTCCCCTGGCCGGCATGGACAGCAGCGAAGACGATGGGGACGATCAGAGCGAAGATCGGACTGCCTTCCTGCAGCACGCCCTGCATCTGGTGGCCGACCTGATGGAGCCGGCCTATGGCTTCCGCTCGCTCTTCTTCTTTAAGAAGAAGTTCCAGCCCAGCGAGCACCCGGTCTATATCTGCTATCCCGACCCGGCTCAGCTGGCTCAGATCGGACTGGCTGTAGTCCAGGCCTACCTGCCCAATCTCAAGGCTTCTCAGGCCTGGGATGCCATCAAGACCATCATGCCCAAGGGCCGGGAGGATCACTGACGTCTGCCTGAACGGAGCGGTCTCGACAGCTGCTGCACAGCCCGTAGACCTCCAAGGTGTGCGAGGAGACGGTAAAGCCATGCTCAGACGCCACGGCCTTCAGCCAGCCATCATCAGGCGGGCTGATCTCCACGGTCCTGCCGCAGCGTTCGCAGACCAGATGATGATGGTGCTTCCGTTGGGCCAGGCAGACCCGGTAGAGGCGGATGCCTCCATGCTCAATGCAGTCCAGGCTGCCGGACATATGCAGGGAACCCAACTGACGATAGACCGTGGCCAAGCCGATTCGTTGGCCTGAATCCCGAAGAAGCCTGTGCAGCTCCTTGGCTGAGACGAAGTCGTTCTGGGCCTGAAGAACCTTCCAGATGGCGTTCTTCTGCCGCGTCCGGCGACTGACGGATGAGCCAGCGTTCATGATGAGACACACTCCTTGGGCTCCACCAAGCCTACATCCGGATTGCCAGGGCAGATGTGAGGATTCGGTTCAGTCCAGGTCGGACCAACAGCCTGTGGCCTCCAGATCCTGGGCAGTACGCTCAGGATCGTCGGTCAGCACCGTCAGATGCCCCATCTTGCGGTCGGTGCGCACTTCGGCCTTGCCGTAATCATGCAGGAACCATTCAGGGTGCTCACCCAGCAGCCTTCTTACCGGAGCCACATGCTGGCCCAGAACGTTGACCATGACCGCCGGGCTGAGCAGGCGAGGGTCAGGCAGGGGCCACCCAGCGATGCCCCGGACGTGGGCATCGAACTGGTCCATGGCACAGGCCTCGATAGTGTAATGACCGGAGTTATGAGGGCGCGGGGCCAACTCGTTGACCACCAGACCGCCGTCGGGCATGACAAAGAGCTCAAGGGCCAAGGTCCCGGCCAGCTTGAAGCCGCCGGCCAAAGTCAAGGCCATGTCACGCGCCCGGTCAGCCATCTCAGGCTCGACCTTTGCCGGCGCCAGAGTCATGTGCAGGATGTTGTGACGATGCTCGTTGCGCACCATGGGGAAGGTCACATAATCCTTCCCGTTGCCTGAAACCAGTATGGAGGCCTCGAAGGCGAAGTCCACGAACCCCTCCAGCACGGAGGACGGGAAGTCACGGCCTTCCATCCGTCCTTTCAGGGCCTGCAGATCCTCCTTGGTGCGCAGGACTGCCTGCCCGTGGCCGTCATAGCCGCCGGTTCGCGTCTTGAGCACAGCGGGCATTCCCAGCTCTTTTAGGGCTGCGTCAAGCTGGTCAAGACTGTCAACCTGCCTCCAAGGGGCGGTATCGATGCCATGGCGGTTGATGAAGGTCTTCTCGTGGACCCGGTCCTGGGTGACCCTGAGCAGGTCGGTCCCCTGGGGGATGGCCACACGGTCCCTCACCTGATCCAGTGCGTCGGCATCCACGTTCTCGAATTCGTAGGTGAGCACATCGCTGCGTTCGGCAAGCCGCTTGAGGGCATCCAAGTCCCCATAGTCGGCTGTCTCCTGGAAGTCGGCCACCTGGGCCGCGGGAGCATCGGGCGTGGGGTCCAGCACACCGATGCGGAACCCGTGGTAGCGGGCGCTCAGGGCCATCATCCGTCCCAGCTGGCCGCCGCCCACGATCCCGATGACTGACCCCGGCTCCAAATGATCGATTCTTCCCTTGGTCTCCTCAGACAAGCTGGGCATTGGACGCCTCCACGGATCGGGCCAGCTCGGCACGGTAGTCATCCAGGGCCTGAGCCAGCCTTGGATCGTTGATGGAAAGAATCGAAGCCGCCAACAGGCCGGCGTTGGTAGCCCCGGACGCCCCAATAGCCGTGGTCGCCACAGGAATGCCGGCGGGCATCTGCACGATGGACAGGAGTGAATCAACCCCGCTCAGGGCGTGAGATTTCACTGGCACCCCGATGACCGGCAGCGTGGTCTGAGCCGCCACCATGCCCGGCAGATGGGCAGCTCCTCCAGCCCCGGCGATGATGACCCCTATGCCCTGGCTCCGGGCCTGATGCGCGAACTCCGCCATGCGCCCAGGTGTGCGATGGGCGGAGATGACCTCCTTGGTATAGACGATAGCGAACCGGTCCAGCATCCGACAGGCTTCCTTCATCGTCTCCCAGTCGCTCGATGATCCCATGATCACTGCGACGCGTGCCCCTTCATGTGTATTGTCAGCCATTGGCCCTCCAATGTTCATGCACATCCGATACTACGCAAGGCCGGGGAGAAGCCGATTAATCGTGACGGTCCTATGAATGTAAGGGCCGGGCCTGGTGAACATCGGGCTTTCAACGGTTCCAAACCCCCTTCCCAGACCTAGAATCATTGGATTGCATTACAGAAACCGACAGGAGGGTTATGGGCAAGCTTCTGGACAGCATCGACTCCCCACAGGATCTGAAGGTTCTCTCCTTGGAAGAGCTGAATCGACTAGCCGACGAGATCCGTCAGCTGCTGATCCGCTTTTGTCGACGTCACGGCGGCCACCTGGGCTCCAACCTGGCCACCATCGAGCCCATCATCGCCCTGCACTATGTCTTCGACATGCCTCATGATCATCTGATCTTCGATGTCTCCCATCAGGCCTACACCCACAAGATTCTGACCGGTCGGCGCCGGGCCTATACAGATCCTGAGTCACAGGAGGATCTGTCTGGATTCACCTCGCCCAAGGAGAGCCCCTACGACGACTTCATGCTGGGGCACACCGGCACCTCCATCGGCCTGGCCTGCGGGATGGCCGCCCAGCGGGATGCGACCGGCGGCAAGGCCAACATCATCGCCTTCATCGGTGACGGCTCCCTGAGCAGCGGACCGGCCTTCGAGGGGATGGACTGGGCTGCAGAACAGGGCGGCAACCTGATCATCGTGGTCAATGACAACGAAATGTCCATCGCCGAAAACCACGGAGGGCTTTACAAGAGTCTGGCGGCCCTGCGTGCCAGCGGGGGACACAGCTCAAACAATCCCTTCCGCGCCCTTGGATTGGACTACCGCTACGTGGAGGAGGGCAACCACATTGAGGACCTGATCAAGGCCTTCCGCCAGGTCAAAGACACCGACCATCCGGTGGTGGTTCATATCCATACCCGCAAGGGACTGGGACTGGGCCAGGGCAGCCAAGGACAGATAGGATCGACTTCGATGGCCCAGAGCGATGGGCAAACAGCTCATATGACTTCCCTGCCGGATTTGCCCGCCGAGGGTCCGGTGGAGGCCAACCACTGGCAGGACGGCTTGGACTCCCTTAACCGTCTGCCCAACTCACGAAAGACCTACGGAAGAATGGCCATGCAGGCCCTGGAGGCCAGGTTCTCTCAAGAGCCTGGTCTGACGGTCATCTCCCCCGCTACACCGCTGTCCAACGGCATCGATCCCGACTTCCGCCAGCGGGCCGGCAACCACTACCGGGACGTGGGCATCGCCGAATCCCACGCGATAGCCTATGCCGCTGGCATCGCCAAGGCCGGAGGTACTCCCGTGATCGCCACCTCAGCTACCTTCTTCCAGAGGGCCTACGACCAGATCGAGCAGGAGATGGCCTTGAACGGCAGTGCGGTGACCCTGCTGGTTTTCTCCACCGGCATCGCCAAAACCGATGCCACACATTCCGGCACGGCCGACATGGTCATGATGCGAGGCATCCCCGGACTGACCTGCCTGGCCCCGACCAACGGATCCGAGTTTCTGGACATGCTGGCCTGGGCTACTGGCCCGGCCCGGCAGCCTGTGGTCATCAGGGTGCCCGGCGAGCGCACGCTGGCTGCAGAACGCGCGGGCAAGCCGATAGCGGGGTCTCCAGATTCCTCGAAGACCGATGCCGAATGCAGATCGGACGATGCTCCCTGGGATCGCTATCGCATCCTGCAAGGGGGCAGAACAGTAGCCCTGCTGGCTCTCGGCGATGCCCTGCCGCTGGGCCGCGACCTTGCTGATTCTTTGGAGAGGTTCACAGGGGTGCAACCCACACTGGTGGATCCTCATCGCTATGACCGTTTGGATGAGCAGACCTTGGATGACCTGGCCAGCACCCACTCCCTGGTGGTCACCATCGAGGACGGCCAGCTGGACGGCGGCTGGGGACAGGCCGTGGCAGCCTACTACGGACCGAGCCAGGTTCGCACCCTGACCTTCGGAGCGGCCAAGGAGTTCAATGACCGGATTCCCCAGGCCACCCTGCTGGAAAGGTATGGTATGACCGTTCCCGCAATGACGCAAACCATATCTGATGCCCTTGGCGACCAGGCTTCATAGATCTGACCCGCCGGTGGACCCAGGCGGGTACAATGAAAGGGTTTGGCCCCGTAGCTCAGCTGGATAGAGCAACTGACTTCTAATCTGTAGGTCGAGAGTTCGAATCTCTCCGGGGTCACCAATAGCCCTCCCTGCTCCTCTAACAAAAGCAGGGAGACAAACAAACTCATATCTTCTAAAAAATGAGGAAGAAAATAATGAGTAAGACGATTCGCAGTAGTTGACGACTGCCGACAACGGTTCACTCATTGGTGGCAATTGTCATATCAAGCACGCAATTAATCCGAGCTCTGCGCAGCAGACCGCAAATATACAAATCACACTACAGACTCATTGCCTTTGCTTATCAATCTCTCGTATTGAGAATGCAGATATGGTAGGCCCATCAATCAGTCGTCCATCACAGATCATATTGGCAATATCAGCTGACCGCAGCCATTGGAAATCCTCTAGTTCCCAATCACCGCCTTGTTTGAGGCTATCGAGCATAGGAATAGATGGAACGTCATCAAGCCGTATTTCCATCACTCGCACGTCGTCTTGAAGCACCCCGGCATCGGCATGAAGCCTGTGCAACTGACGGACGGCGTCAGGCTGAGCCCGCAATCCAGTCTCTTCATGCAATTCGCGAATGGCTGTGGTCTGGGGATTCTCGCCTTGCTCCCCCATGCCTCGCGGAAATTCCCACAGCCAGTCTTCTACAGCGACCCGCCAGTGGCGCGCTATCAGGTAGAAATCCTCTCCCCCTCGTTCTACGACTGTCACGCAAATCACGCCTGGTTGACCCTGTTTGACAGATGCCACGTGCAAGGTCATACCTGCACCTGTGTCCCTCACTTTGACATCCACAGCAGTCACGGTAAAGTCAGCTCCCCCCGCTTCCTCGAAGACTTTTCTACGCCTTATTTCCTGTAAAGGACTACCGGGCCTCAGCTCATCAGCTTTTTTCACAGTCACCTTCCTGGTCAATAATTACCGTTGAGCAAATACCATAGTTTGTGTTGCCGTATGCTGGTCGTGCATCCACTCCACCATTGTCAGCAACTCGGGAAATACTTCAATGAACCAGGCCGCAATCAATATCAGGATAATGGACATTGATCCTGAAAAAATAACCTTGTCACAGATAACAGATATGGATGCGAGAATCAGGGTCACAATGAACTGTTTGATGATTCTTGAGTTGTCCTGCTTTCGATCAAGCTGCGATGCAAACTTCTGCACACAATAGGCAATGTTGCGAATATGCCGCTGCTGGTCAGAGTCCGGAGCGTTCGGTCGACAATTACGCCACTGTTGGATCGCGTCTCTTGACTGATAACAGAACTGCACAAAACACGAGGAAGGCATATGCCCCAACAATTCTGTGACTTTGCCCGACAGCATCAATGAGCGCCCGCCTGTCCGGCCAGCAAAGCGCTCATACGAATTCGGTTTGCTTTGTACAGCCATAAGGCAACAGCCCAGATAATCCGCCATTGCTAAGCGGTAGACGAACTGGTACCAGTCTACCAGCGTTTGCTGGTCGCATTCCATGGTCCTACTGCAATCAGCCCTACCTACCGGCAAAGCCGACTGCCTGATAAGCGCAAAGGCCTTGGATCGTCTCGGCTCATGACTTATCTTGTCCAAAACACTCCGGAATGCGGTCTTTTCTTCCTCGTTCGCCTTGGAAGCAGAACACCAGGAACGCAGGCAATCGGCGTTTTCACTGACAACAGGAAGAAAGGCATCATTGAAGCTGCGGACGATGCCGCAATTCGACTCGGTTTGAGAACGTTGTTGCTCATACCTAATGAGACCCTTCCGTTCCGCATCTATCCATTCCTGCCAGCGCTGAGCCAGCAATCGGCAGGTACCATCAGACGGGTCTTGCTGGCAGTATGCAGCATACAAGCAAGCGATCCTCTGAGCTATCGACCGATGATCGCCTGCATGCCCATTCAAGACAGCTCTAGCCTGTGGTGCAAATTGTTGACTTTCTTCAGAAGTGACGGTCTTTTGTAAAACTTGATACTCCAGCGGACGCAGCGTACCTATATCCGTCAAGTCAACCACCTCTCCTTCAGCCGAAAGTTGCTGCTGATTATCAGGCGGCACTGTAGTGAACCGCAACAAACATTGCTCCAAGGTCGGTTGTCTGCCGGATACGGTGAGGAAAGGCTTTTCATAACCATTTTGTCCCAGAAGGTCAAGAACTACATCAGGACCAAATGCCAGAAAATAGATACCATCAAAGAGCTCCGCGTCAGTGACAAGAACCTGAGGACTATAAAGGAATGCCGTTCTGAGAATGCCGGCAAATCGTTCAAGAAACTCTGGATGCTGCTGAATGGTTCTCTCGCAGATGCTTACGCCGTCATAACCCTCTGACCAGAACTTCGAGTTCACCTCTGGAACGCGCTTTTGCTCGCACTTTAGATTGTGGTTGCATAGATGCCTGACCCGATTCCAATCGCTCAGCTGTTCCTCTGAATCGAAGTTGGTCAGCATGATGGCATATGAACATCCGCTCTGACTCATATCTATATGCTAGACCTCGTGTTTGCCTGCTTGTCTAGCACATTCCCCCTAAAACCGACGGCGCCAGTGGTCCGGCCCAAGTTTAGCCTTGGCAGCTTCAGGTCCGACATGTCAGCGGACCGGGCAGATCGAACAAGTTGAAGGTTACGGCAGCCATCCTGGCTTTTTTCTTGGACTGCTTCGGCATACAGAACTTTTATCTTTTGGTAAGACCAGGCATGGGGTCACACAGCTGCTGATCACCATCTTCGTTCTCTTCATCAACTCTCTCATCTCTTCGATCTAGGACATCGTTGAAGGTGCGCAAGTTTTTGGCTCACATCCAGGTTTGCCTTACCACATGGACGGCAAGGTACTCCAGCTGCAGGATTGGAGAAGACAGACAATCAGCAGAGCTTGGCACAGACGTCGTCTGATCGCGTCACGACACCCGCAGGATACCGTGAGCGCCCTTTTCAGCCAGGCTCATCACGTGGTTGACTATGGAATAGTCGCCAGGCTGATCGACCTTGAGCTCTACAAAGCCGCCTTGGGCCGGCAGCAGGGGCAGGACCTGGGCTCCGGCTGATGAGGATGAGGCAGCAGTGGAATTCCCTCGAGAACCTCCACCGATCAGATAGCGGCCCTCAGTCCAGACCGTATCGAACTGGGTTCCCACAATATGGAAGGACAACGGCTGGTTGGGTCCGGCATCCAGAACCCAGATGCGGACCCTTTGCCCCTTCCCCAGCTTGAGCGGGTGGGCGTCATATTGAAAGGCCCGTCCGTTGAAGGTCATAATGTCCGGGCTCATGGCCGCCACCTTTTCGGGATCGGCAGTCCCTCCATTGGATCCCAGATAAATTTCAGACTGAACCAGAACATACTCCGCAGCCACTGGCGGTAGGGTGCCGTCATCCACGACCACCGCCCCATACATGCCGTTGGCTATATGGTTTGACATGGGGTCGCTGCTGCAGTGGTACATCCAAATGCCAGCCCGATCAGCGGTGAAGGTGTACAGGAGCTCCTTGCCCGGCTCTATGTTGCGCATCATGGTCTGGGGAACGGCCGGGCCGGCATGAAAGTCGATGGAATGGCTCATGCTTCCCATGTTCCTGATGGTGACTTCAAAGGTGTCTCCCACCCGGCCTCTGAGCACCGGACCCTGAGCCAGGGGCCGCGACCCCTTATCGCGTGGATCGCTCGCGTCGTCGAAGCTCCAGACCGTGTGCTCAATCCCTGCCGCCACCTGCCCCTTGCGCTCTTTGACCTCCAGCGTGTACTTTCTGGTTCCTGCCTTCCCCTGGTCATCCAAGGGTGGAAGACCCGCCTTGGCCGGGTCGCTCTTCTCGGCCTGCAACTTGAGCTTGGCGGCTGATGGGACATGGCCTAGGGCTGTCTTCCCAGTGGAGGACTGACCTGGCTCGGCAACAGTTCCGCCCTGTGTTTCGATCTTGAGCTCCATGCCCATCTGGCGATGTCCTGCCAGTGAGCACCATCCCAAGGTATCCGCACCTAGGACCCCCACGTCGACCGAGACGCTCTGACCTACAGGGACGGATCCTGTGCTCTTGCCATTGGCGAAAACCAGGTCGTGCCGCTGATCTCCGGTGTTGCGAAAATCCACAACCAGCCGGTCGCCTGCCTTGATGGTGATAGTATCCGGCACAAAGGCCATCCCCTTTACCTTGATCGAGGCTCTGCTGGTGTGACCCGTCGGTTGGACGCTCTTCGACGATGCCTCCTGGACGCCTCCGGCACGAGGTGCTGCCCCGACCGAGACAGCCAACGTCGGCCGCAGGGCCATCACGGTCACGGCGGCCACGAGGACCAGCACAGCAGCCGAGGTGGCAATCAGGTCCGTTCTCAGTGCCAGGGTCCCCACGCGTTCGCTTTGCGAACCCTTGGGCTGGCGCCGACGGTAGCGCTTGGATGCCAGGATCTGCTTGCCACGAGCAGCCAGGTAGACCACAGTCAGCATCATGGAGAGGATTCCCAGAACATTCAGCAGGTTTCCCGCCTTCCACAAGGGTGTGTAGAGTCGGATGGCTCCGAGGAGCCTGATCAGCAAGCCAATCTGCATAAGCGCCCAGGCACCCCAAAGGAGGGGATGGAAGGGCAGAGGCCTGCGAATGACCGAAGGGACGATCATGCAGACATGGGCGATGACCATGGTCATGATGAATCCCACAGCCAGCGCGTGCAGTGCCATGTCGCCCCAGTAGGTGCTGGAATCCAGGGGTGCCGCCATCCAGATGAGGGCAGCCAGAAGTCCCCAGGCGTAGGCCGACAGCATGCAGGTGCCCATGAATCCCGGCAGGCCGCCATGACGGAAGGTGCCCTTGGCCACATCATGACTGGCCATGACCAGGAGGAGCAAGCCCAATGACAGGCCCAGAAGCGGATAGCCGACCGAAGGCGCCATGGCTTGGATCGGCAGCATCAGGACAGTCAGGAGACTGAGCCCCAAAATTCCCGATTCGAGACGAATATCCGAAAAGACCGCCCTGGCCAGCTCCACCCGCTCCCCCACGATGGTCAGAATCAGAAAGAAGAGCCAGGTTGGAGCCAGAACCGAGGCATCCAATCCTACAACCCATGCAGCAGCTCCGACCAGACCAACCAGGGATCCGAGGACCTGTATGAGCACCTCTGCAGAAGGCTGCCGACGCCAGATGGCCAAGTACATGGCTGTCAGAACCAACATGGACAACGTCCACGGAATTCCGCCAAAAAGCTCCACCCTGACCCATGCTGGGGCATCACCATGGCTTGAAACCATCAACGACAGCAGGCAGAGCAGAGACCCCAGCAAGCCCAAGGCAGGAGCAAAAAATCCCCAGGAGGGTTTGCTGGATCCGCCGCTACGGTAGGCCACTGCCCTCTCCAGGCCAATGGCTGCGCCCAAAAACCCATAGACCATGAGCCCGCCGTGCAGGTCAGCCAGCGGCACCCTGCCTGAAGGGCGAATCAGATCCGCGCGAATCAGCGCCGCAACAAGGCCAAGCAATGCAGCCAGACCTGCGCCGATGAGGAGGGCCATCCTGGACCTGGGCAAGGCCGTCCTACCGCCGGATTTGCGCATCTTTGGGTCATCCTGCATGGGTCTGTCCGCCTTGTCCTGGGTTGATAATTGATTGGATAGTTATACAATTTAATCGATGAGTCAGGAAATTCAAGCCCGCAAGCAATGGATCCAAGCCCCCGCCAAGCGCAGAAGCGGGGAGGAGATCCGCTCCGCAATCATGGATTACCTGCATACGGCAGCCGAACAGACCGGTGCAGGACTAACCGCGCAGCAGATCGGAGCAGCCTTCGGCATCCATCCGACGACCGCTCGTTTCCATCTTGAACGCCTGGTCGAACAGGGTAAGGCAGTCCGTCAAAGAACAGGCAGTGACAGCCAGTCAGCCGGTCGAGGCAGACCTGCTGTCATCTACTCCCCCACATCCATGAACCAAGCCAGGGAGGATATGATCTCCTCGCTCTGCACGGCTCTGGAAACTGCCTGTCCTGATGCACGGAGCAAGGATGAGGCCGCCTTGAAAGCGGGGCAGGCATGGGGTCGTGCCCTAGCTCAGCGGGACAAGATCAATGCAGGAAAAAGTGTGCCATCGAGCATGACGCAGACGCTGCTGGATGCTCTGACCACCTTAGGTTTTGCACCGGTGAGAGTGCGGCCGGATTCAGCAAGCTGGTATCTGACCGCATGCCCCTTTCTGGAAAGCGTCAGCAACCATCCCATTATCTGCAAGATTCATTTAGGAATGATCCAAGGGCTGGCAAACGGCAGCAATAAGGGGGCCGGCGACAAAAAAGCCCATGTAGTGTTGAAACCCCTGTCATCGCCAAAAGGATGCTTCCTGAAAGCAGCAAAAGCGGACAACCAATCAAAAAGGAGAGCAAAGCAATGACCTACGTGATTGCCCAACCTTGCGTGGACGTCAAGGACAAGGCCTGCGTAGATGAGTGCCCGGTGGATTGCATCTACGAGGGCCCCAGGAACCTGTACATCAACCCCAACGAATGCATCGACTGCGGCGCCTGCGAGCCGGTCTGCCCTGTGGAGGCGATCTTCTATGAAGAGGACCTGCCAGAGGAATGGACCTGGTTCAAGGATGCTTCCGAAGACTTCTTTGCCCAGGTCGGTGATGCCGGCGGCGCCCAGGCCCAGGAACCCTACGATCACGACCATCCACAGATCGCCGCCCTGCCCCACCAGGATAACTTCGTCTGCGTTCAGCCCGAATCACGCGGCCAGCGCGCGGTCTGGGTCCGCAAGGACCAGGCGGAATGAAAGCCGGTTCAAGCCAGGACGATCATCTGGTCTTCCCGGACTTTCTGGACCGCCCTGTCGATCAGGCCGCCCGCCTGCTTCTGGGCTGCCTGATCATTCGGGACTACGATCCGGAAGGCGAACAGGCCAGGGTTCGGATCGTGGAAACCGAAGCCTACGATCAGAATGATCCGGCCAGCCATGCCTATCACGGGCGGTCGGCGCGCAACGCTGCCCTCTTCGGCCCCAGCGGACACATGTACGTCTACTTCACCTATGGAATGCACTACTGCCTGAACATCTCCTGCCAGGAGGACGGATTCGGCGCCGGGGTGCTGATTCGAGCCTGCCAGCCAGTGCAGGGTCTGGGCCTTCTGCGCAATCACAGGCGCGGTCGTCACCCGGACCGGGATCTGACCAACGGGCCCGCCAAGCTCTGTCAGGCATTGGACATCGACAAGCGCTACTACGGCCATGACCTGAGAATACCGCCCATCCGCTTGGCAGCCGCCGGGCTGGCCCAGGACGAGACCATCAAGGCAACCCCCCGAATAGGCATATCCCGCGCCAAAGAGACTCTGCGAAGGTTCGTCATCACAGGCAATCCCTATCTGTCTCGATAAGCGAGCGAAATGCTTCACTGTTGGCTCCCACGGTCTAACAGCGTGGGTCATTGCTCAATGAAGCGTGACTCGACACAGCTCTGGAAGCGGACGAGCAAGAGCATGACTGCAGCCAGCAGAGCGATGATCAGCATGCCCATGAAACTGCCGGTCACCGGATCCAGACCAAACGCTGACGAGAAAGCCTTGAAGACCCAGGTGGATGCCGTAAAACCGAGGCTGGTGGTGGCTGAAAAGACCCCCATGACCAGCGGATAGCGCTTGTGCTCAGTCAGATTGGACAGATAGAAGGGGCAGGTGGCCATATTGATGGCGCTACCCGACCCAATCAGAAACGCCGATAAACAAACCAGCGGGAATGAGCGGGTGGTCAGGAAAAGCAGGGCGCCCAAGGCCATCAGAAGGAAGGCGACCGGAATGGTCCATTGCCGGCATACCCGCTTGATGCCGTTGATGCTTAGCCCGACCACGACCGAGGAACCCGTGTTGAACATCAGGGCCACCCCGGCTGCGCTGGTGCCACCCAAGCCGTACTTGGCTATGTAGACCGCGAGCTTGTTGTACAGGACCGCGACCAGGAAAATGCTCAGAAACCCGATGAGAATACAGGAAATGGTAGCCCACCAGCATTGTCCGCTTTTTTGAGAGGACGATGCCTCGGATCTTACGGCCTTTTCCGACTCCTCCTCGACAGCGCCGACCCCGGGGACCATGAAGATGACCAAGACCAGGGCAGGCAAGGCCAGAAAATAGAGCCAATAGTTGTGCAGCCAACCTCCCTTGGCCAGAACACCACCCAGGGCGAGGACCAGCATGGAAGAGCCATCCTGAACAGCCAGGACCAGCCCCATCAGCGCCGCCAACTGCTTCCCGCGGAAGAACCTGGCCGACAGGCTGGGCAGAACTGTAGTGGCGATACCCACGCCGAACCCGACAACCAAAGCAAAGAGAAGAAGCTGACTCACGCTGCCATGCACAACCAAGGGCATCAAGCCGCCCAGGGCGACACACAGACAGCTGATGCAGGCAGCTGTTCTGAAACTCATTCTGGTCAAAAGTTGACCGAACAGAAGAGCTGAAACTATGGCAGCCGAGGAGCCTATGGAAACCACCGACTCGACAGTGGAAGCATCGGCGCGAGGAAAGGATGCCTGAATGGCCGCCACGGAGGGAGAGATGATGGAGTCAAACCGCGACATGATGGCCAAGGCCATGATTCCGACCAGAACCCCAAGATTCCGTCTGGTCAATATCCCTGTGTTCTTAGGCTTAGACGCGCACGGGTCCGGTTCCACCGTTGCTGCCTCCCTCTCAATATCAGCGGCACCATTCCTGGTTGATGGGGGTAGTCTACTCCAGCAGCAGGGCCATGCCAACCAACACGACGAGGAAGAGCAGATTAAAAGCGGTATAGATTTTCAGGTAATCGCCTTTCTTGCCCGGATACTGCTTGACCACAGCCTTGTAGGAAATCAGTGAGGCCATCGAAGCAACCAGGGTGCCGAGCCCGCCCAGGTTGGTACCCAGAATGATCGGGCGCCAGGCTGTCGAAAAACCTGAGACCAGCAGGGCTGTGGGCACATTGCTGATGACCTGGCTGCACAGGACCGAGGTAATCAAAGGGTGGATATTGACCAGGCTGCTGACCAGGTTGTAGAACTGGGGGATCCGTCTGGCATTGCCTATAAAGATGAAGAAAGCCACGAAGGTCAGGAGCAGTCCCCAATCCACATGCAGAAAGACCCGCCTGTCGCAGATCAGAAAGGTCACTGCCACCACCAGGACCATGGCCCACTGGGGAATCAGCTTGGCCACACCGAGCAGGCAGACAAGAAAGAGCAGGAGGTAGATGGCGATGCGCCATCCGCTGGACTGCTGCATCTCCTTGACCTGAGGCTGTATGCCCTCCTCCCTGGGCGCTAGTATGCTGCGGCGAATCTCTTGCGCATCCATGCCCTCGAACTTGTTCAAATGCTGATTCCTGAAAACGAACCAGCAGCATGGGAAGAGCATCAGGGCTGCAGCCAGGGCATAAGGCGCCATGAGGAGGAGGAACTCCCCGGCAGGCATCTCGGAGCGGGCCTTGAGGTATAAGTTGTGGGCGTTGCCGATGGGCGTCAGCATGCTACCCACATTGGCGCCCAAGGTCATCAGGGCGACGATCAGCAGGGCATGGTTCTCCAGGCCGGCCATGATGAGAACAGCAATGGCGAAAGGCACGAAGGTGACCAGGGCTACATCGTTCGTGATGAACATGCTGGAGAAGAAAGGAAGGGAAACCAGCACCAAGGCCAGGCCCCGCACCGATCGGACACGACTCAGCAGGCCGGCACCAATGGCATGGAAGACCCCGATGCGCTGAAATCCGCAGACCACCATCATGAGGGATCCCAACTGGGTAAGGGTATTGACGTGGATGTAGCCAAGATACTGCCGGTCGGGAGGAATGAGGATGCAGGATACGAGAGCGATGACTGCCGCGACGACCAGGACGGTTTCGTTCTTCAGCAGTCCGATCACCCGATGTTGCATGGTCACCTCCGGCGAACGAATTCCTCACTTAGTTTACGCGCCCGCCCACTGCTTACAGGGCCTCTCCTGGCGCTATTTTCCGCCCCTAAGCCCGGGGTCGGGGACACTCGGCGCTACTGGCTGCTAGCTTGACTGGCCCCGACTTTTGACCCTTGTCGGATACGCATAGAGTCGGATGCCTATGAGACATGGAAAGGGGTCCTGCGAATCAGTACATCCGCAGGACCCCTATCACACCGGAATATTACCTGTCGTTCATTTGTCCCGGTTCGGGAATCAGATAGGACAGAGCCAAGGCGATCAGCACCAGCACGCCGCCGCCGATCATAGCCGCAATGTATCCAGTACGGGCTCCGCCGGATACTGCCAAGCCGCTCATGCATGCATAGAGGACCGCATAGCTCAGGCCTGAGCCCAGGTTGAAGGCTCCGGCGTTGAGTCCCGGCAGATAACCAGTGTTGTCCGCAGGAGACAGAACCACGCCCAGCCCATTGAGCATAATGTTAGCCGTCCCTGCGTAGGAGACACCTAGGATCAGGGAGAGCGCCACCAGGCTCCAGATGCTGGGAACCAGGCAGACGTAGATGCCAAAGACCAGTCCCAGAACGCTGACAAGCTGACCGACTCTCAGAACCTTGAGATAGCCGAAGCGCGAGGCCAGCATCCCAGCCACAGGGCCAAAGACCAGACCGACCAGGGCATATGGGGTCAGCGTCGCAAAGGAGACGATGCTGGCCTTCAAGCCGACGCCGACCTCGCCATCCTGAGCAAGCGCCGGAACGATCCCGTTCATGATGGCGAAGACGCCGACCATGGTGGTCAGAGTCGTCAGCAGAAGGCCCCAGGTGCGCCGCTGCTTGAGGTAGGTGGTAGTGACCATGGGTGCCGACGTGGTGCTTTCGACTTTCCAGAAGATCATGAAGAAGACCGCAGCAACCAGGATCTCGACGACCACCAGGATCCAGCGCGCCTGAGCCAGCTTCTCGACCTCGTTGATAGCCAGGTAGGCCGCCAGGAAGGCTATGCAGAGGAAGACCACGCCGGCCCAGTCCATGCGGGGACGATCGTCTGCATAGCTCTCGCGGGCGAAAACTGCTACTAGGAGGACAGCAATCACTGCAATGGCCACCATGAACCAGAAGACCGACCGGAAGCCGAAGGTGCCGGCCAGCCAACCGCCTAGGATGGCATCCACGCCTCCGATGCCACCGTTGACCGCCGTCAAAACGGCCATGAGCTTGGCGTAGCGGGCCTCATCGGTCACTTCGGCATGCAGCATGATCAGGGTCATGGGTACGACCGGACCGGCCACTCCTTGAATGACGCGCCCAATCATCAGCATCGTCACATTGGGAGCCAGAGCGGAGACCACGCATCCCAGCGCCGTCAGGCTCAGCATGCCCAGCAGCACCTTCTTGCGGCCGGCCAAATCGCCCAGCCGAGGCAGGAAGAGGGAGAAGACGGCACAGGAGGTGAAGAACACCGTTTGTGTCAGACCAATGCTGGAGCTGCTGGCATTGAGCTCGGTTTCCATGGTCGTTAGGGCCGGCGAGAGCATGGAGGCGTTGAGCTGGAAGGCGAAGACGGCGGCCATCAGGGCCGTCATCAAGGCGACAATAGAAGCGCCAGAGCCACCAGCGGTCGTGGCAGCGGGCTTGTCAGTCTTGGGTGCGGCTGCGTTCGAAGTCTTCATTGATTTCAACCAATCGTGGTGATGGCCTTGACCACCAGGTCCCAGAATCCCTGGAAGTCCAGCTTGACAGCCACCTGGGTGTGGCAGTCCTCAGCAGAGGGCTCAGGGCCGCGCAGATCGGCCACGGTCATCCCGCAGGTCAAGTCCCCGCGCAGCTCCACATCAACCGGGCAACGACGGGTGCTCACAACAGAGGGGTCGATCAAATAGGCCACAGTGCAGGGATCATGCACAGGCGGATCCACGAAGTCCTGGTTGTCCTGGTAGGACTTGCGGAAGAAGTCCATCAACCCGCTGACGAAATGGGCCAGATCGGTGCCGATGCCCTCAATGCGCTGCTGAACCTCGGGGGTGCACAGTGCCTGATGAGTCAGATCCAGCCCCACCATGGTGACCGGCCAGGGCTCGTTGAAGACGATATGTGCGGCCTCGGGATCCACCTTGATGTTGAATTCAGCAACAGCGCTCCAGTTGCCCACATGGTAGCCGCCACCCATGAGCACAACCTCTTGAACGCGATCGACAATGCGGGGTTCCTTGCGAACGGCCATAGCGATGTTGGTCAGGGGTCCAGTGGGAACCAGAGTCACCGTGCCCGGCTCCTCGCGCATGATGGTCTCGATGATCCAATCGACAGCGTGGCCAGGATCCAGGGGTCGGGTAGGCTCGGGGAGCTCGACACCGTCCAGACCCGTCTGGCCGTGGATGGAGGCGGCTACTTCCTGAGGACGCACCAAGGGCCTATCACATCCGGCATGGACCGGCACCTGGCGCGCATGAGCCTTTTCCAGCACAGCCCTCGCGTTGTAGGTAACCTTGTCCAGACTCTGGTTGCCGCCAACCGTAGTCACTCCGATCAGGTCGATCCGCGGATCGCCTACTGCCAGAAGGATAGCCACCGCATCGTCATGACCTGGATCGCAGTCCAGGATGATCTTGCGCGTCGTCATATACTCGCCTGCGCCTTTCTCATGAATATGTCCTGGGCCATGGATCATGGCCCAGGACATGATACCCCTGATTGGCATTCAATCCTTGTAGGCGCGTTAAGCTGGTCAGTCCTGGACGCGGGCGAACCCACCCACTGCCCAGGCCAGTCGATTCCGAAGCTCGGGATCGACTGCGAATAGCCCCAATCCGTGCACCCCTCGTTTGAGCAACACATTGAACTCATGACGAAGGTTATCCACAGGATTCATCTCTGGCTCCGACCGATGATTAGTCGCCAGTGTGTTGCAACTGAACTTCGGTTCGAATTTGATCTTTCCATTCCTATAAGTGACTGATGGTCCAATGATGACCCCCGCGTAGTTGAGGTCAAAACCTTGGATGGTGAATATGGAGCCCACCTCATCGATGGTGAAGGGCAGCTCGGCCCAGGCAATCCGGTGATTTGCAGCAGAGTTTCCCTGGGCCTCATATAGCTCGTAATTCCAAGGCATGGCGAATTCACCATCCCCTTCCTGACCCTCTTCAGCCCACACCCACTGGCCTGAATCCCCTTGGCGCAGTACAACCTGCCAATGACGGGAGGAATCCAGTGGATCCGGGTGTTTCTTGCTGCTGTAAGGCCAGTCATAGGTGGCCAGGAGTCGGCAAAGGCCCAAGGAGCCATCTCCCCTTTGCTCCCTGTCTTTATAACGAATAAACTCCCTTAAATCCTTGGGCGAATCAAAAACCTTAATCTCATAAGGATGCTCCCAAGGATCCGGATGCAGTGGTTCAATGACGCCATCTTTGGCTGTCATCCGATCCAGCCAGGCGCAGGTTGCAGGGTCAGCCTGAATACGCATCTGTTGATCCAAACGAACATGACTGACCTGGAAGGTATCCTCGTGCGCTTGACCGTCCCGTGACTTTTCGCGGATATGCATTGGTTGCGAGAAGGCCTTGTCATGCTCGGAACCAGTCAATCCCAGAAGCCGACTTTCCTGGGCATCCACGAACTGGGACCCACGCAAGACTTGTTCGGGATCGAAGACCACGATGGCTACTTTTGCCCGCCGTAGGATGTCATAGAGCTGGTTGCTTCCGGAGTAGCTCTGCGACCCTTGCGTCAGCAACAGGTGCGCCTCGTCAATCAGCACCACATCCGCCTTGGCATCGACGCTATTCATGGGGTCAGCTGCCCTGCCTGTGGACCGGCCATTTCGATTGGTGTGCTTGCTGAATCGGTTGATGAACTGGACAGCTCCAACCACACACTGACCGCGTTTCTTCTGCAATCCCAGCTTCAGAGCCATCTGGTTGTAGACATTAGCCTGCTCGGTCTGGTTGACAATAATGTAGGAACGCTGCCTGGCCTTTGACGAATGGTTATCGTCCTTGTCGTTCAAATTTCCATAGATGCCATATCTAGCACATATTTGATAGAAGAGATGGCTGAGCAAAACGGTCTTGCCAGTCCCTGACATACCCTGAACGACAATGACCTGGGTATCGGCGTCACCATCAATCTGCACCGGGCCCGTCGACTCCGTCATCGAGTGGAAACCTTCGCCAGGGTTTTGAATAATCACCGACTCCAACACATGAAGAACAGCCTCTTCAGCCCGCCGTTGTTCGTCGGTGAGTTTGCGGAAGGGCGAGGCTTTGAACAGAGCAGAGTCCAGGATCGTCTTCTCTTCCGGGAACAGATCGGGCTCCATTTCATGCAGAGTCTGCCAAGCCTTGGAAAAGATGCTGTCGAATTCATCGCTGGTGTAGTACATGTCCTGAGCGTTGGTTCTACGGTTCATAACCAGTTTGACCGCGTCGACGCTCTGCATATACCCCATCAGCCGATTTTCCATATCCAAGGTCAAGGACTTATTGAAGTGGCGATCGCCGATGATGTATTGACAAACCCTGTCCTGATGATTGCGCATGAATCGCACCAGGCGTTCCCAATCCGTCCGGGTCCGTGGGTCCAGCTCAATATGCTGCCTGGTTCGAGAACGGATATCGTTGGTTTCCCCGACGTAAACCACATAAGGAGGCTCACCGCCATGCTTTTTGCTGCTGTCCCTTTCGTCGGCAGAGACGATATACACGGTGGGATATCGTAGGAACAGCTCCTCAAGCAGCCTCCTCTCCACCTTACTGCCCTGACCGCCAACAACTTTCGTCCGCTTGTACTCGGTAATAGCCTTGGAAAAATCCTCATCTTTGAAATCGCCATAGGGCAGCGTCATCACCACAGGCTGCGGCGCGCTTGATGAATCCATGGTTTTCACTATGCCACGAACCCACACCAATCTGATGGCAGGAGGGCCGGCTGATAGGCTCGAAATCATGATCAGCAAGGAAACGGAAACAGCGGTGATGGATTTTGTGCACGAGCGCGACTGGGATCAATTCCACACGCCCGCCAACCTGGCCAAATCAATCTGCATCGAAGCTGCCGAGCTCTTGGAATGCTATCAGTGGGGGGACGATCCCAGGGACGGGGATGAAGGCCATGTGAGCGACGAACTGGCTGACGTGCTCACCTATTGCATCCAGCTGGCGGATCGGCTGAACCTCGACATGGATCGAATCATCATGGACAAACTGCACAGGACGGCCGACAGGTATCCAGTGGCCACTTCGCGCGGCTCCAGCCGAAAATACCGGCCCCTGCAGTAGGCGGATCGATTTAGCAAGTCTGCGCAGCTGGCGACCCCGATTGCCCGAGTCGCTTGGCGATCAGTGCGGAAAGATCATCCAAGGTGACTCCAACATAGCTATTCATGGAAGCGAACTGAGGACCCGAAGAGGTGTCGACCGGGTTGGTGCCGGTATAGGCCACAGTGGTGGCTCCCGATGCCACAGCAGAAGTGATGCCAGTCAGGGTGTCTTCGAAAGCCAAGCAAGAGACCATTTGATCAGGACTTGTGATGCCCAGCAGACCCGCCGCATGCAGATAAGGAGCGGGATCAGGCTTTTGCGCCAGTCCGTCATCCCCACACACATAGTCGGCAAAAGCTCCGTCAGGAGCCTTGGCGACCACAGCCTCAGCCATTCGGCGTGGCGAAGTAGTGACCAGAATGGAGGGGATGCCAGCCTCAACCAGATCTGCCAGGATGTCGCGGACCCCGTCGATCCAAGGCATGTGACGCTCCTCCATGGCAATCACCCCGTCGATCAACAGATCCGGAATCTTATCCTCTGGAAGGTCAAGACCCCGCTCGCGCATCACCCTTGCCACTTTGGGCAGAGGCTTGCCGGAAACCTGCCAACCCATGTCAGTATTCCAGTCTCCTCCATGCTTGCGCGCTAGATCTACCTCGGCCTGATGCCAGTAAGGCTCTGAGTCGATCAGGGTTCCGTCCATATCCCAGAAGACAGCAAGCGGTCGACGACCTTCAACAGACCAGGCTTTGTCAGCCGAACCGGCACGACTTGCTCTCTTTTGATGCTCCTTGTTCATGCATTCACCCTATCGGCAGGGCTTGTCTTGAGAATGGCTCCATCCCCGCACTACTTAGCATGAAGATCTGGCCATGGAGCAGGCAGTAACTCGTCCAGGCTCACATTAAGTACTTGAGCAACTGCCATTATGTTGATCAAACTGGGATTGGCTGGACTCCCAGGCCGTGACTGGCCATGCTCCAACTGTTGATATGCAAACCGAGAAAGGTTGGCATTATAGGCGACGAACTCTTGGCTGTAATGTAAAGCCGTTCTTCGACGTTGTATGTTCAAGCCTAATACCACGGCGTATTCCGCCCATCCGCTCGGTACTTGAGAATGTGCCACAAGGCCAAGGTATTCATAAAAAACATGTTGTCATGCCTTACCGGTAATACTATATCAGTAAGGCATCACCGGTTATCTAAACGGGGAACGATTACTGTGCTCTGTCTTGCACCAAAACTGGGCCTGTCGTAGTCGTTGCTGGTTTCGGCACCCATATATCCGATGAACAAAGAGGATCATCAATGAAAGAAACAATCCTGGACGGCTACGCAAACATCGTGAAAAGGATGAACCCATGAGAAAAACCAACATTATTCATAATCCGGCCATCGGTCTGGTCATTTCCCTAATTCTCTGTCTGGCGTATGGACTTATGTCCAATCTGGCTCAAACCGATGGGGGACGCGTTACCAAGGAGACGCTACAGATTGAATCGCCCTCAGGCCACCGATTGAGCATGGATATGCTCCAGCCAAAATCGGCTTCTCCTAAGCACCCGGCACCTGCCATTGTCTTTGCTCACGGAGGCAACACCAACAAGGAAAAAAGCGATGACTTCCAGATTGAGTGGGCTCGCAGAGGTTTCGTGGTGGTATCTTTCGACCTTTATGGCCATGGTGAATCCGAAATTCTCAATGACCAGGAATGGCTTGTGAACGGACGCGGATTGTATGACACGGTGGAATACCTCACCTCTCTCCCCTTTGTCGATGCTGATCGGATAGGGGTTTCAGGGCATTCAAGAGGCGGGAACACCATCCATGAATCCATCCTGATCGACAACAAGCGCCAGCATCCACTGATCAAGACCGTGCTCTATGTCAGCCGAGACCCGGTCTATAAGGACAACGAGACGGCCGCCTTCGGGTATGTTCCCGGCAAGACGAACGTCGTCGAAGCAGCCAAGAAGAATACCAACGGTAAGTATTTCAACTACTATCGCGAGCGCACCGTAGGAGTACTCGCCGGCAAATACGACGACTACTCTTTCAAGGAAAAAGATACGTCGACTGGCAAAATTAAGCCCAACCCGCAGTACCTCAAATCAAATAACGCACGGTCCTTCCTCAACTTCGGCATTACGCCCACTGACCATACACCTGCGGGGATCAGCGGCCGGTGGTACCGCAAGCAGATCAATGGCCATCAAGCCTCACACGTCATTTATATGGAGAACGGGACGCACGGAACAGTGCTCTTCCTATCCCAACCATGCACCGATGCTGTTCAATTCATGGTTAGGGCTTTCAACATGAAAACCGACCTTGCCGACAGCAATCATATCTATCCTGTCAAAATGGTCGGAGGGCTTCTTGGACTGATCGGCCTCATGCTCTTCATGGTCTATGGAACACTCTGTCTAGTCAGAACCAGCCTCTTCAAAAAGGCCGGCTCAGAGGAACCGGCACGCATGCGTCAAGCTGATGCTCATAAGGGAGGTTCAGTATGGCTTTGGGTCTGCCTACTGTCGGCCACCGCCTTCTCAGTTGCCAGCGCCTTGACGTTGTTCGGGCTGAAAGTCGACAAGCATATCGGCAACTACTTTCGGCAAGGTATGCCCTTGTTCTACGGTGTGTGGGGCTGCCTGAATGCCATATTCATGATCGCGTTGACAATTCTGTGGTACCGCTTGTATGCGCGAAAGAGGGGGACTAAAGTCTCGGATCTTGATCTGCCCATCGGTGGAGGAAGACTTTGGCAGACAATAACGCTTGCACTGACAGTCAGTCTTCTGGCTATATTGCTGATCTTCACATGCAAGTTCCTCTTCAACTCCGATTTCCGCTTCTGGTACTGGGCCGCCAGACCATTTACCGCTGACAAGATTCCTGAGATGCTCAAGCTACTGCCCTTCTTCCTTGTAGCCTACGGAACTACATCGGTCTTCATCAATAGCCTGAATTACTCCACCTCGTTCGGGAGGAACTCAACAGCCAACATAGGTCTGCTGGCATTCTTCAACATGCTGCCGGCTCTGCTTATAGCAGTGGTTGGATACGGGTATTTCTTCGTCACTGGAGTCAACGGCCTGTTCGGTAACAACACACAGATACCAGACTGGATGCTGACACCCTTGGTCCCGCTGGCTGTCATGCCTCTGGTGACCCGGGCGATCTACCGTCACACCAGAAATCCCTATCTGGGTGGCATCATTACCGCGATCATTGTTACTGTGATGACCTGCATCAACTCACAGATATCCTTCCCCGCCTAACGGAGAGACCACACCAACCCCAGGTCCTCTCCGTCCCTGTCTACAAGGAAAACTTCGACAAGGACAGGGAGGATCAACTTTTCTGGCCACCAGATCACTCGGCGTTGCCGAAGACCTGGTTGCGCAATTCGTTGCGCTGGGTCTCGTATTGAGTGAGCTGGCCGAGAAGGTCGAACTTTTCCTGACCGTCGGGCAACTGATTCATCTGGTGCTTGACTGAGGCGATCAGCCGCATGTAGGTGGCATCCAACAGCCTTGCCAACAGCTCGGAGGCATACTGACGCTCCTCCGGGCTAGGCTGCTTCAGCTGAACATCCGCTTCTTTGGAGCCCTCGCCCTGGTCTTCTTTCTTATTGCCTCTCTTGGAACCCGGTCCCGAGTCCCTCTGCTTATCCTCCTGCTTATCCAGATTCAGCGGCAGGGGCATGACGGCCAGCTCATTGATGGCCGACTCCAGCATGGGCCCGCCCGCCTTGGTGAGATTGTGCATCCACAGTCCTTGGGGCGTCTTCCTGTCAGGCAGTCCTCCGGCGGCCTGCACAGCCCGATAGAGGGAGCGGAAAATCGGAACCTCGAAACTGTCTGGGCTGAGCTGGCCAAAGGCATCCGACCCGACCGCTCTGGGAATTTGGATAAGCACGCCCATGAACTGCTGCTCGCAGATGAAGACGGCATCATCGATGTGGTGGTAGCCCTGTCGAAGGGCGTCCTCACGCTGTATCCTGCGGCGTCGCATGGCATCGTCACTGCCCTGGCCCGCACGACCCTCTGATTCACCCGCACCGCGGTGAGGAGTTCGGACCGCATAGGCATCCTGGTCCTTCACATGCAGCTTACGACGTGCCCTGTTGACCTCCTGACGCAGCAGATCCAGATCCACGCCGATTTTTCTGGCGGTCTTACGGGTATAGGCCCCCACCAGGGAGCGGTCCCTGATTTGAGCCAGGATGGGTGCCACGGCCTTGACTGCCCCCATCTGCCCGGTGGTGTACTGGGTGTCGAACATGGCCACGGCGGTGTCGATGACAAAGTCATACAGCGGTCGGGCGTGCTCGACCAGGGAACGCACGGCCTCATCGCCGTAGCGGATGCGCAGATCGCAGGGGTCCAGATTCTCCCGAGCCACTGCCACGAAGGTCTGCGTCAGAAAGCTCCCGTCAAGGCCAAAGGCATGCAGGGCAGCCTTCTGCCCGGCAGCATCACCGTCGAAGGTGAAAACCACCCGGGAGCCCTGGACCGGCCCCACCAGCTGGATGGCGCCGAGGGCATCGTCGGAGATGAGCCGGCGGACGATCTTGGCATGATCCTCGCCGAAGGCAGTGCCGCAGGTGGCTACAGCCGTGTCGACCCCAGCAAGGTGGCAGGCCATGACATCGGTATAACCCTCCACGATGACCACCTGCCGCTTTTTGACAATGGCGTCCTTGGCCAGGTCGATGCCATAGAGCACCTGGTTCTTGCGGTAGAGCTGGGTGTCCGGCGTGTTGATGTACTTGGCGTTGATGCCGTCGTCCTCGTAGAGCTTGCGAGCGCCGAAGCCCAGGGTGCGGCCCGTGGAATCCCTGATAGGCCAGGTGACCCTGCCCCGGAAGTAGTCATAGACCCCCCGTTGCCCCTGCCTGGCCAGACCGGCATCCAGCATCTCCTGCTGTGTGAAACCCTTGGTAGCCAGGTGGCGAACCAGATTGTCCCATCCGCGTGGGGCGTATCCGCAGCCGAAATGGGCGCTGTCAGCCTGGGAGAAGGTTCTGCCCGCCAAGAGCTTGCGCGCCGCCAGCGCCTCCTTGCTCATGATCTGCGAGACGAAAAACCGCTGGGCCTCCTCGTTGGCCTCCAGCAACCGGGAACGTTTGGACCCACGGCGCTTGTCCTGACGGGAGTTTTCATAATGCAGCTCGATCTGGTACTTGTCTGCCAGGATCTCGACGGCATCGCCGAACTCGACGTTCTCCTCCTGCTCAACATAGGTGAAGACATCGCCGCCCAGACCGCAGCCGAAGCAGTGCCAGACCCCCATGGATGGACGCACCGAAAAGGAAGGGGACTTCTCATCGTGGAAGGGGCACAAGCCCATGTAAGTGCCGGAACCTGAAGGCTTCAGAGTCACACTTTCAGAGACGATCTCATACAGATCGGCCTTGGCTCTGACCTTCTCGATGTCTTCCTTCTTGATCATTCCGGACATGACATCCAGCCTACCGGCCCAGGCCGATGTGTTGCGCCCGGCATAAATGCCGCAGGCCTAGGGGCAGACCAGGGAATGCAGGGCCAAGGCCGAGCCGTCGGTCAGGGAGGCCACCTGGTCGATGGCCACCCGCAGGCGCTCCTCATCCGAACCCGCCTGGCGCCAATCCTCCAGGAAGACATCCTCCAGAGCATCCGAAGGTGCTGGCGAGTCGGCCATCATCACCTCAACCAGGTCGGTCACGATTTTCAGCTGCTCTGCATGGAAGGGCTCCTTCTCACGGGGAGCCATGACGAAGTAGACAGCAATCCCCTTCAAGGCCACAATCTCATAGGAGGTCCGGGGAGGAATGACCAGCCCCCCCGAGTACCTGGTCAGTGGACCTTGGCCATGGCGGCTTCGGGTGGCCGCCTCCACGGAGTCGGCAAAGCGCCCTATCAGATAGCTGGTGGTGTTCTTCAACGTAGCCAGGGCCCGACGTGAACCGTCGAAACCCAACGGCAACATGCCACGGACGGTTTCCAAAGCTCGTACCAGCTGGTCGGCATCCCATCGGTCGCCATACCAGGATCGGGCGGCCCGAACCACGCCATCGATAATCCGGGGCTCAGCCAGCCGCTCAGGCACAAAAGAACCGACCACGATGGCATCCTCCACGTCATGGACGCTGTAGGCGATGTCATCAGCCAAATCCATGACCTGGCACTCCATAGGAGTGCTGGCCTGCGGCGCCCCCTGCTTGAGCCAATGAAAGACCTCTTGGTCGTCAGGGTAGACGCAGAACTTGGCAGTCCTCTCCCCCTTGGGATGAGCCGAGGCCTCAGCCAGGGTCCAGGGGTATTTGACCGCAGCGTCCAGGGCGGCCCTGGTCAGGTTGACTCCTGCTGAACGTCCGTCCGGATGGAAGACCTTGGGCTCCAGCCTGGTCAGCAGTCGAAGGGTCTGCGCATTGCCCTCGAATCCCCCAATATCCGAGGCCAGCGAGGACAGGGCACGTTCGCCGTTATGGCCGAAGGGCGGATGGCCCAGGTCATGGGCCAGACAGGCACAGTCCACCACGTCGGGGTCGCAGCCCAGCATGGTGCCAATCTGCCGGCCGATCTGGGCCACCTCCAGGGTGTGGGTCAGCCGTGTACGGGCAAAGTCGTCAGTTCCAGCGACCAGAATCTGCGTCTTGGCCCCCAACCGACGCAGCGCCGAAGAGTGAACCAGGCGCGCCCTATCGCGTTCAAAGGCGGTCCTGCTGCTGGTCTTTGGGGGCTCTGGGGCCCACCGTTCCTGATCCTGGGCAGAGTAGCCCTCGGCCAGCAGGCGGGATCCGCCCTCCTCGTCAGTGCCCATCAGGCGCGCCCGCTCCGTTCAGTCCAGATTGTCCACGACCACCACTTCAGTGGGCACATTGCCCGCCGTGGCCTTGGAATAGGGGCAGAGCTCCTGGGTGCGTTCCACCAGGCGGGTGGCCAGATCACGATCGACGCCTGGCAGGCAGACTTCAATCTGCGCCTTGATGCCGAAGGATTCGCCCTGGTCACCGAGGGAGATATGAGTGCGCACCTTGCTCTGGGCCAACTTGGTGGCTGGCACACGCAGCTCCTTGCCGGCCAGTCCCATGGCTCCCTGGAAGCAGGCGCCCCAACCGATGGCGAAGAGCTGCTCGGGGTTGGTGCCCTGGCCCTTGCCGCCCATGGCCTTTGGTGTGTCCAGATCCAGGGAGAGATCGGGCTCATGGCTGTCCGCATGGCCCTCGCGGCCTCCGGTGATGTCAGCTACGGCTGTGTATGAGATATTGCTTGGTTCATTTCCTGTATATGTAGTCATAACCTCATCTCACCACTTATATTGCCCCTTGACAAGGCCCCAAGCCTGGGTTCGACCTGTGATAGTGGTCTCAAAGAATGGATTCCGGGGCAAACAAGCGCAGATCGGCAGGGTCGACCACCTCATGCACACCCAGGTAGAGCCGAGGAATCCGGCTACGCAGACAGGTGAAGATCTCATAGCTGATAGTGTCGGCGGCCCGGGCCCAGTCATCAGCGGTTGGCTCAGCCTGATTCTCTCCACTGCCTGGACCGAAGAGAACAACGGTATCGCCTTCGCTCACTCCCAAGTCGGAAGCCATGCCCTCGAGGTCAAGTACGCACTGGTCCATGCAGACCCTGCCAGCGACGCGAACCAACTTGGGCCCTTGACGAGTCATCAGACGGACGGGTCCGCCCCGGTGCTCCCGGCCCATGGCGCCCTGGCGGTCAAAGCCCGAGGCAGACCGATGGATCCCGTCGGCGTAGCCCAGGGGCATGATGGCCGTGCTGGTGGGTTTCTCCGTCAGATAAGTGCGCCCATAGGAGATGCCGTGGCCGGACGGCATATCCTTGACGGTGCCCAGCTGAGCCTGGAGGGTCATGGCCGGACGCAGACCATAATCGGCCGAAACCCCCATGGAGGGATCAGGCTCGTATCCGTACAGGCCGATGCCCGGACGGGTCAGATCGTAACGTATCCCAGGACGGGTGAGCGTGGCGGCGGTATTGGCCAAATGCCGGATTTCGGGTTTCATGCCTGCGGCCGTCATCTTGTCGGAGAACTCCTCGAAGAGCGCGATTTGCTCGTCAGTGGACGACACAAACTCGTCCACGCCAGGCATGTCGGCCACTGCCAGATGGCTGAAAAGCCCCACAGGCTCCAACAGCCCCTTGGCGGCCAGGCGGGAGAGCTCGTGCAGGGCATCCCCGAAGGCTTCAGGGGTGAAGCCGTTGCGTCCAAAGCCGGTGTCCACCTTGATATGGACGCGTGCAGGTCTGCCGGCCCGATCTGCCGCCTGGGCTGCCATGTCCATGGTCTTTAGGGAACCGATGCCCAGATCGATGTCAGCCTGGATCAACTGATCAAAGGGGGCGCGGTCCCCATTGAACATCCAGGACAGAATCCGGCAACGGTCGGGGCCGATGCCTGCACGACGCAGACGCAGGGCCTCGCTGGACTGGGCCGTTCCCAGCCAAGTTGCCCCACCGGACAAAGCCGCCAGGGCGACAGGAATGAGCCCGTGTCCGTAAGCATCGGCCTTGACCACACCCATGACCGCAGTACCAGGGTTCGTGGAATGAACCAGATTCACCAGGGTGGCCATATTGGCCTTCAGGGTTCGCAAGTCCACGATGATCTGTCCGGGATAGGCCCGAAAAGCCTGCTCGTAATGCCTTTTGCCCTCGGGCCCGGAGAACCGCCATGCTGGTGCTGCACTCAATGTCATGGCACCATTGTGCGACGGTGCCGTGACGGCTGGTCGCTGCCCTCAGACCGCAACCAAATGCCTGGCCGCCCTTTCATGTTCCGCCAGGTCAAGGGGCCGATCGTGCCGCTGGTAAGCCACCCGCACATTCTCGATCTCCTTGTTCTCAGGCATGATGATGTTGCCGCAGCGGGTGAAACCGTGGGTCTCCAGGATGTGCTGCATGGCGTAGTTCTTCAGTCCCGTATCGGCGCGTATGTTCTCGTACCGGCGCATGCTCCAGTCAAGCAGGTCCCCGGCGGCATGGCGCCCCAGTCCCGAGGCAGCCACCCGATGGATGGTGGTATAGGGCCGGTCGTCCAGCCAGCTGCCATCAATGACCTTATAATCTGGTTCCGGATCATGAAAGAGGGCAAAAACGCCGATGACGCGCTCGTGGCTGCCCTTGTGCTCGTCCAACTCAGGTTCAGGATAGGCAGGATCCTCAGGAATTTGGTCCATACCAGCCGCATCATCGACCAAGAGCATGGTGTGACCCCCAGCGATGTCCTCGCGGATGCGTTCAGGCAGGGGGTACTTGTCCCCCCACTGACGGGGGTTGCCGGTTTCAGCCATCCGTTTTCTGGCATAGGCGTAGACAGGCATGATCGCCTCAAAGTCGTCCATGGTGGCATGACGTATCCAACGTGCAGTTTCCATCGTGTAGCTGCTCACTGTGGCTACCTCTTTCTCGACCGGTGCGGCAGGGACGAAACCCGCCCCCGCGATTGCCGAAGTACGAGTGTATCCATCAGCAGGCAGTCACGAAGTGAGTACGCATTGAGCGAATCGGGGAATAGTTTGGGCTATTGTGCGGCCCTCATAAAAAGTCAAAACCTTTCTTCATCAGCTCCGTAACCAGACTTTCATGCTTCCTGTCTCCCGATTTGCCCAAGCATAGTAAGGAACCAACTTCATATTTACCGATCGCTCGTGCTTATCCGACAGAGGGATGTAGAGAGGATCATCAGGGCTATCCTCGGAATCAAACACGGCTGGTACGGTCAGCACCTCGATGCCGCCGAGCAGTTCCTGGTGAAATTCAGATGTCACTTTCTGAGGATCGACAAGGACCCGGTACTGCCAAAGCTTCCCTGGGTTATCAGTCGACTCGGCGCAATAAACCAGAGGGCCTCGCATAAGCGCAACAGCTCCGGCATCCGACGAAACCCGCGAGTTGGCTCTCATGAGCTTAACGGCCATATCCATTTCCAGGTGAACATGGCTCTTCTGGCCCGGAGCCAGATCCACATAGATGAATCCGCGGTCAAGCTCCGTCGACTCTTCGGATCCGTCAAAGGTCAACTTGTACGAATCGGCCGTCCAACTGGGCACTCTTAAGCCGAAACGAACTGGCCTGGGCGCATCCGCGGACATTGCCAAGTCGTAGTCGACAAGCCCACTCCATGGGAAGTTTGTGGACTCCACAACTTCAAGGCCATTGTCAAAGCTGGCCTGATTGGCGATGAACTGATGGCTGAGCACTGTGGAGTCATCGGGCCTTGCATAAATATATCTATCCACGGACGCGATCAGTCTGGCAATGTTGGCGGGACAGCAGGCGCAGCCAAACCAGTCCACTCTATGTGCCAGAACGTGATGACGATCCGGATTGTCTATGCCCTCAGGATCAACCTGGAGCGGATTGACATAGAAGTACTGACGTCCATCCAGACTGATGCCTGCCAAGGCACCGTTGAAAAGCTCGCGCTCCAGTATGTCGCCATATTCACCATCTGCATCCAACGCAAGCATTCTCTCGGCCAGCATGGTAGCCCCGACCGATGCACAGGTTTCACCGTACATAGTGTCATTAGGCAGGTCGTAATCGTAGGTAAGGGACTCGCCGACATGGGTGGACCCGATATTCCCGGTGATGTACATACGCTTGTCGACCAAGTTGCGCCATAGTCGGCGTACTGTGCGTTCCAAATCTGCATCTTGGGTAATGGCAGCCAAATGGGCCATACCCGTACATAGATACATCAGCCTCACTGCATGGCCATGGGCTGTTTGTTGCTGGCGAACCGGGCGGTCAGCCTGAAAGTACTGCAAAGGATAACCGGCCATGTCCGGCGCGATTTGCTCACCTGGCGCGCTTTCTTGTTGTTTTGCATAGAAACGTGGATCCCGCCCACGAACATCGATGAGATAGGCAGCCAATTGCTTATACCGCTCTTCACCAGTGGCCTCAAAGAGCTTGCAGAGGGCAAGCTCGATTTCAGGATGACCATCGGCTCCGTGGAGTTTCCCCTCTTCAGGTCCTATATGCGCACCAATGCAATCAGCCATCCGACAAGCTATATTCAGTGCCTGCCTGTTGCCGGTGACTTGGTAATAGGCCACTCCCGCTTCTATGTAATGACCCATGCTGTAGGTTTCATGGGACTGCTGCAGCTGCGTGAAAGGCCTGCGATCTGCCCAAGGACCCGTCCCAATCTGAAAAGCGGTGACCAGGTACCCGTCTGGAGCCTGCGCCCGGGAAATAATGTCCACAGTGCTATCGCAGACCTCTTGCAGGTGGGAATCCGGATGGTACTTCAGTACATAGGCGGCTTCCTCCAGCCACTTGTAGACATCGGAATCCTGAAAGACCATGCCTTTGAATTCTCCATCCTGCTCACCAGCGGCAATGCGCAAATTGCTGACGGCATGACTGAGTGGGTCGGAACCCTGATTGCCGGCTGGATCATCAGGCACATTTACATTGACTTGATCATTGAGAACCTGCCACTGATAGGGCAAAACCACGCGTGCGATCTGCTCCCGCCGTTGTTTCCAAAAAGTTGATGTGATCCTGACTCGGGGTTCACTAGGCAGTGGCTTCCCACGCAACTGTGATTTTCTCATTCGTTCTCCTTCTGTCCACGATCGTCAACACGAACCGTCAGCCCTTGACTGCGCCTGCCATGAATCCCTTGACGTAATACTTTTGAAGCGCCAGGAAGAGGATTGCCGCAGGCAAGAGCAACACAACCACACCGGCCTCTGTAGCCCCGTAGTCAATGACGCCCATGGTCTGCTGACGCATGTTGACCAAGGCCAACGGCAGGGGGGCGTGCGAGGACCCGACAAGGTAGAGGGGAATCATGAAATTATTCCATGCTTCAAGGAAGGCCAGCAGCCCCACGGTCACCATGGAAGGTTTGACCACAGGCATCAGGATTTTGATCAGCGCCTGCAGGCTGTTGCATCCGTCCACCATGGCCGCCTCCTCCATATCCTTGGGAATGGCGTCAAAAGCTATCCGCATAATGAAAGTGCTCATGGGAAGTTGGAAAAGAGTCAGGACAAGACCGACGCCAACCAAGGAATCGTTCAGACCGATATCCTTGTACCAAACCATGAGCGGTATCAGCAGGGATGCATACGGCACCATAAGAATGGACAGCGTTACCATAAATCCCAGATCATGGCCTGGATATTCGAATCTGGAGAAGGAGTACCCGGCCATAGTGCAGACAATTACGGAAAGCACCACTGTAACCAGGGTGATTACCACCGAATTGGCCAGGTAGGTGGGCAACCCATCCTGGTAATGCAACAAGGTCAGATAATTGCCCGGTCCCCAGCCGTCCGTCTGGGCAGATCCTGTCTGCGGACTGAAGGAGCAGATGACCACCCATATCAGGGGAGCGACGAAGACCAGAGCCAGCAGGGCCTGAAGAATCCTGCTTATACAGCGTTTCCACAAGGGCGTAGTCATGATTCCCCTTACTTGGTATTGTCGCGCAGACCGCGCATTTGAATTGAATTGATGATGACCAAGGCCAGCAGCACAATCAAAGAGAGCGCTGCAGCCATGCCCAGGTCTTTCTTGGAGTCGAAGGCAAAGTTGTATATGAGCTCGACTACGGTCATGGTCGCGTTGTTGGGTCCACCCTTGGTCAGGATGAAGAACTGATCGAAAGCAAGAATGGACCCCGTTACGCAGTAGACCAAACACATGATGATGGTCGGCCGCATCAAAGGAAGGGTGATTGACCTGAAAATCCGCCAAGTACCCGCCCCATCCATGCGCGCAGCTTCGTAAAGATCACCCGGAATGGACTGCAGACCTATCATTATGAGTAGCATGTAGTACCCCGAGAACCGCCAGACAATGACAATGATGGTGGCCCAAAGAGCACTCTGCCCGGTAGCCAGCACAGAACCATTGGCATCCATGAGTCCCAGATGAGCCAGGATTTTCGTGACCGGTCCCACCTGAGGCGAATACAAGGCATAGAAGAGCAACGATGCTGAAGCCAGTCCGGTGGCGCTAGGCAGCAGGAAGCAGGTCCTAAGCACGTTGTTCCATGCACTGGACTCCTGCACGAGCAAGGCTAATCCCAGTCCGAGAACCAGGAGAATAACGGTTACTATGACCGTGTACTCCAATGTGAACCCGATGGCATGGCCAAGCAGTTCATTGTGCAGAACCTTGATGAAATTCGTCGGGAAATTCCAACCCCGATTACCACCCATCAAGGTCCAGCGAGAACCCGCCATGACGATCAGCAGGACAATGGGAACGACGAAAAGAACGATAATGAACAGCCAATCCGGGAGAGCATAAATCATCCCTCGGCGCATTCTTCTTCCGCGTACCCTGCTTCGTCTTCGTGTTACTGCTTGCTCACTGCTGCCTGACATATTGCACCCCTTCGTTGGTCATACCAATCGTCGGCTATCGTCAGAAAGGTTCCTCCGCAACCCTTCTGGCGAAACCGATGGATCCGTATTTACGGCCATTCACTCCTTGGACAGGACCTTGCTGACCGCCTGATTGTCGGCTTGCAAATTACCCTTGCCCCAGACGGCATTTTGAATCAGCAGCTGCCAGGGTGACCCGGCGGCATTGAATGCCTCGTTGAAGGCCGGAGACTTGGGGGTCTGGCCATGACCATCGATAATGACGGAATTGATGGTCTGCACCCGCGGGTCAGCATCGGTGTAAGCGGTCTTCAGGGTACGAATGTTCGAGGCGGTATCACCTTTGTCGGCGAACACCTGCTTCTGGCTATCTGCTTGCATCAGCCAGGAAAGGAAGTTCCAAGCCTGAGCGACATGCTTGCTGTCCTTGGAGATTCCCATGGCATCCCCGCCGAGGAAAGTTGCAGTCTTGCCCTCTTCAGTGCCTGGTATAGGAGCCACACCAACCTTGAAACCGCCCTTCTTCTCTGCCTCAATGACTGCGGTCACCGAGGTGTTGGGATAGGGCATCACACCGACCTTTCCGTTGGCGAATGGGGCTGTCCAGGTAGCGCCCGTTTCCTCCTTGGAGCCTGCTCCCAGGCCATTGGTGGTCTCAGCAAGCTGATGGTAGGCGTCCAGGGTGGCCTTCATAGAGGGGTTGTCCAGAGAGGCCTTGCTGCCGTCATCATTCATCACTTCATGACCATCGGCCCATGAGGACGGGAAAAGATCGAACGCCAGCGCCCCGCCTGATTGACCTGCCAGATATGATCCTGAGACCCCGTCCTTGTTCAAACCGGCAATCTTCTTGGCTTGACTGGTAAACTCCTCTATGCTGGCCGGACCTTTCTCCGGGTCCAGGCCTGCCTGCTGGTAAAGGTCCTTGTTCCAGACCATGATCGATACATCGGTGATGAAGGGCAGTGTGTATTTCTTGCCATCCACGGTCCCAGCCTTGATGTGTCCCTGCTGAAGATCGGCTTTATTTGACAGGGCATCGATCTGCTTGGTGATGTCCTTGAAGATGCCTTCAGAAGCCCAATAGGGAATACGGACCACATCACCCGCCAGAATATCCGGCAGCGAACCAGTTTGGGAGGCTCCACCTACCTTGCCTTCCATGTCGTCGTTGGGGATGATCTCCAACTTGACCTTGTTCTTATGGGACTTGTTGTATACCCCAACCACATTTTTTGCCTGCCGCTCCAGTGGCGATCTGGTCCACAGGGTGATTTGCGCCCCGTCGTCCGTACCTTTGGCCGGTATCTTGTCGGAAACCGCACCGGACTGCGATCCCCCTCCACATGCGGCCAATGGCAGGAGCATGGCGGCAGCGGCTATGGCTGTCGTCGTACGTACGATGCTCTTCATCGAGATCATATCTGCTTCTTTCTCTACGTTCCCGCTCATCGTTGAGAGCTGGCAGCGGAAACTCCGCTTAGCATTCGACGAGTGTCATTTGAATCCAACCGAATGGTCCACGCCGAAAGCCCTTTCATCATATGTGATGTAAGCGAAAATGCAAAATCGCTTTCTCATAATGTTATAAGCCTATTGATTATTTCTAAGTGATGTATTTTCTTCTACTTTTGACGTACTAATGCGAAAATATCGCTTCCGAGTTTTCGCGACTACTGAAATCCTCGTAAGGCCGCACTAGCATAAGGGTTAACACACAATACAATCAACTGCTCGGAAAAATCGCGAACTGGAGTCGGACATGGGGAAGACAACACGGACTGTCAGGCTGTCGGATGTGGCACAAATGGCTCAGGTGTCACTTTCGACAGCTTCTAAAGCGCTTCATGACCAGCCCAGGGTAAGTCCCGCGACCAAAAAAAAGGTTCGGGCAGCGGCAGAGCGTTTACACTACAGTCCAAACAAGATGGCTCAGTCCCTGGCCAGCGGAAAGAGCGGCATCATCGGCCTCGTCACCTCCGACCTGACCGGCCGTTTTTCAACCCCTATCCTGATTGGGGCCGAAAACGAGCTGCGCGCTGGCTCCGTATCTGTTTTGCTGGCGAACGCCCGAGGTGATGAAGCCCTGGAGCGCAGCCATGTGGAAAAACTACTCTCGTTGAATGTGGACGGTCTGCTCATCGTGCAAAGGGAGACCAATCCCCGTTCCAGTTTGGGAAGCGTAGGTGTTCCTTTGGTCTATGCATATGGACCGTCAACCAATCTCAATGATGCTTCTGTCACCTGCGATAATGTCGATGCCGGACGAATCGCAGTCAATTCGCTCATCACCTGCGGACGCAACAAAATAGCCATCATTGGAGGCGACGAAACTTTTACGGCAGCCACAGACCGGACCAAGGGATCACTTGAGGCGCTAGCAGAATTCGGCCTTGAACCTGCTGGGCCAATTCGATATGGCCGCTGGAATGAGAATTGGGGACGCGCAGCTACCAGGCTATTGCTTGACCAAGGCGTCGATTTTGATGCAGTCGTCTGCCAAAGCGACCAACTGGCAAGGGGCTGCATCGACGCACTGAAGCAGCAGGGACTGTCGATTCCCGATGATGTGGCGGTAGTAGGCCACGACAACTGGGATGTGCTGGTCAACGCCTCCAGGCCTTCATTGACTAGCATCGACAACAACACCGAGCTGATTGGCCGCATTGCCGCTCGGCAGCTCATGGATGCCATCAAAGGACAGCCGCACCATGGGATTGAATACGTACCCTGCCGTCTGATTCAACGCGAGTCAACGGTGCCCATGGATTAAAGCAAGACAGGGGCCCAGGCCGAACTTTCATCTTCAGCCTGGGCCCCTCTGTCAGCGATCAGACCAGCTTGCGCTCAAAAGGATCGGAGCTGATGCCGGCAGCCACGATGTCGCGGCTCCACTGCTTGGCCGAGAAGAGCGAATGGTCGCGATAGTTGCCGCAGGAGGTGATCTCGGTGCCGGGCACGTCGTCCCAGGTGGCCTTTTCGGCGATGAACTCCAGCGACTCCTTCAGGGCCTTGGCCACATCCTCGGTCGAATGACGGCCCCAGGCAAGCAGGTGGAAGCCCGTCCGGCAGCCGAAGGGCGAGCAGTCGATGTATCCGGGGATGCGCTCGCGCAGGAGCACGGCGATGGTGTGCTCGATGGTATGCAGCCCAGCAGTTGGAATGGCGTTCTGATTGGGCTGGACCAGGCGCAGATCATAGTTGGAGATGATGTCTCCCTGAGGGCCCTTCTCCTCGTCGATCAGACGAACGTAGGGCGCCTTGACCTTGGTGTGATCCAGCTGGAAGCTCTCTACAATAGGTTTGTCAGCCATTGTTATTTCCTTTCCTGTCGGGCGCCCGGTATGAAAGGCAACCTTGATGAAGTCGTGTATGTCTCATGGTAGGCCGACCTACCTATCAGATTCGGCAGTTCCCCTGGCCACATCCACTCCTCTCCCGGCCGAGAACTCAGCGATGACCCCCATGAACTGGGGTCCATACTGCTCCAGCTTGTGCTGTCCCACCCCATTGACGGCCAGGAAGGTGGCCTCATCGGCGGGCCGAAGGCGACACATATCCCGCAGTGCCTTGTCGGAAAAGACAATGTAGGGAGGCTTGCCGATCTTGCGGGCTATGCTGGTCCGCAGGTCGCGTAGCTTCTGGAAAAGTTCCTCATTTTCTGGGTTGGCATCGCTTGCACCGGCCTGGTCGAGACCATCATCGTCGACGGTTGAAGAGGATCTGCCGCCGAAGACCTTGCCCGAGGCACGTGGGCGTTCCGTCCGCTTGATTTCGTAGTGAAAGTCCGGACTGACCGTCTGCGCGGCCTTGGGCCCGAAATGGACCATAGGCAGCCGCCCCTCCGTGATGTACAGATACCCGTCCGAGGCCATCTGGTTGAGCACGTCGCGGATGCGCGCCTCTGGAACCTGATCCAGAGCACCATAGCTAGGGCACCGATCCAACCCTCGACGAAGAAGATCCTGCGAGCGCGATCCCCTGAGAATTTGCGCGATCTTGCCGGAGCCGAATCCCTGATTCACATCATGAACGCACCGGCTGATGGCACGGGCCACATCGCTGACATCGATGGTCGTGAAAGTGCTCAGACAATTGGAACAGTTCTGGCAGCCGCCACTGCCCGTGTCAGGATGCCCGACCGGGACGGATTTGCCCTTGTCGGCCTCGGCAGGCGAAAGACCTGCGGCAGCCTGGTCCACCTCCTCGCCGAAATACCGCAGCATGTACTGATGAAGGCAGCCGGTGGTTCGACAGTAACCGATCATGACATTGAGCAGACGCCGGTGTTCGGCCCTGACTGCTTCAGCCTGCTCACCGGTCAGTCTGTCGTTGCCGTTGTCCATGTCCAGCAGGCGCCTGCGGGTGACGATGTCGCTCTCGTTCCACAGCAGGGAGCAACGGGCTGGCTCGCCGTCACGTCCCGCTCTGCCGGCCTCCTGGTAGTAGGCTTCGATGCTCTCAGGCATATTGTGATGAATGACATAGCGCACGTTGGACTTGTCGATGCCCATGCCGAAGGCATTGGTAGCCACAACCACCTGCACCTTGTCGTTGACGAAGTCCCGTTGCGCCTGCTCCCTGTCCTGTGCATCCATGCCAGCGTGGTAGCTGACAGCACTGACACCGGCCTTGGTCAGGTCATCAGCCAGAGCCTCGGTCTCCTTGCGGGTGGCACAGTAGACGATGCCAGAATCATCGCAATGCTTCAGTGCGTACTGGACCACCCAGCGATTCTTGTATTTGCTCTCCAACTTGATCACGTCGAAGAAGAGGTTGGGCCTGTCGAAACCCGTCACCGCCACGTAGGGGTCGTCAAGACCCAGCATGTATACGATGTCGCGCCGAACCTTCTCGGTCGCCGTAGCTGTGAAGGCCGCCACCGTAGGTCGGTTGGGCAGGGACCTGATGAAATCACCGATGCCTAGGTAGGCAGGGCGGAAGTCCTGGCCCCACTGGGATACGCAGTGGGCTTCGTCCACAGCCAGCAGGGAAATTTTTGTATGCTGGGCGAACTCCCTGAATCTGGGGGCATCCAGCCGTTCCGGAGCCACGTAGAGGATTTTGCTGCGTCCCTGGGCAGCCTGAGCCAGGGCCAGGGACTGCTCATCCATGTCCTGGGTGGAATTGACGAACGAAGCATGAATGCCGGCATCCTCAAGCCCGTCCACCTGGTCCTTCATCAGAGAAACCAAGGGAGAGATGACGATGGTCAGACCGTCCAGAAGAGTGGCAGGAATCTGATAGCAAATAGACTTGCCGGCACCGGTCGGCATAACACCCAGGCAGTCCTGCCCGTTCAGGATAGCCTTGACCAAATCCTCCTGACCCGGGCGAAAGGACTCATATCCGAAATACCTCTTCAGCGCCTGCCCTGCATCCTGGATGTCCACCATGATTCCCCAGTCTATTGCCTCGGCAGGAGTCAAGCAGTGGGCGAACGACCATGTGGTCAATCGTCGCTAGAATTCTTAGCTATCCTGCCACTAACCCAGAATGCTGAGCCCCTGGATAGCTGGTAGCTGCCGACGGCTGGTGAGCCAGTAGCTGAACAGGATGCATATGGCGGAGAAGACTAATGTGAAGACCACTTGGGGCCAGAGTAAATACACGGTGACGTATCCCCATAAATCAACATTCATGAAGGGGCTTAAGGTCTTGTACATCCAATGGCCGCGCATAAGGTTGATCATCTGAACCGCCGTTTGCTGCCACCCCCAGAAATTCCAGCCGGAAATCGAATGCCAGAAACCAACACAGATCAACAGCCCTACCAGCAGCAGACATCTGCCTTTTCGATCAAGACGGGCGGCCAGGTCACCCAGCACCTGGCCAAGCAGAACGAAGGCTACCTGCACCATAAAGACATGCAGCGCCAGAGCCAGCCAACGGGACGGCTGCTGGGCATACGACTGGTTAAAGCATGACACACTCCAGGGATCAAGAGTCAGTCTCCAAGGCGAACAGCCCTGTACGAGAAACCTTTGGTAACTTTCTGTAAAGGGCATCCATCCTATTTGGCCTAGGCTGCTGATAATCGCGACCACGATCATGAAAGTGGTTGTCGCCAGGGCCATGACCACATTGGAGATGATCTGGGTCCATGCGATTGTAGAACGAGTCACAGCGTTGGAGATCAGGGGCCGGAAAGTCGTCAGTGAGCAGGCAAGGGCGGTGGCCATGAGCACCATTTCGGTGAACAGACCGGTGAACCCGGAGCTCAAGGGGATGAACCCCATAACACCCAGAGTGAGGACGAGAACCCAAATCAAAAAGACGATCAGCCTCGGCATCACCTGTACGCGCAGAGCCATCCGGGTCTGCACCGCAGGCGACAGGAAACTCTTGATTCGGGCCCACCCTTCAGCTGGTCCAGCACCCAGGTCGGGGCTTTCTGGCCCCAGCTTGGTCTTCGTCCGCACTACCCCCGCAACTTGCGTGTTATTCATTGTGCCGCTCCTTCCGTTATCTGGACGAAGTAGGTCTGCAGATCCATGGGGGCGACAATAAGCCCCTTGGGCTGCTCGTCGGACACTGGCCCCTCGAAGCTGACGCGCAGCAGGTCGCCGATGCGCTGCCTGCTCAGCAGCTGTGGGTCGCCCTGGGCAAGGTAGCCCTCCACGTCACGCGGACGGCCAGTGACAGTGGTCCCCAGGGCTGACAGATCATCCACGCTGAAAGATCGCAGGACCCGCCCCTGGTCGATGATCGTGGCGCGGGAGATGAGCTGGCTGACCTCGTTGATGATATGGGTGGCGATGATCATGGTCGGTCCGCGCTGCTGATAGGCCTCCAGAACGAAGGAGTAGATCCTCTCCCTGGCCGCCGCATCCATTCCTGTTGTCGGTTCATCCAGAATGAGGTATTCCACAGGCAGGCAGAGTCCGATGACGTCCTTGACCACCTGACGCTGCCCCATGGAGAGGGAAGCAAAAGTGTCAGTCAGCCTCAATGCGAAGCTCTTAAGAATACGCTCAGCCAAGTGCCAGTCGAAATCACCGTAAAACCCCTCGGCCATGGCGAATGCTTGTCTAATGTGTCGTCGGGATGGATAGGGCCAGGTTTCGTTGACCAAGGCCACGCGGCGAGCGATTCTTGAGTCGCTGACCAGATCGCTTCCATCCAGGTGGACCAGCCCCTGGTCAGGAAGTGTCCTGCCCGTCATCAGATTGCACAGGGTGGACTTGCCGGCTCCGTTCCGCCCGAAAAGTCCGTATATATTGCCAGGCTCAAAACAGAGTGAGATCTCATCCAGGGCCTTCAGCTTTCCGTACGATTTGTCCACCTTGGAAACTGTCAGACTCATTGGTAGACCCTTTCTATGATGGCGTCCAGGTCCTCACGAGATACGTCCAGAGACTTGGCTTCTTCGACCAGATCCTGGAACCTGCCGTTCAGAAGTTCCCTCCTCCGACGCTCACGAACGCTCCGGCCAGCACCGGCAGTGACAAACATGCCCAGCCCCCGCCGTTTCTCCAGAAGGCCCCGGTCGACCAGCAGGTTCATCCCCTTGAGGACGGTTGCCGGGTTGATCTGGTAAGCGGTCGAGATTTCCGTGGTGCTGGGAATCCTTTCACCATCGGCGACCAAACCCTCGGCTATGGCTTCGGCCAACATGTCCGCCACCTTCACGAAAACTGGCCGACCATCCGGTATTTCGATCGCCATCGTTTGACCGCCTTGTCTGCCTTGATTCGGGGCGTCGAATTAGGATCTGCATTACTGTTTATTACTTAGTTACTTGAGTAACTAACCAACAGTCTACGATTTGCTCTACCAACCGTCAAATCAGGTGCAGTCTTTAACCGTCCGTTTTCTCTGCACAGATGCTCTCGCTGCCCTCCTTCATTCCGTCAAGGACGGGCATGCACTCATGTAATTTTGCTTGGCCAGAATGCCGATGAGCACCGGTACCTATATGGTCGCAGCTGCCAGTAGCTGACGGGTATAAGACTGACTGGGGTGATCGAGGATGGCTTTCACAGGCCCCTCCTCCACCACCTTTCCTTGACTGAGCACCATGACCCTGTCCGCGATGTGCTGAACCACGCCCAAATCATGGGAGATGATGATCATGGACATGCCATTTGACGGATTGCTCTGCTTTCTGGACTGGGCCATGATGGACTGAAGGGTATGAAGAATCCCAACGCGTGCTGAAACGTCAATGGCGCTCATGGGCTCATCGGCCAAGAGTATCCGGGGCTTGACAACAAGGGCTCGGGCTATGGCCGCCCGCTGAGCCTGGCCTCCGGACAGATCGGAGGGATAAGCCGTCATGATCCTGCCTGGATCAAGCTGAACCTCTGACAAGACCTTGGCCACCTGATCAGCAGAGCCCGTCCCACCCTGACGACGATGCCATAGGTGCCCGCTTCCCCTGCGCCTGGCAGCCAGAAGAGGTTCGGCGACCGATCGACCGATGGTCCACCGCGGGTCGAGGGAGGCGAAGGGGTTTTGAAAGACCAGAGCGGAGTCTCGGGCAAGCTCCTTGGCGGCCGGGGAACCATGCAGAACTGGTCTGCCCTCATATGCCACCTGCCCGGCATCAGGCCTCAACTGACCAAGGAGCATACGAGAAAGCGTGGTCTTCCCTGAACCGGACTCCCCTATGATCGCCAAGCACTCCCCCGGCAGGAGGGAAACATCGATGCCGTCAACTGCAGCTTCTCGAGCCGTTCCACTGCCGGTGGAGGCATAGACCTTGGTCAGGCCCTCCCCGATCAGGATCGGATCGGCATGTGCACCGTCAGTCAGCCTCATGCTTGCCTCCATCTGTGCTCAGCGTCAACTCTCTGGCCGCTCGCACCAGGGTCCTGCCCTGCGGACTGGATGGACTACGCAGAATGCTCTGCGTCTGTCCGCTTTCCACCACTCGCCCTGCATCGAGGATGTAGCAGTAATCGGCAACCCGGGCCAGGACTGAGAAATCATGGGTGATGAACAGGAGGGAGGCCCCGCTCTGGTCGACCAAGGAGACCAACAGGTCCACAATCTGCCGCTGGGTTATGGCATCCAGGGCCGTGGTCGGTTCGTCTGCCAGAATCAGTCTGGGCTTGGTGACCAGGGCCGTGGCTATGGCCGCCCGCTGCTGCTGTCCCCCGGACAGCTCATGCGGATAGGATCCAGCCAGATCCGCATCCAACCCGACCTGGGCCAATATCTCCATGACCCGCCTGCACCGTTCCTGGACGCTCAGACGATAGTGGCGGCGAAGAGGCAGCTCAACCTGGCTGTAGATCTTCTTGACCGGGTTCAGGGCCGTGGAAGGATTCTGAAAGATCATGCCCATCCGGGAACCGCGCAGATCCGCCAGGGACCGGTCGTCCGAACCGAGAATCTGGAGCCCGTCCACCAGAATGGATCCCGACAGGGAGGCCGTCAGTGGTGTGGTGCCCAAAACGCTGCGGGCGATCATCGACTTCCCGGAGCCTGAGGAGCCGATCAGGCCTACCCGCTGGCCGTCCCTGACTTTGAGGTCCACCTGGTCGAGAATGGTGCGGCCATTGATGGACAGGCTCAGGCCGTCAATATTCAGCGACATGATTGGCCTCCCTCGCCTGTATGGACCGCATTCTCGACATGATGATCAGCGTCATCTGATTGCCCGGATTGAAGAGTGGACCGTCCGGCGGCAGCTACGGCAGCCCTGAGCCTGGGGTTGGTAACCGGATCGATGGCATCACGCAGAGCGTCGCCGAATAGGTTCAGAGCAACCACCACCATCGTGACCACCAGGCCAGGCCAGAGCACAGTCAGCGGAAAGACGTTGATGAACTTGACCGAGGTGGTCAGCGAGTGCCCCCAGGAGGGCAGACCAGAGGGAACGCCCACCCCCAGGTAGGTCAACCCTGCCTCAGCGAGCACAGAGGTCCCCGCCGACATGGAAAGCTGTACGCACAGGACCGGAATGACATTGGGCACCAGATGGGTGCAGAAGATTCTGAAGGATCCGACCCCGCTGTGCCGGGCGGATTGCACATAGTCCGACTCTGCCGCCAGGAGCGCCTGGGGCCGTACGATCCGGGCCAGGTTGAGTCCGTAGCCGAATCCGCATGCCACAACAACCACGGCGATGCTAGGTCCCAGGGGGACGGCCAGAATCAGGGCCAGCAGAACCGTAGGCAGGGAAATCAGGGCGTCGACCAGGACCACGACGGTCTGCGACACTCCTGAACGGCGCGAGACCATGGCCATAACCAGAAGAAGCCCCAGAACGCCTGATAGGAGGACCGCCAGAAGGCTGATGGCCAGGTTGGTGGCCGATCCCGCCATCAGCCAGGAGAGAATGTCTGCCCCGGTGCCATCCGTTCCCAGCAGGTGGTCGCGGCTGGGGGCCTGCCAGATCCGGTACCCGTCGGTAGTCCAAATAGGAACCGGTGTCCAGAACCTGGAGATCAGGGAGACCAGGATCCATATGGCCAGAACAGTCATCGAGTATCGCCCCGAGGCCTTGCGCCACATGCTGGACAACACCACCCGCATCCGCCCGAAAAATCCCAGTCGGCCCGGGAATGCGGCCCTGGGTCCCAAGCGCGGCCTGTCTGCGTGTTCCCAGCTCATCAGTCAGCCACCTCCTGCCTGACCGCACCTCGAAAACGCGGATCGATCAATCTATGGATAACGTCCACCAAGAGTCCCAGGAAGAGGAAGAAGGCCGCCAGAAGAAGCAGCTCGGACTGAACGGCCGGAAGATCCCGGTTGCCCACGTCGGTGATCAGCATGGAGCCCAGTCCCGGCAGGGCGAACAGGTTCTCGCTGACCATGACCCCGGTGATCATCTCGGCCATGGTCAGCCCGACCACCGAAACCAACTGGGGAGAAGCCAGTCGCAGACCAATGCGCAGCGCAGCCTGGGTTCGGGTCATCCCGCAGGCCATGCCCATGTCCACATACCCCGAAGAGAGCATGTCGCCCAGCAGGGAGCGGGTGTACCGCATGATGCCTGCACCCACGATGATGCCGGTGGACAGAGCAGGCAGAATCAAAGCTGCCAAGGCCTGACCCGGCTGAGCCCAGCCAAGAGCAGGAAAGCCCTGGGAGGGCAGCAGACCGATCAGGCCGCTGCCCTTGGCGAAGAGCATGATCAGCAGCAGTCCTGACCAGAGGGCTGGTACGGATCCGCCCACGATGGCGGCCATGTGGCTGAAGGACTGCATCTGTGACGAGCGCGCCAAAGCGGCCGCACAGCCCAGAGGAATGCCCAGCAGCAGAGCCACACCCAGCCCCAGAAGAATCAGCGGGAAGGTGATCTGGGCCCGGACACCAACCTGGGAGGCGATGGGACGGTTGGTCAGAATGGACCTGCCCAGGTCCCCTTGCAGAAAGCCGCTGATCCAGTCCAGATACTGCCTTGGGTAGGAGCGGTCCAGGCCCATCTGCCGACGCAGCCGGTCAACACGCCCAGGCGGAGCATCCAGCCCGGCCATGACGGCGGCCACGTCACCGGGCAGGATGCGCAGTGCCAGGAAGATCAGCAGGGAGATGCCCATCAGCGCCAAGATGAAGAGCACCAGGCGCCGCACTAGGAATTTGGCCATGGCTATCCCCGCCTGTAGGTCACGTCGGACAAGGGCATGAGGGACTGGTTCAGGTCGACCGGGAAGCCCTCCAACCCAGTCCGCCAGGCCGAGGTCACCCGGTAGTTGAAGAGCCAGTCCGCCGCCGCATCGCTGCTGACAATCCGAGCGGCCTGGGCCAGGAGCCTGTTCGAGTCATCGGCGGAGGTCGTGGCCATGGCCTTCCGGTAGAGCTCCTGGACCTGACGATTGTCATAGTTGTAGTAGTAGCCAGGGTTGGCCCACTGATGAAAGTCGTGACTCTCGCCATGATCCACCAGCGACAGGTCATAGTCCTTGTTGGCATGCACGTCCTGCAGCCAGACCGAGAACTCCACCACCCGCACATCCAGGTCGATGCCCACCTGACGCAGCTGCGAGCGCAGCTGATCGCCCAGTTCGCTGCCATAGGTGTTGGCATAGGTCAGTCGTAGCTTGAGCCGGTGACCGGGACCATACCCGGCCTGGGCCAGTAGCCGCCGCGCCTGCTCCGGATCGTGGGGGTAGAGCCCGGTCAGATCCTGATAGCCGGGATCCAGGGAGGGTATTGGGCCGCCCATGGCCCTGTCCGATCCGCCCCGGGAGGCGATCAGCTGCCGATGGTCGATGGCATGGCGGATGGCCTGTCGCACCCGCAGGTCGGATGTGGCGGCACCCTTGCCATTCATGGCCAGGACGTACTTGTCGGTGTCGTCGCCCGCCTTGACCTGGAAGTCCGGGTTCTTGCGGAAGGGACTGGCCAGGTTCTCGGTGACCGGAGCCAGCACCTGCACATCCCCGCTGCGCAGGGCGTTGACGGCGGCGTTGTCGTCATTGAGGTAGCGGATGACGATGGTTGGCGTCTTAGGCTTGTCGCTGCCCCAGTAGTGCGGATCGGCCTTGAGGGTGACCGAATCGTTTGGCCGGAAGCTTTCCAGCAGGTATGGGCCGGATCCCACGGCCTGGGTCTTCATGTCGTAATGGGCCCGCCGGTCAAAGACCAGGCCAGCCCGGCCGCTCAGCTGCCAGAGCAGGTCCTGGTAGGGTCTGGACAGCATCAGGCGCACTGTCAGCGGATCCGTAGCCTGAACGCCCTGGAAACCCTCCAGCATCTCACTGCCCTGATAGTGTCCTGCCATGAGCCCACGAATGGAGTCGACCACGTCCTGGGCCCGAAGAGCATGACCGTTGGAGAAGCGGATGCCCTCATACAGGTGGAAGGTGTAGACTAGGCCGTCCTCGGAGACATTCCAGGTTCTGGCCAGGCCTGGGCGCACCTGGTTCCGGGAATCCCGTGACACCAGGCCCTGATAGACATTGCCGATCAGAAGCTGATCTAGCGCCGTGCCCGACTGGTTGCGAATGTCCAGATTGGTGGGAGCCAGCTTGAGCCCCACCGTGACCGTGTCCGCCACGGTTCCTCCCTGAGCCAGACCGGCGGACCCACGATGTCCGGTCCACAGGGAGAGTGCCAAAGCCAGGGCCAGCAGAAGACTGAGCAGCTTCCAGGGCAGGGTGTTGCCGCCCGACCTCATGGGCCTGATCCTGGCGTTGAGTTCGGGGTCAGTGCTGGGGCCTGGCTCCTGGGCCGAGTCTGTATCTGTTGCGGTCACGCTGCCGTGGGCATGCGTGCCGTGTCGATCTGCATTCATTGACGAATCCTTATGCTGCGGTTGACCGCCATTCTGGTCGATCACCGCCCACCAGCATACTCCCCGAAGCCATCACCCGGATCTATGCGCTTAGGATGGATCAGGAAAGCGCCACGCGCCCGGACGACGGCAAGGAGGAAGAGACATGCTGCTGGCCATCGACATCGGCAACACCAACATCGAGGTCGGATTCATGGAGGGCGACCAGGTCGCCGCCTCCTACAGGCTGACCACAAGGATCGACCACACGGCCGATGAGTTCGGGCTGCTGCTGGGGCAGCTCATGGCCCTGGCCGGCTACAAGACTGCGGATGTGCAGGATGCCATCATCTCGTCGGTGGCTCCTGCGGTCATGCACGCCGTCAGATCCTGCCTGATCCGTTTCTTTTCCATCGACCCCATGGTGGTAGGCCCCGGCGTGAAGACAGGCATGAACATTCGTTTGGACGACCCGCGCTCCCTGGGCGCCGACTGCCTGGCCGACTGCGTGGGCGCCTTCCACCGCTACGGAGGGCCGGTCCTGGTCATCGACTTCGGCACGGCCACTACCTTCAACTATGTGGATGACAGGGGCGCCATCCGCTCCGGCCTGATCGTGCCAGGCATCCGTTCCGGAGCCCAGGCCCTTGCCGGTCAGACCGCCCAGCTCCCCCAGGTGGAGATCACCCGTCCTCAGACCATCATGGCCACGGGCACCAGGACGGCCATGCAGGCCGGACTCTACTACAACTTCCTCGGCGGCCTGGAGCGGATCATTCGCCAATACCGCAGCGAAATCGGCCGAGACTTCCACGTGGTGGCCACGGGCGGCATGGGTCGCACCTTCTCAGAGGACACTGACCTGATCGGGGTCTACGATCCCGAGCTGATCTTCGCTGGCATGTACAGGATTCACCAGCTCAATGCCGATGGCCGACCACACGCTGCACCAGCGCGCCATTGACCTGCAGGCTGGCCTGCTTGCCCTCCCCGTCAACGCTGGCCAGTGAGCCCACCAGGGCTTGGCCCTCCAGCTGAACCTGCACCGGATGTCTGGTCCTGTTGAACAGAAAGACGAAACGCGTCCGATCATCCTTGCTGACTCGCTCAACTCTCAACAGATCGGGGTCGCCCTGGGCTGACCTCATATCAGCGATATCCAGCGCCTCCAAGAGGGCAGGAAGGACCTTGGCCAGATCCTGGGCATCCAGACGGCAGCCCAGGTAGGCGGCCTTGCCGTGACCCCCGTCATGGACGGTCATGGCCGGCATGCCATCCATCCCTGTCCAGGGATCCGCCCGGTAGCTAGCCAGGACCTTGGTGTCCTTGTCCAGGTGGCCGATGACATCGGCCCAGTCCTGCGCCCTGACCCCGTTGGTCAGGTCAAGATGGTCCAGCAGACCAAGCGTGCCGGAGGCCATGGGTGCGAACTCCTCGACGGACAGCCCCAGCAGGTCCCGAAGCGGCCCCGGATATCCTCCGGTCCAGACGCGATCCTGCTCGTCGGCGATACCGCTACCCCAAGTGACGATCAGCCGCCCCCCACTGTGTACATACTTGTGCAACCGCTTGGAGAGGTCAGCGTCGATCAGGTAGAGGGCTGGCAGGACCACCAGCGGGTACTCCTCCCAGGCGGCCCTGACCGGCAGGACATCAGGTCGGATGGCGTTGTCCAGAAAGGCCCGGTACCAGACCGGCGGCTCCTGGCCATGCTCGACCCGGTCGCTGGGTGAGGCTGCGTGAGAGCTGGCCCACTGGCTTGCATAGCCGAAGACCAGGGCCACCGGGGCCTTGGCCAGCGTGGTACCAGCCAAACCAGCCTGCGAGAGGCCCTGCAGATCCCTTCCCAGCTGGCAGACGTCGCGGAAGACTGCCGTGTCCTCGCCGGCATGAGGCAGCATGGCCGAGTGGAACTTTTCCGCACCGGCCCGGGACTGCCGCCACTGGAAGTAGCAGATGGCATCAGCACCGAGTGCCAGGTGGGCCAGAGAGTCGCGCTCCAGCTGTCCAGGCTCCTTGCGGAGGTTGACCGGCCGCCAGTTGACCGCCGAGGTGGACTGCTCCATAAGCCACCAAGGACGTCGGCGGGCGATGGCGTCCACCAGGCTGGAGGAATAGGCCAGCTCCTCCAGATGATCCCTGCCCGGCGTCACATAGTGGTCGTTGGCCACAAAGTCCACCTGGTCGCCCCAGTCGTCGTAGTCCAGGGCGAATCCGCCGGCGCTGACCATGAAGTTGGTGGTCAGGGGGATGTCCGGGGTGATCTCAGCCAGGGTGTCACGCTCAGCCATGTAGAAATCCTTGAGGGCATCGGAGCTGAACCGCTCGAAGTCCAGCATGCGGCCCGGATTCTGGAAATTCCCCTGACCGATAAAGCGCGGCGGCAGAATCTGCGAGAAGTCGCTCAGCCTCTGTGACCAGAAATCCGTGCCCCAGGCGCGGTTGACGGCCTCGATGTCCTTGTAGCGGCGGCGGCACCAGCGCTGGAAGGCCCGCATGGCATCGTCGGAATAGTCGAAGCGATTGTGGCAGCCATACTCATTGCCCACATGCCAGGCCACCAGATAGGGGTTGTTCCGGTAGTGCTCGGCCATGGCCCGGCAGAGCTTCAAGGCATAGGAGCGGAAGATCGGCGAGGTGGGCCGCCAGTGCTGCCGGGCCCCGGGCCAGACCGTGTCGCCTCGCTCGTCCCTGAGCAGAACCTCAGGATGGGCCTGGGTGAGCCAGAGCGGCGGCGAGGCCGTGGCCGAGGCCAGGTTGACCCCGATGCCCGCCCGGCCAAGCTTGTCGATGATCCGGTCCAGCCAGTCGAAATCGAAAACACCCTGGCTGGGCTCTATGCGCGACCAGGAGAAGACCGCCAAGGCCACCACGTTGACCCCTGCCTTGGTCATCAGCCTGATGTCCTCATCCCATGTATCCTCGGGCCATTGGTCGGGGTTGTAGTCGCATCCGTACCAGAGGGACTGCTGACCCTTGAGGTGCTTGGGCCATCGATAGGCCCGCCGTGTCGGTTTGCTCATGGGTAGAACCTCCTGGTCCGTCTCAATCCTCGGACGGGGGTGCCTGCCGCGTCTACGTCGTCCCGCCGCTCCGGAACCCCTTGACCATTATGACCCACCAGGCTGACTGTTCAGACTTCTCCTTGAGGCTCCAAGGGAACAGAAGAGTTGAAGATGCGATCAACCCCGGTGAAGGGGTCGGTGAACTCCAGGCGACGGGCCACCAATTGCAGCGGCTGGGAGAAGTCGTCATAGGCCCGGGTCTGGATCCGGGGGTAAAGATCGTCGCCCACTATGGGCAGGCCCAGAGCGTTCATATGCACCCGAAGCTGGTGGGTCTTGCCGGTCTTCGGGTAGAGGGTGTAGGTGGCCAGACATCCTCGGCCCGCCGTCAGCTCGACCCTGGTAACAGCATTGACAGGCCCTCGCTCCTCCCAGGCCTGGAGAACCCCACGGTGCTTGATCATCCTGGAACGGCGCTCCAGCGGGAAGACCCGGGGCGAATCCAGGTGTCGCACAGTGCCGGTCCGCGGACGCACTATGGGTCGCACCGGCGCCAGGCACTGGTAGACCTTGCGCACGCGATGCTCCTGGAAGAGCATCTGATAGGCCCGCCTGGCAGCCGGATCTCGAACCAGAACCAGCACGCCTGCAGTAGCCCTGTCAAGCCGGTGGGCGGGTATGATGGCGGGCTCCCCGTAGAGCCGGCGCATCCGGATCAGCACAGTACTGGCGTACCACATCCCTCGAGGCATAGTGGCCAGAAAATGGGGCTTATCGACCACGATGATGCGCTGGTCCTCGTATATGATTCGGGGGTCGAAGGGGATCCGCGGCTCCTCAAGGACCATCCGGTGCCCCCGCTGCCCGGACCCGACAGCCATGGGACCCTATTCCACCGTGACCGACTTGGCCAGATTGCGGGGCTTGTCCACATCCAGACCTTTGAGCCGGGCCATGTCCAAGGCGAACAGCTGCAGGGGGACCACATCAACCAGGGGGCTGAGCAGGGTCGGGCAGGGCGGCCGCCAAAAGACCACGTCAGCATAGCGGCCGGCGTCCGGATCGCCCTCCTCCGCCACGACAATGGTGAAAGCACCGCGGGCCTTGACCTCCTCGATGGCCGAGATGACCTTGTCGTGCAGTACATTGCGGCCCCGTGCGCTGGGGACGATGACCACCACAGGCTCCCCTGGCTCCACCAAGGCGATGGGCCCATGCTTGAGCTCGCCAGCGGCGAACCCCTCGGTGAAGATGTAGGCGATCTCCTTGAGCTTGAGCGCCCCCTCCAGCGCCACCGGATAGCCCACATGCCGACCCAGGAAGAGGAAGGAACGGGCCTTGGACATGCGCTCAGCCGTCTGGCTGATGACCTCGGCCTGTCCGTCCAGCACCTTCTGGATCTTGGCAGGCATGGCCTTGAGGCTGTCGATGGTCTGGTGGATCTCGTCTCGATACATGGTCCCCTTGACCTGGGCCAGGTACAGCCCCAGCAGGTAGGCCGCCACGATCTGGGCCAGGAAAGCCTTGGTCGAGGCCACAGCCACTTCGGGGCCGGCGTGGGTGTAGAGCACCGCATCGGACTCCCTGGGGATGGTGGACCCCTGGGTGTTGCAAATGGCCAAAACCCGTGAACCCTGCTCCCGTGCATGCCGAAGCGCCATCAGCGTGTCCATGGTCTCCCCGGACTGGGAAATGGCCACAACCAGGGTGCGCGGGGTCAGAATGGGATCGCGGTAACGGAACTCATGGGCCAGCTCGACCTCCACCGGGATGCGGACCCAGTGCTCGATGGCGTACTTGGCCACCAGCCCAGCGTAGGAGGCCGTCCCGCAGGCCACGACGATGATCTTGTCGATCTGGCGGAAGACCTCCTCATCGATGTGAACCTCGTCCAGATCCAAGTCACCCGACTCGTCGTATCGGCCCAAGAGGGTATTGGAGACGGCAGCCGGGTCCTCGTGGATCTCCTTATCCATGAAGGAGTCCCAGCCTCCTTTTTCGGCGGCCGAGGCATCCCAGTCAATGGTGTAGCGGCGCGGATGCTCCACCGGATGCCCCTGAAAGTCGGTGACTAGGACCTGGTCCGCACTGATGCAGACAGCCTGGTCCTGCCCCAGCTCCATGGCCTGACGGGTATAGGCTACGAAGGCCGCCACATCGGAGCCCAGGTAGTTCTCCCCGTCTCCCAGACCGACCACCAGCGGCGAATCATGTCGGATGCCCACCACCAGATCAGGCTGACGTGAGTCCACAGCCAGGATGGTGAAAGCTCCTTTGAGCATGCGGGCCAACCGCCTGATGGCCTCGAAGATATCGGGCTGGCCGGTGGCATCGACGATCTCCTGGGCAATCTTGCCCAGAAGCTTGGCCGCCACTTCGGTGTCCGTGGAGGACACGAAGGTGTATCCCTCGGTCTCCAGGTCCAGCCGCAGCCTTGAGGCGTTCTCGATGATCCCGTTGTGGATCAGCGCGACCTTGCCGTCACGGCTGGTGTGGGGATGAGCGTTGACATCAGTGGGTTCGCCATTGGTGGCCCAGCGGGTGTGCCCGATGCCCACGGTGGCTTCGGGCATGGGCTTGGTCTTCAGATCAGCAACCAGATTGCCCAGGCGCCCCGCCTTCTTGCGTATGGCCACCTGCGTCATTCCCGGGGCAGCAAGAGCCACTCCAGCCGAGTCATAGCCCCGGTACTCCAAACGTTCCAGACCCTTGAGGCAGACCTCCAGGGGCCTGCCGCAGGCCGTCCGCACCGATCCCGCATAACCGACGATTCCGCACATGGACCCCAGTCTAGCCATGGGAGCTCCGCCGTCGCCTGTCCGGAAGGCTTCTTGCCGGAATTTCTACAACCTGGACAGGGCCTGAGCCTGCTGAGGCTAGAGTACGGTATGCAAGAATTCAGCGAACCTCTCGGAGTGCGGATGGTCGATGATGTCAGGGCCTCCCTGCTCCACCACGACACCCTGGTCCATGAAGACGATCTGCTCAGCCACCTCGCGGGCGAAGCCCATCTCATGGGTGACCACCACCATGGTCATGCCCTGTTGGGCCACCTGCCGCATGACCCCCAGGACCTCCCCTACCAGCTCCGGATCCAGGGCTGAGGTGGGCTCGTCGAAGAGCATGATGTCAGGGTGCATGGCCAAGGCTCGCGCGATGGCCACACGCTGCTGCTGACCGCCGGAGAGCTGGGCAGGATAATAGTCCATCCTGTCCTCCAGCCCTACACGTTCCAGCTGGGCCTGTGCCTCCTTTCGGGCATCGCTCTTAGGAACCCGGCCCACATGGACCGGCGCCTCCATGACGTTCTCCAAGGCAGTCATATGAGGAAAGAGGTTGAAGCGTTGGAAGACCATGCCGATCTTGGAGCGCTGCCTGGCAATGGCCTTGTCGTCCAGGGTCTGCAGCACAGGGCCCTTGCCGGTATCGATCTTCTGGTATCCGGTCAGCTCGCCGTCCACATAGATTTCGCCAGCCGTGCGGGTCTCCAGCTGGTTAATCAGCCGCAGCAGCGTTGACTTGCCCGAACCAGAAGGCCCTAGGACGGCCGTTACCGTGCCGGGCATGACCTCCAGGTTGATTCCCCGCAGTACATGCTGGTCGCCGAATACCTTATGCACATTCCTGATGACGATGGCCGGATTCTTATTGCCTTGACCATCTTTCTTGGTCTGCCTGTCCTCGTCCATGATTCTCCTCCTGCGCTCAGGCGTTCAGCCCGGCCATCATGACCTTGTTGACCTTGTCAGTCTCCTGGCGGGTCTGCGGGTCCTCGCCATCCTTGCCGTCCTTGTTCCCCGACCCTGCCAGGGGCCGCGAGTCGAAGCCCTTGCCGTAGTGCTTCTCCAGCTGGGCCTGGATGACCATGAGAACGGAGGTGATGACCAAGTACCAGATGCAGGCCACAATCAGCAGCGGGATGGTCTTGTAGATGCGGTTGGCGATGGCGTTGGTGGCGAACTGGAGTTCCAGGGTGAAGGGCACGGCAAGAGCCAGGGATGTGGTCTTGAGCATGCCGATGGTCTCATTGCCGGTAGGCGGCACGATGATGCGCATGGCCTGAGGCAGGACGATCCGCCGCATGATCATGGAGGGCGGCATGCCCAGAGCCTTGGCGGCCTCCTCCTGGCCAGGGTCCACAGCCTCGATGCCGGCACGGACGATTTCGGAAAGGTAGGCAGCCTCGTTCAGTCCCAGGCCCAGCACCGTGGCCACGGTGGCGTTGAGCACGGTCTTGGTGTCGATGCTCCAGAACTCTGGCCCGAAGGGGATGCCGATTGCCAGCTTGGGAATCAGCACGGAAAGCAGGCCCCAGAAGACCAGCTGGGTATATACAGGAGTGCCACGGAAGAACCAGATGAAGAACCAGCTGACCCAGCGCAGAACCGGATTGGACGACTTGCGCATGACTGCCAGGATGATGGCCAGGATTGTGGCCAGAACCATGGCGTAGACAGTCAGCAGAAGGGTCCACTTGATGCCGTCCAGGACATGCTCGTTAAAGAGGTACTTCCAGACCGTGGGCCAATCAAAGTTGGGATTGGTCACCATGCCATGGATCAGCATGGCCACGAAAATGGCCACGATGACGGCAGCCACGATCGGCCCCGGCTTGCGCACCGGCCTGGCCTCTATTCTGCCGGGGATCTGAATCTGGTCCGTCCCCTTCTTGGTATGCATCTCCTGCTTCCTTCCGCACCGCTGAACGTATTCAGGCCCAGCCTATCCAGCCGGGCCAACCGCTAGGCGCAGACCGGTTGTCAAGCCGACCCGCGCCTAGCAGCTTGCCTCAGTCAGAGACTGCAGGGTTGATCTCCGCCTTCTCGACAGCACCGCTCTGAACGCCCCAGTTCTTGAGGATCTTGGCGTAGGTGCCGTCGTCGATGAGCTTCTGGAGTGCCGCCTGAGTGGCTTCAGCCATGCCACTGCCCTTCTTCAGAGCAGCTCCTTGCAGGACGATGTCGGTATCCTTGCCCAGCTTCTCCAACTGGCCGTCGGTCTGCTTGATGGCATATCCGGTCACCTGGGAGTCGGCGTAGAAGACGTCGATCTTGCCGTTGACCACCGCCGTGGCGGCATCGGTCTGCTGCTTGTAGGACTGCACATCCACCGGCTTCTTGCCCTTGGCCTTGCACTCGGCCGAGATCTTGTCGGTCGCCTGCTGCTCTTCGATGGTGCCCGTCTGCACACCGACCTTGACGCCGCAGATGTCGTCAGGATTGATCTTGTTGGGGTTGCCTTTTTTGACTGCAAAGGCCGTGCCTGCCTTGAAGGTGGTGACGAAGTCAACCGACTGCATCCGCTCCTTGGTGATGGTGAAGCTGGAGATGCCTGCGTCGTACTTGCTGCCGATGGCTGGGATGATGGTGTCGAAGGAGGCGCTGACCATCTCCCCCTTGAGCCCCATCACCTTGGCAATGGCGTTGGACAGGTCGACGTCAAAGCCGATCGGTGTCTTGCCGTCCTCATTCATGAATTCACCAGGCGCATATGAGGTCTCCATGCCCACGGTCAGCTTCCCGTCCTTGGCAACCGACTCGGGCACCTTGGCCGCGATGGCCGGATCCTTCTTGATGCCGCTGACGTCAAAAGCCGCCGGGTGGGAACTTGTTGTGGCCTTGCCCGACGCACTGTTGTTGTCCGCCTCGTCGGTGGTTCCGCAGGCCCCGATGGAGGCCAGCAGGGCGACACTCAGAGCCGCCGTCAGCATCGCCTTGATCTTGCCCATGTCTTCTCCTCTTCCGGACCGCCCCGAGGCGACCCTCCGTGTCCCTTGATCGACATGCACTATTATGCACACATTTGTATTTTTATGCACGCGGCTGACTATTGATCTTCCATTGCGGTTTGCTCTGCAGGGCGGATTTTGGCTCCAGATCAAGCTTCAGGACCTTATAGAACACCGCCAATCGCCTTAGCCCCGGGCGTGTCGACCTGCATAGTGCAAGGGAATATCAGCAGACAACCGTCCCTATCCAAGAGTCATCTGAGCATCGGAAAGTGCATCAGCACGTATCTCAGCCCCGACGGTTCCGGTAGCGCATGGCCCTTTGGGCCTCACGGCGGTCCTGTTCCTCCCGCAGGGACTGACGCTTGTCATACTCACGTTTGCCCCTTGCCACGGCGATCTCCACCTTGACTCTGCCATCCTTGAAATACAAGCTCAGTGGGACGATGGTGTAGCCCTTGGCCTGAATCTGCCGCTCCAGGCGAATGATCTGCTTGGCATGCAGAAGCAGCTTGCGCTTGCGCTTGGGGGCATGATTGTTCCAGGTGCCGTTGAGATATTCAGGGATATTCGCGTTCTCCAGCCAGACCTCGTGCCGACGGTCGATGCTGACGAATGACTCGGCCAGGGAGGCCCGCCCCTCGCGCAAGGACTTGACCTCAGTCCCGGTCAGGGCGATGCCGGCCTCATACCGATCCTCGATCTGGTAGTCATGACGGGCCCTGCGATTCTGGGCAATCATCGACGTGCCAGTCTCCTTAGCCATGATGTCCTCCTCCGGACCATGCCGATCATGTCGCCTGGTAGGCCGGACGGCTAGGAGTGGCGTCCCAGGTGGCGGACCTGGTCCGCTTCGATGTCAGTAATGAATGTACTGGTAGTTGCCAGCCCCGTAAACCGTCTCATAGGCAGGGAACGAGGCAAATCCGGTGCCTCCCTCGGAGATGAGCACGGACCCGTCCCCGTTGACCCGCTCGACCACGGCCACATGACCATAGGTCCAGTCGGCGTTCCAGTAACCGACACGCTGGCCACGGGCGAAGACCATGGCGGCTCCGACGTGTGGAGTGTTGTTGACCAAGTAGCCCAGACTGCGTGCGGTATTGGCCCATTCAGCCCCGTTGCCCATGTAGGATCCCACAGGAAGGGACAGCTGCGAACGGCGGATGTAGGCCCAGAGGGTGCACTGACGGGCGGGATAAGCGCTGCCGCCCACTGAGTTGCCGGTGGGATGGCCGTAGCAGAACCCAGAACCCTCAGGACAGCTGCCAGGTACCCCGTAATTCATACCGGAGGCACCTCCACCGCCCCCGTTGCTCGGCGGAGCCGGCTGCGGAGCCGGCGATGGTGCGGAGCCGCCACCGCCGACCTGCTGGGCGCCGCCGGCATGGGGATCGGCACCGCCGCCGGCATTGCCTGTGTTGAGGGAATCGATCATCGACTCGGTGGCCACGATGTCAGCGGCCTCACGGGCTGACTGGGTGGTCAGGGCAGCCTTCTGCCCCTCCAGCTGCTTGCGTGCTGCAGTTCCCTGGTCGCGCAAGGCCTGCAGGCTGTCCTGCTTGGCCTGCGCCGCGGCTGCCGCCTGCTGGGCTGCCGCCTGCTGCTGGTCGGCCTTGGCCTTCAAGGTGCTGATCTGCTCCTCGATGGCCTCGAGACGCTGCTTGCGATTCATGGACGAATTGAGGGTGTTGGCGGCATCATTGGCTGTGTTGGCCTCGGATCGGGTCACGGCTGCATCGGACTGCATCTTGTCCACAAAGTCCTTGGTGCTGGAGGACTTGGTCACCACGTCCATGACCTGGGAAGCCTCAGAGCCGTGGAAGCTCTTTCTCGCCATCTGCGCCACACCGGCCTTGGCATCGTCATAGTCGATGCCGGTCTGACGGATCTTGGCCTCCAGGTCGGCACGATCCTTGCGGGCCGCCTGCAGTCGGTCGTTGGTGGCCTGAACCAGACTGTCGGCCTGTTCGGCCTGCTGCTGAGCTTCGACAGCGCTCTGCTGAGCCGCCGGGATCTGGTTGGCAGTCAGATCGTTGAGGCTGAGAATCTGGTCGGCCAGCTGGCTGTTGACACCTGCCAGTTTGCTCTTCAGAGCCTGATGGCTCTGTACCTTCTGCTGATAGCTACTCCAATCGGCCCGGGCCGGCGCAGGGGCCACTGTCAACCCCAGGATCCCACAGCCCAGCATCATGGCCAACGACCCCACCAGGCCGCAGATGGCTTCCAAGTGCTTCGTACGATTCATGGTCAAGTCCTCACTATCACTTATCCATGCTAGTCATCATTATGGCAGAGTTCGTGCCCATAAGGTCAACCCGGCCCGTCGCTGGGGATCAGGTCCTCAGATACCGCCGCAGGGAGATGGAAGAGGCCAATGCGGACAAGAGCATGGCCCCCAGGATCAGCGCCGGGGCCATGAGCAGGACCGTGGACTGGTCCACGTAGGGCATCCACTGGACCGTCCGGGCCAGCCAATCCGTGATGAAAAGCTTGACGATGGCGCTCAGAGCGCCGACAGCCAGAAGAGATCCCAGCAAGGATGCCACCACGCCCTCCAGGATGAAGGGCAGCCGTATGGTCCAGTTGGAGGCTCCCACCAGTCTCATGATCTCGGTCTCGTTGCGACGCGAGGCGGCGCTCATCCTGATGGTGGTGCCAGTCAGCAGGATGGCCACGATCACCATGACTACGGCCAGAACCAGGGTGACTGCCGTAGCCCTGTTGAGGATCTTGAAGACCGGATCGAATATCTGGCGCTGGTCGGACACCTCCTCTACGCCGTCGCGTCCGGACAGCACCTCGGAGACCACCTGGTACTTGGTTGGATCCTTGAGCTTGAGCCGCAGGGAGGCCTGCATGTCCGCTGCGGTCATGGTCCTTCCCTCATATGTGCCGTTGGGGTACTGCTTGAGGAAGGTGTTCTTGAAGAAGTCCTCCCGGCTCTGGTAGGTGATTTTTGCCACAGAGTCGCGCAGCTCAGTATTGATGGTGTTCTCCAGCTTGACGATCTCGTCGTTGGTGGGCGCCTTGCCGGTCGCGCAGGATGCCGCCTGGCTGGCGCCGTCCGGGCATAGCCAGACCACTACCTCTACTTGGTCGTACCAGTCCCCCTTGGCCTTGCTGATCTGGGCCTGCATGAGGCCCGAAGCACCGATGAAGAGGAAGGAGATGAACGTAACCAGCATGACCGAGAGGATCATGGACCCGTTGCGCCGCAGGTTGTCCCAGGTGCTGGAAAGGATGAACCGCAGTCTCATCGTGCCGCCTTCTTCTTGTCATGATGCTCATCCCGAGCCCGTGCGCCGCTCTTTTGCTGGGTCTTCCTGGCCGCCTTGGGGGCTTCAGGGGGAGCGGGCGGGGCCCCCATGGACTCGGCATCGTAAGACTCGACATCATGATCTATTTCATTCGTCGAGTCCTTTTTACCGGTCCTGCTCTTGCCGGAGGGCTCTTTTGAGGATTGCGCGCCGTCCTGCTTCATGTGGACCGCAGCCTGACCGGATTCACCGGTCGGTTGGGCTGGGCTGGAGACATCGGGCCTCTTGAACTGTTGTTCACGATCAGAAGCCTCAGCAGAGGATTCCTTCAACCGTTGGCGGTTTTTGACTTTGTCATCTTTCTTGGGCCCGCCTTGACCATGGTCAAGATTGTGATCGTCATGCGCGAGACCCTTGCGGTCACGACCTGAGTTCCTATCCTGCTCTTGACTGCCCGCATCTTCGGGCCGCGGAGCAGCTTCCGAACCACGAGCGGACTTCCGAGACTTCCTGGAGGCTGCAGGTTCTGCAGGTTCTGCTTGGGGACGATTCCCGGACTCGGCGCGATCAGTTCCTGCCTTGCCCTGGTCTTTGTCGCTGGGACCTTCACTCGACTGACTCGGTCGATCCGGGCTGCCCTGGGACACCGGTGCAGGTCTGCGGAATCGTTCGTCAGAATCGGAGTCGGCCTTCCGATCGGGCTGCCCCGAAGAGGCTTCTTCATGCTGACTGGAATCTTCCTGCGCAGACTCAAGACTGCCCAGGCCCTTCCCCCAGGTGAGGGTGTCCTCCACCGAGGTGAAGACCTGTCCATAACGTCCTGTCCTCCCCGAATGCATGGACTTGGCCAGCCGTGCGATTCCCTCATCGCCATACTGACCCTGGTCGACGGCCTGTGCCGCCGCCTGGACCACCTGCTTGGCCCCCTGGGTACCATCCGCGATGGGCTCGGTAGCCGAGCTGTTCCCCTCCTGCACGACAACCTGCACCGGACGGCGCCCCCCAACTCCAACCTCACGTGCACGGTCCAGGGCATCGCCGTCAGCGGGATCCCCGATGGCATGATGAGAGCGCGCAGCAACTTCGGCATCGGGGAAGAAGCGCGAAGAATCGTAGGAGCCGTGGGCCTCGTCGCGCATGATCCGACCCGTATGCAGCTCCACCACCCGCTTGCGCATGGAGTTGACGATCTCCTCATTGTGGGTGGCCATGACCACGGTGGTGCCGGTCCGGTTGATGGCATCCAGAACCTCCATGATGCCCAAGGAGGTTGTGGGATCTAGATTGCCTGTGGGCTCGTCAGCCAGCAGGATTTCCGGATTATTGACGTAGGCGCGGGCCAAAGCCACCCTTTGCGCCTCGCCGCCTGAAAGCTCATGGGGGTAGTTTTGCTCCTTGCCCGTCAGCCCCACGGTCTTGAGCACCTGAGGCACCAGAGTCTTGATGGTGGATCGACGAGCGCCGATGACTTCCAGCGTGAAGGCCACGTTCTGCCATACGGTCTTGTTGTTGAGCAGCTTGTAATCCTGGAACACAAAGCCGATGGAGCGCCGATACCCGGGAATCTCACGGTTGCGCAGGCGTCGCAGATCGTTGCCGGCCACGCGGATCTCCCCCTCGGTGGCCTCCTCCTCGCGCAGAAGCAGGCGGAGCAGGGTGGTCTTGCCCGACCCGCTGGCGCCCACAAGGAAGACAAAATCCCCACGATCGACATCCAGGCTGATGTCATCCAAGGCGGGACGGGACCCCTTGGGGTAGATCTTGGTCACGTCCTTGAGCGAAATCAACGCCATTGACTCTCCGTTCCTCGGTATTCCCCCTACAGAGGCTATCAAGAAGACCGACACTACACACTCATGAAACACCGACCCGGATGAGGCCGAGCGCAGGGTTATTTGCTGGCTTCCTCCTCACGGGCCTGAACCCGCTGCTGATGCCGCCAGCGGATGCCGGCCTCTATGAAGGCATCGATGTTGCCGTCGAAAACGCCCTGGGTATCAGAGGTCTCGTATCCGGTGCGCAGATCCTTGACCATCTGGTAGGGATGCAGGACGTATGAGCGCATCTGGTCCCCCCAGCTGGCCTTGATGTCGCCGGCCAGCTCCTTCTTCTTCTTGGCCTCCTCTTCGTGCCGCAGCACCAGCAGACGGGACTGCAGAACGGCCATGGCAGCCGCACGGTTCTGGATCTGGCTGCGCTCATCCTGCATGGTGACCACGATATTGGTCGGCAAATGAGTGATACGCACGGCCGAATAGGTGGTGTTGACACCCTGGCCGCCGGGGCCGGAAGAGCAGTAGGTGTCCACTCGGATATCCGAGTCGGGGATGTCGATGTGGTCAGTGGGTTCCACCAGGGGAATGACCTCGACGGCAGCGAAGGAAGTCTGCCTTCGGCCTTGGTTGTCAAAGGGCGAAATCCGCACCAGACGATGGGTGCCGCCCTCCACCGACAGCCGACCGTAGGCGTAGGGGGCATCCACCTGGAAGGTGGCCGACTTGATGCCGGCCTCCTCTGCGTATGAGGTGTCCATGACCTTGGTGGAGAAGCCGTGCCGCTCAGCCCACCTCATATACATGCGCAGGAGCATCTGGGCCCAGTCGGCCGCGTCCACCCCGCCGGCACCAGAGCGGATAGTGACCACGGCGGCGCGCTCGTCGTACTCCCCGTCCAGCAAGGTCTGGATCTCCATGTCAGCCAGGTCGGACCTCAAGGAGTCGATCTCCTTGCGGGCCTCCACCAGGGTGTCCTGGTCATGCTCCTCCTGGCCCAGCTCCTCCAGAGCCTGGACATCCTCCAGCCGGGAGGATGCAGACTCCAGATGCTTGAGCTGGGATTGCAGGGCCGAGAGCCTGCTGGTCACCTTCTGGGCATTCTCCTGATCATCCCAGAGTCCAGGCGCACTGGCCTGACGCTCCAGATCTGCAATTCGCGAGCGCAAACCCTCTGGATCCAGCGCCTTGGAAATCATCTCGTACTTGGCCTTGGCCTGCTCCAATGCTTGAGCAAAATCCATCTCTGCCATACCGTCTCACCGCTTTCCAGACCGGCTCCGCACGAGTCGGTCGACGTCTTCATTCCCATTTGCCTTTGACTGTGACGGCCGGATTCCCGCCGACCTGACGGACCGGGTCAAAGGCCGCTGAAGATGGCGGGAATGACAAGACTGGCCAGCAAAGCCACGGCAATGACCAGGCAGACCGCCCTGGCTGTGTTGCGGCGCCGACGTTCCCGGCGCTCGCGCTCATGACTGTAGGCACTCATAGTTGATAATTTTACCTATCGGCTGGGACCTGGCTGGCGACCCTCCAGACCCGACTGTCGGACGGACCGTCTCTGTTTGAGCGTCGACCGGTTTATCCTGTAAGACAGCTTATGCCAATACGAGAGCACCGCCTGAAGGAGGAACGATGAGCACAGCACGCACCGCATGGGGTTGGGGCCTGGCCAGCCAGGACGAGCAGGGCCGGACCCTGGACGTCTGGTACCCCAAGGCCGAGATCTCGACGCCGCCGACCCCGGCAAGCCGTCCCAACCACGGCTTTGGCGACCAAGTCAACAGCCAGCCGGACGCCCGCGGCATCCGAAAGGTTCCGGTCTTCACTGTGGCCGATCTGGATGGCCCGATAGCCAATGCAGCCGATGCCTATCTGCGGCTTCATCTGCTCAGCATGCGCCTGGCTCCTCCCAACAGCATGAACCTGGATGGAATCTTCGAACAGCTCAACACGGTGGTCTGGACCAACTACGGACCCTTTGCCGTTGAGGACTTCGCCCTGCGCAGGTCAGCGGTCATGGCCGCAGCCAGCCGGTCCATGCCGGGCATCCCGGTGACACAAGTAACAGTGCTGAGCGTGGACAAGTTCCCTCGCATGGTGGATTACGTGGTTCCCGAGGGAGTCCGCATCGGCAACGCCGACCGGATTCGGCTCGGCGCCCATCTGGCGCCGGGAACGACGGTCATGCATGAGGGCTTCGTCAACTTCAACGCTGGAACTCTGGGCCACTCCATGGTCGAAGGACGGATCTCCCAGGGAGTCGTGGTCGGCGACGGTTCGGACATCGGCGGCGGAGCCTCCATCATGGGCACCCTGTCCGGCGGAGGCCGCCATCGGGTCTCCATCGGTCAGCACTCCTTGCTGGGAGCCAACGCCGGCATCGGCATCTCCCTGGGCGACGACTGCGTGGTTGAAGCCGGCCTCTATGTCACCGCCGGCACCAAGATCGGCCTGGGCGACCAGGAGGTCAAGGGGGCAGCACTCAGCGGACGGGATCATCTGCTCTTCATCCGCGACTCCCGCACGGGCCAGGTCAGAGCCCTGCCTCGCAAGAAGGGGATCGAGCTGAACGAGCGGCTGCACGCCAACTGAACCCAGGCGGTCATAAGACTCAGCGCTCTTCTATGGGCAGGTAGTCGCGTGGCCCCTGACCGGTATAGACCTGCCTGGGTCGACCTATTTTCGTGTCAGGATCGTCCAGCATCTCCCGGTACTGGGCGATCCATCCGGGGATGCGTCCCAAGGCGAAGAGCGTGGTGAACATCTCCGGGTCGAAGCCGATGGCGCGGTAGATGAGCCCGGTGTAAAAATCCACGTTGGGATACAGGTGCCGCTCGACGAAGTAGTCGTCATGCAGGGCCAGGTCCTCCAGCTGGAGGGCCACGTCGAAGAGCTCTGCATCCTCGGCGTTCCTGTCCTGGTCGGGCTCGTCCATGAGCTTGTAGAGCCACTGCTTGGCTATTGCCGCGCGCGGGTCATAGGACTTATAGACCCGGTGGCCCAGACCCGCGATTTTCCGCCCCTCGCTCTTGGCCTGGTCCACATAGCCTCGTACGCCCAGGCCCGAATCCCGTATGTTCTTCAACTGACGAAGCACGGCCTCGTTGGCACCGCCGTGCAAGGGGCCTGACAGAGTGTTGATGCCGGCAGCCACCGCAGAATACAGGTTGGCGCGGGCCGATCCGGCAATCCTCACCACTGAGGTGGAGCAGTTCTGCTCATGGTCGGCATGGATGATCAGGAGTTTGTCCAGGGCTTGCACCTTGAGAGGATCGGCCTGATAGGGCTGGTAGGGCATAGCGAAGCTCATCCGCAGGAAGTCCTCCACATAGCCCCAGGTTCTGTCCGGGTAGAGCAGAGGCTGGTCGCGGCGACGACGGTGGATCAGGGAGACGATGGTGCGCACCTTGGCCATGATGATGGCGCTGGCCTCCTCCAGCTGATCAGGATCATCAACATTGCAGGTGTCAGGATGAAAGCCTGCAAGTGCGTTGACCGCTGCGGCCAGCACACTCATGGGGTGAGCCTGGCGGGGGAAGGACGAGAGCAGATGGCGGAAGTCCTCCCCCACGACCGTGTAACCCAGGACATGGCTGCGGAACCGCTGGTACTGCTCGGCATCAGGCAGTTCGCCATGGGACAGCAGCCAGGCCACTTCGAGAAAATTGGACTGGGCGCACAAGTCCTCTATGGCATAGCCCCTGTAGCGCAGTATGGACCGCTTGCCGTCAATGAAGGTAATTCCCGAAACGCACTGAGCTGTGGTCTGGAAGCCGGGATCGAGCGTGACCCAGCCGTCATTGCGCAGGGAGGAGACCAGAATGCCGTCGGGCCCCTCGGTGGCGCGGACCAATGGCAGATCAACCTGGTCGGAACCGATGGACAACCGTGCTGTAGACACCACGCACCTCCTGTCAATCAACCAGTGAGGTGCCAGTGAGCGTCGACGGCCATGCCGGATCAGGCTACCGGCACCTGTACCGGCTTGGAATTGCCGACATGCTAACAGAAACAATCACGACTTCGATTACCGGCTTGTAACCGCAAGCAGCAATCCGTCGCCCCTGGTCACGACGCGCGAGCCCAAGGCAGTGCCGTCTTCCTTCCCGCACCAGCCTGCAGATGGCAACTCCCAGGAGGAAAGGGCCGACATAAAACAGGGACCCAGGAACATCCACATTGTGGACATTCCTAGGTCCCCTATAGTCCTTACAGCACTCGACTCAGTCCCTGGTCGTCAGGATGACAGGCCCCTGCTCGGTGATGGCGATGGTGTGCTCGCTGTGGGCACCGCGCGATCCATCTGCAGAACGCAGGGTCCACCCATCCTTGGGATCCTGGTAAATCTGATCGGTGGTCGCTAGGAACCAAGGCTCAATGGCGATGACCAGACCCGGGCGCAGCTTGTAGCCGTGATGGGGAGTGCCGTCATTGGGCACATGGGGATCACCATGCATGATCCGCCCTACCCCGTGTCCGCCGAACTCCAGGTTGACGCTGTATCCGTTTTCATGGGCAACCTCACCGACTGCAGCGGAGATGTCGCCTAGGCGGTTACCGGGCTGAGCCTGGGCGATGCCGGCCTTCAGGGCCTCTTCGGTGGTCCGAATCAGCCGCAGATCCTCCGGATCGGCATGCTCGCCCACCACGAAGCTGATGGCCGAGTCGCCTACCCATCCGTCCACGTTGATGGCCAGATCCAGGGAAAGCAGGTCGCCGTCCTTGAGGTTGTAGTCATAAGGCACCCCGTGCAGGACGGCATCGTTGACAGATAGGCAGATGTAGTGGGCGAAGGGTCCGGTGCCGAAATCAGGCGCATAATCCACATAACAGGAAGTGGCTCCCTTGCGGGAGTTGATCCTGTCCTTGACGTAGTTATCCAGCTCCAGAAGGTTGACCCCAGGTTTGCTCATGGCCTTGAGCTCCTTGAGAATGCTGCCGACAAACCTGCCCGCCGGCTTCATCTGTTCGATCTCCTGCTTGGTTTTGAGCTCGATCATCCTCTGCGTCCTTTCATGATTGGTGCCCGCGGGTGCCGCCCCCTCAGGATCCTGCCCAAGTACTACCTCTCAGTATTATCGGGTCACTCGGACGAGTCCGGCTCTCAGTTCCGGCCGAAGGTGAAGGCCCTGATAATGGAGACGACTCCCAGCACCAGAAGAGCGCACCCGCTGAAGATAACCAGGAAGATAACGGAGCTCAACGGGTAGATCATTACGATGACCCCGGCGATGATGGAGACGATGCCGGAAAAGATGGCCCAGCCTGAATGCGGGAGCCCCCAGGAGGCGGCCAGGCTCATCACGCCCTCCATGATCCAGCTGATGCCCACAATGATGGTGACCAGCAGGGTCAGCGCTGAAGCGGACAGGGCCGTGTTCCTGACGATAACGATGCCGCCGACGGCGATCAGAGCGCCAAAGAGGACACCCAGCACCCGCCAACCGCCGGGAAGTCCCTTGGACACGATGGAGGTGGCCAGACGGACCACGCCGGAGATGATGAAGTAGATGCCCAGCACCACAGTCACGGCGATCAGGGTCTTGTCCGGCCTGAGCAGCAAGGCCAGACCCAGGATGACTCCAATCACGCCCATGACACCCATGATGACGCGGATGGCCCGCAGGGTTCTGAATCCCAGGTCCTCAGCGATCATGGAGAAAGGATCCATGCGTGGCGGGCGCCCCTGATAGCCGGGGTATTGCCCATACTGACCATGATTATTCTGGTATTGGCCGCTATTTTGCCCAGAATCCTGACCATCGTACTGATTGGGCTGACCGCCCTGCATGGGATCCGTCATACCGTCCTCTTTCGCTCGCTCAGGGCAGCTGATGGGCCGCCCTGTTACCGTCTTCCAAGTGTAAATCACCAACAGAGGCAATCGCGGCTTTTCCCTTCGGCGGATGATTCGTCGATCCGCCGATTTCCGGTGACCACAGGGCATGGCATGTCACCAAAGATGGCTAGGCTTGTACCATGGCACAATCTACAGAATCCACGACCTCCTCCGGACTTGATCCGGCCTCCTTCTCTTCGGTCATTCGCCCTCAGGACGATCTTTTCCGCTTCGTCAACGGCCCCTGGATCGACACCTACAGTCTGCCCGAGGACCGCTCCCGGTTCGGCTCCTTCGACAAGCTTGCCGAGGATGCCGAAGCACAGATCCATGAAATCCTTGAGGATCCGGAATCCCCGGCCGTCAAATCGGCCCTGCTCTATCGCAGCTTCCTGGACACCGATGCCATCGAGGCTGCGGGTATGGAACCCATCCGCTCCGACCTGCAGGCCATCGATGCTGCACCCGACAAGAAGGCATTGACCAGCCTGCTTGGCCAGCTCAATCCGACTGGCGGCCCCGACCTGTTCGGCATCGCCATCTATGGCGATCCAGGCAACGCCGGCGTCAACGTGGCTCATATGGAGCAGGCCGGGCTGGGGCTCCCCGACGAGGCCTACTACCGGGAGAAGAGCTACGCTCCAGTCCGCCAGGCCTACATCGACATGGTCGCCTCACTGCTCAGGCTCTCCGGCTACGCCGACGACCAGGAGGAAGCCCACAGGCAGGCGGAGTCTTTCCTTGAGGTCGAGACGCGCGTAGCGGCACGCCACTGGGACAATGTATCCACCAGAGATGAGGATCGCACCTACAATCCCACCACCCTAAAAGACTTGGAGTCAACGCTTGCCGATTTCGATCTGCACACTTGGATCGAGTCCTGGCAGAGGGCCTATGCCTCCAGCCCGGTCGCCAATCTGCAACCAGTCGATCTGAACGCAGCCCTGTCCAGGACCATCGTGCATGAACCCTCCTTCCTGCAGGGGTTGAACGAGCTATGGAAGACCAGCGACCTGGATGACCTTAAGCTCTGGGCCCGCGTGCACACTCTGATCGAGTGGGCAGGTCTGCTCAGCAGCGACTTCGATCAGGCCAGGTTCGACTTCTACGGGAAGGTCCTTTCCGGCACGACCAAGATGCGGGACCGCTGGAAGCGAGCCGTCTCTTTGGTCAACGGCATTTGCGGCGAGGAGGTCGGACGCGAATATGTGCGTCGGCACTTCCCTGCCTCCAGCAAGGCCCGCATGGAGGCCCTGGTCTCAGACCTGATCGACGCCTACCGGGTCTCCATCACCTCCAGCGACTGGCTAGGCGAACAGACCAAGGTCAAGGCTCTGGCCAAGCTGGACAAATTCTCGCCCAAGATCGGCTACACCGAGCACTGGCGCGACTACACGGCCCTGGCTGTGGACGAGAAGCTGGGCCTGGTCGACAACGTGCGGCGGGCCAACCTCTACGAGTCCGGTTATCAGTTCGGCAAGGCCGGCCAGCCTGTGGACAAGGAAGAGTGGCTGATGAACCCTCAGACGGTCAACGCCTATTACGAGCCCACCCTGAACGTCATCGTCTTCCCGGCAGCCATCCTGCAGCCGCCCTTCTTCGATCCTGAAGCCGACGATGCCGTCAACTACGGAGGCATCGGATCGGTCATCGGTCATGAGATCGGCCACGGATTCGACGACCAGGGTTCCAAGTACGACGGCGACGGACGTCTGCAGGACTGGTGGACCCCGCAGGACCGTGAGAATTTCGAGCAGCGGACCAAGGCGCTCATCGAACAGTACAACGGGTTCGTCCCCCAGCAGCTTGCCGAGAAGTACGCCGACAAGCCCGAGCAGGCACCTCATGTCAATGGGGCGCTGACCATCGGCGAAAACATAGGAGACCTGGGAGGCGTCAACATCGCTATCAAGGCCTATGCCATCGCCTTGCAGAAGCGGCAGGGCGGCACGGCCAGGTCAGACGACGCGGTCATGGATCAGGCACTGGCCTCGGCTCCGGTCATGGACGGCTACACTGGCCTGCAGCGGTTCTTCCTGTCCTATGCCTCCATCTGGAGGACCAAGAACAGGGATCAGCTGGCCGAACAGTATCTGCAGATCGACCCCCACTCCCCTGCTGAATTCCGCACCAACGGCATCGTCAGGAATGTGGATCGCTTCTACCAGGCCTTCGGGGTCACCGCCGACGACGGCATGTGGCTGGAACCCGAAGCACGGGTCAAGATCTGGTAAGCCTGTTCTGATTGAAATCATCGGTTGACGGTTTCAATCAGCCTGTTGATCAAGGCGGGATGTCGACTGGAATCAGCCGGCCTCCCGCCTTCGTCTCGCTCGGCCGAAACAACCATTGCTCATCCAGCATTGGAAGCCCCCACTGGTGTCCGCTCGGCTGCAGATGATACCGATGATGCTGGGGCGGTTTCAGAGGGTGAAGATGTCAGCGGAGTGGTCCAAGGATCCGCACCGGCGGCCCCCTCATCGATAGATGCAGTGCCCGATCGGATCCTGGTGAAGGTATCCTGTCCCCTAGCCAGGTCGTGACCGATGCCATCCGCTACCAAGACAAGGCTGCTATGCGGCTGGCCGTCGCTGGTCCACTCCTCTGTCACCAAGGATCCCGTCACCATGACCGGATCGCCCTTGTGCAGACAGGCCAGAGCATTAACCGCCAGAGTCCTGAAAGCCTTGACTGTCAGCCAGGTAGTGGATTTTCGTTTCCATACCCCAGCCGCAGCATCGTAATAGGCCGGTGTAGAGCCCAGCCTGAAGGAGCAGACCGGCGTGGCTCCCGGCTGTCCCAGACGAGCTGGCTGGGTCCCCATAAAACCGAAGACCGTCGTTTTTATTTCGTTGATGGACATATCGGAACCTCTCTGTCGATGGTATGAATCCGACGCTGTAAACCTGCCGGTCGATTACTCATTGCATAGCAGTGAAGCCGTCCCACGGAGAATCCCTAGCCAGAGCGCGGATAATCGGAGCGGGGGAAGGGACTGGCCCCGGCCAGGAACCCTCCGTCGAACGGTGACTCCATCCTGCCTCCGCACAGGTTCCGCGCACCCGACCCGAAGGCCATTGTGGTCGAATGGGCTCGGCCTGTTTGCGTGGTGGACAACCCTGCCCACGGCTGGTTTGGCAATGGCTCTTTCACTGCGCAAGGACATCGAACATCGGTCCTGGGCTACACTGTGAGAGCAGATATGTCGGCACGGTTTGGAAGGACCCGCAGTCATGGTTCACACGCTGGTCAGTTGGAACATCGATTCGCTCAACGCCGCCCTGCTGGGCAAGAGCAGCCGCAGCGCCCTCTCCCTGAAGGTGGTGGAGACCATCCGGGATCTGGACCCTGATGTCGTAGCCATCCAGGAGACCAAGCTCAACGGCGATCAGAAAAAATCCGCAGGCATCCTGAAGGCGCTCATGCGCTACTTCCCCGATTACCAGGAAGTGGATCGCCGCTCCGAGGCCCCGGCCCGCACAGGCTATGCAGGCACGCTCATGCTCTACCGCAAGAGCCTGCCGGAGCCTACTGTGACCCGCCCCCGCATCGACGCTCCGGACACCATGGACGACGAGGGCCGCATGCTCACTCTGGAGTTCCCGGACTGCTTCGTCACCACGGTCTACACCCCCAATTCCGGATCGGGACTGGTCAGGCTCAAACCACGTGGCGTCTGGGACGATTGCTACCGCCGCTACCTGCAGGGGCTGGATGCCCGCAAGCCGGTCCTGGCCTGTGGCGACTTCAACGTGGCCCATGAGGAGATTGACATCGCCAACCCCGGTTCCAACCATCACTCCGCCGGCTTCACCGACCAGGAGCGCGAGAAGTTCGGCCTTCTGCTGGATGCGGGCTTCACCGACACCTTCCGAAAGATCCATGGCGATGCCGCCGGCTTCTACGACGATCACCGCAGCGTCTACACTTGGTTCGCCCAGCGGGCCCCAAAGAGCAAGATCAACAACTCCGGCTGGCGCATCGACTACTGGCTGACCTCCAACCGGATCGCTGGCCAAGTCAGCACCAGCGAACCGGTGGACACCGGCGAGCGCCAGGATCATCTGCCCATTCTGCTGCGCATCTGACCTGATAGATTCCTGAACCCAAACCGATAAACCAGAAGGGTGGGGTCTTGGTCGCATACATCATGACGTGACCAAGACCCCACCCTTCTGTATCAGTTGCGATAAGCAACTATATGAGTGCGGCATAACCTACTCTAGGGCGCCTATCCTATCCACGATCACCTGATCGGCCTGATCGGCAGGAACTGCTTGCACATCCGAGCCGTCGCGGTTGCGGATCTCGATGGTGCCGTTGGCGATGGTGTCTCGACCGGCAATGGCGACCAGGGGCACCCCGATCAGCTCGGCATCCTTGAACTTGACCCCGGGAGACACCTTAGGCCGGTCGTCATAGATGACTTCAACGCCACGGTCCTCCAAGTCGGCGACCAGTTTCTCAGCGGCATCGAAGGCCTCCTGCTTCTTGCCGGTGGCCACCACATGCACCGCGGCAGGGGCGACAGCCTTGGGCCAGGCCAGACCCTTGTCATCGTGATGCATCTCGGCGATGCAGGCCAGCACACGGGAGATGCCGATGCCGTAGCAACCCATCCAGACCGGCACAGCCTTGCCGTTATGGTCCAGGACCTTCAAACCCAATGCGTCAGAGTATTTCAGCCCAAGCTGGAAGACCTGGCCGATCTCCACGCCACGCTCGAAGCTGAGCGGCCCGGAACCGTCAGGGCTCATGTCACCGTGACGCACTTCGGCGGCTTCCACCACTCCGTCGGCTTGGAAGTCACGCCCGTAGACCGCATTGGCCAGGTGCACGCCTTCGGCATCAGCCCCGGTCACCCAAGCTGAACCGGGCGCCACATGGGCGTCAAGGAAGTAGCGAATGTGAGCGGCGGACTCAGTGTCCGAACGCTGAGGACCCAAAACGCGGGGTCCGATGTATCCCTTGACCAGCTCGGGGTGGCCAGCAAGGTCAGCCTCGCTGGCCTCCTCGATCTCGGCCGGGGCGAACTGGGCCTCCAGCCGCTTCATGTCCACCTGACGGTCGCCCGGCAGGCCGACGGCCACCAGCTCCCGCCAGCCCTCGGGATGGTCATCATCCGCAGGGTGCTTGACGGCCACAACCAGGTTCTTCAGAGTATCGGCAGCAGTCCAGTCCCGGCCGTCCTCACGAGGATGCAGCTGGTTGAACCGCTCCACCAGAGTGTCGATGGTGGTCGAGTCGGGAGTGTCCAGCTCCTGCATGGCCGGGGTCGCAGTGTAATCGATGGGATCGGGACGCGGGGTGGTCAGCGCCTCCACGTTCCATGCCTTCCCCGAGGGAGCCAGGGCAAAGGTGTCCTCGCCTATGGGCAGCGGAGCCAGGAATTCCTCCGACTCGGATCCGCCCATGGGTCCGGAGACCGCGTGGACGATCACGTAATTGACGCCCAGACGCTTGAAGATTCGCTCATAGGCGCTGCGCTCATCCTGGTAGGCCTTCTTCAGCCCCTCCTTGTCCACGGTGAAGGAGTAAGCGTCCTTCATGATGAACTCGCGACCCCTGATCAGCCCGGCACGGGGACGGAACTCGTCGCGGTACTTGGTCTGGATCTGGTAGAGAACCACGGGCAGGTCCTTGTATGAGGAGTACATGTCCTTGACCAAAAGGGTGAACATTTCCTCATGGGTGGGGGCCAGCAGATAATCGGCGCCATGCCTGTCCTGGAGGCGGAAGAGATTCTCCCCGTACTCCTCCCAGCGGTGGGTGGCCTCGTAGGGCTCGCGAGGCAACAGGGCTGGGAAGTGAACCTCCTGGGCGCCAATGCCGTTGATCTCCTCCCGGACGACGGCCTGGACCTTGTCAAGGACCTTCAGACCCAGCGGCAGCCAGGTGAAGATGCCGGGGGCCACCTTGCGGACATAACCGGCCCGCTGCAGGAGTTTGGCCGAGTCCACATCGGCGTCGGCCGGATCCTCCCTGAGGGTCCGCAGAAAGAGGGTTGACATGCGCATGGCTTTGGTTCTCATACCTCCCAAAGATATGCGCGCAAAGGGACAAGCAGCTGCAGGGGAAGCTACATGACGATTCGCGCAACCAAGCCCGAAACCAAACAGCATAGGCAGGTGAAAGTCGGTCAATTCATAACCGGGCATCCACCCTGCTCCAAGCCCCCTCCATCAAGACAGCCAAGATATGATGGGTGTATATCGAACAGGTTTTCTGATTTACCAGGACAAGGCGGGCACCTATGTCATCAGAGCCGGGTGTGACCATCCAGACCTTTACCAACCTCGACGCAGAGCACATGACGCTCCTCCTGGAGGCCGATCCCTCAGAACGGATAATCCATGACGTTTTCACCCATTCCCGCGCCTACGAAATCCGAGTGGGACAAACTCTGGCCGGTGTCATGCTGCTTGTCAGACCAAACACGGATACCTTGGAAATTGCCAACATCAGCGTGGACCGCGCTTTACGCAGACTGGGAGTTGGAAGCAGATTAATAGACCGAGCCAAGATGGAGACCGTCAGGCTGGGTCTGAGAAGGCTGGAAGTCGGGACCGGATCCACCAGTTTTGGAGCCCTTTGCTTCTACCAAACATGCGGGTTTCGCATGGACCGCATTGAACGGGACTATTTTCTCAATCGCTACCAGCGACCCATTGTCGAGAACGGAATTCGCCTTAGAGACATGGTTCGCTTGTCATGGCATCTCTAGCGACCCCAATAACTACACCAGGCCAAGACTAATAAGGGCCACCCTTCAGAAAAGCTGGTCCTGGCTGAATTCGTCTTCTGGCTCCTGACCGACGGCTCGCTTGGTGAAGGACTCAGGACCTTCATCCTTCAGACGGGCGCAGGCCGCCTTGGACTCAGCCCTCAAACCCGCATCCAGAACGACGGCATCGGGAGAGACCAGGAAGGCGTGCTCATTGATGCCCGTCAGGTAGAGCCCATCCAGGCTTTCCACACGCGAGAGGGCCACGTAGCCCATCCCTGGCGCGAAGGTCCGTCTCAGGTCCATGACTGCCCTGTCCAGGGTCATCCCCTGGGACTTGTGGATGGTGATTCCCCAGGCACAGCGAAGGGGAACCTGATTGACGGCGGCCAAGACCGTGTCCCCGTCCATGGTCTCCCAGGCGGCCGGCTTCATGGTGACCACGTTGCCGTTCTGGAAGGAGACGATCGGCCATCCCCCCTTGGCCGAGCTGGTGAATCCACTGACGGTGCCGATAGAGCCGTTGACATATTGATGGTCCTGGTCGTTGCGCAGGGCCATGACCGCGGCCCCGGTCTTCAGGGCCAGATCCTCGGGGGCCAGCATGTTCTTCTTCAGCCGTTCCACTAGCCTGGCCTCACCTCGGGATGTGGCCTGGTAATGGTGGGCCTCTTCGTCGATGGAGGCCAGGCGCTGGTCGTTGAGCATGTCGGCCTGCTTGTTGACCGGGAAGAGATGGACCGCCACCTGGCCAGGAGCGGGCACTGCGCCCACACGGGCGGCCAGGACCTCATGATCCTCCTGAGTGACGCCACCCTCTCTGATGTCAGTCAGGACGGTCAAGAGCTGGCCATCGTCCTGGCGGTGCTGCTCGGTCAGATAACAGATGACCGGGTCCAGATCCTGCCAGACCAATGATTCAGTGACGAACCCGTCCGGATCCTTGCCGGCCTGGGCATAGCGTTCCCGGGCAGCCTGCAATTCAGGGCTGGGCGGTATTCCTGCAGCTCGGTTGGATCGCGTCACCGGCGGCAGCTGGAAGAAGTCCCCGGAAAGGACCACCTGGATCCCTCCGAAGGGTTCAGGGCTGTGGCGAACGGCACGGCAGGCCTGGTCCACCATGTCGAAGAGCCAGGCGTGCATCATGGAAACCTCGTCGATGACCAGGATGTCGGCGCCCTCGATCTGTCTGCGACGGCGGGTCTTGATCCGCTTCAAGAGCGATTCGGTCATGCAGGTGGCGATACCCACTCCGCTCCAGGAGTGGATGGTCTGGCCGTTGATGTGCGTGGCGGCGATGCCGGTCGAGGCGGTCACCGCCACCACCGCCCCGGCCTGACGGGCCTGGGCGACGAACTCGTTGAGCACAAAGGTCTTGCCTGACCCGGGGGCGCCCGTGATGAAGGCATTGGCCCCCGCACTCAATATGGTCAAGGCTTCGGATTGCTGCATGCCTCCATGGTGCCACGTCAGAGGTACATGGCCATGCCTGTCAGTAGTCGGTCTTCTCAGGCTTGTTGGCGTCCTCGACCGGATTGCCGGACTCTTCGTAATGACGCAGCAGGCTGGTCTGCTCGATCTGTTCCGCCCCGGCCTTGGACTGCGCCTGGTCAGGTCCGGGAGCCGGAAGGAAGAACATGGAGCGGTAGTAGCGCAGTTCGTCCATGGACTCGATGATGTCGGCCAGGGCCCTGTGGCCGCCATGCTTGGCCGGCTTGTTCTTGTAGACGTCCGGGTACCAGCGGCGGGACAGCTCCTTGAGGGTGCTTACGTCGATGACCCGGTAGTGCAGAAGATCCATCAGATCAGGCATGTACCTGTCGAGGAACTTCTTGTCGGAGCCCACCGAGTTGCCTGCCAGATGAGCCTTGCCGTTCTTGGGCAGGAAGGGCTTGACGTACTCGATCACCTGACGCTGGGCCTCCTCAAGATCCAGGCCGGTCTTCATCTCCTCGATCAGGCCGGAGGAGGTGTGCATCTTCCTGACGAAGTCTCCCATATGGTCCAGGGCCGCCTGGGAGGGCTTGATGACCAGGTCGATGCCCTTGTCCAGGACCTTCATGTTGAAGTCGGTAGGCACCACGGAGACCTCACACAGCTCGTCATGGAAGATATCCAGACCGGTCATCTCGCAGTCAATCCAGATCATGCGGGATTCCTCCGCAGAGAAAGTCAGATCATTGTTATCGCTCATCTGTACGCCTTTCAGATCCGGGTCGCGCACCGGATCGCTTCTTCCGCCGTCTTGAACGGAACATTACAAGATACCGCCAGCACGTGACCGGCGGGGGGTACGCCAGCACAGCCGACCGGACCATGACTGACTTGTGATATGCAATCGGCGCAGGTCCTGATGAGATCCTGCGCCGATCACCTGCCTATCTTGGCTCAGTTGTGGAAGCCTGAGTAGTTGGGGGCTTCCTTGGTCATGACGATGTCATGGGGATGCGATTCACGCAGACCGGCATCGGTGATCCGAATGAACCGGCCCTTGCGCTGCAGCTCGGGGATGGTTCGGGCACCGGTGTAGAACATGGTCTGATGCAGGCCGCCGACCAGCTCGTAGAGCACATAGTTGAGCGGACCGCGGTAGGGCACCTCGCCCTCAACACCCTCGGGCACCACCTTGTCGGAGCTGGTCACATCGGCCTGGAAGTAGCGGTCCTTGGAGTAGCTCTTCTTGCCGCGCGGAGCCATGGCGCCCAGCGAGCCCATGCCCCGGTAGACCTTGTACTGCTTGCCATGCAGGAGGACCTTCTCGCCAGGAGCCTCCTCAGTGCCTGCCAGCAGACCGCCCAGCATGACCGAATCGGCCCCGGCCACGATGGCCTTGGCGATGTCGCCGGAGTAATGGATTCCGCCGTCGGCCACCAGGGGAATCCCGGCAGGGCGGCAGGCCAGGGCTGCATCGTAGACGGCGGTCAGCTGGGGCACGCCCACACCGGCAACCACGCGGGTGGTGCAGATGGAGCCAGGGCCCACGCCGACCTTGACCGCGTCAACGCCGGCATCGATCAGCGCCTGGGCGCCCTCACGGGTGGCCACGTTGCCGCCGATCACATCCACATGGTCGAAGGCATGGTCAGCCTTGATCCTGCGGATCATGTCCAGCATGAGCTTGGCGTGGCCATGGGCGGTGTCCACGACCAGGATGTCGACCCCGGCATCGGCCAGGGCGGTGATGCGCTGCCAGGCATCGCCGAAGAAGCCCACGGCTGCAGCCACACGCAGCCGTCCGCGCTCATCCTTGGTGGCTTCGGGGTACTGCTCGGTCTTGACGAAGTCCTTGACGGTGATCAGCCCGGTCAGCTTGCCTTCGTCATCGACCAGGGGAAGCTTCTCCACCTTGTATTTGGCCAACAGCTCATGGGCATCTTCCTTGGTGATGTTGGACGGGCCGGTGATCAGATGGTCCTTGGTCATGATGTCGCTGACCTTGAGTCTGTCGAAGTCAGCGGGATTGACGAAGCGCATGTCACGGTTGGTGATGATGCCCACCAGCCGCTGCCGACGATCCACCACGGGCAGACCGGAGACCTTGTAGGTGGAGCAGAGCTTGTCCAGGTCGGTCAGCGTGGCATCTGGGGTGACCGTCAGGGGGTCGGAGATCATGCCGGACTCGGACCGCTTGACGATGTCGACCTGATTGGCCTGATCCTCGATGCTGAGATTGCGGTGGAGGACGCCGATGCCGCCGTTTCGGGCCATGGCCACAGCCATGGTGGCCTCCGTGACAGTGTCCATGGCAGCCGAAAGGACCGGGGACTTCATGGTGATGTTCCGGGTCAGCCGGGTGGTGGTGTCTACCTCGGAGGGGATGACATCGGATTCGTTGGGCAGCAGGAGGACGTCGTCATAAGCCAGACCGATTTTCTGGAAGGCGTCGGGAAGTTGAGTGTAGGAGGAGGGTTCGCTTTGTGGGTTTTCCATAGCCATAGCACCATGCTACAAGTGCTTCTTGACCGTTCAGCGCACCGTGTCCGCACTATTTCATTGGGCGAATCAATTGTCCTCATCTTTGTCGTGGCGGCTCTTGCGATGCCTGTGCGGTCTGGCCGCATGCTGCGAACCTTGGGTGGCGAGAAGAGCGTTCTCACGTCTGATTTCGGGAAGGCGACGACGGTAGTAGGGGTAGAGGGTAGCGAAGGTCAGCAGTATGGCGGCCAGGGCCAGACCGATCAAGACATATCTCAGTGGGAAGAAAAGAATAAAGAGCGAGCCGAAGGAAATCAGGGCGGCCCAGCCCCAGAGAATGAGGACCGCGGACCGAACCGTGTGACCGATGCGCAGCATACGATGGTGCAGGTGCATGCGGTCGGGGTGCATGGGTGATTGCCCGTGGCTGAGCCGCCGGACGATGGCCAAGCACATGTCCAGAACGGGCAGGAAAAGCACCAGGATGGGCAAAAGAATGGGCATAAAGGCCGGCAAATAGATGCTGGCGTGAATGGTGGCCGGATCCAGCCGACCAGTCACCACAATCGAAGCGCAGGTGATCAAGTATCCCAGCAGCATGGATCCTGAATCGCCCATGAAGAGCTTGGCCGGATGCCAGTTGTGCAGGAGGAATCCCACGCAAATGCCCACCATGGCCACGTCGATCAGGGTCGCCAGGGAGGCATAGTCGGGCGAGATGCGGGCGATGATATATGAGTAGATGGCGAAGGCGATGCCCCCGATGGCTACGATGCCTGCAGCCAGGCCGTCCAGGCCGTCCACAAAGTTGACCGCATTGATGGAGGCCACGATCAGAAAGGCTGTGATGGCCATGGACAGGCTGGGCGAGGCCGCCACCAGGGATCCCAGAGGCAGGGAGATGATCTGGATGCCACCCCAGGAGACGAAGACCGAAATCAGCAGCTGGCCGGCCAGCTTGAGCATCCAGTCCAGGTCCCAAAGGTCGTCGGCTATGCCCAGCAGGCAGATGGCCACGGCCCCGGCCAGAATGACCCAGGCCTGATGTCCGGACTGGAAGAGACCCGTGATGAAGGGAATGCGGGAGGCGAAGCACATGGCCACGGCAAAGCCTATCAGCATGCCCAAGCCGCCCATACGAGGAGTGGGCACCTTGTGCACGTCCCGAGCGCGGACCACACCTACGGCACCGACCCGGATGGCGAGATGACGAACCATGGGCATGACCAGCCAGGTGGCTCCGCCAGCGATGGCAGCAATGAACAGGTATACCCTCACTGACCCTCCCCTCTGCTGGTCTGGCCGGACAGTATTGCGCGGACCCGAGTCTCGCCTATGACGCCCTGCCGCAGCACGTGTATTCCGTCAGGATCATTCTTGTCGGCTTCCACCACCGTGCTGGCCACTGAGCCTGGGGTCGGCCCCCCGTCCAGGTAGAGATCGACGCTGTCACCCAGCTCGGATTCGGCCTGCTGGACGGTCTCCACGCTGGGATTGCCGGATCGGTTGGCGCTGGAAGCAGCCAGGGGGCCGGTCACCTGCAGGAGGGCCCGGCAAATGGACGAGTCAGGCACCCTGACGGCCTGGGTGGGACCCTCGGGCTCCCTTCGAGGGGTGCGCAGAGGGCAGGAACTTCCTACAAGGGCAATAGGCGAAAAGGGGCCCGGCAACAGGGCATCGGACAGGCGATCCAGAGGCGCAGGCAGGCTAAGATCCAGCCGGTCCATGGCCTCCTCCCCATCCAACAGCACCTGGATGGACTTGGTCCTGGGACGGTGCTTGGCCTGGAAGAGCCTATCGATGGCCGCGTCATTGCATGGATCGCAGACGATGCCATAGACCGTGTCGGTAGGAATGACCGCCAGCCCCCCGGCGGCCACCACCTGGGCCAGTAACTGCGGCGACCGACTGTCATAGGTCATCACCTGGCTCATACCCTGCATCACGACCTTTCGGCTCGACATGTTCATGTGACCAGCTACCAATCTATCCCAGGACCCCGGCAGCCCGCCAGGATCTGAAGAACCGCGGATCTGCGTCCCGTCACCCTGGCCGTCGGGCTGTCAGATAGCGGTCGCGGCCAGTCAGATCCCGGTGTGTGTGCGCATCCAGGTACCCTCGCTCCTGTGCAGCTGCAACCATGGCCGCCCCCTGGGAGGCGTCATGCTCCATGACCAGCAGACCGCCGGGTGCCAGCAAAACCATGGCCCTGTCCAGAATGCGGCAGGGCACAAGGCACCCGTCGGGTGAACCGCCATAGAGGGCCAGGTCCGGATCCCAGTCACGCACCTCGGGCTGGCTAGGAATCGCATCCATGGGGACGTAGGGAGGGTTGCTGATGACCAAATCCACATGGGCATCCAGATCAGACAGGGCGGCGGAATCCGTGGCATCAGCCAAGAGCAGATGATAGTCGGATCCAGCCTCCCGAATGGCAGCCTCCTGAGCGGCGGCATTCAACGCACCCCACCGATATGCATCCTTGTCCACCTCCACGGCCCGAACCCGCGCCCTTGGAACCTCTGTGGCCAAGGACAGGCCGATGGCTCCACTGCCGGAACACAGATCCACTGCCAGTGGATGATCCACTCCAGTCAAGGCATCGATACCTGCCTGAGCCACCGTTTCGGTCTCAGGACGGGGGATAAAGACCCCCGGACCCAGGCGGAGATCCAAATAACGAAAGCAGGCGTGGCCAAGAATGTACTGCAAGGGTTCGCGTCCGACCCGCCTTTGCAGATAGGACTGATAACGGTCCAGGGCCGCCGACTGGGAATCTTCGGCCTGTCTGCGACCAACACCGTTCGTCAGCAGTTCCTCAGCAGTCCGATCCAAGAGCAGCGCCTGATCCAGCTGGTGCAGATCGCACCCAAGGGCATCGGCCAGCAGCAGCCTGGCATCATTGAGCGGAGTGGGCATGCCAGCCTGGGCCAGCAGGTGATGGCCCCTATCGACCAGCTCAACCAGACTGGTCCCGCGCTCCTGCTGATTCACCCCTGCGAAGCCATTCTGCGGGCCTCATCAGCTTGAATATCGGAGTCGATGACGGCCTGCAGGTCGCCGTCCAGGACTTGCTCCAGGTTGTAGGCCTTGTAGCCGGTACGGTGATCCACGATCCGGCTCTCGGGGAAGTTATAGGTCCTGATACGCTCGGACCGATCCAGGGAACGGACCTGGGAATGGCGCATGTCTGCGGCCTGGGCGGCCTCCTCCTCGTGCTTCATGGCCAGCAGACGGGACTTGAGCACCCGCAGGGCGGCCTGACGATTCTGTATCTGGGATTTCTCATCCTGCATGGAGACCACGATGCCGGTGGGAATGTGGGTCATGCGCACAGCCGAGTAGGTGGTGTTGACGGACTGTCCTCCCGGGCCGGAGCTCATGAAGATGTCAACCTTGAGGTCCTTGGGGTCGATCTCGATCTCGTCGTCGTCCTCGTCCGCCTCTGGGAAGACGATGACTCCGGCAGCTGAGGTCTGAATACGGCCCTGGGACTCGGTGACGGGGATGCGCTGGACCCGATGCACGCCGCCCTCGTACTTGAGCGAAGCCCAGACGCCGTCGGCCGGAGCCACCTGGCCGCGAGCGCGAATGGCCAGCTGGGCATCCTTGACCCCGCCCAGCTGGGTACGGTTCTCGCTCATGATCTCAGTGGCCCAGCCGCGTTTTTCGGCATAACGCACATACATGCGCATCAGATCGCCAGCGAAGAGGGCCGCCTCCTCGCCGCCGCTGCCGGCCTTGATCTCCATGATCGTATCGCGGCCGTCATCGGGATCACGCGGAATAAGCGCGGTGCGCAGGGCCTGTTCCAGGTCCGGTATTCGGTCAGCCATGGCCTTGGCCTCTTGCGCGAAGTCAGGATCCTCCCGTGCCATCTGTTCGGCGGCCTGGCTGTCTTCCAAGGCGCTTTGATAGGCCTTGTAGGCTTCAACGATGGGTGCGAGCTCAGCATGCCTGCGGCCCAACTTGCGGATCTGCGCCGGATCTGAAGCCGTTTCGGGCTGACTCATCTGCTTTTCCAGGCGACCGTACTCCTCGACGGCAGCCACCGCCGCCGGAAACTGCTCCTCGCTCATCTACACCCTTCCCGTCCGCTCATCCGCATGGTTCAAGTCATAAAAAACGCCAGTCCCCGCCGGGCATAGCAGAGCGACCCGGAAGGGACTGGCGTTGGAAGTGCTACTTGGTCCTCTTGCCGTAACGGGCTTCGAACCGAGCCACGCGACCACCGGTGTCCAGAATCTTCTGCTTGCCGGTGTAGAAGGGGTGGCAGTGCGAGCAGACATCAACCGTCATATGATCGCCGGGAGCGGTCGAACGGGTGATGAAGGTATTGCCGCACGAGCACGTGACCTCAACGGGATGATAATCGGGATGAATTCCCTGCTTCATGGTTACTCCTAGATTCAAGGGCCCCGGGTCGACCGCCCCTGTGGCGGACGTGAACCGGCAACCGCGTAATAGTCTAGCGCAACCCGGGGAGAATACGACCCCCTTGCGCCACACGCCGAATCAGCCAACCGGTGTGGCGGACCGCGCGCCCTTTAGAATCAAACAGTCGGACCGACCGGCCCGGCGAGGCGACAAAGGAGGGCAGCAATGCAGCAGGAAGTGGCGTTCGTTACAGGGGCGGCTCAGGGAATCGGCGAGGCCATTGCCCGCCGTCTGGCCAAGGACGGGTTCGCCGTGGCCGTGGCGGACATGAACACCGACAAGGCCCAGGCAGTGGCCGACTCCATCAATCAATCTGAGGGACGGGCCATGGCTGTCACCCTGGACGTGACCGATCGTGTCCAGGTGCGCTCGGCGGTAGAGAAGACGGCCACCAAACTGGGCGACTTCAATGTGATCGTCAACAACGCTGGCTTGGGACCGACCACCCCCATCGATTCCATCACCCCGGAACTGTTCGACAAGGTCTACCACGTCAACGTGGCAGGAACCATCTGGGGCATGCAGGCCGCTGTCCAGGCCTTCCGTGATCGAGGCCACGGGGGCAAGATCATCAACGCCGCCAGCCAGGCCGGCGTGGTGGGCAACCCCAACCTGATGCTCTATTCCTCCACCAAGTTCGCCATCCGCGGCCTGACCCAGGTGGCTGCTCGCGATCTGGCCAAGGATGGCATCACCGCCAACGCCTACGCCCCCGGCATTGTCAAGACGCCCATGATGATGGACATCGCTCATCAGGTGGGGGTCAACGCCGGCAAGGATGACGAGTGGGGCATGTCCACCTTCTCGGACGGCATCGCCCTGGGACGGCTTTCCGAGCCCGAGGATGTGGCCAATGCCGTAGCCTTCCTGGCTGGGCACGACTCCGACTACATCACCGGCCAGACCCTGATTGTGGACGGCGGCATGCAGTTCCAGTGATTCTGTAGCAAGGATTCGCCCGCATATGATGGACCCTCGCCGATCGGCTCTGTCCGACAGCGAGGGTCCACGATCATTCAGGGATCGTTCAGGCGTTGAAGACGTACTTGCCCAGACGGTCCATGGCCTCCTGGACACGGCTCAAAGGCAGAGCCAGGTTCATGCGGATGGCGCAGGGAGCCTTGAACTGCCGCCCGTCCTGGACGGCCACACCCACATCCCAGGCACGCTTGAGCAGCTGGTCCAGGTTGAGATCATGGTCCTTGCACCACTGCGTGCAATCAAGGAAGAGCATGTAGGTGCCCTGGGGCTTGGAAAGCTCGACTCCTTCGAAATGCTGCCGAATGTAATCGTAGGCGTAGTCCACATTGCCGGTCAAAACCTGCCGGAGTTCATCCACCCACTCCTGTCCCTGGGGCTTGTAGGCCCCGATCAGGGCATGCATGGACAGCACGTTCATATCGTTGTAGTGGGCCTTGGACCCCTTGGCCACAATCCTGTCGCGCAGATACTTGTTGTAGATGATGTGGTAGGAGCCGACCAGCCCGGCCAGGTTGAAGGTCTTGCTGGGTGCATAGAAGGCAGCCGTCCTGTTGCGGGCATCCTCGCTGACCGATTGGGTGGGGATGTGCCTGTGGCCCGACAGGATCAAGTCTGACCAGATCTCGTCGGAGATGACCACGCAGTCGTTCTCCTTATATACTTCCATGGCCTTCTCGATCTCCCACTTCTCCCAGACACGGCCGCAGGGGTTGTGCGGGCTGCAGAAGACCGCCACATGGATGTTGTTCTCCTTGAGCTTGCGGTCCATGTCCTCGAAGTCCATGCGCCAGACGCCCTGCTCGTCCTTCTTCAAGGGGCTGTGCACGATGTGGTAGCCATTGTTCTCGATGCAGGAGGTAAAGCCGACATAGGTCGGGCTGTGGAGCAAAACCGCATCGCCGGGAGCCGCGAAGGCAGTCAAAGTCGAGACAACCCCGCCCAGGACCCCGTTCTCATAGCCGATGTCCTCAGCCGTCAGGCCTTCCACACCATTGCGGGTGCGCTGCCAGTTGATGATGGCGTCGTAGTACTCGTCAGTGGGATTGAAGTAGCCGAAGGCCGGGTGCTTGGCACGCTCGATGATGGCCTCGGGTATGGTCGGCACCGTAGGGAAGTTCATATCGGCCACCCACATGGGGATGACATCGAAGCCCTCCTTGGGAGGGTCGGGGGCGAATCCAGGCTCGGCGCCCAGGCCGTCAACCGCAATGGCGTCCTTGCCGTGCCTGTCCATGATGCTGGTGAAATCGTATGTCATTAGTCAACCTCTCATCCCGTGCAGATGTGCTCGCAGCGACCTTCCGCCAGTCTACAGCCGTGGGCTCCGTCCGAGTGTCTGCGTCTAATACCAGAGCAGCGATGGTATTATCTGGCTTTAGTCAGTGGATGGGGTGACCAAATGAGTGTATCAAAGCCCATTTCATCTTCTCTGCAGCTTTTCGTCCCGCTAGTGGACTTCCTGGGGAAAATCCTCGGGCCCAAGACGGAAGTAGTGCTTCAGAGCGTCAGGGATTTCTCGCATTCGGTGGTTGCCATCGCCAACGGCAACTTGAGCGGACGCACCATAGGCAGCCCCGCCACTGACCTGGTCCTGCACATCTGGCAGAACCACGAATACGACCAGCACAACTATCTGACCCACTGCACCAGCTACACCGTCCAGGGACACCCTATGGTCTCCTCTACTCTGTTCGTACGAAATTCGAGGGGACGGGTGATCGGCTTTCTCTGCATTAATTTTGACAATTCCGGCTTCCGACAGGCCAGTCAAGAGCTCAGGCGGGCCAGTGCCTATCTGGACGCCCTGGGACTGGCCGACCCTACTGCTGAGCTAAAAAACGATAGAGTCGTTCCAGGAGAATCGGAGGCCGAGAACGGGACCGACCGATCGACCCGTGAAGTGCTCTCGGTCAACACAGATGAAGTAGTTACGCATAACATTGCCGAATTCGCCGCAGATCTTGGCATTCCTCCCGTACGGATGAACCGGCAGGAGCGACTGCAGCTGATCATGCGCCTGGATGGGTCAGGGGTCTTTCTGGTCAAGGGCTCGGTGGATACCGTTGCCCGGGCTCTGGGGATCTCCGCCCCCAGCGTCTATCGCTATTTGCATACGATACGCAATGCGGCTGCAGACCCTGATCAGAGCACCTCGGCTCGCCCTGCTCAGCTTTGACACACCCCCTCCAAGGTGTATGATTAACAACAGATATACGGGGGACGTATACACGATGGACCTACAGGGGCTGAACTATTTTCAGGCCCAGAGGAGATGTACATGCGTATAGTTTCCCGGCATAAGCCGACGGCTCCGACTCGAGCACGTCCCGTATTCTTTTCCCTGATAAATTCCCATACTTAGCGGTTCTACGGAAACGCTTCCGGATTATTGTGTCATGCGCAGATCTTATGGCTGTCTACGTATGCACGCTTGGGGCACCGAGAAGTGGATATACACCGAGGGTGCTCTATGATCCGAGATAAAAAACGCGCCTAGCTCTTTTCCCCCGGCTTACATGTGAAGCCATACATATGTGCATCGGTGAATCATGGATGCTAGAGCTAGGCGGCGAGAGGACGGCCCCGACATTAGCCGGGGCTGGTCCTTCTACTAAGACTATCAAGAAAGTTCGGGGCGCAAAACCTTCGCTATTCCACTGGCAGTCACCGAAGACGCACGCCAGTTCTGAGATAAAAACTTTGAACTCTTGATTCATACCATGAATTTAAGCCCCGGAACTTAGAAAGTTCCGGGGCTTGCTTGTGTGGGGCCTCAGGGGCTTGAACCCTGGACCGAACGATTATGAGTCGTTTGCTCTAACCGACTGAGCTAAGGCCCCGCGCCGTTCGTACCGGCCAGAGTCATGGTATCAAAACGACTCGTCATCAGCCAGATCCGGGTTGTCGGACCTACTTGGTGACCTGGTTGTAGACAGGCAGACCCATGTATCCGAAAGGAGCCTGGCGAACCTGCTTGCCGGCCACTGCTGAGACCTTCCTGTACCAGAGCGGCAGCACCGGAAGATCCTTGAAGAGAACGGCTTCAGCCTCGCGGTAATCCTGCATGGCTTCGTCCTGATCGGTCTTTGACGCGGCACGGGAAAGAATGGCATCGTATTCGGCGCTCTTGTAGTCCCCATTGTTCAGACCCTTGCCATCGGCCTGGCTGGAGGCATATCCCTGAACCAAGTAGCCTTCGGGGTGGGGATAGTCCGAGGTGATGCCCGAATTGAAAATACTGTTGACCTGACGGTTATGAACTGCAGTATTGAATTCCTTGCCAGTCGGGAAGATATTCGGTGCCGTCTTGATTCCCAGAACCTGGGCATACTCATGCAGAACCGCATCAACCCAGTCCTTGTCTGCCCCGTCGGCACTGTACGCAATGCGAAGCGTGCCCTCCCAGGGAGATATGGCATCAGCCTGCTTCCACAGTTTACGGGCCTGGTCCGGATCGTGGCCCAGCACCTCTTTGCCAGTGATGTCGGAGGCATTGCCCTTGATGGTGGGTGCCAGGAAATCAGTGGCCGGCGTCACCGTACCAGCGAAGACCTTGTCAGCTATTTTCGCGCGATCCAGAGCATACGACAGGGCCGCCCGGCGAAGGGCGCCCTCCTGCCCCTGGAAATGCTGCAAGCCCTGCGGGATGGTCAGGGACCGGAAGGCCGGCCCCGGCTTGATCAAGGGCTGCAGGCCCGAATCGCTATGGAAGGTTTTCAGGCGGGAGACCGGAACCGTATCAAGCACATCCAGGTGACCGGCTTGAACATCGGCATAGGCGGCATCGAGACTCTGGTAGTCCCTGAACTCCAGGCTTCCGTTCCGAGCCTTGCGCGGTCCCTTGTATGCAGGATCTTTCTCCAGCTTGATCCCCTGATTGGGCACCCATGATTTGAAGCGGTAGGGTCCGTTCCCGATCGGTTTCTTGCCGAAGGCCTTGATGTCCTTGTAGGCGGATGCCGGCAGGGGAAGAAAGGCCACATCTCCCACCTTGTAGGGGAAGGAGGAATCCGGCTTGTCCATGGTCACCTCCAGGGTCAGGTCGTCGACCACCCAGAGACCGGACAGGGGAGCCTTGGGGTCGCCATGCTCATCCTGCACTTGCCCGTACCCGGCGATGGTCGAAAAAGCCGAGGCGCCCAGCTGCCCATTGGCTGCATTCGCCGCGAAGGACCAGGAATCCGCATAGGTCTTGGCTGTGATCTGCTCCCCATCGCTGAAGGTGAGTCCTGGTTCGAGGACAATCGTGTACTGGCTTGCATCCTCATTGGGAGTAATCGATTTGGCCTCCACCAGGGTCATCCCGCCTTTGGCATCGAAGGTGACCAACCCGTCGAAGAGCTGGGTCACCACCTTCCAGCCCGCGGTGTCGTTGGTGCTGGAGGGAATCAGCGGAGCCGTAGGTTCGGCATTGTTGACGCTGATGGCGGCCTGAGGGTCAATCCTGTCTCCTTGGGAGGCCTGGGAGGGGCCGCAGGCGCCCGCTGCCAGGATGAGCGGAAGCACCGCTGCTGCAAGGTAGGAACGAAGTTTGGTCATAGTAGGGCCCTTCCTGCCCGGTATGGGCTGTCACAGCTGCACGGGAAACACTGAGTCAATAAACATATGGTCAATACGGTCGGTTGGGCGAGGATGCCGATATTCAGACCTGCCTGACATCCTGCCCGGATGCCAGCCGATCCAGAGCACCGGTGCTGCCGATGGCCCGGAAGAGGAACCAGCTGACCAGTCCAGCCAGAACCACTCCACTGATCAGCTCGCAGATGGTGCCGATGATCCCCCTCGGGCTGAGGAGGGAGACCCCCTGATAGTAGAAGGCCAGGAGAAAAGCGTTATAGACCAAGGCTATCAGGACACCCCCCAGAACGGTCGTTCCCAGGGTCCAACGACGGTAGCGGAATATTCCGAAGGCCAGTTCCGCGCACAGGGCCTCGACGATGGCCTCCACCAAAATCATCGGCACGTTGTAGGCGTTGCCAGGCAGAATCTCGACCAGGACACTGATGATGCCGACATAGACGGCCGCGCCTGGCTTGCGCAGTATCAATAGGGACAGGGTGCAGGGAAAGTAGAAGACCCCATGCAAAAGAGCCGCCGCCCCGGGCAGAAGGGCCGTCATCAGCGGGAATATCCACGAGGCAAGCAGGCTGGCCAACCAGTAAATCAACCCCGACACCGCGCCCAGGCCGGCGCCGACCGCTATGTCAAGCGGCCTCCAACGCAACCGATGAGCTGTGGAAATCCGACCCTGCTGCTGTTTCTCCGTCATTGATACTCCCTTGCGACCGTCATAGAGCGGACGGCCCGTTCCTCATGCGCACAGCGATAGGAGGGAACCCGCCCAAGCCGGCAAAGGTCCGTCCGGCGTTCCTTGACCTGCGCATGCCGGGCGGGAACGTCGACTCAAGGCTACCCCGACCACGGCGGCAGAACCAGGGTCTGGTCATAGGTCTTGTTTATAAGCGGCCATCCGCCTGCCTGACCTTGCTTATCAGCCCGGCGCATAAGTCAGAAGTTCCCACTACCATGAATGCAGTTTCCACTGTCCTTTCTATGGTTCTGTGAGGTAGCTTCTTGGCCGAATTCATTTATCAGATGATCAAGGCGCGCAAGTCCTTCGGCGACCGCGTCATCCTGGACGATGTGACCCTGAGTTTCCTGCCCGGCGCCAAGATCGGCGTGGTGGGCCCCAACGGCATGGGCAAGTCCACCCTGCTGCGGATCATGGCTGGCCTGGACACGGTCAGCAACGGCGAGGCTCAGCTCACCCCCGGCTACACGGTAGGCATCCTCCAGCAGGAGCCGCCGTTGGACGAAGACAAGACCGTTGGCGAAAACATTCGCATGGCCTTCGGCGACATCATGAGCAAGGTGGACCGCTTCAACCAGATCGGCGAGCAGATGGCCGATCCCAATGCCGATTACGACGCCCTCATGACCGAGATGGGCCAGCTCCAGGAGCAGATAGATGCCGCCAACGGCTGGGATCTGGATTCCCAGCTGGATCAGGCCATGGATGCCCTGCAGTGCCCCGACCCGGACACCCCGGTCTCGGTCATCTCTGGAGGGGAGCGCCGCCGGGTGGCTCTATGCCGGCTGCTGCTGGAAGCCCCCGACCTGCTCCTGCTGGACGAGCCCACCAACCACTTGGATGCCGAGTCCATCCTCTGGCTGGAGCAGTACCTGCACACCTATAAGGGCGCTGTCCTGGCCGTGACCCACGACCGGTACTTCCTTGACAACGTGGCCGAATGGATCTGCGAGGTGGACCGCGGCCACCTCTACCCCTACCAGGGCAACTACTCCACCTACTTGGAGACCAAGGCCAAGCGTCTGGAGGTCCAGGGGCAGAAGGACGCCAAACTGGCCAAGCGTCTCAACAACGAACTGGAATGGGTCCGCTCCTCCCCCAAGGCCCGGCAGGCCAAGAACAAGGCCCGTCTGGAGCGCTATGAGCAGATGGAGAACGAGGCCCGGAACAACAAGAAGCTGGACTTCTCCGAGATTCAGATTCCGCCGGGTCCCCGTCTGGGCTCCAAGGTGCTGGAGGCCGAGCACATCCACAAGGCCTTCGGCGACCGCGTCCTGATCGACGATCTGAGCTTCACCCTGCCCCGAAACGGGATTGTGGGCGTCATCGGGCCCAATGGCGTGGGCAAGTCGACGCTCTTCAAGACCATTGTGGGCTTGGAGCCTCTGACATCGGGCTCCTTGGAGGTCGGCGACACGGTCAAGATCTCCTATGTGGATCAGAACCGCGAGGGCATCGACCCCAACAAGAACCTCTGGGAGGTGGTCTCCGGCGGGCTGGACTTCATCGAGGTCGGCGGCGTCGAGGTGCCCACCCGCGCCTATGTGGCCTCATTCGGCTTCAAGGGTTCGGATCAGCAGAAGCCGGCCGGCGTCCTATCCGGTGGCGAGCGCAACAGACTGAACCTGGCACTCACCCTCAAGCAGGGCGGCAACCTCCTCCTGCTGGACGAGCCGACCAACGACTTGGATGTGGAAACCCTGGAGAGCCTGGAGAACGCCCTGTTGGCCTTCCCCGGCTGCGCTGTGGTCATCTCCCACGACCGCTGGTTCCTGGACCGGATCGCCACTCATATTCTGGCCTGGGAGGGCACGGACGAGAATCCGGCCTCCTGGTACTGGTTCGAGGGCAACTTCCAGGCCTACCAGGAGAACAAGGTCAAGCGTCTGGGCGAGGAGGCCTCCAGGCCCCACCGCATCCACCGCAAGCTGACCCGCTGAACGAAGCACATCACGAGGGATCGAGGGCCCAGGAGAAGCATGAGCACCGAGGATGAAGCACTGGCCCAGGCCATCGCCGGGTTGAATTTGCAAAAACAGCAGCCTGCCGATGGCCGTTCCCGTTTTCTAGGCAAATCGCTGGACTTCCCCACAGGCCGCCTTTACGGGGGCCAGCTGCTGGGTCAGGCCATCATGGCCGGCGGGCGGACCGTGCCGGAAGGTCGATTGCCCCACTCGATGCACGCCTATTACCTGCGCACTGGACTCCTGGATCAGGACGTTCAAGCTGAAGTCGAGACCATTCGAGATGGGCACTCCTTCTCCTCCAGACGTGTTGATCTGCACCAGGGGGAACGGACCATCCTGAACGCCCTGCTCTCCTACCAGCAGGTCGGCCAGGAGGGCATCCGCTATGCCGACCCCATGCCGACGGGGCTGCCCGATCCGGAGGACCTGCCTGGCTCCCGGGAGCTGATGGAACCCTATGCCGACCAGTCCCCCTTCGCTGACTACTATGCCCATCAGAGCCCCTTCGACATGCGCCACGTCGGCGGCACGGTCCTGCTGGATGATGCAGATGAGGCAGACAAAAGGGATTCCGAGGATGACAGCAGGAGCCGCCAGGCCGTTTGGAGCCGCACCCAGGGAAGTGCCGACCTGGATCCGCTGATGCGCCGGGCCCTGCTGGCCATGGAATGCGACCAGATCATGATGGAGCCCGCCCTGCGCCGTGCCGGGCTGAGCATGACCACCCCGGGGATCTCCTTCGCCTCCATCGACCATGCCATGTGGTGGTATCAGGATCTGGATCCTTGCGACTGGCACTGCTTTATTCAGGAGTCCCCAGTGGCCGACCACGGCCGCAGCCTGTGCATGGCCAAGGTTTACAACCGTCAGGGTGATTTGGCAGCCTACATGGTTCAGGAGGCCATGATCAGGGTGCCTAAAAACTGAGCGGCCACAAGGTCATCGCGTATTTTTCCAAGGCGACGAGTCAACAGCCTGGTCTGCAGCAGGTCGGCCATCTTCGGAAATGCCTTAGGCTACGGCCTCGAACGCTGTTCAGCCCGGCCTTTTACTTGAATTGGCTTTGATCTTCGCCCTGTCAGCGGTATCGGTCGCATCGGCCATGGGTCTTCGTGAGGACTTGCGCCGATCGGGGTTCTCAGGCCCGTCATCCGGGGGCAACTGGCAGAGCCACTCCCCCACAGCTCCGGCCACCACATCGATCAGACAGACCAGGGAGGCGACCAGGCACTCCTGCATGACCCGTGTGTAATAGGGCGCGCCTGCATGCCCCATGCTGATCAGTGCCTGACTGCCATACCAGCCCAACAGGGCGGCACAGGCAACGCCCAAGGCCTTGCTCATGATCAGCACGTTGACCGCGAAGCGCAAATCCATCTCCTTGCGGTCTCCCTTGGCGTAGCGATGCACCTGGAAGGCCATGATCAGGATGGCCGCCCCCAGCAGGAAGAGCAATACGCTGACCAGCCAGGGAACCCCCATGAGGTCCGTCCTGGTGGACATGCCCAGTTCCGAGATGCCGGCGCCTCCGATCAGCCCCAAGACCAGGGCGACCAGGTAGTGCACGAGCGGTGTGCGGCGGGCCCTCATGACAACCCGTCCAGAATCCAGTCCTCCGAAACCAGGCTGATGCGATCCCGGTCAGGAGCGCGGTTGGCCAGGCTGGCCAGGCAGGATCCGCCAGCATCAGGCAGGCAGTGTTCAGGCTCCAAATACGCCCAGGGAGTCACAATGCGCGAGGGAGCATCGGCGGTCAGCAGAGGCGGACGGTCCTGGGAAGACAGCAGCGAGCCGTCCGAGGTTTCCACCTCCACCACATCGGCATCCAGCCCGCCCATCTGTCTGATAGGAGCTGCCACCATGTCTAGAGCCGACCGCAGCTCCTCCAGATTCAGCGGCGTCTGCAGAATAACCACGGCCGATAGACGCTGATCCCCCTGATCATCCCGGTAGGCATACAGGGGCGAGATGCCGACCAGCTGACTGCCGGGGATCCCGTCCAGAGCCGCCAGAGCACGGAGCATAGTCAACCGGTCGGTTCCCGATGCTCCCTCCAGCGCAATCACATCACGCATCAGAAGACCCTGTGGCTTGGCACCCTCAACAGTCGACTGACTGGGCGCTTCGCTATCATTCTCCAAATCTGAGGACAGGCCGTTCTGCGTGGAGGAGGTCACAGGGTGACGCAGCCGGGCCTGTGCCGCATGGCCAGAATCGGCCTGACCAGACAGCAGGAAGGAGGGATGCCCTAGAGCAGCATTCCCGCCGCCCCTGACTCGTCCAGATTCCATGCTGGCCGGGTTGCCTTCCACCTGATCGTCGGCCGCACGCTCCAGGGTGACGCCCACCTGGAAACCGACCCCTGTTCCCTGGTCAGCACCCAGACGGGTGACCGTGACCCGGGTGCGGCGGATCTGATGGGAGAGCAGGATGGCATCAGCCACCTTGGCGGTCAGGGACTCCAGAATCTCATCAGCCGGCTCGTTTTGGACCAGGTTGACGATCCGCCGGACAATCTGCACATAGTCCACGGTCTGAGTGCCGTCGTTGAGCCTGCCTGCCTCACTCAAATCCAGGTAGAGGACGGCATCGACCTGGTAGCCGAGCCCAGGCTTCTGCTGGCCATGCAGGGGTGCGACCTTGATGGAACTCAGACGGATGGAATCCATGATGTACGCTCCTCCCTCGCCTTGGAAGATTCACTGGCACGAGCCCGGGACCATATGCAGGGCACCGAGCCGATTCAGAATTCAGTGCTGGTCCTCTGCGGACGGTCCGTTTACGCTGCGCCTGAGCTCCTCAGGAATCTCCACCGGAGGCTGCTCGGAGTCCGGCCGATCCGGCGCAGACAGCCAGAGCTGACGTTCGGGAGCCTTGCGCAGACCAGCGAAGACCGCAGCCAGCTCGTCCTTGTTCAGAGTCTCTTTGATCAGGAGCTGTCGAACGAGCTCATCCAGCACGTCACGGTTTTCAGTGATGATCCGCCAAGCCTCTTCGTGAGCCGTCTCGATGAGATTGTGGACCTCCTCATCGATCGCCTCGGCCGTCTTCTCTGAGTAGTTGTGGGGCTTCAGGGCATCGAGTCCGGCGTCCTGGTCATTTTCGTCAGCCCATTTGATGGCGCCCAACTTGGATGAGAACCCATACTGCAGGACCATCTGGCGGGCGATGCTGGTGGCCTTCTCGATGTCGTTGGAGGCGCCAGTGGTCGGGTCATGGAAGACCACCTCCTCCGCCACGCGGCCGCCCATGGCATAGGCCATCTGGTCCAGCAGCTCGTTGCGGGACTGCGAGTAGCGGTCCGTGGTGGGCATGACCGCGGTGTAGCCCAGGGCCCGCCCGCGAGGCAGAATGGTCACCTTGGTGACCGGGTCGGTGTGGTGCAGGGCCGCAGCAACCATGGCATGGCCGCCCTCATGGTAGGCGGTGTTGCGCATCTCGGCCAGAGCCATGCCCTTGGTCCGCCGCCGAGGTCCGCTCAGCACGCGGTCGATGGCCTCGTCGATGGCCCGGTTGTCGATCAGCTGGGCATCGGAACGTGCGGTCAGCAGAGCAGCCTCGTTGAGCACGTTGGCCAAGTCGGCGCCGGTGAAGCCGGGCGTCCGCACGGCCACAGTGTGCAGATCCACGTCAGGCACGAAAGGCTTGCCCTTGGCATGGACCTTGAGGATGGCTTCACGGCCCTCAAGGTCGGGGGCTTCCACAGCCACCTGACGGTCGAACCGGCCGGGCCTGAGCAGGGCCGGATCCAGAATGTCGGGACGGTTGGTGGCTGCAATGATGATCAGGTTGGTGTCATTGTCGAAGCCGTCCATCTCCACCAGCAGCTGGTTCAGGGTCTGCTCGCGCTCGTCATGGCCACCGCTCATGCCGGAGCCGCGCTTGCCGCCCACAGCATCGATCTCGTCGATGAAGATGATGGCCGGCGCGTTCTTCTTGGCCTCATCGAACAGGTCGCGCACTCGAGAGGCGCCCAGACCGACGAACATCTCGACGAAGTCAGAGCCTGCCATGGAGTAGAAGGGCACGCTGGCCTCACCGGCGATGGCCCTGGCCAGCAGGGTCTTGCCGGTTCCAGGGGGACCATAAAGCAGGACGCCACGGGGTATGCGGGCACCCAGGGCCTTGTACTTGGAGGGATCCTTGAGGAATTCCTTGATCTCCTCCACCTCCTGGACTGCGGCCTCCTCGCCGGCCACGTCCGCGAACTTGGTCTTGGGGGTCTGCCCGTCGCTGAGCTTGGCGGAGTTCTTCTTGCCCCCCATGCCGAACATGCCGCCGCCGGCTGCCGAGGACATGCGCGAGAGCAGGAACCAAAAGACTCCCAGAATGATCAGCATGGGCAGGATGGAGGAAATCAAGTAGCTCATCATGCTGGTCTGTGGCACCACCGAGTTGTACCCCTCGGAGGGCTTGGCCTTCTCTACGGCCTTGACCACCTGCTGCCCCTGGGCCTCCACGTAGTAGAACTGTACGTCCTTGCCGAAGTTCTTGGAGGTGCGGTTGCCGCGGAAGCCGGGCACATCCTTGACGAAGTCACTATTGAGCTTGAGCTCGACGACCTGCATTTTCTCGGTGATCTCGGCCTTCTTGACCATGCTGCTGCGGTCGTTCAGCAGCTCCAGGCCGTCCTGGGTATCGATGGTCTGAGCGCCGTTCTGGCTGCTGAAGAAGCCGAAGATGGCCAGGATGATGACCACGGCCAGAATCCCCCAGAGCCAGGGGGAACGCCAGAAGGGGCGGTTGCCCCCATTGGGGCCAGAACCGTTGTTGCCCAGGTTGAAGTTGAAGGGGTTGTTGCCCTTGTCGCCGTTGTCCTTGCCCCCATTGGGCGGACCCTGCTGCGGTCCCTGCGAGTAGCTCATGACTGCTCCCCCTGATCCTGATGATCCTGTTCCTGGGTCGGGTCCATGTATTCCTCGGACCTGAGTACGGCTATCGAGTCCAGATTACGGTACTGCTCGTCGTAATCCAGCCCAAAGCCCACAACGAATTCGTCGGGTATAGCGAACCCTGGATACTTGACATCCACCTCCACCTCGTGCCGCGAAGTCTTGTCCAGCAGAGTGAAGATCTCCACCGATGCAGCCCCTCGCTCCTTGAGATGCTCAACCAACCAGTGCAAGGTGTAGCCGGAATCGATAATATCCTCAACGATCAGAATATGCCGACCGCGCACATCGCAGTCCAAATCCATCCTGATGTCCAGGTCTCCCTCAGAAACGCTGGTCTTGCCTGCCGGATAGCTGGAGATGCTCATGAACTCGATCTGAACCGGAATGGTGACGGCCTGTGAGAGGGCGGCAAGCGTGTTGAAAGCCCCCTTGAGCACGGCCAGCATGATCGGGTTCTTGCCCCGGTAATCCCGGCTGACCTGCTCGGCCGTCCGGTTGATCAGCTCTTCTATCCGTTCCTTGGACACCAGTTCATGGTCGATATGGGATTGAATATCAGCGATGCGCATGGTCTCCATCATTGCATATGAGAATGACTTGACCCTTACGGATTGCTGTATGGGAGCTGGGAAAGCGGGGGCCCTGCTGGCCGTGCCATCGGCAGACCAAATCATCCAGGGCCCGGACCTGCACGGCCGTGAACCGTACGCCCAGCGTGGTCAGCACCTGGGCCAACAGGCGGGTGCGCAGAGCCGGATGGCAGTCGGCCAATCCGCGGGCATCCAAGCGGGCCAGCACCCCTTTGGCCCTCTGGTCCGAATCGGGGCGGGTGACCAGCCGCTGGGACAACCCATCGACCTGGGTGTCCAAGTAATCCTGATCCAGACGGGCCATATCGGCGCCAAGGGCCAGGCGGCGGGCCATGTCCCGGCCAGCGAAGCGATTCAAGGCGGGCAGCAGGTCGTGGCGGATCCGCGAGCGCAGCGGCAGCGTCTCGGGAAGCCTGGAATCAGTCGGCTGATTATCGCCGTTGGTAGGGTCATCCCACCAGTCGATCCCCTGCTGACGGCAGATAGCCGTGGTATCCTTCCGGTCCAGGTCAAGGAATGGGCGCAGGTAACGCATTCCTCCACGCTCCACACGCCGAGCCATGCCGGTGATGGCATCCAACCCTTGGGAGCGAATCAGTCCGATCAGCACCGTCTCAGCCTGATCATCACGGGTGTGCGCCAGAAGGACGGCCTTGGCTCTTAGCTCTAGGGCCTGCCCGGAGAGCGCCTGGTAGCGGGCTGCACGGGCATCGGCCTCAGGGCCGGCCGAGGTGACCGGTACATTCACTCTGGTGATGCGGACCGGATCCAATCCCAGCTTCCGGCAGGTTCCAGCCGCCCGCTCAGCGACCTTATCCGATTCAGGCATCAGACCATGATCGATCAGCAGGGCACCACACCGCAGTCCGGTCATATCAGCCACCAGGTGGGCCACACAGGCCAGGGCCAAGGAATCCCGGCCTCCCGAGCAGGCCACCAGAATCAATGGGGCATCCGGAGCGGGCCGATGCACCCCGTGATGGGCGAACCGCTGATCCTGCAGGCCCAAGCCCTCCCCGTCAAGGGTAGAACGCAGGAGCCCCACCGCCTTTTTCATTGCCGCTGAATAGACCATGGTTCAGGCTTCTTCCTGCTCAAATCCGATCCAAGGATCCGACCAAGGTGTCCACAGCCTGTCGGGCAGCAACCGCGTCCTCGGAATCGTTGATGATCACAGCAAAGACCAACACGCCGCCAGAGCGACGAATCACATTGCCCGTAAGCGAGGTCACCTGATCCAGAGTGCCGGTCTTGACCCGAATCAGTCCATCAGCCTGGTCATCCACCTTTCGGCTGGCCGCTGTGCCGGTCAGGCCCACTACAGACAGGCCCTTGACTAGGGGGGTCAAGCCCTTGTCGGCAAGAGCCAGCTGCTGGACGTCAGCCAAGGTGCCCACCCGCAGGACGGAGCCAGGGGTAAGCCCCGAGCAGTCGGCCATCTTGAGTCCCGCGGTGTCCACGCCCAGTTTATTCAGCGTGCTGGTCACGGCTTTCACAGCCCCAGCTGGGCTGTTGGGCATGCCCAGGGCCAAGGCGGTCAGACGGCCGAAAAGCTCGGCCAGGCTGTTGTCGGAGTTGCGCAGCATCAGCGACATGATCTCGCTGAGCCGCGCCGAGCGGATACGGGCCAGAACCCTGCCCTGGGCATGGTCAGCCCGTTCGGGCCCTTGGGCATGATCCACCTGGATCCCGGACTCCATCAGGCTGCTGGCGAAGGATACGGCAGCGGCCTGAGCCGGGTTTTCGACCCTGGGCAAGTAGACCCCTGCATCCGGGTAGGCGACAGGCTCAGTGCGTCCCTGCCGAGCCTCATCCACAGCCATGGAGACAGGCACCTGGAAGTAGATTCCATCAGGATTATTTTCTGCAATGCCCTCCGGCTCCCGATCGTCGCCGAAAAGCGTGTCTTGGTAGGCCAGGGCCACTCGGTCGATCCCCTGCCGGTGCAGAGCCTGAGCCGTCTTCTCGGCCAGGGTCCCTAGTCCGGCCCGGCCATTGACATGCAAGGGGTCGTCTTTGCCTGCCCCTAAGAGCATATCGCCGTGACCGCGCAGGGTCAGCGTGGCCTGCGAGGGGGTGGAGGAATCCAGAACCGCCTCAGTATCCAGCTGTGAAGACATGTCCAGAACAGAGGCGGCTGCGGCTGCGGTCAAGGTCTTCATAGTGGAGGCCGGCTGGCGTGCCTGGTCCGCGTTTTTCTGGGCCAGCACCCGTCCGTCAGCCTGTCGTATGACCAATGAGTACCCATTACCCAGGCCAGGTGCGCTGGTGAAGGCATCGACCAGCTGCTGAACCTGGCTGACATCCACAGCAGACCCAGGCTTGTCGGCGGCGAGAGTCGGCGGCTCTCCTACCATGACTGCAGGGGGGATCGAAGAATGGCTGGTCTTCGCCAGGGTCAGCGGTCCGGGCACCAGGTCGGCCAGATCCATGCCTGCATAGCCGACGACCAGTATGACAGCCACAAGCATGGCCAAGGCCACCCGCCAGCGTCGCTTGATCCGCCGACGACGTGTCATGCGCAGCTGATGTCTGTCACCCAATTGCTCACTCCCAGACTTGCCTTCGCCAACCGAGTTCGAATCGGTAGGCACCAACCAACTAGCCTAGTACTGGTCCTGTCACTGTCTCAGGACTGCAGAGAGGCATAGCGATCCAGCGTCAGTAGAATGGCCGACTGTCGACGATCGAAGATCCGGGACCCTAAAGCGACACCTGCGGCAAGCACAATCAGCCCGTTCGCCAGTGCGACCGGCACGGGCAGCCAGAGGGGAAGAATCCCGCCTGTGATAATGGCCGACAATGCCACCAAAAGGGTGGGCAGCATGATCACCAGGCTAGCCAGCAACTGCAGCATCGGCAGGAAGCCTTGGGCCACGGCACGTCCCTGCGGCGAGGTGAAAGGCTGGTCCATGGAGGGTACCGGGTAAATCAGCAGGGCCGAGAAGACCTGGGCAACTCCCAGCCCAGACAGGAGCAATCCTATGGTCGCGGCCAACATATCCAAGGAGATGACCAGATCTGGTCCGCCCTTCATTGCCCCGGAGAATACCAAAGTCGCCAGCCCAAGCAGGAGTATGCAGGGCAGAGCTACACTCAGATGGCTGCGGACACGGGAGAGCCGGTCCTCACGACCTTTCACTCCCGCCGCTATCTCCATGCGCAAGGCAAGCCCATCGTAGGCCAGGGCGTTGCCCTCGGGAACCTCCAGCACCCAGGCGCCCACAATCGGTCCCAACCATAGCATCATGGGCATCTGACGGAAGATTATCGCGTACAGAATCACCACAACAAGCAGAAGCGGATAGCTGACAAGCTTGCGGGGGTCCTGACGAAGATAGATCAGCGATCGCGCAATCATGGCATCCACTACGTTCCGGGACCGGCCCAGCAGCCCCAGCCCCCTGGGGGCAGACGACCTTTCAGCACTGGCCCCCGCGTATAAACGGTCATGACGCAGACACAGCATGCCGATCATGAAACAGAGAGCAAGGGTGGCCAGCTCCATACACAGACGGCCGACCAGAGCCCGCCATGATCCCGAAAGGAAATCCTCCGGCAGACGGACAGCGGCACCCAGCGGCGTCCAGGCCAGTATGTCGGCCGTGGTCTTGAGGGAGTCAGTGTCGACTGCCATGCCATCCATAATCCCGCTGTCCAGCAGAGAGGGCAGCAGACACAAAAACATGATCACCACGGTGACCAGCAGATAGAGTCCGGATCGGGAGCGCTGAGAAACCATCAAGGTACCGACCAGGTCCAAAACAGCCCGGGATAAGGCCAGCATCACCATGACAGCCAACAGGGCTGCGATCAAAGCCATGATCGTGGCTCCGACACCCGTGCGGGCATAGATGGCTGTCAGAGCGAGGAAGCAGCCAAGGCCGGTCAATCCTGCAGGCCCAGTCAACCCGGCCAAGTAGAGCCCCACTTGTAGCTGGCTGTCAGGAATCCCATACAGAACGAATCGCGAAGAGCTCAGAATCGACCCCTGGCCCAGAAAAGCCAGTTGAATCAGAACCATTCCCAGAGTCAGCCCGACCAGGAACAAGACCAATATGGTTCCCATACGCTGCCGGTCGCCCGGACTAGCACTGGGCAGCCAGCCCCCGAGTGTCAGCGCGACCTGCCACGAAGCCAAGCAGATGCCTATGGCCATGAGCAAGCTGATGATGGCGCCGACCATCTGCCAGGAGGAGTGCTTGATGGTTCCCCAGGTCATGGACCAACGCATGGCGATGATGGTGGATGCCGTGCTCATTCCGTCTCCTGGTCTTCCTCTGACCCGGAACCGTTCAGCCAAGCAATTCGCTTAGCCTGGTGGCGGCCTCCGACAAGCTCCAGGAAGCGATCCTCCAGATCCTCGCCGGCAGCGACCTGGGCCACCGTGCCATCAGCCCGAACCAGACCATGATCGATGATGGCCACATGGGTGCACATCCGCTCCACCAGGGCCATGACATGCGAGGAAATGACCACTGTTCCTCCGGTATCGACATACTCGGCCAGGATGTCCTTAAGATTGGCGCTGGAAACTGGGTCAACCGATTCAAAGGGCTCATCCAGCACCAGAAGCCTAGGGGAATGAATCATGGCCGTGGCCAGGCAGATCTTCTTGGTCATGCCCGATGAATAATCACAGACCCGCTTGCCGCCGGCATCAGTCAGGTCGAAGGCCTCCAGCAGGTCCCTGGCCCGGCCCAGCGCCTCACTGCGCGGCATCCGTCGAAGCATGCCCGAGTAGACCAGCAATTGCAGACCTGTCAGCCTGTCGAAGATCTGATCGCCCTGGGGCATGACGCCGATGACCCGCTTGGCCGTATCCACGTCCGACCATACATCTCTGCCGAGGATCATGACCTTGCCGGAGTCGGGCACCAGCAGGCCGGTCATCATATTCAGCGTGGTGGTCTTCCCTGCGCCATTGGGGCCGACTATCCCGTAGAAGGACCCCCTGGGAATATCCAGAGAGAGGGCGTTGACAGCCGGCCGACCCCGGTAGCACTTGACCAAGGCGCGGATAGAGACTGCTGCCTGCGGATCTGGCGGAGGGACCACTGCCGTTTGGGCGGTCATCCTGGATGGTTGCGCTTCGTCGGACATGGCCTTAAGTCTATTCCACCCCTGGCTCGATGCCGATTGAAGGACGACTGGCCTCAATGCCCTGAGTGCTCGATGGGCTTCCATCCCGGATTGGCAAAGATGGCCTGGAAGGAGATGGGCAGGTAGCTGAGCATGAAGATGGGGAAGCTTAGACAGTAGGCGAAAAGCTCCTTGTTGGATGCGCCGATCTTGTCCCGCTCGGCCAGGACCGTCAGTGCGGCCAGGCCCATCATGGCCAAGACACCCAGAACCCCGGCAGCGATGCCATTGATCAGTTCGGTCACCTGGCTAGCCCAGGTCACGAAGCCCAGAGCCGGGAAGAGCAGACCGAAGAAGCAGCGGATCACTCCCAGGACGGTCAGCGGGCAGATGAGGATGGTCAGGTCCACGGCCGAGAAGTCGCGTTCACGGAAGGCTCTGGAGATCAGGGCGGGCCCGTAGTAGCGGAAGACCTGAAGAAAGCCCTTGCTCCAGCGCAGCCGCTGCCGCCAGCTCTGCTTGAAGGTGACCGGCTGCTCGTCATAGAGGATGGCGGTGCCGCAATAACCGATGCGCTCGCCGTGCAGCACCGAGTCCATGGTGAACTCCAGGTCCTCAGTCAGCAAGTGGAACTTCCAGCCGTTGTTGCGCTCCATAACCTCCCTGGAGAACATGAACCCGGTGCCGCCCACGTGGCAGCTGGAGCCGATGACCATCCTTGAGGTGTTGAGGAACCGGGACTCACGAATGAACCATAGGGCCGAACCTGAAGAGACCCAGTTGTCCGAGAAGTTGACCGAGTTGCGGTAGCTGGTCAGTATGCGGAAGCCGGACTGGAAGGCCTTGTTCATCTCCTCGATGTAGTGGCGGTCCAGGAGGTTGTCCGCATCGAAGACGAAGTAGGCATCATAGCGGGAGTCAAGACCTCGATCGAGTATCTGCTCCAGCAGGAAGGTCAGAGCGTAGCCCTTGCCCACCTGGTTCGGATCCTGCCGTTCGACCACATGGCAGCCGAGGGACCTGGCCAGTCCGGCGGTGTCGTCAGTGCAGTTGTCGGCCACCAGCCATATGTCGATCATGGAGGATGGATAGGTCTGTTCCTTGATGGAATTGATCAGATGACCGACCACCTGCTCCTCGTTGCGGGCGGAAATAAGGACGGCGAATCGCTTATCGAATGGGGCCTCGGGAAAGACCGTAGGCTTGGAGACAAAGGAGATGACGATGCAGATGGCCTGGTAGACGATGCCCACCCCGCCCAGCAACATCATCAGAACGTCCAGTACTTTGAGCAGAGCCATCAGCGCCACTCCTTGCGGGGGTTATCCTCCCCCTCGGAGGCCTCGTCCGCAGTCTCGGTGCCCTTGAGCGGCCTGTGCCTTACGGGGGCTGAGGCGGACTTGGGTATGGGAACCGTGGCCGACTCATCCAGATCCTTGGCCGTCGGGGAAGAGGTCGGGTAGAGCTCGCGGGCAATCGTCATGACCGGATCGTCCACTCGGACCCTGGCGCTGGTCCCCTTGGCCGATCGGCTGCCCACATGGCTTGCCACCGGCTGAACCACGTGCTCATTGAAAGCCTCGACACCCTCGACCACCTTGGACTTGCCGACCGGCTTGGGATCCTGCATGAGCGGAGAGTCGATCAGCTCGTAGTGCCTGACCGAAGCCGAGAATATAGCCTGGAAGCTGGCCGCCAGAGGCAGGGCCAGGAAGGCGCCCAGGGCACCGAAGACCGCACCCAGAGCCAGTACGGAGAGGAAGGCGATAGCAGGGTTGAGGTCCATGGTCCGCTGGGAGATCTTGGGGGCCAGGATCATGTTTTCGATCTGCTGGTAGATGATGATGTAGACCAGCACAATCACAGCCACCAGCAGTCCGCGGCTTCCCCAAGCCACCACTACGGGAATAGCTCCGCCTATGTAGGTACCGATGGTTGGCACGAACTGGGACACCAGCCCGCAGAAGAGGGCCAACGGCAGCCAATAGGGCACCTTCAGAATGACCAGAAAGACCGACATGCAGGCTGCGGAGATGAGCGCCAGAATGGTTCTGCTGAACAGGAAGCTGGAGATCTGGTCCTGGGCGATGGTCCAGACAAAAAGGAAACGGCGCTGGCTCTTGGGGGCCAGCCACTGGCAGAGGCTGCGGCGCAGTTTGGGCCCTGCGGCAGAGATGTAGTAGATGACCAGCAGGACGGTCATGATATTAATGAAGGACCCCACCAGGCCCACGGTGGTGTTCAGGGCCTGTCCTGCGAAGTCCGTCACCCAGGAGGTCTGGATGTTCTTGACGATCTCCCCGCCAAGATCCTGCATGGCCGGCAGGTGCCAGGGTGTGCGGCTGGCGATGAATTCCGCCACCTGCTCATAGAGCGCTGGTGCCCCGTTGGCCATGCCGATGACCTGCTGAACCAGCAGATTGCCGAACATCCCCATAAGGACGATCACAATGATGATCAGCCCTATCAACGTGACCGCAGAGGCTGCTCCCCGCCGCCAGCCATGTCTGACCAGTCTGATCACAAGAGGTTCCATGGCAAGGGAGACAAAGATGGCGATCACCACATCCAGCACCAGGAATTCGATCTTCCACCAGGAGGCGTAAGCGAACCAGGCCAAAAAGACCGCTATCGCTACATAGAGGAGGGCGCGGCCGAACCATTCCGGAGGTCGGCGCGGATCCCCCTTGGGCGGGAAGACCGTCGCGAAATCGAAGCGCTGCTTTTGCTCGTTGGCCATATGTTCCATTATCCCAAGATGGTTGACATGGCGGGCTATAGGGCACGGGTTGAGCCGACGGTGTATCCGGGCACACGTATCCTGAGGGGTATGTTGACCGTTTCCATAGTCATACCCGCCTGGAATGAGGAAGAACGCATTGAGGACTGCCTCCTGAACGCCACCAGGCAGAGCCAGGCACCCAAGGAGGTGCTGGTAGTCGACAACCACTCCACAGACGCAACGGCCTCCATCGTCCAGCACTTCATTGACCAGAACCCTGACCAGCATGTCAGGCTCCTCCACCAGGACAGCGAACAAGGGCTGATCCCCACCCGCAACTACGGACTTGACCGGGCAACCGGCGACGTGCTGGGCAGGATTGACGCCGACTGCATGCTTCGTCCGAATTGGGTCGAAGTGGTCTCCGGCATCTTCACCCGGGATCCAAAGGCCATGGGCGCCACCGGACCAGTGGCCTACTATGACATGCCAGGCAAGCGGATCGGGCTCAAGGGCGACAACACCATCCGCAAGGCCATCTACCGGGCTGACGACGGGCAATACCTGCTCTACGGTTCCAACATGGCCCTGCGCGCCACGGCCTGGCGGGCCATACGCAGCCACGTCTGCAGGGACAAAGAGGACATCATGCACGAGGATGTCGATATCTCCTTGCACCTGATTGATCAGGGGTTCAAGACGGTCTACTGCAAGGACATGAACGTGGGCATCAGCGCCCGCCGGATGGACACTTCCTTCACATCCTTCCGCCACTACATGCAACGCTTCAAGAACACCTTCGACGCCCACCCGCAACACACCAGGGAACAGAAGCCCGAGCACACCCTCTACGCCATCTACCCCATCCTCAGGGCCTTCTACCCCGTCTACCAGAAGTACCTGGAATCCGCCGATATCAACCCTGCGGAACGTGTCTGGATCCGCGAACAGATGGAGCTCTTCCATCGCCGCGACCAGGAACTGGACCAGGAGGATCACTGACCGGAGGACGGCACACCAGGCTTGCCTGGTCCATAGGTGACGGGTATCATGGCCACGTTCGCCCCCGTCGTCTAACGGTTAGGACACCAGACTTTCAATCTGACAGCGAGAGTTCGACTCTCTCCGGGGGTACCAGGCAAAGGGTTGGAAAGTGGCGGTATTCCGCCGTTCAACAAATTCGCAAAAAATCAGCGCAAAATTCGAATCGGGCTGTTTTGGTCGATATTGAACCAAGATAGTACGCACAACAGTACACACTTATAATCATCGCCGATAAGAATCCACCAGCATAGTGAAGTCACATTTATTTGAATTTCTATGGCTTTGCTTGTCGCAGTCTACGAGCATGCGAAAACAGACAAAATAGTTGCCAAAATTACTCCAGCCTGAATCGTCCGCACCGGACATGAGGAACAACTGCATCCGATGGACATTTACCGAAGTGCATCCAAAGCTGGATATAAACGCCGGAACCGGCTGTAACCAACATCGTACACTTGACGGTTTGCACCGTCGGGAGAAAAGACGCCTCCTGTAAGGTTCGCTTCCACCAATTTCTCCAAGCCCTCCAAATCAGGCCGTGAAGAGGGCTTGGCCTGTTTGCCAACAGAGACCAGCTGAGCCAGGGCCACTGCAGGCATGAGATGGGCATCATCTAGCACTTGAACGGGCGCATCAAGGATATCCGCCAGCATCTGGCACCATTGGGGTTCGCGGGTTCCGCCGCCAATCAGGGTGACGCGTTCGATAGGCGTGCCCAGCAAGTCAAGCCCCTGACGAATCGAATAGGACACACCTTCCAGCGCGGCTCGGGCAAGGTCGCAGGCCTCCGTCTCGGAAGAAACGCCGACATAGGCTCCCCGAATCGAAGGGTTCATCATAGGGAAGCGCTCCCCCACCAGATAGGGCAGGCATATCACGCCGCGCGCTCCTGCCGGACTGGATTCCAACAAGTGCCCCATGCGTCGATAGGGATCGCTGTCGGCCACGGTCGGACTGCCCCCTGCAAAGACTCCGGTGGCCCAAGCATGCACGTTGCCAGCATTGAGGAAGGGCACTGTATTGATGATGCTGTCAGTACCCAGATAGGCCAAATTGACCATTCCGGGGCGGTCAATTACAGCCTGGTCTGTCACCGTGGCAATCCAACCGGATGTGCCCAGGTTGATATTGAATTGACCGGGATGGAATACCCCGCCGCCCAAGGTGGATGCGCCAGCATCCCCCATTCCCGCATAGACCGTGGTTCCCGGAGCAAACCCCGTGGCAGCGGATGCGCCCGGCGTGCTGGTACCGACGCTTTCCCACGGCCAATAGACTTCCGGGAAGATCGCGGCATCCACACCTGCTGCCTCCAGGATGTCCCTTCTCCACTTCCGCGAGCGCAGATCCATGGCGCCTGCCGTCGAGCAGGCCGTCATATCGCCGCAGTAGACACCGGTCAGCCACCAAATCAGATAATCCTTGGCATCGATGAGCACATGGCGAACCTGCGCATAACGGTCGGGCTGATGCCTGGACAACCACATCAGTTTGGCCACCGGCAGGGACCCATCGCAGGGATTCCCCACTACGGTGTGAAAGGACTCAGACCCATAGGTTTCCGTCAGTTCAGCAGACTCTTCTTCGGCCCTGCCGTCCGCGTACAGGATCGCCGGCCCGACGGGCTGCCCCTGTGCATCCAGGGCAATCAGGTCCTGCATCTGTCCGCTCATGATGATGCCGGTGACCTGGTCGCTCTTGAAGTGCTCGATGCTCCGCCCGGCCCTGGCCAAAAGATCACGGGACACCTCAATGAAGGCCTGCAACCAATCCTCGGGATTCTGCTCGATACGCCCGTCACCTGTGTTCAGCGGCAGAAGACCGCTGGACGCGCACACCCTGGCAGAGCCCTGGTTATCCACAAGAACGCCCTTGACCTGGGTGGTCCCCACGTCGAATGCGGCTGTATAGGTCATACCGGTCATCCTAGGCTTTCCTAAGCGCTCAGATGCTGGCATGATCCCGTATGTGGGCTGACGCAGTTACCCCTGAGTCCCTGACCAGTCCACCACTGCTTCGACATTGTTCCCGTCCGGATCCAAAACGAAAGCCGAATAGTAATGAGGATGGTAATCGCGCAGCCCTGGAGCCCCATTGTCACGGCCACCGGCAGCGAGCGCCTCCCTGTAGAAGGCATCCACTATTGCAGCATCGTCAGCCCTTAAAGCTATGTGGGTCACCGGCGAGCCGGTCCCATCCTCACTCGGTGTCAGATAGAAGTCCGAGTGGGCCCCGTCGTCCTCTGCGCCGAACCCAATAGTGGGCTCATGGTGGGCCTTGGCCACGTACCCCAACGGTGCCAAGGCTCTGCTATAGAAATCGATGGAAGCCTGGATGTCCCGAACCTTCAGCGTCAGATGATCAATCATGTCCATAATTCTAGGTAAATCGTCAGCCAACAGCGGTCGGCGACCCCGAATGATCCTTGCCCCATGCCGCTCGATGCCGGTGACCGATCGAGCTCGAATCCTCAAGGCTGTGTTTCAGATGTACCGCCCGCCGGGCAGGTGCATAAAGTCCTCCACCTTGTTCCATTTGACCGGGTATCCCGCTCCGTGGGCGCAGAAAACCGAGTCAGGGGTGTTCTCCAGGTCGGACTCGGGGTCATAACCGATGGAATCCACAAGAGCATCCTGGTCTTGGCAGGGACGGTATCCGCTGAAGAAACAGACCAGATGCCCGCGGCCATGACTGTAGGTGCTAACCTCGATGGCATAATCACGCATCTGTGATACCGGCGCATCCCCTTCCAGTTCAACCGTGTCACCGTCTGCCTGCGGCTCTGCGAAGTTGCCCTTCATCCGGTAGATGTCCGACATTGCTCTGCCGAGGTTCGCCTGAGGAATGACGAGTCTGAAATGGTACCAGGGCTCCAGCAGAATATTGCGGGCCTTCATCAGCCCCTGCCGGACGGCCCGGTATGTGGCCTGGCGGAAGTCCCCGCCTTCGGTGTGTTTAATATGCCCGCGGCCGTCAAGCAAGGTGATGCGCATATCGGTGATGGGCGAGCCTGTCAGAACGCCCAGATGCTCCTTCTCCGCCAGGTGAGTCATGATGAGCCGCTGCCAATTGCCGTCCAAGCGGTCCAGGCTGCAGGTCGACGCGAAACTGAGACCGCTGCCCGGCTCCGTAGGTTCGAGGAGCAGATGGACTTCGGCATAATGTCGGAGGGGCTCGAAATGTCCAACCCCTTCGACGGGGGTCGCGATGGTCTCCCTATAGAGGATTCCGCCCTGACTGAAGGAGACCTGTATACCGAACCGCCGCTCCAACTCCTCCTGAATTACCTCCAACTGGACCTGTCCCATCAGTCGTAAGTGAATCTCTTGAAGCTGCTCCTGCCAGACCACATGCAGCAGTGGATCCTCATCCTCCAAAATGTGCAAGGCACTCAACAAGTGGTGCGGATCCACCTCTTCGGCAGCCACTGCATAGGACAGCACCGGCTCCAGCACAGGAGTCAGGTCCTTCCGCTCGCACCCCAGCCCCTGCCCCGGACGTGTCAGGTCAAGGCCGGTTGCCGCCACGATGCTTCCGGCTTGGGCGCAGTCCGTCAACGTATAGGAAGCTCCCGAATAGACACGAAGCTGATCAACTGTCTCTTTGGTCTCAACGTGTCCGTTCTTCCCCATACCTCCAGCTGTCCCGTACGCCTCCGCAACAGAACCCGATGCTTTGTTGGGTTCATCTCCATGACGGAATTCGGTGGTCAAAGAGGATTTGACCGGCAGGTCGCCACCGGTCACCTTGAGCCAGGTCAACCTGGCGCCTTTGTCATCATGCGATACCTTAAACACCCTTGCGCCGAACTCTCTGCCGTACCCAGGCGAAAGGGTGTACCGCTCAAACCCCTCCAGAAGGGCGTCGATTCCGTCCAGACGCAGGGCGGACCCAAAGAAACAGGGAAAAAGACGACGATCGGCAACCAGCCGCGCCAGGCTCTCATCAGATATGCCCTCGGTTTTGAGGTACTCATCCATGACGTCCTCGTTGAGCAAGGCCACATCCTCCATATCGCCATGTTCAAGTCCACGGCTCAGATCGAAGCAGCCCGGAGACCAGCGCTGCTTGCAGCTTTCAAGAATACGGGCGGCATCAGCTCCAGGGGCATCCAACTTGTTGATGAAAATGAAGGTAGGCACCTTGTAGCCTGTCAGAAGTCGCCAGAGCGTATCAACGTATCCTTCCAATCCAGCGGTAGCATCGACGACCAGGAGGGCATAATCCAAGATTGACAGGACCCGCTCCATCTCGGCTGAGAAATCCACATGGCCGGGTGTATCGATGAGGGTCAGGTCGACATCGCGATAGGTCAGCCGGGCTGGCTTGGAGAAGATGGTGATGCCCCGCTGCCGCTCCAAATCGTTGGTGTCCAGATAGGCATCGCCATGGTCCACCCTGCCCAGACGGCGAATTTTCCCTCCCTGGTAGAGCATGGCTTCCGAGAGCGTGGTCTTGCCGGCGTCCACATGAGCCAACATCCCCACCACTATCCTCTTGGCCATCAGGGCCTCCCTCGCTCTTCATATTTCTGTGCACTCTATGGTCAGTCTGCCAAAACCTGATAAGTCAGGTCATGGATGATCCGGCCGGCCTGAATCCCCTTGCGTTCGAAGTTGGTCACAATTCTGCCGTCGAACCGCTCCGACTCCATGAACATGGCATGAGGCAGGGATTCGGCCTGATCAGCAGTCCCCTTGCCTACATGCTGGGTGGGCAGACTGACCGGCAGATTGCCCAGGTTTCTGAATCTCGGATTCTCATCCATCACCTCATGCACATGCAGAGCGTAATCCTCGATATCGGTTGCAATTCGCCAAAGACCGCCCGGCTCCAGACAAGCCGCCAAGTCATCAGCCAGAGCCGGCTGAACCAGACGACGCTTATGATGCTTCATCTTGGGCCAGGGATCAGGAAAGAAGGTCCATACTTCCTTGATCAGTCCAGGATCCATTCGGGCCAGGAGGTCCGGGGCGTTAACCTGGGCAAGCCGCAGATTATCCAAGTCCGATTTGCCGGCCATCAGCATGGTATGGGCCAATCCCGGCTGGTAGACCTCCAGGGCCAGGTAGTTCCGATCAGGGTGTTCCCGGGCGCTGGCCACGACGTTCTCCCCCTGGCCGGATCCGACCTCGACAATCAGCGGCGCATCCCGTCCCCAGACCGACCTGACCATTGCTGCATCACAACGCAGATCCTCGTCAACCGTCAACGAACCCTCAGCCTGGCCCAAATCGAGCAAATATCTAGAGGAATACCGAGCCCAAGCCTTCGCCAGCCGGTCGCTCAGCTTCTCGGACCGCCTCACATAGGAGACGATGGACCTCATGGGGGCCTTGCTCTGTCTTTCTGCACTCATCACAGCTCATATATATCCTAGGAAGCGGATACAAGCAGGCACAAGAGTCACATGTGCCCGTGATATACTCAATTCAGAACAAAATACAACAAAATATTGCAAAATCGAACAATAGTCTGGTTTTCGATAGGAAAGGCATGCAGATGTCAGTTTTGGTTACAGGCGGCTGCGGATACATCGGCGCCCATGTGGTTCACGCCCTGCAGGAGGCCGGCAAGGAGGTCGTCGTGGTCGATGACCTCAGCTACGGCAGGCCTGACCGGATCGGGAATGCCCGTCTTTATGGCGCTGACGTGTCCGCACCGGGCGCCGATCAGCGTCTGGCCGAGATCATCCAGGAGAACAAGGTCGACTCCGTCATCCACTTCGCCGCCCGCAAGCAGGTGGGCGAGTCAGTGGAGAAGCCCATCTGGTACTACCGGCAGAACCTGAACGGCATGATCAACGTCCTGTCCGCCATGGCAAAGACCAAGGCCAAGAAGCTGGTCTTCTCCAGCTCGGCCGCAACATACGGCGAACCTCCGGTCGACGTGGTCCCTGAGGACGTGCAGCCCATGGTCCCCATCAACCCTTACGGCCAGACCAAGCTGGTCGGCGAGTGGATGGCGCGGGCCTGCGAGCAGCCTTACGGCATCCGCTTCTGCGCCCTGCGCTACTTCAACGTGGCCGGCTGCGGACCGGTCAGCCTGGAGGATCCGGCGGTCCTCAACCTGATCCCCATGCTCTTCGACAGGCTGCGTCAGGGCAAGGCACCCGCCATCTTCGGGGACGACTACCCGACCCCCGACGGCACCTGTGTGCGCGACTACATCCACGTCTCCGACCTGGCTGACGCCCACATCGCCGCCCTGGACTACCTGGATCGCGATCAGCGTCGCTATGATGCCTTCAATGTGGGCACCGGCCAGGGCACATCCGTCCGCCAGATCGTGGACGAGGTCAAGAAGGTGACGGGTCTGCCCTTCACCGAGGCCGTCAAGCCCCGCCGCGCCGGCGACCCGCCGCACCTGATCGGCGACCCCACTCGGATCAACACCGAGATGGGCTGGCATGCCAAGTATGGCGTCGAAGAGATCGTCGAATCAGCTTGGAAGGCCTGGCAGGCCAATCCTGCCCACCACATCGACACCGATGGCTGGCAGCAGCAGGACTAGGCAGCGACGCGCCGGGGCTTGCATTCCTCCGGCGCTCATGTAAACTTTCCTCTTGGCTGTTCAAGCAGCCTCGGCTCCGTAGCTCAGTTGGTTAGAGCGCCGCCCTGTCACGGCGGAGGTCACCGGTTCAAGTCCGGCCGGAGTCGCTGGGAATGGTCTGGCCCGGTTTTTCCGGGTCTTTTCGACTGTTCATGGCTCTGTAGCTCAGTTGGTAGAGCGAGCGACTGAAAATCGCTAGGTCAACGGTTCGATCCCGCTCGGAGCCACCAGCCATTAAGCCCCTGAGATTCATGAGGAATCCAGGGGCTTAATTGATATTCCCATTGATCTATAGTTCAGGACAGCTGATGTGCCACCCAGTCGACGATGTAGGGCGCCGTGTGCTCGATCTGATCGATGGCCACCTCGAACTCATGGGGGCCGCCATACCAAGGGTCCACCAGGTCGATTTGACTCTCCCGACCCGGTGCCGGCTTGGGCAGGTCCGGGTCGAAGCTGCGGTACAAGTGAACGGCGGATCGCTTGCCTGAGGGCAGCAGACGCAGCAGGGCTCGCATATGGTCGGCCGTCATGGGCAGCAGCAGATCGGCGTCTTCGGCCTCCTCCCGGGTGATCCGGTGGGCGAAATGGTCAGCCGGCACCTCATAGCCCCGCTCGCTCAGAACCTTCTGGGCACGCCGATCTATAGGGTTGCCGAACTCCTCGTCGCTGACTCCGCTGGATTCCACCCTGACCAGGTCCTCATCCAGTCCGCGGTCTTGGAAGAACTTGCGCAGGATGACCTCGGCCATGGGCGACCGGCAGATGTTGCCGGTGCAGACGGTCATGACGTTGTATGGACCCCGTGAGGCCTTTCCTTCAGAATCCTGGCCCATCAACGCACCTTCCCATAGGTGATGTACCGGAACCGCGGGATGGCAGCCGCCTGGTCTGGTTTGGCAGGGTTCATCCACTGGCTCTCGTCGCGCACCTGCCAGAACCGCTTGCTGACCAGCTCCTCCATGTCGGGCACAAAGGCATCGGCTGGAGTCCGCAGATCCAGATCCGTCACGTAGGCGGCATCAGCCAGCGGGAAGAAGGTGCTGAAGACCCCTGCGCCGCCGATGACCCAGATTTCGCTGCGATCCATCCCATCGTCGGGAATGGCTTCCTGCCTGGCCAGCTCCAGAGCATCGTCAGCTGCAGATACCACCGTGGCGCCTGGAGCCCGAAACCCTGGATCACTGGACAGAATGATGTTGTCCCTCTTGGGCAGGGGCCGCTCCCCCATGGAGACCCAGGTCCGCCTCCCCATGATGACCGGATGGGAGACGGTCAGCTCCTTGAAGTGCCGCATGTCCTCGCTCAGATGCCAGGGCAGTGCGTTGTGGTAACCAATGGCGCCGCGCCGACCGTCAGTGGCCTGCGCCTGCGCCCAGATCATATTGACCGATGAGCGGCGGCCTATCTCTTCTTCTTCCTGATGCCGCCATTCCTCATCACCTAGAAGCCCGGCCTGACCGGGCTCGGGTTCGTGATAGCCGCTTCGACTATTGTCATGCTCCATCTGTTGCGTTCACTCCTCATAGCGAGTAGATATACGAGTACATTCTAATCTGCGGATCCGACGGTGCCCGTATTGCGCTCACCGCACCATCAGACCGCCACAGGGGCCTTGATGGCGGGGTGGCAGTGATAGTCCACCACTTCGAAGTCTTCGTACTGGTAGGAGAAGATGGAATCGGCCTTGCGAATGCGCATGGTCGGATAGGGATAGGGCTTGCGTGACAGCTGCTCCAGAACCTGCTCCACATGGTTGTCGTAGATGTGGCAGTCGCCGCCGGTCCAGACGAACTCCCCAGGCTCAAGATCGGCCTGCTGGGCCATCATCAGGGTCAGTAGGGCGTAGGAGGCAATGTTAAAGGGCACCCCCAGGAACATGTCGCAGGAACGCTGATAGAGCTGGCAGCTTAGCTTGCCGTCGGCCACATAGAACTGGAAGAGCGCATGGCAGGGCGGCAGGGCCATGCTGTCAACCTGGGCTGGGTTCCAAGCAGTGACGATCATTCGACGGGAGTCCGGGTGGGTGCGTATCAGATCCAGCACCTTGGCGATCTGATCAATGGTACGATCGGGGTCCTCGGGGGTCGGAGCGGGCCAGCTGCGCCACTGAACTCCATAGACCGGACCCAGATCCCCGGTTTCCGGGTCGGCCCACTCGTCCCAGATGTGCACGCGGTTTTCCTGCAGCCAACGCACATTCTGCGACCCCTTGAGGAACCAAAGCAGCTCGTAGGCGATGCCCCGGAAGTAGACCTTCTTGGTGGTGATCAACGGGAAGGAATGCGACAGATCGAAGCGCATCTGCTTCCCGAACAGCGATATGGTCCCGGTGCCCGTCCTGTCGGACTTCAGGGTGCCCTCGCGCAGGATGGTGCGCACCAGGTCCTCATAGGGGGTGGGAATGTCCGAGTCGGGACGCTCGGGGATGCGTGTGCGAATACGTTGCAGTTCTTCAGGAGTCAAGGCCATGCGGCCATACTATCAAGTCCTCGGTCAGCTGAGCGCGCCCCGGTGACGAATTGCGCTGTCCGGGTTAGATTGGAGGAGCAGGTCCGGCCACAGGGTCGGATCCGGATGACGCACCCGGGGGGGGGGGGTGCCGGACAAGGAGGAACAGATGGGCAAGAGACTTTGGGTCGAACGCGACAAGGACGGCACCTGGAACGCCTATGGCGACAATGGGGCTCACATCACCTTCGGCAAGGGCGAGGATCAGTTCAACCCCGGCGATCTGATGAAGATCGCTCTGGCTGCCTGCGGAGCCCTGTCCAGCCAATTCGCCGTGGAGAGCGCCCTGGGCAAGGGCAAGGGGGCGAAAATCGTGGTGGACGGCACCTATGACACCGACGATGACGCCTACCTGAGCTTCGACGAGCAGGTTGACGTCGATGCCACTTCTGCCAGGCTGGCCCAAGATGATGCCGACAAGCTGGAGGAGCGGGTCCGCCGCCATATAGCCAAGTCCTGCACCGTGGCACATACCTATCAGCGGGAGACACCAGTCAGGATCTCCGTCAAGGTTCGCCACTGATCCGGCAACAATAGATGAGCGGGGATCCCCGAGTTCATGGAACTTCGGGAATCCCCGCTCTTGTCGTTGCCCTTACTCCTTGTGTTCGGGATCGATGGTCGATTCCAGGTCAGCCAGCTGCTCGGGCTTGGCTGAATCCACGGAGATGCGCTCCACGCCGGTAATCTCGGCCACATCCGTGCTTTCAGCCGCCTCTGCTGCGGCCTTGAGCCCGGACTCCTCGGCCTCCACGTACTTGCGCGGCACCACGTAGACCGGGCTGACTGCATGCTGCAGGAGCCCCTGGCTGGTCGACCCCAGCAGAAGCCCTGTGAAGCCGCCGCGACCACGCGAGCCAACCACAACCACATCATGGGTCTTGCTGGCCTGGGTCAGCGCTTCCACAGCAGACCCCGGCACCACCGTCTTGTTGATGCGCAGATTCGGATAGGTCTTCATAAGCGGTGCGATTCGGGTATTGAGGTCATCCAGGTAGGAATCCATGACGCTGCGCTCCTCGGCCGAACCCGTACCGGTCAGTCCGGAAATGTTGGGCACTGCAGACATGACATCCAGCTCGGCATCCCAGCTGTCGGCGAAGGAGGCGGCTATCTGAAGGGCCTTGAGGCCCCACTTGGACTCGTCGGAACCCACGGCGACCCGCTTGATATCGTTGCTCAGATGCATCAGATTGCCGTCGTCGTCGGTGTAGGGAACAACCACGATTGGGCAGTAAGCATAAGCGGGCAGGCTGGAGCTGGTAGTTCCCAGCAGTCGCTCGGCCAAGCCGCCCTTACCCCGGTTCCCGATGACGATCAGCCGGTAATTGCGGCTCAGCTCCACGAAGACCGAGGAGGGATCTCCCGTAACGATCAGCGTGGCTGCACTGACACCTTGCTCATCGGCGATGGCCTTGGCCTTGGAGAGGATCTCCTGGGCGTCGTTGTGAGCGGCCACGTCGTCACCCATGGTGGTATACGTCGCATCGAAAGAGACGGCCGCGTACGAGGGAAGGGAATAGGCGCAGACGATTTGCAGGGTCAACCCTGCATGCTTAGCGTAGTTGGCGGCCCACCACGCCGCCTTATAGCTGGCGTCCGAGCCATCGACGCCTACCAGAACAGCCTTGTCGTTGCTCATCCGACGACCTCCTTTACACTTGGCGATGACAAACCGACACCGCTCCTTCTGTCAGAATATCGCATGCAGGTCTGATCAATAAGTCTGCCAGGACCAACACGCGAGAAACCTCGACTCTGATATATGCAAAACGCCCCCGTAGGGGCGTTAACGCTGCATAAAACCTATGCCTCAGACCAGACGACGGTAGTTGAAAGTCTGATAGACCGCCTGAACCTTGACACTCTGGCCGGGAGCCGGAGCGTGGATCATGCGTCCGCCGCCGACGTAGATGCCAACATGGCTGCCATCGGGGGCTACCATCAGGTCGCCAGGAGCCGGATCCGTAACCGGCACACCCATCGAACCCTGAGCATCGGCTGTGCGGGGCAGGCCAATGCCGAAGTGGGCAAACACGTACTGGGTAAATCCAGAGCAATCAAAGCCTGTGGCAGGATCTGTTCCTCCCCATACATAGGGAATCCCCTGGAACTGAAGGGCATAGTTGACCACATCTGCACCCGTGCCGGTGGCCGGTACGTCAGCGACTCTACTAGCGGCACCGCTACGAGCAGCAGAGCGGCTGACTTGCGCGGCCTGGCGCTGGCTGGCCGCCGCCTGGGCCTGCTGAGCTCTGGCCTCGGCGTCCTTCTCGGCCTGGGACTTGGTGGCAGGGACGTTCAATGACTCGATACCGCCCCAGCGGCTGTCCTTTTCGACGGTGGTCGCTGTCGATTCGGTCAGCAGGTCGGCACGCACCTTGCTGCCGGGGGTGAATGAACGCGACGAAGTGGCTACGGCCTCACTACCATCACTGGCCTGGGCCACGGCGGGTATACCGATGAAGAGCGTGCCACAGATAGTGGCCGCTGCCATCATGCTCACATACTTGCGTGTTTTTTTCATCGTGCACAATTCTATCACGTGTAGGGAACAACAATGAACTTTGGGGAACACGATCCGCGCAATCAAGGATCAGTAATGGATATAGCGCAGTGCGTGCACATTCGTCAGAGTGCGGGAGTAAGTCTTCCCGTTCATTACGGCGCCGCACTCGGAGGTGACGATGGAGCCATCGGGATTGATCTTCTCTACAATGGCCACATGGCCATAAGTGGAGTCCGAGCCCTCCTGGCCGGCCTGGAAGACCACAATATCGCCGACGTTGCGCGGCGTGTCATCCACCCAGTAGCCTAAAGCGCGGGCCGAGCCTGACCAGTCCTTGGCATTGCCCATATGGGAGCCCACCGGCAGACCCAGCTGGTGACGACGGACATAGGCCCACCAGGTGCACTGGCTGAACTCGTAGGCGTTGCCCACATCGCCCGTGGCATGGTTGGGGTTGAACCCTGCCGGCAGAACCGATCGGTCGGCATCCATCAGCGCTGCCACGGCCGGATTGTTTGCCGAGGATTTGGACATCTGCCCGGCATCGAGCGCCGATTCGCCCAGGTCCCAACTGCCCTCGTTGCGCTGTGAAGCCGTCGGCAAAGGCTGGCGGTAGTCGGAGCGAGAGACCCTTGAACTGCCACTGGCATCAGCGTAGCCGGCGGAGGATGAGGGGGTGACAAGGTTGATCGCGACACTGCCGGCCATAGGCAGGGACCAGTCGCCTCGAGCCTGGTTAACAGCCATTGAGGAAGCGGCCGCACCGACAAGGACAGTCAGGGCCGAACCAGTCATGATGTGGGAGCGACGGGCTGAGGCCTTGGCCGCCAAACGGATAGAGCGTCGGGTTCGAGGGGCCACCTCGTTGAGCTTGGCCGCCAAGACATCATCAACGCCCTGAATGCCGGCCTCCCGGGTTGCACCCGTCGATCGGCTGGTCGGCGAACTGCCACCTGCGCCCCGCGCGGCCGAAGCCTTGTGCGCAGCATGCTTCATGTAGAATCACTCCCGTTTATGTTCCGACGCGACTTTCGTGCCGTATCACGGACCATCACAAGGGAACACCATAACGCAAGCGAGAACTCAGGCCAAATGGCCTGAATTGTCCACACTGGTGTACTCAAGCATGGCTTCGGTGGCCGCTCATCTTCGACAACCACGGAATACGTTAGGATTATACGGACATAAGGCGGACATGAGCAAACCGGCATGCGTGCCATCCGCCACGGCGTGTCCCCCGGTTTTAAACCCCGCCTGGTCCACCCTGAGCGAACCAGGCTCATACGAGGTCAAACCGGAGTCGAAGCCAGGAGGAAGGACCCGCCAGCTTCGTCGGAATCTTCAGGCATGGTGATGTCGACACGGCCGTCTTGGGAGGGGATGAAGAGAGCCTGTCCTTGATCCAGTACACAGGACTGGTCGGTGGTTGCGCAACGGATTCGCCCGTCAGTACAGACGATGATGCGCGGCCCGCGGCGCGGAATCATCAGGTGACGAGGCCCTAGGCGCTCTATCAGATCCCCGTAACGCTGCTGAAGTCTGTTGAGCAGGGGCCAGGTGGCGCCGCCCTCCTCCACATGCCCGTAGACCAGCATGTACTCGTTGATCTTGGGCCGGTAGGTCACCATATTATGCATGATCAGGGTGGCGATCATGGAGCTGGATGGGTCAATAGGGGCCGAGGGCTGGCAGTCCAAACTATGCAGGAGGTTGGGAATGTCCCGATGCTTGGGGGTCATGCCTGCCCTGAGCACGTTGTCGGAGTTGGTCATGATCTCTGCAGCAGTGCCGTGGATGTATGCGTGAGGAGTCCCGGCGGGAATATAGACCGAATCGCCCTCCTCCAGATCCACAGGGTTGAGCATGAGCAGACAGAGCACTGCCGGATCCTCCGGGAAAGCCCGCGCGGCACACAGGGCATGATTCAGTACGGCACCCGCTCGTTTCGAATGCAGCCGCCCAGCTGCAGCCTCCAAAGCTTCTTCCATACCTCGGGCCGCCTCTGGCTCGGCAGTCACGGCGGCGTGGAAGGCCCGGAAAATACGTCGGCGGGAATCCGGCCAGATTAAAGAGGAGACCGGCATCATGGCATCAGCCGAAGCGAAACGGGCCGGCGGAACGCCCAAGTGGAAGGTGCGGGCGGTCAGCGCCTGGGTCATCAGCTCGGCCAGAGGGTGGTCCACAGCGTGCAAAAGGGTCAGCTGAGTGGAAATGGTCGCGAAGCCTACACAGGCCTGGAAAGGCTCCAAGGCCACCACCATTTCGTTCTTGGCCAGACTGTCGTGAAAGGAGCGCCTCGGATCCTCGTCAGGCACCCCCTGGGCATTCTCACGGTTGAAACCGGCACGAGCCTCGAAATCCAGGGGATGCACCTGCAGGGAGAGAGGAATGCGGGCCGAGATGATCTTGAACAGGTAGGGCAGGGTAGGACCGAAGAGGCGAGAGTCGCGCTCTCCCAGCATGGCCATGGGATTGCGGCGAATGGCCTCGGTCAACGGCATGAGCGACCCGTCGGGCAGGGTCAGGGGCGAGGGGGATTCGGTATGCCCGCTGAACCACATCTCCGCCAGGGTATCCTCCTGGCCTTCGACTGACTCATGCAAATGAAACATGCGCTGCAGTCGGTCATGCGAGCCCCAGGCGTAGTGCTTCTCCACAGCTTGGATCGGATACACGCACTCCCCTTTCCACGGGAAATCCCTCCATGGGCCGGTGCATACGAACCCACCAATCCCCGTCATGATAGGACAAGGGCCAAGGCCTGGGCAAGGCGTGGCGGTCGCCGCATGTCATTGCGAACGGTACAGTGAGGGGTATGAAGCTGGCTCCCATTTTCGATCCGGACGCCCGCAGGCCATCGCCGCGTCCCGTGCAGGTGGACCTGCGGCGCATCTTCTTGCTCGGCACAGGAGCCTGGATTCTGGCGCTGGCCGTAGTCGGCATCCTAGCTCTGACTGGAATGACGGTCACTAAGCCCCTTATTGTCTGCCTTTCCGGGGTTGGCGTGGGCATCCTGCTGTTGATCTGGGAGCACTTTAATCGCTGGGATTATCGCCGTCTGGCCCAGCAACCGGACCCTGAGCCAGAGGAAGCATCAGCGTAAATGTGCTCCCCTCTCCCGGCGCGCTCCAAACTGTGACCGACCCGTGGTGGGTCAGGGCCACATGTTTGACGATGGCCAGCCCCAGGCCGATGCCCACTGCAGTCTGCTCATTCTGATTGTCCGCACGGTAGAAGCGTTCGAAAATCCTGCCTTGGTCCGCCTTGGATATGCCTTGGCCGTGGTCGACCACCCTGATGATCCCATAGTGCCCGTCCTTGGAGGCCTGCGCCACCAAGGAGACAGTCGAGCCCGAAGGTGAATAGGATATAGCATTCTCCACCAGCTTGGCCAAAGCCACTCTGATCTGCTGCCCGTCGCCATGAATCGTCAGTGGTTGGTCGCATCGCCACCGTAGTGTCACATGGGCCTGATCAGCTCCATCCTGCTCATCCTGCACCACTGTCCTTATCTGCTCAGCCACGTCAAGCACGTTCTCCCTGCTGGGTTTGATCCGCTCCTGAGCCCGAATCAGCAGAAGAAGATCCTTGAGCACATGCCCCAGATAGGCACTGTACCGCTGGACCGAGGAGGCATCCTTGGAGACGCTGCGCAGGTGGCTGCGTAGCAGATCCGGGTCATCCTCCTCCAAGTGCGAGGTAGTTTTCAGTTGCGCCGCAAGCTCCTCAAGGGCCTGGACCGGCTTGAGCATCTGCTCGGATACATTGGTCATGAAAGCATCCCTGGTCCGAACGAACCTGACCGAATCGCTCACATCATCGATGAGCACCACGACCAGGGACTTGTCGATGCGTCCCAGGGTGACCTTGAGCCAGTTCCTTCTGGATACCGCCTGGGCCTGAACATGGGTCGCATCCCCAGGATCCTCAACCTCGTCAACATCCCAATCATCGGATTCCCGGCTCTCGGCTGCGGCATCCAGAGCGAATTCCGTAGGCGTTCGCGTGGTCAGATTGAAGGTGCGTCGACCACCCGAACGGCGTACCTGCGCAATGGCCTCGATGATCTTCGGATCAGCAATCTCGTCGTTGCTGACGATTCCCAGCCTGTAGGCATCCGGACTTGAGCGAACAACCTCGTCATCGCCATCGACCACAACCGTGGCGGCAGGAATGAGCGCCAGCAGAGCCTGGGTCGAGCCCTCCAATGCCCCACCATCGGCCTGTTCACCATCCTTGCTCCGATTGCCCACAAGGCTGCATAGGCGGTCCATGAACCGTCTCATAAGGACTTCCCTCCAGTCCGGCGCCGACCCCGGACGTGCGACATCAACCAAGTCTCATCGGCAGTTCCGGCTTTATTCTCGCATATCCGACTTCGATTGCCGCTCCCATGGCCCGACATTCTTCAGGACTGGCTTTTTCTTGCCATCCTGGTCACATAGACTGGAGCCGTATCGTTGACCGAGGCCGAAAGGGAAGAACAATGCGCGTGATTTTCAACGAGGAACTGGGGCTGGTGGCCGACGATCTCGATCGGATGGTTGCCAAGGTTCGCGATGCCATCAAAAAAGCCGGGCGATCCCTGATGGACTGCGACGTGGATACGGCCCAGGAGGTCATCGACGGGGATGCCGATATAGACAACCTGCAGGCCAGCATCATCGATCAATGCATCAGGCTCCTGGCTAAGCAGAGCCCTGTGGCCACTGATCTGCGGGTAGTGGTCTCCACGCTGAGCCTGTCAGCCACCTTTGAGCGCATGGGAGACCTGGCCAGGCACATCGCCGAGACTGCAAGGCGCTCCTACCCCGAACCGACCCTGCCCGACGAGGTCATTCCCCTGTTCAAGCAGATGCAGGATTTCCTTGACGTCATGGCTGACCGTCTGGTTGACATGCTCTCCGACAGGGACACGACTATAGCCGAGCAGATCATCGTCAGCGATGACCAGATGGACAAGCTCCATCAGAAAACTTTCAGCTATGCCCTCTCAGACGACTGGAAGGGGAGCAGGCAGCAGCTGATCGACCTGGTCCTGGTGGCACGGTTCATGGAACGTCTGGGAGACCACGGCGTCTCGGCGGCCCGGCGTGTGGTCTACATCGTGTCGGGCTTCGACCCCTCTAAGGATCCCAAGGATCTCGACCTCGATCTGGACTGAATGAACAACAAAGGAACGACCTACTGCCTGTCAGTTCATCGGGTGGCGGGCCGTTCCTTTTGTATGTTCGAGTGGTGTCGGACCCAAACTTGTTTATTTTACAGAGCCGCGCACCACTCCGGAGATGACCCACCGCTGAGAGAATATATAAACGATCAGCAAGGGAGCCATAGCCATCAGGTAGGAAGCGAAGGCCACCGTGTAATTGGTGTTGTATTGCCCCTGAAATACATACTGAGCTAATGGCAGGGTCCTAGCACCAGGATCCGTAAGTACCACCAGCGGCATGATGAAGTCGTTCCATGCCCATACGCAGGTCAGAATTCCCACGGTTGCATTCATCGGCATGAGAAGCGGAAAAATAATCTGCCAGAACACCCTCCAGGTCGATGCCCCATCAACCCGTGCAGCCTCTTCCAATTCCATGGGAATGGAATGCAGGTAAGTCGTATACAGAAAGATGTTCATCGAGAACCCGTATAGCGTATACAGCACAATCAGACCTGCCTGGTTATCAAGACCAAGCAATCCCGTTTCCTTGACGACCGGGAGCATCACAATAGGGAACGGGATGAACATGGCTGCCAAGAAGTAGTAGTAAGCGATCTTAAAGAAGGGCCTGTGCATATTCCGGGCTAGTGCATAGGCCAAGACCGAACTGGTCAGCAGCGTCAGCACAACTGAACACACCGTGATCATGGCCGTGTTCATAAGCGCTCTGGGGAAATTGGTCCGTGCCCAGGCCTCTGCAAAATTGCCCCAATGCACTGGATTGGGCCATTCAAAGCCTGTCCCCTTAGCCAGCTGTTCAGGACTCTTCAGCGCGACCGCCACTGCAAAATACAGCGGTACAAGAACAGTCAATGAGCATACTGCCACCAGGGCTGTCAACCACCAATTGACCCTATGGAGACGCCGTCCATGACCGTGTTGTGTATGTGGATTCATGCCTGAAGACTTTGCCGGAATGGCATTCATAACTTGACTTGAGGTCATGGCGCTTAATCCTCCTTCGGATTAAGGTAACGAAGCTGTATAACTGAAAGAGCCGTGATGATCAGGAAGAGAATGGCTGCATCAGCAGACTGGTAGGCGAATTCGCCGCCTGTGAATCCACCTTGATAAATCTGCAGAGTCACCGATTCAGTAGCCATCCCTGGTCCTCCATCGGTCAAGGCGACTATCTGATCGAATGCCTGCATGAAGTTCTTGATATTGAGCACCACATTTATGGTCACGTAGCCCATGATCAGAGGCAATGTAATGGACTTGAACGCCTTAAATCCTGTGGCCCCATCGAGCGAAGCCGCCTCATAGATATCGGCAGGAATGGTCTGCAGACCTGCCAGGTAGATGATGATCGCAAAAGCGCAAGCCTGCCATACCGTCACGATAACGATAGGCACCCAGGCCCAGTGCTCATTGGTCAGGATGTTATCCCTGAGCAGAGGAACTGCTGAGAAGATCTTCGGCACTGACTTGGAAAAGAAGAATTGGAAGACATATCCGATGATCAGCATGGACAGCACGTAGGGAATGAAAAAGATGCCCCTGAACAGATTTCTAGCCTTGATCCTGGCATTCAGGGCCAGGGCAATCGCCAAGGAAATGACATTGGTCAGGATCGTAGCCACCAGTGAAAAGAAAATGGTGAACAAATACGAGTGGAGAACCCTGTCATCCCCAAAGAGATTGACGTAGTTCGACAGGCCTACCATGTGCCATTTTCCGTAACCGGCATAGTTGGTGAAGCTGAAGAAGATGCCGGCCAGCATGGGGATGGTGTGGAAGATGGCGAAAAGGATGATAAAAGGCCATACCATCCAGTAATAAGTAGCCTCAGCAAATCGACGATGCCGGTGAGTGTCTGTGGCCACTGTCGTCTGTGTCATAGTCATGCGTTTGCCTCCGATCACTCGATGGTCCTGGCCGCGACCTTGCCCCACTCTTTGTCGAGTGTGGTGAGGGCCGAATCCAGGTCGCCGTCCAGCATGGCTTTGTTCAATATCGGGTTGTAGCTGATACTGGAGGGTATCTGGTGATCCGCATATCCCTGGATCCTGCCAGAATCTATCCAGTATTTGGCCGGCTTCATGGCCGGATTCTCGTCCACGGGGATCGACGAGAGTGAGGGAATAAGCTGTTGTGACTTGACGAAACGACGCTGAACTTCGTCCGAGTACAGATAGTTGATAAAGGCCATGGATTCCTTCTCATGCTTGGGATGCGCACCCATGGTGATCGCCACATCTCCGCCTGATACGAGAATGGCCTTGTCGGCCTTGTCCGTGGGATAAGGGAAGAAGCCTATATGCATCTTCGGATTGATCTGCAGGACCGGCGCCATTGACCAGTTCCCTGCCAGGAGCATGGCTCCCTCACCACGAGCGAAGGCTGAAGTTCCGTCCTCGTAAGTCATGGTTCTCACGTCTTTGGTCGAATGCTGGTAAATCCAATAGAGCCGTTCCATCAGAGGTTTGAAGTTTTTCTGGAAGGAAACGGGCGAATCCGGCCCTACCTTTTTGCCCTCGGTACGCATTTTGTCCCAGAACCCGTCGTTGTCATAGTAGGGAGCCAGACCGTCGAAAGGCGTTGAAACGCGATTGGGGTCGCCCAGTGTTCCGATAAATGGAGCAACGCCGTCGGCTTCCAGAGCGGCAGCTGCCTGCTCAAGATCCTTCCAGGTCTTAGGCACCTTGATGCCATGCTGCTTGAACAGATCGATGTTATACGTGATACCGCATACGTTGCCGGCATAAGGCACGATATTGATCTGTTGGCCATCTCGACCCAGTCCATTGATCACGGATTGCATGACCGGGCGGATCCTATGGCTTATCGACGTGTTGCTGAAATCATAAAATACCCCGGCCTTGGCCATCTTGCCCATGCTTCCATTAGGATTCAGCGCTATAACATCAGGCGTGCGATCCTTGACTAGAAGAGCCCTCAGGGCTGTGTCGGCTGAAGAGACCTGGTTCTGCACCACTTTGATGTTCGGATGCAGTCGCTCAAAGTCCGCGATAATCCTGGTGTAGTCTTCTACTGCTTCTGGTTTGGTTTGGAAGAAGCTGAGCGTCGTCACATTGGCGCCTCCGGATCCACCGCATGCCGACAGAGGTGCCAGAGCCACGGCAGTAAGAGCTGCCGCGAGCACGCGCACCAATGTGTTCTTCGTCATCTTCATTGACGTTTCTCCTCTGCCCCGTTCGAACCGCCGCGCTGCCATAAGACGGCTCGACCTGTGGTTAGACCAGTCGAAATGGAACATACAGAAACCATCATTGGCATTCCGACCAGCTGATGTAAACGTTAGCACGCCGGTTATCGCTCTGCAAGTTCTTTGGTAGCCCAGCTATTCAGCAATTTTCGGTATGTCAGGGCTAATCCAGACTTATGAACCCCGTTTAAAAACACATCTCTCTTGCAAAGAATAAGTATGAGATGTATACGTATCCATGATTTGAGCAGCCGTGATAAGATTTTGCAGGCAAAAGCCCTAGGGAAAAACAGGAGGGCATTGTGGGCGCATCCATTCAAGACGTAGCAGATCGTGCCGGGGTTTCAATAGCCACGGTATCCCGTACTTTTACCCTCCCCGACAAGGTTCTCCCGCAAACCAGGGAAAAAGTCCTCAAAGTCGCACAGGACTTGGACTACACCATTTCACGATCTGCTTCAGCATTGAAATCGGGCAAGTCGGCACGAATCGCCTTCCTGACTGGCGGAGAATTGGACTCCTGGTATGACTCGCACGTTCTGGCTGGCCTCAATTCCGTCCTCCATGACGCAGGGTATGACATCGCTCTATACGCTGTTTCAGATGAGCAGGAACGCCATGCCTTCTTTTCGGACATGTCTATCAAACGCAATGCTGATGCTGTGCTTGTGGTCTCCTTTCAAATACCCTACGCTGAGGCCGACAAATTAGCCACGACAGGCATCCCGCTTATCGGGATCAACACCGAACCGATTCCGGAATTTTCGGCAACCGTAGGCATAGACGAGACCAGCTGCATGGGATTGATCATCAATCATCTGGTCAACCTCGGGCATCGTAAAATCGCCTACGTCTGCTTGGACCCAGAGACTGAACATTTCAAATGGAATGGTCGGGCGCGTCTGCAAGCATTCCGTTCGATCTGCTCCCAACTAGGGGATCAGGTCAGTCCGACAGTCGTATATGCACCCAAAGACGATACTCGAGCAGACTTCGCCTTATCCCAGTTGGCCAGGTTGGACCAGTACCCGACAGCTGTCATCTGCATGAATGACGAATATGCCCTTCCTCTGCTTTTCTGCATGCAGCGCTCGGGATACACAATTCCCCGAGACGTATCGGTTGCAGGTTTCGACGATTCGACATATGCCCGTGAAATCGGGCTCACCACTATTCATCAGGATCCCTACGAGATGGGAAAGTCAGCCGCTCAGACGCTGCTGAATTTGCTGGAAGGCGAGAACCCTGAAAAGAACATGCAAATTCAGCCATCCTTTCTGGCTGTTCGCAGCACAACCGCCCCTCCGGAGCGCTGACTCTCCGCTAACTTGCCAAGGGGCAGGATTTAGTCCCCGCAATCCGGCGCCAGCTTCAGTACTTAATGGGCGAACTTGCCAAGATCTCTTTGTCCTTTGTTGATGTATACGTTATCATGTGCTTGGAAGCATGGATGTAGCCATGTGGACTCCATGACCATGGATGGGCCCTCGAGCGTGCTAATGAAGCGATACCCGCGTCCCACAGACTTGCTGAAAGGAGCAGTTGATGCCGTTGCCAACCTCGGATCAACAAGAAACCAAAACAGAGAACACCTTCATGGGTTTCAATACAAAAGGTGCCGCTGGCAATCGTGCAAGCTTGTTCGCCGCCGCAGGGCTCGAATGGCCTGACGACATGGTCATGGAATACGACCTGGGCAGATACACTGATTATCCTTTCAGCGTCGACATCTCCAACAATCGCCTTCTGGCTGCCCTGGACAGGACTGGACAGGTGCGACGCGCGGTTGTTGCAGTAGGACGCCAGGACATGCGAGGCAAGACCATTCCTGGTGTCTATGTGTACAAGAAGCTGGCCTTCTGCCAAGGGCACATTGGAATGCAGATCGATTGCATGAACCGTCAATGTCTATCGCCGGCGCTTAGCTTCATAGACGAACTCATACCTGTCTTCGATGCCTCGATAGGTGATCTGCACAGCCAGACCATCGTCTTCGCGCCCCAGGAAGGTGCCAGCAGACCCTTGTGCCTGATTCAGCTTTGTCAGCTTACCAATAGGGGGACGACGCCTTTAGACGTAAATGTATCTATGCTGTCGTCAACGCAGGGCAAGGATGGTGCGGAACTGTTACCCTTGAAATACAATCTTCTGGGCGAATCGGACAGTCCTGTCGCGCACGACACCTGCAAGGCCATGCTCCGGCTTGCTCCAGGAGAAAGTCGGAGCGTGGCCAGTGTCTTCGATTTTTCGGAGCAAGAGGATAACCTGCATACATTCGACTCCATTCAGGAATGCCGGAAAGCTCTGAACGTTACCTTGAAAGCCCGTAAGGGCAGCCTGGGCAAGGTACAGATTCCGGAAGACCCATGGTACGGTGAACTCATCACCCGGTCGGCGGAACTAGCCCGACAAAGTCTTCTTCTGCTGGCAGACGGCAAAGCAGCTGGCTCATTCTGGGGATCCAACGCCAACCCGCTCCCCGACGTATGGATCAGAGACTTCGGCTACTGTGCCATGGGTCTGGTCGACAGCAACCCTGACCTGGCCAATCCCATGATCGAATTCCTCGCGCAGTATGGCATTCCCGACCATGCTTGGGAACGCGAGTCCAGAATGCATCCCGAAGCCAGCGGATTCGAACATTCCTTGGGCAATTCCTGCCTCGCTGCAGTTCTGGCTTCCATGTTGGTTCACCGGCATGGCCGCAAGGCGTTCACTGCAGACCAAAGGACATTCACTCAGTACGTCCGTAGGCTGGCCGCAGATCTTATCGCCGAACGACCTGAGCAAGGTCAACTGTATGAGACCCTTTACATTTCTGACGGACCGTCACGTGGCGACTACCACACCGGGTCCAACATACTGGCCTGGAAGGCCGCCAAGGTCATGGCTGAGGACTTCTCGGATCTCTTGGATACCGGTCAGGCAGAACAGCTGGAACAGATAGCCGAGGAACTTCATCAGTCACTTAACGAGAAATGCGTCCGCAGCATTGATGGCAGCCCCATGTACGTGGAAGGGGCCAACAGGGATGGGAGCATCATCGGCGTCCATGACGGAGAGGAAAGCGACCTGACCATGGCCTCCGTTTACGGATTCACCAGCCGTGACGACGAGCGCATACGCAACCATGCCAGATGGGCCCACAGCACCAGAGACCCGTATTATGCCCCGATTACGGGCGGAATCGACTTCTGGGACTTTGACGACAGCAACGGAATTACCTATCCCGGCCAGATCCATGGCCTCTGCAGGGCGAATACCCGAGAAGAACTTAGCGATGCCCTGCTTGAGCTGCGCAGAACCACCGATCTGGATGGATCCTTCTGGTGGTGGCCCTTCGAGCATGCTGAGCAAGAACCCACCAAGGTCAAACGTGGCCTGGGCAAGTGCGGCTGGTGCGCGGGTGAATTCGTCAGTTTCTTCCTGCACGACATCATGGGAGTCGAGCGCGACCAGGAAACCCGCAGCATCAGAATCGCTCCTTACACGCCCTGGCGCCGCTTTAGCTGGAAGGACCTGGCCTTCTGCGGCGGCCAGGTCGATTTCGAGCAAGAAGACAACACGCTTCTCTTCACAAATAGAACCGATGAACCCCTGCATGTCTATTTGCAAATTGCCATGCAACCGAACACCATGCTGGAAGATGTCACGCTCAACGGTCAGAGCAGACGATATCAAGCCAGCGTCGTCCATCTGCACGATGGCTCCGCAGTCGGCGTGGAAGAGCGAGTCGAACCTGGGCAAAGTGTCGCTTTGACCATCAGAACCAGATAGGCACCCGCCGGCATCGGGAATACAAACAGGTGGTGCCTTCCACAAGAGGAGACGACACCACCTTAATAACTTTGGACGCTCTGCATTCAAAGTTCGATTGAGATCATCGGATAGATTTGAATCTCACTTCTGGCCCTGGGCCGCCACAGCTGCAGCACCGGCTGCGGCTGCTTCCGGATCCAGGTACTCGCCACGAGGCTTGATGGGCTTGAAGTTCTCATCCAACTCGTAGACCAGGGGGATGGCCGTGGGAATGTTGACCTTGGCAATCTCGTCCTCAGTCAGGTTGTCGAGCATCTTGACGATGGCCCTCAGGGAGTTGCCGTGGGCAGCAATCAGGACGGTCTTGCCGGTCTTGAGCTCAGGAACAATGTCGCTCTCCCAGTAGGGGGTGACGCGCTTGACCACGTTGGCCAACGCCTCGGCGCGAGGCACTGGGGCTCCAGCATACCGGGGATCATGGGACTGCGAGTATTCGTCGTCAGGGTCGATTTCGGGCGGCGGGGTGGCATAGGAACGACGCCAGAGCATGAACTTCTCGTCACCGTACTTCTCACGGATCTCAGTCTTGTTCTTGCCCTGCAGTGCTCCGTAGTGACGCTCGTTCAGCCTCCAGTCGCGCTTGACGGGGATCCAAAGGCGGTCAGCCTCATCCAAGGCGATGTTGGCGGTGTTGATGGCGCGGCGCAGCAGTGAAGTGAAGACGATATCCGGCAGCACACCCTTATCCTTGAGCAGTTTGCCGCCTTTGCGGGCCTCCTGCTCGCCCTGCTCGGTCAGCGGGACGTCCACCCAGCCGGTGAACTGATTGGTGTTATTCCATGCGCTCTGGCCGTGCCTGAGCAATACTAGTTTGTAGGTCATAGTGAAAATTCTAAGACCTAAGAGGGACTGTTTGGCGGATCTACAGCCCCCCCCCCCGTAGAGCGGTCACTTAAAGCAGGCAGACACCCAGCCAGCAGAACCCTGTCAGCAGATCGGTATAGCCCGACAGCGCAAAGGCCCTGCTGAAGCGGTTCCGACAGCTGGCCGCTGTGGTGGCAATGGCCAGAGCCAGGACAGGCAGCAGGCAGAGCAGGCGGGGCCAGGCGTTCGCAAGAGAGCCGTCAGACAGGGACCATGACTCAACCACGCCCAGGATCACAGCCAGGGCATAGCAGGACCCCATCAGAATCAGCGTGCCTCTGGCTCCGATGAAGGAAGACAGCGTGTACTTGCCGGCCAGAGGATCCGCATCAATGTCTCGATAGTTGTTGATCTCCAGAACAGGAATGCAGATAAGACCGCCAACCAGGGCGCCGATGAACCCGTGACGGTCGATGCCGCCAGTCTCCAGGTACTGGGTGGCCAGCACGCCCACCAGGCCAAAGAAGATCATGATGCTCAGCTCGCCCATGGCCCTATAGCCGTAAGGGTGCTTGCCTCCCGTGTAGAACCAGGCTCCCAGCAGACAGAAAATGCCGACCAGGATCATCCACCAGTGGCCAGTCACCCAACAGAGGGTCAGGCCGGACAGGCAGGCCATAAAGATATTGAGATAGGCAGACAACAGGACCTTGCGAGGCTCCACACCACCGGCCACCCCTCTTCTGGGCAGATCAGGCACCGAGCCGTCAGCGCCAGCTCCCGAAAGGCTGCTCCGGCCTTCGTCAGTGCCCCTGATGCCGTCAAAGTAGTCGTTGGCCAGATTGCAGGTGCTGTGGATGAACACAGCCGTCAGACAGCATAAGAGGGCTATCAGCCAGAAGCGCGCATCCGGCCCAAGTCCTTGGCTGAACAGCTGCCGGAGGGCCACCGCCGTGCCGATCAGAACCGGTGTGGGCGAGCAGAGCAAGGCCGAGGGTCGCAGTGCGTCCTTGTATTCCTGAAGTGTGATGAACATGATTGCCTGATTATCCACCAAATCGCTTGAAAGTCGGACTGCTCTCTTATGAGCGTATCAAGATTTTCACAGCTGCAGGAGCAGGCCCGCCGACCAGCACAGGGCGGAGACCAGAGTACCCTTGCCTGCCATGCCGAAAGCCTTGGGCACCTGGCCGCGGGCAAAGGCTCGACAGATCAGCAGAAAGACAGCGGCCACAGGCAGGAGGATCAGCACAAGTGGGAAACCAGGCAGGCCACGTCGCATGACAGCCGGAACGAACTGGATCAGGCCCAGAACCAGACTCAGGATGTAGACCAGGTAAATGGAAATAGCCGCTGCGCGTGCCCCCACCAGAACCGCGTATGTGTGCTTGCCGGCACGGCGATCGTCATCCAAGTCCCGGTAATTGTTGAGCATGAGCAGGCCCACGGCGTTGAGTCCACAGACGCAAGCACCCAGGACGCCGGCGGCATCGACCCTATTAATGAGGAAGTACTCGGTGCCCAGGGTGGCCACCAGACCAAAGAAGATGAATACGCTGACCTCGCCCAGCCCGTGGTAGCCGTATGGATGCGGGCCGCCCACGTAACACCAGCCGGCTATCAGACAGCAGATCCCGACCAGGATCATCCACCAATGACCGGTCAGAGCCATGACAATCAGGCCCATCAGGCAGGTGAAGGCTGCTGAGATCATGGTGGCGTACAGCACTTTCTTGGGCGGCACGCCTGCGGCCACCAGACGCCTCGGTCTGCCAGAGGCGGCCTCCTCTCCTCCACGGCCGGAGTCAGTGCCGCGAACACCATCGGCGTAGTCGTTGGCGAAGTTGGCTGCAATCTGCATAGACAGGGCGAGCAGGACCAGCAGGACCACGATTAGGGCCAGCCTTCCCGGCGTGGTCGCCTTCAGGGCAGGGTCGACAGGCGTGGGCGAACAGGAACTGGTGCACTGTTCCAGAAGCCGTGACCGCTCCAAGAGCGCAGCCGAAGCCCCGACGCAGACAGGCGCCACCGAGGCGGGCAACGTCCGGGGACGCATGCCATCCATCCACAGCCTGATGTTCATGACCGTCCCTCCCCTGTTATCATCTCAGATCAGCGGCTTGACCAGCGGGAAGGTGATGGTCTCGCGGATGGATGCACCGGTAAGGGCGATCAACAGACGATCGATGCCCATGCCCATGCCGCCAGCGGGAGGCATGCCTACGCCCAGGGCCTCCAGGAAGTCCTCGTCAATGTCCATGGCCTCGACATCGCCACGGCTGGCCATCTTGGCCTGCTCGACGAACCGCTGCCGCTGGACCACCGGATCATTGAGCTCGGAGTATCCCGTGGCCAGCTCAAACCCACGAACGTAGAGGTCCCACTTCTCGACCACGCCTGGCTTGGTGCGGTGGGCTTTGACCAAGGGCGAGGTCTCGACCGGGAAATCACGCACGAAGGTGGGCTCGTAGAGCTTGTCCTGCCAGAAGTGCTCCCAGAGGTGTTCGACCAGCTTGCCATGGTTCTCGGCAGGCTCCTCCTCCAGGCCCAGTTTGTCAGCAATGGTCCGCAGATGGTTCACGCTGGTCTGCGGGGTGATCTTTTCGCCCAGGGACTCGGAAAGGGAATCGTACATGCTGATTTGGCGCCAATCGCCGCCGAAGTCGTACTGGCTGCCATCCTGCAGAGTCACCTTCAGTGATCCCGACGTGGCCATGGCCGCCTTCTGGATCAGCTCCTTGGTCAGTTCCCCGATGGTGTCGTAGGTGCCGTAAGCCTGATAGGCCTCCAGCATGGTGAACTCCGGTGCATGCGTGGCATCCACGCCCTCATTGCGGAAGTCGCGGTTGATCTCAAAGACCCGCTCGATGCCACCCACCAGGCAGCGCTTGAGGAAGAGCTCAGGGGCGATGCGCAGGTAGAGGTCGATGTCGAAGGCATTCATATGCGTGGTGAACGGCCGGGCCGCAGCGCCGCCATGCACGGTCTGAAGCATGGGGGTCTCTACCTCCATGAAGTCGTGGTCCTCGAAGGTGCGCCTCAGTGAGGAGACGGCCTTCGAACGGCGGCGCACCATGGCCCGCACATCCTCATCGGCGATCATGGCCAGGTAGGGCTTGCGGGTGCGCTGCTCCTCGGTCAGCTCCTTGTGAAGGGCGGGCAGGGGCTGCAAGGCCTTGGCCGCGATGTTCCACTCGGTGGCGAAGACGGAGAGCTCGCCGGTCTTGGAGGCGACCACGCGGCCGCGCAGGTAGAGGTGATCGCCCAAGTCGACCAGCTGCTTGAACCGCTTCAGCGAATCGGCGCCGATCTCACGCTTGGAGATCATGCCCTGAATGCGGGTGCCGTCGCCAGCCGCCAGCTGGACGAAGCAGAGTCCGCCGCCGTTGCGCAGGAAGAGGACCCTGCCGGCGATGCCAACCACATCTTCGGTCTCCTGGCCTGGCTCAAGGCGGTCCTGATACTTGCGGCGCACATCCTCGATGCGATCCGTTACATCCAGATGGACCGGGTAGGGCTCAATACCCTCCTTGAGCATGAGCGCCCTTTTGGCCACACGCATGCGCACCTGTTCAGGATGGCCTTCAGCACCGTCCGTTAGGCTGCCAGGATCGATGGCGTCATCCAACTGGGCGCCCTGATCGATCTTCTCCGTAATGGCCATATCCTGGTCAAGCAGTGCCTGAGCACGCTCGACCGTCGTCAGACGAGGGGTTTCTTCCGATGAGTCATTCATAAATCGCTATTTTACGCATGAGCCGGTACTTGGTCCCGGTTGCCGCATGAAGGCAAGCGGTTGAATGGTCGCGCCGCGCAGACAATGGCGTTTGGCCGACGGTACGTGTACTATATAGAACGTTGTCACGGGGTATAGCGCAGCTTGGTAGCGCGCTTCGTTCGGGACGAAGAGGCCGGGGGTTCAAATCCCCCTACCCCGACAAGCATTCCGGTCCTTATGGGCCGGAATTTCTGTATTCGTAACTTTTAGAGATCAGTATGTGCAAGAACAATAACCTTGCCATGCTCTTTCTCTTCTTAAAAGCAAAAGTTAAAAGGCAAAAGCGATTCTCGTTTTTTTTCTCGCATTTTTATCAGTTTGGGATCACAGCCCCAACGATCCTGAAATCTTCCGCTGTACCAATATCCGCTGCATCAATAATTGAGGTTCCTCGGAACGGAGCGACAGATTATCAGCATTCAGATGTAGTATATAAACAAATATTCTGTTCAAAGGAGCATAATGCGGATCTTAGCCTTTGACCTTAAAGGACTTCGCTTATACGACAAGGGCGCACTACGCATGATCCTGTTCGCCGAAGATAGGATTACCGATGGCAGCTTCACCCATCGCCTTCAGAGCACCACCTCACCGCTTGGCATCGTCACAGCCATTGGCATCTCCGGTATCAATGCCTCCGGCAAAACCACTGATCTACGCCTGCTTTCTCTAATCATCAACATTGCCAGAGGCGCTTCATTGGGAACTCAACGCTCTACCATCGATCCGCTGATGGACATTCTTGAGCCCACGATTACAGCACGCATTATCTTCGAAGAAAACGGCGAGGCTTGGCTGCTCAATGCCACACTCCGTCGCGCCGACAAGGACGAGGCCACCGCCGACTCCCCCTTAGTTTTCGAAAAGGAACGGCTGTGCCAGTATGCAGGCAGAAGTCTGAGCAAGATTCGTTTGAAAAGAACCATAGATGGCGACGAAGAATCCTGGTGGACTGTAGCGACTCGAGGAATGAATAAGTCGGGCGACGAAAAGGAGCTGGCCGAGGATGTCAAGAGATTTTTGCCCCCCGATCGCTCTCTAACGACGGGGATTCTGCGCACCAAGGAGACCGTGGTCACCCTCTGTCTGCAAAATCCGCTGCAAATGTCCATTCCTGTCACTCCCCCATCGCAAGTGGTACGTCTATTCGATCCGACCATCGAACACTTGGAAGTAAGCGATCACCAGTTCCATATCAAGTTCCGCAATGAAAAGGTTGAGCGCGACTGTGATCCCTCGCAAGCTATGGCCATGATATCGGCGGGAACATTCCGCGGAACCTCCTTGGCACAACATGCTATCGAAACACTTGCGCAAGGAGGCTACTTACTATTCGACGAAATCGAAAACAGCATAAACAAGCAGTTGGTCTTCGCTATCATCGACTTGTTCTCCTCTCCTGCTACTAACCCGCATGGGGCGGTACTCGTTTTTTCTACGCACTATCCAGAACTGCTGGACCATTTCACCAGAAAGGACAACATTTGGTTCGCTGTCAGGCATGAGAACGCTGGATTCCAACTGATCCGGTATAACAAGCTGGTCACCCGCGGTGAACTGAAGAAGAGCGTCCAGTTCATGTCGGGTGCCCTGCAAGGAACCGCGCCCTCAGCCGCTTCCATCAGTGCCTTGCGGAGCTACGTCAAGGAAACGGTTCATGGATAGTCAAGCGATTTATAATGAACCTACCTTGGTTATCTGCGAAGGGTCTGCCGAAAGCGTCATCTTTGAACTCCTACTGACAGAAGGAAAACTGATCATCCCTAAAGATTCCCTTATTGAAGATCCGCAGACTGGTCGGTTTTATACCCGCTGCCGTAAAGATAGGGAAATCGAGGAACGGTTCCTTTCCGTGACCTATGGTTCTTCGTGCGTGAATATCGTCCGTATTATTGACTCACCAAATGAACGCTTTCACTTGTCGCCTCTGTACCAGTCTAAAGCCCGTGTACTTACACTGACTACTCGTCCTGAGATCGAGATCCTGGCCATCATCAAAGAGGGGGCCTATAGGGACTGGACGCACGTCAATAACATGAAACCCAGCGAATTCTGCAAGGAGAAACTGGGGCTGCACAAGATCAAGCAGTATGCTTTCTTGCACCAATATTGGAACGACGCGGATGAGCTCTGTCGTGTCATCGAGTTGTATCGAAGAAACCATCACTTCCAAAACCATGAGCGATGTTTGGCCGAGCTCCTCGTTACCCATTCAGACAGCTGCACCGGGCAGGTGTGACCTAGGCGACATAGCCGACTGAAGTCCATCAAAGACCATCAGCCTAGACTGATAGATAGAAGCGACCAGGGCGCTAGGGCTCCATGAGGGACCCGCACCTACAGATACCCTGACAGCAAGGGAGCCAAATGAGCCAGGACCAGACACCGATCCCAGACAACAAGCAGGAAGAGCATCAACAGTCCTACCTGCAACCGGACGGCAGCTTCGACACCCAAGTCTTCCTGGACGGTCTGGACGCCATCTTCAGCGCCGGAAAGGCCCGCGACGAAGCTGAACCCTATCTGCAGCAGGCGCTGGTGGATGCGGAGAATGCGGGTAATGATGCCGGACTGCTGACCGTGCTGAACGAAATCATGGGCTTCTACCGGTCCCAGGGTCGCCACCAGGAGAATATGTGGATGATCCAGCGCGCCATCGAGCTGGCCACACGCATGCGCATTGAGGGGTCCGAGGCCTGGACAACCACCCTGATCAATGCAGCCACAGGACTGCGGGCAGCCAAGAAGTACGACCAGGCAGAAGACCTCTACCGGCAGGCGCTTGCCTCCGCAGCCAAAACCCTTGGGCCCAAGGATCGGCGCCTGGCGGCCCTGCACAACAACCTGTCCATGCTCTACAGCGAGACTGACCGACCCGACCAGGCCGAGCAGGAGCTGCGCCAAGCCATGGACATCCTGGAGAATTCCAGCACTGATCCTTCCCAGGATCTGGATCTGGCCACCACCCACACCAATCTGGCCCTTCTGCTCATGCAGCGCAGCGACAGTCCGCAGGCTCTGCAAGAGGCCTGGGACCAAGCTCGCATAGCCCTGGATATCTATCGAACCGGCCACCTGGAAAACAGCGCACACTATGCCTCAGCCTTAGCCGGCTTTGCTCAAGTCTGCTATATGACCGGTCGCTTCAGTCAATCGGCAGACACCTATCGCAAGGCCTTGGCCATCATTGAGGATCGATACGGTAAGGGCAGCGACTACTACCAGATCACCAAGGCCAATCTGGACCAGGCCCAGGCCGCTGCTGATAAAAACGGGGACAAGGACCAATCCGACCAGGCTAAGCAAGCAGCATCCAGCCAACCGAAGACCAGGAATCAGAACGATGACCGCGGTCGGCATGGCCCCCGCACGGATATTCAAGGACTGGACCTGGCCAAGGCTTACTGGGAGCAAGTGGGCCGTCCCATGCTGGAGGAACGCTACCCCCAGTACCGCAGCCGGATCGCCGTGGGATTGATGGGCCATGGCTCGGACTGCTACGGCTTTGATGACGCCACCTCCCGGGATCATGATTTCGGCCCCGGCTTCTGCCTGTGGCTGACCAGCAAGGATTACCAGGCCATCGGCGACCAGCTGCAGAAGGACTACGAGGCCCTGCCCACCGAATTCATGGGGTTCGGCTCACGAACCGACAGCGTCAGAGCTAGGGGGGCTAACCGACGTGTAGGCGTCTTTGAGATCGGCGGCTTCTTCGAATCCCTGACCGGCTACCGGCAGGCGCCCCCGGAAGATCACCCCCACGAGTGGCTACTCTTGGATGAGGCTACGCTGGCTGCAGCCACCAATGGCAAGATTTTCGCGGATCCTCTGGGGCAGATGCTGGCCACACGGCAGGGGTTCAAGGCCATGCCCGACGATGTGCGCTTCTGCCTGATCTCCCGCCGGCTGGGCATGATCGCCCAGGCGGGCCAATACAATCTGCCGCGGAGTCTGCAGCGGGGCGACGGGGCTGCAGCCATGCTGTCAATCAACGAGTTCATCAAAGCCTGCGCCTCCCTGATCTTCCTGATCAACAATCCGTTGACCGTCGGGTATCTGCCCTATTACAAGTGGACCTTCGCGGCCCTGCGGCGGCTGAGCGGACGAGTGGCCACCAGGCTGGCCGACCTGACCGAGCAGCTGGAGGACATCCTGCGCCTGGCTTCGGCTGCCTGTTACGGGGGGCAAGGCTTTGGCGAGGGCGGCAAGGGAGCCCGGCCGGCTACCGAACGCGTCACCAAACTTGTGGAGTCCATCTGCGCAAGAATCGTAGAAGAGTTGCAAGCAGAAGGCCTGACCAACAGCCCGGAAACCTTCCTGGAATGGCAGCGCCCCTACGTTGAGGCTCACATTTCCAGCGACGATCCGGTTCTGCACAGCATCTGAAAGGAGCCAAAGATGGCAAACGACGAGCAATGTCAGGATGAGGAATCCCTGCGCGAGCGGATCGTCCGCCACGAATGGGAACAGTTCCAACAGGTCAACAATGAGGGCGGTCCGGCCAACTGTCAGGGCAACTGGCCCATGTTCCACCAGATGCGCCTGAGCCAGTTTTTGACCTGGCCGCATCCCCTGCTGACCAGCTATGCGGACGACCTGGATCAGGCCGACAAACAGGGGCGCAACCTGTTGACCGAGAAGTATGGGCGGATGATGGAGTCCACAGCCCCAGACCAGTACCACAGCAGCATCGCCCCATACCTGCCCAGGCTGGGTCTGGCACGCCAGGAGCAGCAGGAGTGCATCATCGACATGCAAGTGGCCTGGGCCAAGGACTTCCGCGAGCGCTACCCCCGTCTAGGCCAGGAGATGCGGGTCCTGCGCACCTGCGAGGACACGCCGGAGGCCACCTCCTTCGAGACTTATCTGCGTGGCGAACTGGGCACCTATTCGGCCCGGACCCTGGATCTTTACCAGTCCATGGTGGACCAGATCGAGGCCCGGGGCGGCAACCTTACCGAGGAAACAATCCTGGCCACAGTGCAAATGAACGGATTTGAGACCCTGGACGAAGCCGAACAGGCCCAAAACTGAGCTCCTGAACCACAATCAGGAGTTTCAGTCTTTTCAGCTTGTCGAGCGGTCAGGTAGAGTTGACGGGTGCAAAAGCTGAAACGGGCGGGCTTCACTGCCGCCTCCTTCGTGGTCATTCTGCTGGTCATGCTCCTTTTGGGCCAAGCCATGACACCGGACTGGCAGGTGGAACCCTATCGAAACCACATCCAGGTTCCGACCCGGTCCACAGCCATCGCCTCGCGCCTTGGAACTACCACTCCTGAAGGTACTTATAAGGTCAAAGAACGGAAAATCAGCATTGCTCTGGATAGCGGAGTCCGCATCCAGGCCATCGTCAGAGAGCCGCGCGATCGAGAGGGCACGGGGCCAGCCTGTTTGTTCATCCACGGCGCCGGAACCGGCAAATCCTCAGAAGTGTATGGCGATCTGGCCTCAGCCATGGCCTCGGCCGGCATCACCACCCTGGTGCCTGACAAGCGTTTGGATAACTACACCGCCTTCCACCGCGACTATCATTCCTTAGCCGCCGACTACGGGCACTCGCTTGACCAACTACGCTCCTGGCCAGGCGTGAATCCGGCCAAGGTCGGGCTCTACGCCGAGTCCGAGGGCACCTGGATATCGACCATCATGACCGCCAAGGATCCCAAAATCGCCTTCTCCATCATGACCTCTCCCCCCGCCTATCCGGGACGACGGCAGATGGCCATGGCAGCCACCAACTACCTGGATCTGATTGGCGCACCCAAAGGAATTCGCAACGTTATACCCCGGTTCATCGGCATGGACCTGTCCCTGCTGGGCCTGGAGTACGCCGACTTCCCCTCTCTGCCCTATCTGGACCAGCTGCGCATGCCGGTCATGATCAACTTCGGCACCATGGACTTCTCCATGCCGGTCGAACAGGGGGCACAAGAGATCATCCGCAGAGCCCACGCTGGCGGCAACGACAATGTTACCCTGCGCTACTACCCCACCAATCATCAGATACGCACCGGCAGCCGGCTGGCCAAGGACGGGTTGCCTCTGGAACCCCGCTATACCCATAATCTGGAAGACTGGATCAACGCTGTAGCCTTGGGCACCCAGGCCGATCAATGGTCCACTCCCATGATTGCCGGCAGCCAGCCCCACCAGCTCAATCGAGTACCTGATCGCACTGATTCCGGATTGGTTTCCTCGCTGACCGCCCTGCTGACCTTGATGGCCACTGGCCCCATTCTGCTGGCTGCCGCCCTCATAACTGCCCTGATAGGAGCCTTGAACTCACATCTGCGGGCTCGAGGCAATGACAAGCGACGGTCCGGATTCAGCAAAGGTCTGGCCGGACGGCTTTGGGCATTGGGCCTGTTGGCCACAGGACTGATAGCGGCCCTGCTGGCCTATGCCCTCACTGTGGTCCGCCAGGCCTTCGGCCTGGTCCATCTGTCCCCGATGATGACATTCTCCTGGTTCCTACTGTCAGGTCTCTGCCTAATCCTCATCCTGCTCTTGGCGAGCACCCTGACATCCATCTTCAGCCGGCCTGACGGCAAACCAGCTGTTGCCGGGGCGGGCCACTGGCTGACCCTGACTCTGACCTTGTTGGGGTCACTGGCCATCCTTGGCAGCCTGATCTTCTGGAATATCTTGGTCTTTTGAGTCATGACGAGTGCGCTTTGTTGATGCCAGCCAAGTTGATATAGCAGCGACAATCAGCACCACGCCCAGGCCGGCAAAAATCAATGGAATAATCCGCTGCCAGGGTATGACTAGGGTCAGATCCGTACCGTAACGCAGAAAGACCAATCCTAAAGCCAACATGGTCAGAGCCAAAAGTCCAACCAGGATGCCAAAAATGATGGTAGGCATGCTGGGGCCGCTAGGACGGATCGGCTCCGGCGGCTGCATCCGAACCTGGTATATCGGGGGTGCCTGTGATTCAACCGGCATGACCTTGGTGGTGCGCTCCTGGCGATCCAGCGGCTGGCCTCCTTCTGGTTGCTGCATATCAGTCATCTTCCTGATCCTCCCCAAACTGCCATGGATTGTAGCTATAATCCCAATATTCATTGATCGATCCGCTGTAGAGCTGCGCCCGCTTCGGCTGGGTAGCGCTCCCCTGGGCTTGCACGGTGACCCGCGCACCGGCCATGAGATTGGCATCGACGATCAATTCGGGATCGTCGGGCATATGCCACTGATCCTCCTTGGACGCTCGCAGGGCCTCCTCCCAATTGCGTCGTTCAGCTGATGGCGACGTATTGCCCCACCACATCCGGTTTCCCTGTTCCGTCTCGGTTATCCAGTCAGCCGCGCCTGATCCCAAGACCCTATAGAGGTCGGTGTGTTCCCTATAGGACAGACTGCATCCCTTAGGAATGAGCAGGCGAACGTCAGCATAGGCCACAGCCAGGCGGACAGTGCCCGTCGGGCAGCCTGAGACTGTACTCTCCGCATCATCCATAATCTGAACGCGATGAGTGCCGTGTTTCTGCTCATAACCAGTCAGGTCAATGACGGCACTTCCCTGATCCTGCGGGTCTCCGACCAGCGCGATGCCACGGCGGTAACGCCTCATGTCTGCACTGTCCGCCCCCAACAAGCGTCCATGGTTGTTGCCGTTAACTTGAACTGTGGCGTATTCGGCCAGGATCCTGCGGTTCTGGGTTTGCTCAATGCCTGGTATGGCCGAACCAGAAGCCAGCATCAGGACAACCAAGCAGGCCAACAGGGCAATGGGGGTCAGTCCTCCAGACCTGCGGCCCATCAAGCCCAGGATCAGTATGACCACGCCAAGTATCAGCGTAACGCCTCCAGCCCAGATCAGAGCGAAAGTCAAGGCCACATTCAATCCGCGATAGGGGTTCGTGGCCATCCACCAGACCCCTGCGCCGGAGACCAGGATCAGTCCTGACAGAAGACTGACCAGCGCAGGTCCGGCGGGACGACGCCGTATCCGGGGCGGAACCGACGGAGTCTTACGGGCTATTCCCGGCCCTGTCGAGAATGACCCGGCTGTGCCATAGTCCGTCCAGTCACTGAATCCATATGACTGATTCATGTTCCCAACAGGTTCTGCAGGGCCTTCTGCCCCCGTCCAACCTCCGGGAGCTGCACCAGCGACAGGATTCTCAAAGCCTTGCGTATTGTTCGAATCGCTGGCAGCGTTTGCCGAATCCGCTGTCTCAAAAATATGTCCGGAAGCAGTCGCATCCCCTTGTTGTTCCCGAGTTCCATACGAATCGGAATCCCCTGGCTGGTTCCTGTATCCTTCTGTGCTCGCATTGCCGTCTGTCTGCGTATTGCTTCGCGTCCCTGTGTAATCCTGGTACCCCTCATACCCCGAAAAGCTTGGGTAGTCAGGCTGATTCGGATACCATTGCGAGCCTGCACCACTCGGCCGTTCCGAATACTGCGGTCCCATCACCCAGGGATCGCCCGAAACCGGTCTGCCGGCATCCGGCCCAGTCCAGTACCCTCTTTGGTACTCCAGGGCCTTGTTGCGGCTCCACCGGATGAACAGATACAGGACCAGAGCACCGAAGGCCAGTGAAAAGATTCCGACTCCAGGAATCAGGATGGCCAGCAGCCAGTAAATGATGATGCCCACCATGGAAGCATGCCAAATCCCGTGGATCAACTCCTGGGCGATAATGACCCCACGCCGGTCCGGCAGGACGAACCAGGCAAAGCCGTAGAAGGCGGCACCGGCGCCGAAGAAAAAGACCGCCAGAATCATCAAGGCTCTGACCAGGGTCACGCTCCAACCCAGGCGACGGGCCAAGGCTACGCAAACACCGCCTACCCATCCCTGGTCACGGATCAGATAGGACTCCCTGCAGGCGCGGAAGAACCTGTCGAACTTCCACTGCCAGCCGTTATCGGGGCCATTGCCGTTCATGTCGCTACTCATATCTTCATTACAACACCCTGCGAGCGCAAATCTCATGGGGGAACACCCTGATTCGACCCTGATTTCTTCCCCTTATTGCCCTATCGGCACGATCCGAAACCGATAATGGAGACATGAACGCAGCCATGCAGGAAGAACAAACGTTGAGGGAACCACCTCCTCTGCACCCTGCGCGCATGCCCCTGATGAGGCCACACAAGGGCAGGATCCTGTGCGGAGTCTGCAAGGGCGTCAGCCTACACCTGGGCATTCCCGTCTTCTGGATCCGCCTGGTCATGGTGCTTATGGCCCCCAAATTGATCACCTGTGTAATCTACTGCTTTCTTTGGCTGACACTTCCCCAGGGCGACCCCACGCAGGCAGTCCAACCGAATGACCCGAAGTCAGCCCCGCTGGCACCCAGCATCCTTACTGAACAGCCAGATCAGAAGGAGGATCACAGCATCAGTCCCGGGCGGATAACCAGACTGCTGGCAGGCCTGGGCATCATTCTCCTGCTGACTGCGGTCTTTCTGCTCAACAGCGGTATGCGCCCCGCCTTTGTCGTCCCCTGCCTGCTTTTCTGCGCAGGACTGGTTCTGGCCTGGCTGAGGCCGGAAAACCAAGGAACCGGCTACCACCTGCCGACCCTGATAGGCAGCCTGGCCCTGATCCTGTCTGCTGCGGTGATCTTCCTGCTCTCCACCCAGGAATTGCATTGGGCCCTGACCCTGATAGTCCTGGCCGGCCTACTTCTTATAGGCGTAACCGCAGTGGTCGTGCCCTGGGTAGGCTCGATCCTCAGCCAGCTGGGCGACGAACGAGCCATGAAGGAACGCGAGGAGGAGCGGGCCGACATGGCAGCCCACCTGCACGATGGCGTCCTGCAGACCCTGGCGCTGATCCAGCTGCATGCCGACGATCCGCATACCGTCTTCACCCTGGCCCGATCCCAGGAGCGTGATCTGCGCAACTGGCTCTACCAGGAACGCACCCCCTCAGACCGGTCAGTCAGCACTGGGCTGAGCCAGATAGCCGCACAAGTAGAGGACGATTCCGGCAAGCCGATCGAGGTGGTCACCGTGGGCGACGCCATGCCCTGCGCCCAGACCGATGCCCTGCTCAACGCGGCCCGACAGGCCCTGGTCAATGCCGTAACCCACGGCGGTGAACCCATCTCCGTCTATTGTGAGGCCCGCAGGAATCAGGTTGAGGTCTACGTGCGCGACCACGGTTCGGGCTTTGATATGAATGAAATTCCAGCTGACCGTCTGGGAATCCGCGAGTCCATCATCGGCCGGATTCGGCGGCGCGGCGGCAGGGTCGAGATCGTCTCCCGCCCTGGTTGGGGCACCGAGGTCAGGATGCATATGCCTCTGTCCGAAGCCAGCCAACACCAGGAGGGCAAGGTTAGTCAGACTGAAAAGGGGACTGAGGCCCAGCAATGATAGGATGCATGATGAACCATTCATTCACAGACGCATGCCGGTCCGATCCCACCCACACTTGAGGACCCGCGTCGGGAAAGGCGGGCTGAACCACGCCCATGACCACGACTGCAGCAGAACCCCATCAAGCCAAGGATGGGTCCGCAAACATCCGCGTGGCCGTCGTCGACGACCATGAGATGTTTCGTACTGGCGTCATCACCACCCTGCAGCCGCATTTCCACGTCGTGGGTCAGGCGGCAGACGTGGAGTCCTCCATCCTCATGGTCAGGCAGACACGTCCCGATGTGGTTTTGCTGGATGTGCACGTGCCCGGTGGCCAAGGCGGTGGAGGTGCTGAAATCCTGAGCCGCTCGCATCCCCTCTCCCCCCGGTCGGTCTTTCTGGCTCTTTCCGTATCCGACTCGCCCAGGGACGTGGGCTCGGTCATCCGCGCCGGAGCCCGTGGTTACGTGACCAAAACCATCTCCGCCAAGGACCTGGTCTCCTCAATCCGCCAGGTTCACGAGGGGTACGCGGTCTTCTCCCCCAAGCTGGCCGGATTCGTGCTCTCCGCCTTCCAGGAGGACGAGGCTGCAGATGCCGGTCTGGCAGAAGACGACGAACTGGATCGGCTCTCCGCACGCGAGCAGGAGGTCATGCGCCTGATCGCCCGTGGTTACACCTACCGCGAGGTGGCCTCCGAGCTGTTCATCTCCATCAAAACTGTTGAAACCCACGTCTCCAACGTTCTGCGCAAACTCCAGCTATCCAACCGAACCGAACTGACCCGCTGGGCCGCTGACCGCCGCATCGTCTGATAGTCCGCTCAACAGGCAAGTCTGCGCTGATGAAGGAGCTGGCGCAGACTGCTGATGTCATGAACGACAACCCCCTTCATGCCCAGCCTGTCAGCAATTGCCACATGCTCAGGATCTGCATCAACGAAGATCGTATGCCCGGGGCTGATGGCGAAACGACGCAAGGCCAGACGATAGAAGAGCGGATCGGAAAGATCCAGATGCTCCTCTGACGAGATCAGGACATCCTCCAGGACAGACAGCGGCGAAAGGGCCTCGGATGCCGCCTCGGTCAGCTGACGGGTCGTTGCCGCCAGGCCCCAAAGGGTCAGGCCAGCCCGCTGCAGATCTTCCAGCAGCTCCGATGCTCCGGGAAGCAGGCCCTTCACCGCCAGGGTGTAGTTTTCCAGACAGACGCGGACCACCCAGGCGACCGCAGGCCCGTGAGTGGTTTCATAGTCGGCCAGTGCCTGCTGTGGATCCACGCCCAGATTGATCTGTCTGCTGACACAGCCAAAGCCCCAAGGGTCATTCGAATCCAGCACCATATCGACCACCCCGTCAGGGTACTGCCCGACCAGGGCTCTGCGCGGGTCCCAATCCACCAGGGTTCCGGGCAAGGCGAAGAGGATACTGCCGCCTGGGGCCGCTGGATCGGGGCGGTCATCGCTGAATATATCCTCACTTGGCAGGTCGCCCGATACGCCTTGGCTTGATCCCTGCTGGAACTCCTGATGCTGCCTTGCCATGCCCCCCAGACTAGGCATCTGAGCCTACAAGGTGGTCAATCACTAGGTGAAGGCCACCGAATGGATATATTGAAGCCAGCAATGGTCGGATCTTACGTTTTGCAAACTGCCCGGGGCGGAAGTCCCGACAAGTACGAAAGGAGCCGTCATGCGTCGGCTGCTGCTTACATCCTCATTCTCCGCTACCGCTGACAGGTTGCCCGCCTTTCTGGAAGGCTCGCCCAAGAATCATACGGTGGCTTTCATCCCCACGGCCAACCTTCCACAGCGTTCGGATGGTTATGTCCAGGAGGCTCGCAGGGCTTTCACCGACATGGGCTGCCGGATCGACGACCTGGAAGTCTCAACAGCCGATCCGGAGACCATACGTCGCAGCCTGGAGGAGGACGACCTGATCTACCTGTCCGGCGGCAACACCTTCTTCCTGTTGCAGGAGCTGTGCCGCTCAGGGGCTGCTGATCTGATCAGGCAGCAGGTGGATCAAGGCAAACCCTATATCGGCGAATCGGCCGGCGCTGTGGTGACCGGTCCCGATATCGGTTTTCTGGATGCCATGGATCCGCGCTCGGCCGCCCCGGATCTGGACTCCACCGCCGGGCTGGGTCTGGTGGACTTCCGTCTCCTCCCCCACCTTGATTCCGAGCCTTTCGCCGAGGTGACCAGGAAAATTCTGGACCGCTACGGTGACGAGGGGCCAATGGTGGCCATCAGCAACACCCAGGCCGTGGCAGTACGCGGGCAGTGCCTGACCATCCTTTAGAACACCACCAGTCAGCGGCAGAGGCTTTCCATGACCTGACGGGCCTGGTCCAGACGATCGCCCGGACAGAGCAGGATGACACCGTCTCCAGCAAGCAGCCGCAAATCTCCTGCGGGAATCAGCCGATGCTCGCCCCGGCGAAGACCGACTACGGCGCATCCGTTCGGCCAGGGGACCTGCCCCAACAGACGACCAGCCGCCGGGCTGCCATGCTCTATGGGGAACTCGACAGTCACCCTGTCAGGGGCCTGGGCATCGGGAGCATGCCCTTGGCGGTAACGCTCCAACAGAGCCTCGTAAATGGGCTCGACGCCTAGCAGATCAGACACCATCAGGGCTGTGAAGGCGCACAGGGCCACGGGGAGCATATGGACCAGAGAGCCGGACATCTCCACCGTCAGCAGGATGGAGGTTATGGGGGCCTTGACCGAGGCCGTCAGGGTGCCTGCCATGGCACAGACCGCGCAGACCGGAATGATCCGAACAGGCATTCCCAGGGCGGCCGCACCCATCCCGCACAGTGATCCGGTCAGCGTGCCAACTGCCAGGATGGGCATGAAGATGCCCCCGGGGGCACCGCTGCCGAAGGAGGTAGCCGTAAAGAGCATCTTGACCAGAAGCAGAACCAGCAGGTTGATGGCCACCGACCAAGCCACCTCACGAACACCTTCCGCCTTGCCAATCAGGTCCTCGCCGCCACCCAGGACAGCAGGCAGCAACAACCCGACCGGCAGGGCCAGGAAGAGGGAGATCACCGGTCCCAGCTTCGAGGGCAGATGGCTGTAAAGGCTCTGCGCTCCCAGCAGCAGACGGTTCATGGCAGCTCCCACAAGGCCGGCCACCAGCCCAAGGGGGATCATCAGCAGATACTGGGCGATGGTCAGCTGTGGCATAGCTGTGAAGTCCAGGACCGGACGCAGGCCGAAACGGTTTTTGGCAATGAAATCAGCACTCAGGCAGGCCATGGCTGCTGACAGAAGAATCATAGGAGAAAAGGACCGGTGGATCTCCTCCAGGGCGAAGACCATCCCCGACAAGGGCGCGTTGAATGCTGCAGACAGGCCGGCAGCCGCGCCGGAGGTCACCAGGCAGGTCTCCTCCACACGGTCTCGGCGCAATCCTCGGGAAACCAGCTGGGAACCGGCCGCGCCGATCTGCACCGAAGGCCCCTCGCGCCCCAAAGACAGGCCGAACATGCCGCAGGCCAGACCGCCCAGGAATCGTACGCCCAGCACAGGCAGGGCAGGCATGCGCATGCCGTGGATGACCACACCCTCCACCTGCGGGATGCCGGAGCCGGAGGCCATGGGAACACGGCCGACCATCCAGGCCAGGGCCAGGCCCACCAGCAGGGCGGCCAGCAGCCAAGGAAGAATCATCAGGGGCCGGTCACGCATCTGTGCGTAGGCCCATCGAGCGAACTGTGTGCCGTAGCCGATGCCCTGCCGGTAGAGCACCACCAGCACTCCCACCAACAGTCCGCAACAGGCGGCCCTGAACGCCACCAGCCACCGGCTTGCTCGACCCGATCTGGTCGCCTGCAGCTGGTCGGAACGATGGGTCTGATCCATCTCATCTGCCGACGGCTTTCCTCTAGACGGATTCAGCCTCACCGGTCTGCTCCTTCCCTCCTTCGCGCACAACGGTTTCCAGCTTCTCTCAGGGCAGAGACCAGGAGCAATGGCTGAGTCGACGGCTTCAACTCTCCGGCAGTATGAGCACCTGGGATACCAGCTTCCGTGCAAGATCCGGCAGGCAGGAGCCAGGCAGACAGACGGACACCTCATCGGAGCCCAGCGGTAGTGCTGTCTGTTGATCAGTTGCCACAAGATTACCGTCCAGGACAACGGTATCCACCTGGCCGCGATAGTCCACAAGATCCAGCAGCGAGACCCGCCCCGGCACCGTATCCAGACACTGGCGGAGGGTGGCAGCCGGGGCCATGTGCAGCCTTCGGCATCCGACCACTTCCCGCACCTGGCGCAAATCAGGACGCCTTATGCCCTGGGCCACCAGAAGTATCAGCAGACCTCCAGCGTCCTCCAGCAGCAGGGACTTGGACAGGTTTTTCACAGAGAGCCCCAGCAGGTCAGCAATGCCCAGCTCCATGCCCTGATCGATGGTGTCCAAGGGCGGATGCTGGACGAGGCGCCAATTCGTCCCCAAGCCGTCCAAATGCTCTCGCACGGACAAGGGAACCATCCTGTTCCCCGAGCCCATCGAATTCTTTCCCATATCGTCCAGGACGCCAAGATCCGCTGCTGCAGATTCAGTGCTGTCATTGCCTGGTCTCAAGGTCATCTCGTCAGTCGTTGGCCACCTCCGAATCGGGCTTCAGCTCCTTCTCCTTCTGGCCTATCCGCTTCCTGTCTATGCGATAGTATGCGTTGAAGAGACCGCCGGAGGTCAGCAGGAAGACAAGAAGAACCAGCAGCCATATGTTCTCTTCGGCATCGTATGTCTCAAGCAATTCATAAGAGGAGGAGATCATCTTCAGCCAGCCTGCGACCGACACGAAGTACCAGGCAGTTGCCTGGTCAAGGAAGCTCAGCGCCCGTCGACGTTCTGATCTGGTCCTGGTAGCCTGACGGAGAATTTCGTGCCCGCGTTTACGTTCCAGCCGGATCTTGACGATGGGCACCAGCCACCACCAGGGCGAGACCTCATCCCAATTCTTGCTGAGCTGATCAAAGTCGTCCAGGAGCTCCTGATATTCCTGCAGCTCCATCAGCCCCTGGAAGAGAGGGAATGTGAAAAGCAACCAATCCCCGATCAGAGAGACAATGGCGATGAATTGTTCCACGACCCGACCTTTCCCTTGCAGAGTCGGCGCCCAAGGGTCGGCTCGCGTGATTACGCATGGCTACCATCCATCATTGTAGGCACCAGGTGCCAGCCCAAACCGCTCTGCGGACACGGGATTTTAAGCGAATACAAGAATGCCCCGGAATGAGCTCCGGGGCATCCACCAGGCGGACAGGGCGGGATTCGAACCCGCGGTGGCTTGCGCCACAACGGTTTTCAAGACCGTCTCTTTCGGCCGCTCAGACACCTGTCCATAAGACGTGCCGATCAGGCACGTCACTCATCATACGACATCAAGGTTGGTCCAACCACCAACGGAATGTCGACCAACCTCGGCAGAGGCGGTTCAGGCCTCCCAGGTCTTGGGCTCGATGACCTCCTTGCCGCCCACATAGGAGCGCATAGCCTCAGGGATGACGATGGAACCGTCGGCGTTCTGGTGATTCTCCAGGATGGCGACCAGCCAGCGGGTGGTGGCCAGGGTCCCGTTCAGGGTGCTGACAGGACGCGTGGAGCCGTCCTCCAACCGCTCGCGTTCGTTGAGGCGGCGGGCCTGGTACTCGGTGCAGTTAGAGGTTGACGTCAGCTCACGGTAGCGACCCTGGGTGGGCACCCAGGCCTCGCAGTCGAACTTGCGCGCGGCTGAGGACCCCAGGTCTCCTGCAGCGGTGTCGATAATCCGGTAGGGCACGTCCACCTTGGCCAGCATCTCCTGCTCCATGGCCAGCAACTGCTGGTGCTGGTCACGGGAGTCCTCCTGCTTGCAGTAGACGAACATCTCCACCTTGTCGAACTGGTGGACGCGGATGATGCCCATGGTGTCCTTGCCAGCAGAGCCAGCCTCCCGCCGGTAGCAGCTGGACCAGCCACAGTAGCGCAACGGGCCTTGGCTCAGATCCAGAATCTCATCCTCGTGCATGCCGGCCAGGGAGACCTCGGAGGTGCCCACCAGATACTGATCGTCAGGCTCACGCAGACGGTAGATCTCGTCGGCATGGGCATTCAGGAAGCCGGTGCCGGCCATGACCTCGGGCCGGACCAAGGTGGGTGTAATGGTGGGAATGAATCCGTGCTCCATGGCCTGGTCCACGGCCATGGTCAGCATGGCGATCTCCAACCGGGCCACGTCACCGCGCAGGAAGTAGAAGCGGGAACCGGAAATCTTGACGCCCCTGCGCATGTCGATGCCAGCCACACCCACGCCCAAGTCCAGGTGGTTCTTGGGTTCGAAGCCCTCCTTGGTGAAGTCGCGCGGGGTACCGACCTTCTTGACCACCACGTAGTCGTCCTCGCCGCCCTCGGGCGCCTCGGGCTCCACTACGTTGCTGAACTTCCACATGAGATCGGTGTACTTGGCATTGGCCTCGTCGGAGGCTGACTTGCAGGCATTCACCTTCTCGGACAGGCTCTTGGTCCGGGCCAGAAGGTCGGCTTTCTCATCAGGAGACGCCGAACCCATGCGCTTGCCGAGCGACTTCTGCTCGGCCCTGCAGCTCTCGTAATCCTGGAGTGCAGCCCTGCGCTCGCTGTCCGCCTTCAGCACTTCGTCGACGAGTTCGACCGATTCGCCGCGTTTGCGCTGTGATTCACGGACAACATCCGGATGTTCCTGAATGAACCTGATATCTAACATATCTGAATTGTATGACTTTCAAAGGACACGGAAACCGGCCCCGCACACCTCTTTCCGAGTCCCATGGCCTCTGCTGCAACCGGCCCGGCCGCGGCGGGAAGGCAGACGCGAACCAGCCGTCCCTTATACGCGTCTGCCACGCATCACTGGCCGAATACAGTCTTGCGGAACCGTTTGCCGGTGGGGGTACCCGCCAGTCCGCCGATGCCGGTCTCTCTCAGTGACGAGGGCATGCTTTCGCCGATGGACTTCATGGCTGCGATGACCTCATCGGGCGGGATCCTGCTGACACCACCCGACAAGGCGATGTCAGCAGCGATCAAAGCGTTGGCGGTACCGATGGCGTTGCGATTGACGCAGGGCACCTCCACCAGTCCGGCCACGGGATCGCAGACCAGTCCCAGCAGATTGCTGATGGCTATGGCGAAGGCCTGGGCGCAGGCATCGGGATCGCCCCCTGCACCCTCAACCGCAGCAGCGGCAGCCATGCCGGATGCGCTGCCCACCTCGGCCTGGCAACCGCCTGTAGCTCCGGAAATCATCGCCTTGTTGGCCGTGACCAGTCCGAAAGCCCCTGCCGTGAACAGGCAGCGGATCAGCCCATCGTCATCCAGCCCCAGTCGGTTCTTGAGCACGGTGAGTACTCCGGGCAGGGTCCCGGAGGAACCGGCCGTAGGCGTCGCGCAGATGATGCCCATGGCCGCATTGACCTCATTGGTGGCCATGGCGGCCTCGACAGCCTGCAGCATGGCATCGCCGCTCAGGCTGGTTCGTGTCTTCCGGTAATGATCCAGCAGAGCGGCCTGTCCTCCGCTCAGCCCGGTCTTGGAAAACACGCCATTGCCCTGGGACCCCCTGGCCACGGCAGCCTGCATGACCTGCAGGTTCTTGGCCATTCTTGCCCAGATCTGCTCGCGCGTCTGGTGCGAACGCCGCACCTCCTCCTCGATGGCCACTTCCGATATCGACGAGCCACGCTCTTGAGCCATACTCACGAGTTCAGCGATCGAAGTGAACATGCGCCATGCCTCCTAGTCGATATAAATCATCCGGGACGAGTGACCGGCAATCTGCTGCTGCCGCTGCGTGGACAGCGGATTGTCCAAATCGAACTCGTACACTGCCGTGCCGGCCGGACCCGCGGGCTCATACCTGGTCTGCTTGGTCACGCCCTCTTCCCGGAGCAGATCGCGTATGCGCTCCAACCGACGACTGGAGCCCTTGTCGGATTCATCCAGTTCCACCAGCAGGATGGGCAAAAGCCCTGGAGGAGTGATCAGGCAGCCGTCCAAGTTGATACGCCGCACTTCAATGGTTCCGCCCCCGATGGAGCAAGCCGCGTAGATCACCCGGCCGGCTGGGCCCCGCAAGTCCAGGACGGCGGTGTTCGGGTGGTCGATGGGACTGGGTTCATCCTCCTCGTGGAAGGTCAAATCCATGCCCTGCCTGCGGGCGATGCCGATGGCATCGGGCACCCGGGAGTCATCCGGCGCAAAACCCAACAGGCCGCTGATGATGGCATAGTCGGTACCGTGACCGCTGTGCGTGCGAGCGAAGGAATCATAATAATGAATGTCGGCACGACTCGGAACACCGCCTGCAAGGATGTGGCCAACCCGACCGATGGCCACGGCCCCAGCTGTGTGCGAGCTGGAGGGTCCGATCATGATGGGTCCTATGATGTCGAACACGCTCTTGTACTTATCCATGCCTGCCTCCTCTTCCCATACCCCCGGGCTTTCCCAGACTTCCAGCGCACGAAGCCGTTGCAGCTCCAGACCGAAGGGACCACATGGACCGAATGACATCATAACTTTCCGGTTTTCATAACTCAATCAACTGATACTGTCAGCGTGATTGCTGTAGAGGGTTCGTTCACGTCGGACACACCCAGGGGGATTCGGGTCGACACCGCGCGCACAATAGAATCATGCCAATTCCAGCGGTCGTCATCCTCGGCATCCTGGCGGTGGCGGCCATTGTCGTCACAGCTGTGGTGTTGATCATCCGCGCCCAAAGACGGCATAGGTTCGCCATGCAGATCCTGGCCCGGGATGACGACCAGCTCAGCTACGCTTTCGTCATCAACCCCTCCAAGCCCCAGGCCGCCGCTGCCCGCGAGCGCATCCAGCAATACTGCCGGGACAAGGGCATCCGCGAATTCAGCTTCATCGAAACCCAGCTGGATCGGGACGGAAAGGCCTGCGCCCGCATGGCACTGGAGCGTGGAGCCAACGTAGTCGTTGCCGTGGGCGGGGACGGAACCGTACGCACCGTAGCCAGCGCCATGGCATCCAGCGACCATGTCATGGGCATCATCCCTATAGGAACCGGGAATCTCTTCGCAAGGAACATGGGCATTCCCGTTGGCGATCTGGACGCCGCCCTGGCCGTGGCCACCTCGTACGGATCCACCCAGGTCGACGTGGGCCGCATGGCTCTGCTGGACCAGGATGATCAGGAACAAGGCCGTGGTCATGCCTTCCTGATCATCGCAGGCATCGGCTTCGACGCCCTGATGATTGATGACACCGATCCCAATCTGAAGAAGACGGTCAGCTGGCTGGCCTACTTCATCAGCGGCGCCAAACATCTGTTCGCCCCCAAATACACGGCCGACATCACCATTACCCGGCCCGACCAGGTCACACAGACCAACACCTCGGTGACCTTCCGCACCTTCATGGCCGGCAACTGTGGGGAGATCCCAGGATTCTCCCTGATGCCCGACGCCTCCTACGAGGACGGCATCCTGGACTTCGAGATCATCGACACCTCCGCTGGCCTGATCGGCTGGGCCAACCTCTTCGGAGACGTCATGCATCAGACCATCACCCGAAAGGCCAGCCAGAGCCCCCTGTCGACCAACTCCACCATCGTCCAGCTGCAGGGAACCAAGGCAGAAATCCGCCTGGAAAAGCCCGCCCTGGCTCAGGTGGACGGCGACATTCTGGGCGAGACCTGTCACCTGGCACTCAGTGTTGAGCACCGGGCTCTGAACGTGCGGGTCCCCCAGTCCGACTGAGACCGAAGGAGTCTGTTCCCCATCTGCATGCTTTCTCATGCCGGGGTGGCATGATGGGAGGCATGACAGCACAGAACGCGGGCAAGCCTGCCAGCCCGGAAGATCTGATCAACGTCGACGATCTGATCGGCAGGTACTACGATCTCATCCCCGACCCCTCCACGCCCTCCCAGCGGGTGTCCTTCGGCACCTCCGGGCATCGCGGCTCCGCCCTGACCACCTCCTTCAACGAGGCCCACATCGTGGCCATCAGCCAGGCCATAGCCGAACAGCGAGCCAAGGATGGAGTCACCGGACCGCTCTATCTGGGCCGCGATACCCACGCCCTCTCCCTGCCCGCCTGGAAGACCGCTATCGAGGTTCTGACAGCCAACGACGTACGAGTGCGCATTGACGCCAATGATGACTACACTCCTACCCCCACCGTCTCTCAGGCCATCCTGACACACAACCGGGCGGCCGACGGCACCCAGCGCTTCTCCGGCAAGGACCTGGCCGATGGCATCGTGGTCACTCCCTCCCACAACCCGCCCACCGACGGCGGGTTCAAGTATGACCCGCCCACAGGCGGCCCGGCCCCGGCCGAAACCACCAACGCCATAGCGCAACGGGCCAACGAGCTCCTGGGCGACTACAGGCAGGTCAAGCGGATCCCCTTTGAAGATGCCATCAAATCCGACTTGGTGGAGCGCTTCGACTACCGGGAACATTACGTGGCCGACCTGGGCAATGTCATCGACTTCGACCTGATCAGATCCTCTGGGGTCCGCCTGGGCATTGATCCGCTAGGCGGGGCCTCGGTCAACTACTGGCCGCTGATCAACGAAAAGTACGGGCTGAACATCGGCGTCGTCAACCCCGAGGTGGATCCTACCTGGCGGTTCATGACCATCGACCACGACGGGAAGATCCGCATGGATCCCAGCTCCCCCTATGCCATGAAGGGCCTGGTGGATCGCCTGAATGCAGGGGCTTGGGACTCCTACGACCTGGTGGGCGGCACTGATCCGGATGCCGACAGACATGGCATTGTCTGCCCTGGAACCGGGGTCATGAATCCCAACCACTACATCGCCGTCTGCGTGGAATACCTCTTCTCCGGCAACCGTCCCGGATGGCCCCAGGGCGCCGGCATCGGCAAGACCCTGGTCTCCTCCTCCCTGATCGACCGTGTGGCTGCCTCCATCGGTGCCAGGTTGATCGAGGTGCCTGTGGGCTTCAAGTGGTTCGTCGACCCCCTCTTCAAGGGAGAGGTGGCCTTCGGCGGCGAGGAGAGCTCCGGGATGAGCTTCCTGCGTCGGGACAGCCGCGTCTGGACGACCGACAAGGACGGGCTGATCCCCGACCTCCTGGCTGCCGAGATCACAGCCAAGACCGGAAAGAACCCGGCCCAGCTCCACCAGGAGCAGGTGGAGCGCTTCGGCCAAAGCTGGTACAAGCGGGTGGACACCCCGACCACATTGGAGCAGAAGCAGAAGTTCGCCCGGCTGAACGGCGACGATGTGACGGCCTCCACCCTGGCCGGCGAGCCCATCACTGCCAAGCTGACCGAAGCGCCGGGCAACGGGGCCAAAATCGGCGGCATCAAGGTAACCACCCGGAACAACTGGTTCGCCGCCCGCCCCTCCGGCACCGAGAACATCTACAAGGTCTACGCCGAATCCTTCGTTTCCCCCGAGGCCCTGGATCAGGTTCTGGACGATGCCGACCAGGTAGTAGCCAAGGCCCTGGGCTGAACTGCAGACAAGACCATCGCTGGCACGAGGGTTCTTTGTTTCCCTGTCTAGACTGGAATCATGACCAACGACAAGAATCTGGTCGTCTCCACCGACGGCAGCGCACTGAGCAATCCCAACGGCCCCATGGGCTGGGCCTGGGCCGATCATGAGGGCGGCGACGCGGATGCAGGCGGCGCAAGCAACGGCACCAATCAGATCGGCGAGCTATGCGCCGTGCTGCAGGCGCTGCGCGCCCACCCAGGCGAGCGCCCGCTGATCATCGAAACCGACTCCCAATACGCCATCAACTGCTCCACCACCTGGGTGCCCGGGTGGAAGAAGAAGGGCTGGAAGAACTCCCAGGGTAAGCCGGTCAAGAACCGTCCTCTGATCGAGGCTATCGATCGGGAGATCCAGGCACGGCCGGGATCAGTCAGGTTTGTCTGGGTCAAGGGCCACGCCGGCGACACCTTCAACGAGAAAGTGGACACGCTGGCCCGCGGCTACGCCACAGCTGCAGGCAAAGGCGATCGGGAAGGCTGTCTGCCCGTTGAGGGCTGGCGATCACTGCTGGCCTCCCCCTATGCCAAGGGCACGCAGGTGCCGTCCGCAGTCAAGGAGGAGCTGGACGGAGGACCCCAGGTTCTGGACGATCTTGGCCGCAAGAAGGTTCGCCTGGATCAGGAAGAGCAGAAAGACCTGGCTGAAACCGCCGTCGAATCCGAGGCCGTGGATGCCGAGCAAGCCGAGTCCGTAGCCGCAACATTCTCAGGGTCGCCGGCCGCAGCAGCAGATGAGCGGGACGACGTGCCGTCTAAAGCCATCAATGACACGCCCGCTTCTGACATAGCCGATGATCAAAAAGACAACCCCTCGCCGGCTTTAAACGATACTTCGGACACTGACACGGTTGATCAAGAGACCAAGAATTCCGGCGCTCGAGGGCTGAGAGCCAGCGGCCGGATCCGCATCACGCCTCCTCCGTCTGGCAGCAGCATGTTCACCGGACAGGACCTGCATATAGTCGGCAGCATTGATCTGGACGCCGCCATCGACCCTGACGGCTACGTGAACATCCAGGAGGCCCCATTCCGTCTGCATGCCATCGAAGTCAAGGATTGAGCTGTTCATGGACCGTCAAGGGCCATCGTCTACACTGGAGTGAACCTGAACGAACAAGACCCGCGGATATCAGCTGTTAAAAGCATGGCGGGCATGAAGGAGCGTCTATGGACAAGACCGAGCAGGACAGACTGAAGAAGGCCGCCGGCATCGAGGCAGCCAAGCTGGTCGAGAACGGCATGACCGCCGGGCTGGGCACCGGATCCACGGTTCGGTTCTTCGTGGATGAGCTTGGACGGCGCGTCAAGGAAGAGGGCCTGGAGTTCACCGGCGTGACCACCTCTCGGCGTACCAAGGAACAGGCTGAAGGCTACGGAATCCGTATCGTCGACATCGACCAGGTGGACCACATCGACGTCACCATCGACGGTGCCGACGAGGTCGACAAGAACTTCAACGGCATCAAGGGCGGCGGCGCAGCCCTGCTCTGGGAGAAGATCGTAGCCACCAACTCTCGAAAGATCGTCTGGATCGTGGACGAGTCCAAGGTGGTCGACACCATCGGCCGCTTCCCCCTGCCAGTGGAGGTCATCCCCTTTGGCGAGCGCCATGTCCTGGACCGCTTCAAGGAGCGCGGCTATAACCCGGTCCTGCGGATGGACGGCCAGGGGCAGCCGGTTCTGACCGACGAGCACAACCACATCATCGACCTGCATCTGGAGCGGATTGAGCACCCGCAGGATCTGGCCCAGGACCTGATCACCACTGTGGGCGTCGTGGAACACGGTCTCTTCCTCAACATGGTTGACACAGTCATCGTGGGCGACCCCAATGGTCCCCGGGTCATGACCAACGCCAACAAGTGAGGATAGACGGATATATACATGAAGCCCCCCGCGTCCAATCGATGCGGGGGGCTTCGTCGGCCCTAGCGGGCCATAAGCCATAAAGAGCTACTTGCGCTGGTGACGAGTCTTGCGCAGCAGTTTGCGGTGCTTCTTCTTGCTCATCCGCTTGCGGCGCTTCTTGATGACAGAACCCATCCGAGCCTCCGATCCTTAGTTACCTGGAAGTGTCCAACTTGCTTATCGTACACCGCTTGGGGGACGATCAGAGCGGAAAGGCCTTGTAGAAAGCCTCCAGCGCTGTCCGCTGACCCTGGGCACGGAAGACCACCGTGTCGTTCTGCCAGATGACCAGTGCCTTGTGCTCGTCGTCACCATCCGCCTTCTCCAGATAGGATCCGGTGACCGTGCCGCCGCTGCGAACCTTGCCCGAGGCCAGCTCCTTGCCGGACATGCCTGTGGACTGGCTGTCGTAGAGGGCCTTGGCATCCTCGCTCCTGGACCACTGGGCCAGGTGGAGGGTCACGTCCCCGCCCGATCTGCCGGTGGAGTAGACCAGGCTGTACTCCTCTATAGGCGTACGGGTGCTCCACTCGCTGTCGGAATCAGCCTTGACTCGGGCGAAGCCGCCCACTGTGTCAGGCATGGCCTTGAGCAGTTCCGAGGCCGAGTCCGGCAGGGGCGCCGCCGTGGCCTTTGGACTGGCCTGGGAGGGACGGGAAGAAGCGGAGGTCTGAGCCTGTGCGTCTGGTTGTTGGCTGCGCACCGCCCAGTGCGGCCATACGAAAGCCGACAGGAGCACCAGAACCACTACCGCAGCCAAGGCGATGACCAAGCCTATACGTCGACGGCGTTGCTGGGCATGCACAGAGGAATCGGGCGAAGAGGACAGGGGTGCAGAAGGATTGTCAGCCATGCCTCCATTCTCTCATGGGCAGGGTGTCGGCACTGCGAAGATGGCGTGAAAGCCCGGGTCCTCGTCCCTGAATCCCGATAGCGTGCAGGTATGGCCAAGACGACGACGCAATACGTGTGCACGGAGTGCGGATGGACCGGCGGCAAGTGGTTCGGACGCTGCCCGGAATGCGGCCAGTGGGGAACCATCGAGGAGTTTCACGAAGCCCGCGTGGGCGCAGGAGGGGGCTTGTCCTCCTCAGGAGGCAGCCATACGGCGCCCACACCTCCAAAGACCGGCCTGGCCCGGCCCATCACCAGGGTGGGCACGGACCAGGTCAGGCGCATCCCTACAGGATTCGAGGAGTTCGACCGGGTCCTGGGCGGGGGCATCGTACCCGGATCGGTCATCCTCCTTGCCGGCGAGCCGGGCATAGGCAAGTCCACTCTCCTGCTGGAGACCGCCGGCCGCGTAGCCGACCGGGACGGCCAGGGAGGCAAGGTGCTCTACCTGTCGGGTGAGGAGTCCCAGGCCCAGGTACGGATGCGGGCTAGTCGGGTGGGGGCCCTCAAGGACTCGCTGCTCCTGGCTTCCACAACCGACCTGGCCACAGTGCTGGGGCTGATCGAGCGTGAGAAGCCGGCGCTGGCCATTGTGGACTCGGCCCAAACCATCGTCTCCAACCAGGTCGACGGCATTTCCGGAGGCTCCACACAGGTGCGTGAGGTGGCCATCAGCCTGATCGACATGGCCAAGTCGCACGACATCCCCATCCTCCTGGTCGGCCACGTGACCAAGGACGGCTCCATAGCCGGACCGCGGACCCTGGAGCATCTGGTCGATGTGGTCTGCCAGTTCGAGGGTGACTCCCAGACCGCCCTGCGCCTGCTGAGGGCCGTCAAGAACCGGTTCGGCCCCACCGACGAGGTGGGCTGCTTCGACATGAGCGAGCAGGGCATCGAGGAGGTCAGCGATCCCACCGGGCTCTTCCTGTCCACGGCCGGGCAGGAGGTGGAGGGCACCTGTGTGACCTTCACCCTGGACGGCCACCGCAGCCTGCCCATCGAAATCCAGGCACTGGTCACCTCCTCGGTTCTGCCCACGCCCAGACGCAACACCAACGGGATCGATGCCAACCGCCTGGCCATGCTGGCTGCGGTGCTCTACCGTCACGGCCGGGTCAACCTGCTGACAAGGGACCTGTATGTGTCCACCATCGCCGGCGGGCTGGCCAAGGAACCCGGATGCGACCTGGCCATCGTGGCCGCCCTGGCCAGTGCTGCCAAGTCCCGGCCCATCCAGCGCACGACCTGTGCCATGGGCGAGATTTCGCTGACCGGACAGGTCAGGCCTGTGCCTCAACTCAACCACCGGCTGCAGGAGGCCGCTCGGCTGGGATTTAGGCGAGCGCTGGTCCCGCCCGATCGGCATTCAGGAGGCCGCAAGCCCATCCAGGGACTGGAAGTGATCGAGGTCACCTATCTGGCCGAGGCCCTGGAGGCTCTGGGACTGGTCTGAACCAGTGGCCGCTGGTCCCCTATCGCACCCTATGGCGCTCACCTGCCGACTCGTTAACCTGCCGGACTAGGATGGAGTCGCCGGAAGACCGACACCCATCACCATCGCGAGGAGCAGATCAGCATGACCATCTTCACCAGGAAAACCATACGCAGGCTGACGGCGGCCGCACTCACGACAGTCACCCTCATGGCCGGCGCGGCCTGTGGCTCCTCATCAAACGACAGCGGGCAGTCAACAGCCAAGCAGGACACCAGCCAGCAGACCATCCATCCCGGCACCCTGACCATTGCCACTGGAGACCCGGCTTATGCCCCCTACGTGGTGGGCAACAAGCCCGAATCCGGCAAGGGCTACGAGGCGGCCGTGGCCTATGCCGTAGCGGAGAAAATGGGCTTCGACAAGGCGCACGTCACTTGGACCAGGACCACCTTTGATGCCGCCATCGCCCCAGGAAGCAAGGACTACGATCTGAACATCCAGCAGTTCTCCATCACCCCGGAACGTCGACAGGCTGTGGACTTCACGCCCAGCTATTACAACTCCACCCAGTCGCTGGTGGTCAGAAAAAACTCTCCATATGCTTCCGCCACCTCCCTTGCCCAGATCAAGGACGCCAAGATAGGGGCCATGGTCGGCTCCACCTCCTACGAGATGGCCCACAAGCTGGTCAAGCCTGACATCGATACCTTCAACGACGACGTGGCCTCGTCCCAAGCCTTGGATGCCAACCAGATCGACGCGCTGGTCGTGGACACCCCCTCAGCCGTGACCATGGTCGATTCCAAGCAGGTCAAGGACGCCAAGATCCTCGGGCAGATCAAGGGCTCGCAGGACCCGGAGGGCATGGGCATAGTCCTGCCCAAGGGCTCCAAGCTGACCCCGGCCGCTTCCAAGGCTGTCACCGCCCTGAAGAAGGATGGAACCTTGGACAAGCTGCAGAAGCAGTGGCTGCACGTCTACACCTCCCTGCCTACCCTGGGCTGAGAGAAGAAAGGAAACCTTGTCGTTCATGGCCCCCTCGGCACAGGACGCGGTCAGCGATATCCAACGGGAACGGGAACGCTACGGCCGTCGACAGAATCTGCGTTCCGTGGCGATCAGCATCGCCAGCACGCTTGTACTGGCCCTGCTGATTGCCCTGGGGCTGCACGCCTCACCTGGCTGGCCCCGAGTCAAGCAGTCGTTTTTCTCCGGCGCCTACTTCGCCCAAGCCTTCCCCAAGGTCCTCCAGGGGCTCTGGCTCAACCTGGAGGTGCTCTTCTTCGCAGTCATCGGCGTAGCCCTGCTGGGCACCCTGCTGGCCATGATCCGCACCAGCCGGAACCCGCTGCTCTTTCCCCTGCGGGTGCTGGCCCAGGTCTATACCACGATCATGAGGGGCATCCCTATGATTGTGGTCCTCTACCTGATCGGCTTCGGCATTCCCGGGCTGGCCATCTTCAATCGGATTCCGGCAGCCCTGCTGGGCACCGTGGCGATCATCTTCTCCTATTCGGCCTACATCGCCGAGGTACTGAGGGCCGGCTTCCAGGACGTCGGCCCCTCCCAGAGGGCGTCGGCCCGCTCACTGGGCCTGACCTCGGGGCAAACCATGCGTCTGGTCGTCATCCCCCAGGCCCTGCGCAAGGTGGCGCCGGCACTGATGAACGACTTCATCTCCATGCAGAAGGACGTGGGGCTGATTTCGGTTCTGGGAGCTGTCGACGCGGTCCGAGCGGCCCAGATCATCGTGGCCACCTCATACAACTTCACCCCCTACGTGGTGGCCTCAGTGCTCTTCATCGCCACCTCGGTCCCCTTCATTCTTCTCAACGACTGGTATGCCAACCGGTTGCGCAAGCGCGAACAGAGCGGAGGCATGGTATGAGCGAACAGGCAGGCGCCAATCAGGACCAACCGGTGCTCCGTCTGGAGGATGTGCGCAAGACCTACCCTGGGGGCAACCAGGTCCTGCGCGGCATCTCCATGACCATCATGCCCCATGAGACCGTGGCTCTGCTGGGCCCATCCGGCTCGGGCAAGTCCACCCTGATGAAATGCATCAACCTGCTGGAGACCGTCAACGACGGCAGGATCTGGCTGGGCGGCACCGACATCACCGATCCGCGGATCAACCAGGATGCCTGCCGAGCCAGAATCGGCGTGGTCTTCCAGCAGTTCAACCTCTTCCCCCACATGAACGTCCTGAAAAACGTGACTCTGGGGGCCATCAAGGTTCATGGCATGCCCAAGGAAGAAGCCAGGGAGCGGGCCCTGGAACTGCTGGACCGCATCGGCATGAGGAAGAAGGCCGGAGCATACCCCGACCAGCTCTCCGGCGGTCAACAGCAACGGGTGGCCATCGCCCGAGCGCTGATGACCGACCCGGAACTGCTCCTGCTGGATGAGATCACCTCAGCCCTGGATCCCATGCTGGTGGGCGAGGTCCTGGCCATGGTCTCGGAGCTGACCGCTGGTGGCACCACCATCCTCATGGCCACCCACGAAATGAGTTTTGCCCATCATGCCGCCAACCGGGTGGTCCTGCTGCTGGACGGTGTCATCGCCGAGAACGGGACGCCCCAAGAGGTCATGGACGAGTCCGAGAATCCGCGCACCAGGGAGTTCTTCAGCCATTTCAGAGGGCTGTGAGTTCCCAGGTTCCTACAGTATTCAGTTGACGGAAAACGCTCTTTCTGCCGCCTTGGTCAGCTCCAGGGTGCGATCGGCGTCCAAGGCCAGCTGTTGTTTGAGGGGCTCCTCGCCCGCATACCGCTTCTGACCGCGCAGACGGCTGAGAAACTCCACGCGGACCCGGTGTCCGTACAGATCCACCCAATCCGGCCGCACGGCGTTGGCCTCCAGGACTTGTGGCATATGCTCACCCGGGGCCAGGAAAGTCTCCTTGGTGCCGATGGAGATAGCGGCAGGCATCCGCCAGGGCGATCCCTGAGCCAGCCGACCCTCACGGCCCTCCGGCGTGGCCATGGGATCCGTAGGCAGACCCAGGTCAACCAGCCAGCCCGCATAGACCCCATCTGCGGGCATCATCCCCTGGCTGTCGGGTGCAAGATTGGCAGTCGGAAATCCCAAGCGGCGTCCCCGCTGCTCCCCATGGATCACCATACCTTGAACCATGTGAGGCCGGCCCAGAATATCCAGGGCCGTATCCACGTCACCGTCCTGGATCAGTTGCCGAAGGTGGGTACTGCTCCAAGCCCTGACCTGATGTCGCTCCAGGCCGTCAGCGTCAGGCAGCGTGCAGTCACCGGGGCCCTGGTCGTCCACGACTTCCAGGTTGAACAGTCCGGTGTCTGCCAGGGCGCCGATGGCTCCGATGTCGCCGCTTCGCCCTGCGCCCATGCGCGCATCACGGCCCAAGACCAGGGTTCGCATGGCCAGCCGTTCGGTAAGCTGCTTGAGGAAGAACCGATAGGATTTGGCCGCAAAGGCCAGTGTGTATCGCACCACCACAACCTGTTCCAGCCCCAGCTGGGCCATGAGCCGCAAGCGCTCCTCCATTGGCATGATCTGATCAGGGTCAAGGCGAATCAGATCCGAGGGCGGTTCAACCATGTCATGGCTGTCGGCGTAGCTGTGGATCAGTTTGGGACTGGGGTCGAAGACCAGGGCCATGGGCCGATTCTGGCCCTTGGCCGCGAGCTCGACCACCCGGCGCAGGAGGGCCTGATGACCCCGATGCATGCCATCGAAGACACCGATGGTGACCACACTGGACCGGGCCCCCAAGGTTCCCGGCCAACTGACAATGCCCGACTCATCCGGGCTGACCTGGCTGACCTTCATCCGCTTCCCATCACTTAGTCATGGCGGCCCCCGAACCCGGGCGCCGAAAATTCCTTAAGCACTGTATGCCCACCGTCGCACCCTGGCAAGACCCTGGGGCTCAACCCGAGCCTGCACACTCAGGCCTCTGGATGGAAAACCACATCCGGTTTGGCCCCGCCTCGTGTACTGGGCACTAGGATAGCAGCCAGACGCTGCCTGCCCTCAGGTCCGGCCAGGGCGGCCGTGGGCCCAGCAACCGGCAGATCCAAGAATCCGCCATTGGCCACTCTGGCAGCCTGGCCGGCATCCAGGTTCAGAGCGGGCATGGTCATGCGTGCTGCCTGCGCCAGGTCAAGCGAGCCATCCAAGATCGCCTGCCGGTCGCGGTTCAGGACCATACGACTGCGGACAACCGTCTCACCTTGTCGGTTCCGGTAGGTGTGAGGGACTACCTGGCCGCCCACAGCCTTAGACACCAGGCCGGGATTCTCCAAGTCAAAGGGGCCCACGCGAATCCGTCTCAAGGCAGTCAAGTAGCCGCCCAGATCCAGCTGCTCGCCCAGATCGCGAGCCAGAGCACGGATGTAGGTGCCGCTGGAGCAGGTCACCTCCACATCCGCATCGACCGCCCTGGTGACCTGGCCGGGCAGATCCACAGGGCGAAAGTCGAGCAAACGGAAGGATGCAATCCGTATGCGTCTGGGTTCCAGCTTGACCTCCTGGCCTGCGCGAGCCAGGTCATAGGCCCGCCTGCCCTTGACCTTGATGGCGGAGAAGGCATCGGGCACCTGGTCGATCCAGCCGGTGAAGCAGCGATCAATCAGATCCTGCAGACCCTGGGCTGTCAGCTCGTCCACCCTCTGCGCGGCTCCAGGACGCACCGGCAACAAATCCCCGTCCGCATCGTCCGTGGTGGTGGCCAGCCCCAGGCGCATGGTGGCCCGGTAGGTTTTGTCATGGCCGACGATGACCGTCAGCAAGCGCGTAGCCTGCCCGAACCCTACGACCAGCAGACCGGTGGCCATGGGATCCAGGGTCCCGGCATGGCCCACGCGGCGCATGCCGAGGCCAGAGCGGACGGCAGCCACCACGTCATGGCTGGTCACACCGCTCGGCTTGTCAACGAGGATGATGCCCGAGGTCGGTTCAGCGGTGCCGGACTCCACACCATCCGACGACTCAGCGGTCGGCTTCATTCGCATCCTCTGCAGCAGGCTCATTAGGGGCAGAGTCCGAACCATCGTCCTCTTCCTCGTCGTCATGCCGGTATGGATCGGGGTCGCCAGCATAGCTGGCATTGACCCGAGCCTTGGCCATGGCCTCGTCCCGGTGACGGGCCGCAGTCAGCACATCCTCAATCTCGGTCGCCTCGGCAGGCACCTCATCGTAGATGAAGCGCAGCGTAGGCGTCAGCCGCAGACCGGCCCTGGCGCCGACCAGGGTGCGCAGCCTGCCGGAGGCCTGCCGCAGGGCTTGCTGGGCACGCTTGCGTTCCCCGGCCTCATGACCGGACCGACCCAGCTGGGTCCAGTAGATCTTGGCTATCTGCAGGTCGTTGGTGACCCGAACCTCAGTGACAGTGACCCCTGCCAGGCGCTTATCGTGCATCTGGGACTCCAGCGCAGAAGCCACGACCCGTTGTATCAGGGCCGCTATGCGTACAGCGCGGGGATTTCCAGCCATCATGATTCCTTTCTCGAAGCGTCTATGACTCATCGTCGCATTCATGGACATCCGCCCCGGCCAGGGAGTACCCAGACCGGGGCGGATCGCCACAGATCCTCCGACATGTGGTCGGATGGTCGACAGGCCCTACTTGCGTTCCACTTCCTGCATCTCGTAGGTCTCGATGATGTCGCCCACCTCGATGTCGTTGAAGGAGCCCAGGTTGATGCCAGCCTCGTAACCTTCAGACACCTCGTTGACGTCGTCCTTGAACCGGCGCAGGGAGGATATCTCCAGGTCGTTGATGGTGACCACCCCGTTGCGGGCGATGCGCGCCTTGGTGCCCCGCTTGACGGTGCCGTCCTGGACCATGACACCCGCGATGTTGCCGAACTTGGAGGAACGGAAGATCTCGCGGATCTCGGAGTGGGAGGTGGTGACCTCCTCGTACTCCGGCTTGAGCATGCCCTTGAGCGCAGCCTCGATGTCCTCGATGGCGTTGTAGATGACCGAGTAGTACTTGATCTCCACACCCTCGCGGTCGGCCAGATCCTGGACCTGCCGGTTGGGCCGGACGTTGAAGCCGATGATAACGGCCTTGTCGACCGTGGCCAGGTTGACGTCGTTCTGGGTAATGGCGCCCACGCCCCGGTGGATGACCTGGATCCCGACCTCGTCGGAGACCTCGATCTTCATCAGGGAGTCTTCCAGTGCCTCGACCGAGCCGGAGGAATCGCCCTTGATGACGATGTTGAGCATGTCGACCTCGGACTTGGCGAACTGCTCCTTCAGGCTCTCCAGGGAGACCACCTTGCGGCGCTTGGCCAGCTGAGCGGCACGGGCCGAAGCCTCGCGCTTCTCGGCGATCTGTCGAGCGGTGCGATCGTCAGGCGCAACCAGGAAGAGGTCGCCAGCGGTGGGCACCGAGGTAAGACCCAGCACCTGTACGGGGGTAGACGGGCCAGCGGCATCCATCTGCCGACCGTTCTCGTCCAGCATGGCGCGCACACGGCCATAGGCCGATCCGGCCACAATGGCATCGCCCACATGCAGGGTTCCCTGCTGGACCAGCACAGTGGCCACAGCTCCGCGACCCTTGTCCAAGCGGGCCTCGATCGTGGCGCCGCGAGCGTCCATGTCGGGGTTGGCCCGAAGGTCAAGATCGGCGTCGGCAGTCAGCAGGACGGCCTCCAGGAGCTTGTCCACGTTGGTGCCCAGCTTGGCGGAGATGTCGACGAACATGGTGTCGCCGCCATACTCTTCGGATACCAGGCCGAACTCGGTCAGCTGACCGCGCACCTTCTGAGGATTGGCTCCCTCGACGTCGATCTTGTTGACAGCCACCACGATGGGCACATGGGCGGCCTGGGCGTGGTTGATGGCCTCCACGGTCTGCGGCATGACGCCGTCGTCCGCGGCCACCACCAGGACAGCCACATCCGTCAGCTCGGCACCACGGGCACGCATGGCCGTAAAGGCCTCGTGACCAGGGGTGTCCAGGAAGGTGATCTTGCGATCCTCCCCGTCCAGGGTGACCGTGGCCTGGTAGGCTCCGATGCGCTGGGTGATGCCGCCAGCCTCCTGGGTGGTCGTGTTGGTCTTGCGGATGGTGTCCAGCAACCGGGTCTTGCCGTGGTCGACATGGCCCATGACCGTAACCACCGGAGGCCTGGGCTGCAGGTTCTTGTCATCCTGGTCCTCGCGTTCTTCGTCCAGGTTGATGTCGAACTGCTGAAGGAGCTCCTTGTCCTCCTCCTCGGCGGAGACGATGCGAATCTTCCATCCGATCTCGTCGCCCAGAATCTGGAAGGTTGCCTCATCCAGGGACTGGGTGGCTGTGGCCATCTCGCCCAGGTGGAAGAGCACCGTGACCAGGGCAGCGGGGTTGACGTTGATCTTGTCAGCCAGGTCGGCCAGGGTGGCGCCCTGACGCAGCTTGACGGTACGTCCATTGCCTGCGGGGATGCGCACGCCGCCGATGACGGGTGCCTTCATCTCCTGGAATTCATGCCTCTTGGCCATCCGGTTCTTGCGGGCCTTGGAGGACTTGCCTCCCTGGCGGCCAAAGGCTCCGGCAGCGCCGCCGCGACCACGACCGCCGCGACCTGAACCGCCGCGGAAGCCGCCTGAGGGTGCCGACGAAGCGCCGCCGAAACGGCTGCCGCCCTGATGCGTCTGCTGGCCGGGGCGGCTATGGCCCCACTGTCCTGGACGGGCGCCCTGCCCGGAGCGACCGCCACGGCCGTTGCGGAATCCGCCCCGGCCCCTGCGGGAGTCGTTGACGGTGGGCCTGGCCATGGGGTGTGGCCTGGGGATGTCTGAAGGCATGGGGGCCTTCATCCCCTGCTTGCGGCTGAAAGGATTGTTGCCTGGACGAGGCGTGGATGATCCCGGCCGTGCGCCATGACGCGCTGCCGCAGCGTTGGATCCGCCAGGGCGGCCGTTGTTGTGCGACCCCTGGGGGCCGGGCCTGCCCATGGCTGAGGGCTTGGGCCCACGGGACTGGTTGCGCTGCTCGTGCTCATTGTGGTTGCCTTGGGGGGCACCGGGCTTGGGGAAGTGGCCACCGGGACGCTGCTGACCCCGTGGCGCGTCGCCGCCGGCCGAGGGCCGATGGCCCTGTCCGGGCTTGGGCCCAGGCGTCGAATGCTGTTGGGTGCCGCCGGACTGCGAGCGGCTGCGTTGCCCCTGGCCGCTTCCATGATTAGGGCTGCCGGGGCGTGCATTTCGTGCAGCGGCCTGGCCAGCGTCGCCCTGTCCCTTCTGAGGGAAAGCGTTCTTGAGTCGACGAACCACAGGGGCCTCGACAGTGGAGGATGCGGACTTGACGAACTCGCCCATGTCCTTCAATTTCGCCAGAACAGTCTTGCTGTCTACGCCAAATTCCTTGGCCAGCTCATACACGCGTGCTTTGGGCACTTACTTTCTCCTTACCGGACCGCGCATATGACCGGCGCGATCACTCTTTGATGACGGCGAACATATCCTGTCTCATCGTGCGACCATGATCGTGTTACCTCGTCTCTGTGCCGGGGCCGACGGCATGAACCACCGGACTCGGGATACCGGATCCAGCATACTCGTGTCGTCGGATGTTTGCTCTCAGTCGTCTTCACCAGCAGCCGAAGCCGATTGCGCCTGCAGCTCACGCAATTTTTGCTGGTGGGCCTCCTCGGACTCGATGCCGATCTTCCATCCAGTCAGCTTGGCGGCCAGACGGGCATTCTGTCCCTCTTTGCCGATGGCCAGGGAGAGCTGGGCGTCCTTGATAAAGGCAATGGCTGTGCGGTTGGACTCGCTGACGATCTGCACCTGGCGGACCACGGCCGGGGACAGGGCCGCCGCCACAAACTCGGCAGGATCCTTGGACCAGTCCACAATGTCGATCTTCTCAGGTCCCAGATTCTCCATGACGGCACGCACGCGCGCGCCGCCCGGACCGATCAGCGCACCCTTGGGATTGACCCCCTTGGTGTTGGCTCGGACCGCGATCTTGGTTCTGGCCCCGGCCTCACGAGCAATGGCCATGATGGAGACTGCGCCGGAGACCAGCTCAGGCACCTCCCGCTCAAAGAGGCGGCGAACCAGCTCCGGGTGGGAACGTGACACGATGATTTCCGGCCCCTTAAGCCCGCGGGAGACATTGACCACGTAAACGCGGATCCGCTGGCCGTGCCGATAATGTTCTCCAGGCACCTGCTCGCGGCGGGGCAGAATGGCCTCGACATTGTCCACGGCCACATGCACATTGCCGGGATCGCTGGCATCCTGCTGCACGACTCCAGTGATCAGATGGCCTTTCTGGCCCGAGAAAGCTCCGAAGACACGCTCGTCATCTGCCTGACGGAAAAGCTGGCGGATGACCTGGCGGGCCGTGGAGGCTGCCAGCCGATCGAAGTCCTTCGGTGTGTCGTCGTATTCCTCGCCCAGATCATAGCCCGGTTCAGGCTCTTCTGGCGTGGGTTCGCGAGCAATCTCGTCCTGTGCCCAAATGGTAAAAGTCCCCGCACGTTCGTCCAGCTCCACCCGTGCGTGCTTGGCTGCGTGAGGCGACTTCTGGTAGGCCAGAAGAAGGGCCTCGCTCAGTGCTTGATCCAAGGTCTCGGCATCAATCCCTTGTTCGTGTGCCAGCTGATGAATTTCAGCCAGGTCCAGTTCCATGTCAAGACCTCCTATGAAGTTATTCAGACTGTGCTTCTTTTAGTCTGCAATGCCTACTATTCTAGCCTTTCATGCAGACACAGCCGGTTCCTGAATACCACGGGTGGGCGAGTCGTCGGCCGGCGATCCTGGCACGACGGATGAGGACCGGCATCGCAGTACTTCTGCTGGCCGTCACCATCTCAGGATGCGCACCCTCGGCGGTGCAAATTAGCCAGCACGACCCCGACAACCTCCGCCCCACCGCCTGCGAACAGGCATGGACGCGGGCCCGGCAGTCGGAACGGCTTCAAAAGGATCAGCCTGATAGCCGAGCCCAAGCTTGGGTTCAAGCGGCTCGCGAGTGCCCTGCTCGCCTGGACGAAGCTACGGTACACGCAGCCCAGGCTTTGGCGACTTCCCAGAGCGGGCAGGCTGATCGTCGAACAGCTACGTTGAGGCTGGTCCAGGCTGCACAGCGGCTGGATCCGCTGGCCAAGGCGCTGCCCGCCGAATTAGCTGATCAGGCCATCACCGGCGAAGACCGTTCCGGATTCGAACTCTCGGTCCTTGCGGCCCGCAAGACGGATGCTGCATGGATGCTGACCCTAGCCGATGCGCACACTGCAGCTGCGCAGATCCTGGTCGGCCAGACCAAGCACGATCCCAGGCAGGGGGTCTATCCCACCACTGATCTGCTGGCGCACCCCGACGAGTGCACCGATCCCGCCAACGGCATACAGGCCCCTACCCCTGCCCTGATCGAGATGGATACGGCCCGGGCCCTTCTGGCTGTTGGGAGGAAGTTGAACGGCTCCTCAGGCACCATACGAACTGACGCCAGCCAGAACGCGAAAAGCCGCCAAGAGGCCACATCGGCCCTGGTCGACATGATCGTAGCCCACTTGTCCATGGCCATGAACCTCGGCTACCCGGCCACTTCGTCAGCCCTGCTGCAGGCACCAAAGCGCTGACGTCTGGGACGGATCCTCCAGCAGCAGGCTGCTCTGATCACACTCTCAGGTCTCCTCATCCGTATATGCGAGCAAACCCTGCCAATGCGTGCGCAAAACCTGATTCATGATGAAGATCGATCGTCAAACACACTAAACTAACCATCTCTTACTGCAGATTTCACGAAACTTTGCGGGTGGCGTTAAAGGTTCAGGCAGTGATATTATAGAACGTGTTCCACAGGAGCATTCCCTAGGAACGCGGGGGGTATGAACCCGTACAATGCAGGGGGCGACCCGGTGCTGGCCATCGCATCGCCTTCTGCATTGGACGGTCTTTTATTTGCTCAGCATCGAAGCTCAGAGCCGTGTCAGACTGCCTGCGGCATTACGCCAGCATCCGACCCAGTCGGCAAACCGACAGTGATCTATAAGGATGCGGCCGCCCTTGTTCAATCAGCTGACAGAACCAGACGCCCGTTCCGAGAAGGCTTCCCCTCACCCATCCCCAGGCAACCGGTGAATTCCCGACCATCCGAGGAAGTGATGGTTACTGTGCTTCCTGAGCGTTCCGCCTGGAAAACCAGGCTGTTTCCATCTTCCTCGGTCACCGTCGCACTGGCTCTTCCATCGTGAGCCAGGAAGACTGAGACCGTAGAATCAGTTCCATAAGCATATTCAGTTGATTCCTGTCCCTGGCGGGTGACCAAAACAGTCCCGTCGCGCACCCAGAGCGGAACCGTATCGAAGCCATGCTTTTCATGCATCCACTGGCCGGACTGTCGGCAGTCCACCTGGCGGCCGGTGAACCAATCCGTCCATACCCCCTTGGGCAGGTAGTATTCCACATCACCCGTGTAGGAGAAGACCGGCGCCACCAACAGCGACGGCCCCAGCATATACTGGCGGTCGCAATCCAGCGCCGTCCTGTCGTCAGGGAACTCCATGAACATGGAACGCATGACCGGGACGCCGCGCTCGTGTGCACCAAGTCCGACCTGGTAGAGGTAGGGCATCATGGATATCTTCAACCTGGTGAACTTTCGCAGCACGCTCACTGCGGTCTGCTCAGAAGGATTGACCACTCCCCTGCGCTGATCCTCCTCGTCGAAGAGCCAGGGGACTCGGTAGACAGTGGAGCCGTGCAGCCTGGAGTGAGAGGAGAGCAGACCGAACGCTATCCAGCGTTTGTAAACGGCAGGGTCTGGTCTTGCTCCTTCGAAACCGCCGATATCGTGGCTCCAGAAACCGAAACCGGAACTTACCAGCGACAGGCCGGCCCGCAAGGTCTGCGCCATGCCGTTGAAGGTGGATTCGCAGTCGCCGCCCCAGTGAACAGGCTGCTGCTGGCCACCCACCGTGGCAGATCGGGCATACAGGCAAGCCTGCCCCTTTCCGTACACCTCTTCGATGGCCTTAAAAACGGTCTGATTGTACAGTTGCGTATACCAGTTATGCATGCTCGCAGGATCCGAGCCGTCGAACCAGACCACATCGGCAGGGATGCGCTCACCAAAATCGGTCTTGATGGCGTCCACTCCTTGCTTGAGGAGATGCTTGACGTGCTCTTTGAACCACTTGCAAGCGTCCGGATTAGTGAAATCCACCAACCCCATGCCGGCCTGCCAAAGATCGGTCTGCCATATGTCTCCATTGGGCTTACGAACCAGGTAGCCCTGGTCTGCAGCCTGGTCAAAGAGAACGCTTTCCTGCCCGATATATGGGTTGATCCAGGCGCAAACGTGCAGCCCCTTCTGGCGGTGGAGGCGTCCCAGGGTCCCCTCGATGTCGGGGAAGAAGCGTCGATCCCATTGAAAGTCGGTCCAGTGGAATTCCCTCATCCAATAGCAGTCGTAGTGAAAAACGCTCAGCGGAATATGCCGTTGAGCCATGCCATCGATCATGGATGTCACGGTCTCCTCGTCATATTTCGTGGTGAAGGATGTGGTCAGCCAGAGCCCATATGACCAGGCGGGAACCTTGGCCGGACGACCCACCAAGGCCGTGTATCGCTCCAGGATCCGTTCAGGATTCGGTCCGGCGATCAGATAGAAGTCCAGAACTTCGCCGGGCACGCTGAACTGGACGGTCTCGGTGTTCTCCGTGGCCACCTCGAAGGAGACATGCCCGCGGTTGTTGACCAGAACACCGTAGCCCTTGCTGGTCATATAGAAGGGAATGTCCTTATAGCCTTGCTCGCTGGCTGTGCCGCCGTCTTCGTTCCAGATGTCTATGCTCTGCCCGTTCTTCAAATATGGGCCAAACCTTTCGCCGAAGCCGTAGACCCTTTCCCCGACTGACAAGCCGAGTTGAATGGCGGTGAAAACCGGAGACTCATCATAGGCCCTGGCCGTGGGCGCTACGCCGAACTCCCCCACCGGTTGCGTACTTACGGCAGCGTCGGGAGCCAAAGCGAACCTCGCCAGAGACTTGCCCCTTGCATGGGTGAGCTCCTTGCCCTCGCAGGCAAAAGCCATGTCGAAGACGGGACCCTTGGTCATGGTCAGGCTCAGGTTGCCCGAAGTCAGAGTCACCGAAGCCCCGTCTTCTCCGACTTCGCCGTCGCCAGCACCATGGGCGCGAGCCTGGACGAATCCGGAATCCGTATCCTGCTCGTGCACAGGGAAGCCCGGACAGGTTCCGCTACCCTTCCAATGGGTTGCCTGCACCCGGATGATCCCTTCAGCCGGCGAGGTGGCATGGATCCGGAAGGTCGGCAGATTCAGGGTGTCGGCCCTGCCGGTCACGACCCTGGTCGTAGCCAGGACATCGATGCTCCTCCCATCTGGCCCTACCGACAATTCATAGGGAGAACGTGCGTAGAGAGCCTCGACGCCGGGCCGGGTCAGCCAATATCCATTGGTGAACTTCATGTTATTTCACAGCTCCTGTAGTAATGCCCTTGGAAAGGGTTCTTTGGAAGATCAGATAGAAGATCAGCGTGGGCACAATGCTGATCAGTGAGGCCGCAGCCGTGGTGGTCACATCCATCAGCCTGTCCCCGGTCAGCGACGCTATGGCAATGGGGACCGTCTGCTTGGAATTGTCAATCAGGAAGGCCATAGGGATCATGTACTCATTCCAGGTCCAGATGAAGAAGAAGACCAGCATGACGCTCAGCGTGGGCTTGGAGATGGGGAAGACGATGTCCTTGAGAATTCTCCACCGGCTGGCCCCATCTATGGTGGCAGCTTCCAGAATGGCCTTGGGGAAGGTTCCGTAGACGCTGGACAGAAGATAGGTGCCGAATGCGCTCTGGATGACCGTGAATATGATGACGATCGACCATTGTGAGTTGTATAAGCCCATAGCATGAAAATCCACGTCAACAGAAAGCACATTGGACGGATCGCTGGCATATCCAATGGAGACATAGGGCACCAAGGAGGTATGTGCCTGGGCTACCCGCGGATCTTCCATGGTCACATCCAAGAGGAGGACACCGTCGATCATGCCACTGTATGACATTCTCAGGAGTTCGTCCGTATCGTCCTCATCCATCAGCAGCACCACGTTGTAGTGGTAGTGTCTGGCCCTGGCGACTACGGCGAAGAAAAAGGTGGCGTAGTTCGAATAGTCGGTATAGGGATGCATTGGCGAGCTCAGCACGATCAGATGGGTTCTGCGGTCCCTTCGGAGCATGGCGGCTCCTGATCCGGGGTGGTAGTCCAATTGCTGGACTGCCTTGAGCACCCTGATCTTCGTCGCGTCGCTTACCGGTCGTTTGCCCGAGAATACATAGGAAACAGTGCTTATGGAAACTCCCGCCAGAGCGGCCACGTCCTTGATGCCGACCAAAGGACCTCCTTCAGCAGGAAGGCATGAGCCCCTTTATCGTAATCATGCACATGCCGTCACCAGACAGTATACGAAAAAAGGCCCCGACCGTGGGGCCGGGACCAGTGGGGGCGGTTGAGGCGAGATTCGAACTCGCGGAGGGAGTTGCCCTCACACGCTTTCGAGGCGTGCTCCTTAGACCGCTCGGACACTCAACCATGGTCGTTGCCCGACACTGCCGAACAACAACTTTTCTATTATGCCACAGAGTCCCTACCTGGCAAGCGGCGTGGCGCAGACAACGGTTACCATGAACAGGCAGAGGGTCACAGTGTACGGCGGGCTCGGATGGCCTGAGCCCGTTCAGCCAGCTGGTCATCAGGCGGGTAGGCCACATGCTCCAGGGTCAGACCCCGAGCATCTATGGGACCGGTGGAACCTTCGCGCAGGGGATGGGCCACCTTGTCGGCAAACCATGGCACGGACCGGCGTCCCAGGCCCACCTGGATGCAGGCTGCTACCAGCGAGCGAACCATATTATGGGCAAATGCGTCAGCGACGATCCGAAAGACGGTCAGCCCGGATTCCATGAAAGTCGGAAGGTACCCGACAACACTCTGGTCCGGAGCCGCACCGAACAGATTCACGGCCGGAACCAGATCCCAGTGTGCGGCCAGGACCTTGCGGATGGTCGTGCCGCCAGGGTTTGGCCTGGCGAAGGATCCGAAGTCATGCAAGCCGATACACGCTCTTGCAGCCTCGTTCATAGCTTGCAGATCCAGGCTCCCCTCCAGATCCAGCACATAGCCCCGCATGCGGGGATCCCCTGGCTGGCCCCCCTGGCTGACCCGGTACAGGTAGGTGCGTTCCATAGCAGAGAAGCGGGCATCGAATCCCGCAGGGGCCAATCTAAGACCGAGCAGAACGATGTCAGCAGGCAGCAGGTGCCTCAGACGGCGTTCCAGGGCCACAACACCGTCTGCCTCCATATGGCCCCTGCAGGACTCGAGGACACCATCGGGAATGTCCAGGTGCGCCACCTGATGAGACGCATGGACTCCGGTGTCGGTCCTGCCAGCCACGACCAGTCTTGGTTCCCAGACATCGTGGTTATAGGGAACGCCGCCTTGTGAGCTTCGGACTCCAGTGATCAGCGACAGAGCATGCTCAATGCAGCCTTGGACCGTACGAAGCCCTGGCTGCCTGGCCCAGCCATGGAAGCCGCCACCGTCATAGGCCAGATCCATGCGCAGCCTGACAAGGGACATCTTCCCTTCCTGACCTTTCATCAAGACCTCCCTGGCAGCAATGACAAACGGGGCCGGAGAGCCATGCTCCCCGACCCCGTCATCGAATGCAATAACCGATTACTCGGCAGTCTTCTCGGCATCCTCAGCCACGTCGGCATCTTCCTCAGCCTGGGCTTCAGCCTGATCCGCCTTGTCAGCGGTCTGTTCCAGATCCTCGGCGGCCTGGTCGGCCTGAGCCACGTCCTGATCGGACTCATTGGCCTCGACGGCCTGGTCGACAGCGTCCTTGGCAGCGCCTTCGGCGACGGCGGCATCAGCGGCTGCAGCCACCTCAGCGTTGTCGTCCTTGGCGGCCACCTTGGCTGCGGACTCAGCCTCCTTGACGACGGCCTTCTTGGCCGACAGGGGCTCGGTGACCAGCTCGATCACGGCCTGGGGGGAGTTGTCTCCACGGCGAGGCGCGATCTTGGTGATGCGGGTGTAGCCGCCCTCGCGCTGCTGCATCTGCTCGGCGATCTGCGTGAACAGGATGTGGACCACAGACTTGTCACGGATGACGCGCATAACGCGGCGACGGGCAGGCAGATCCCCACGCTTGGCGAAGGTGATCAGCCGCTCAGCCAGCGGACGCAGGCGCTTGGCCTTGGGCAGAGTGGTCGTGATACGGCCGTTGGCAAAGAGGCTGGTGGCCATGTTGGCCAGCATCAGCCGCTCGTGCGCCGGGCTGGAGGCCAGACGTGGGCCCTTGCTAGGTTTTGGCATTGGATTATCTCCTTACGGCCCGGGAGGACAGGTGGGCATACGCCCGAACATCCGACTTCCCGGAATTGCTGTCAGCAGGCGACGGAACCCTTCCCCCTCACCTGCTCATACGAAGGCTGCTGCACTTCACTCGTCGTCAGGCGAGAAGAAGGTGCCTCCCTCGAGATTATTGGTGTCGAAGCCCAGCGGGGAGGCCTTCAGCGACAGCCCCATGCCCTCAAGCTTCTCCTTGACCTCGTCGATGGACTTCATGCCGAAGTTGCGGATGTCAAGCAGATCCTGCTCGGTATGCGAGACCAGCTCGCCGATGGTGTGGATTCCTTCGCGCTTGAGGCAGTTGTAGGAACGCTGCGTCAGGTTCAGGTCCTCAATCGGCACGGACATCTGCGGATCGGCCTCTTCCACCACCGGCTCGGGTCCGACTTCCACGCCCTCAGCCTGAGTGTTGAGCTCGCGGCAGAGGCCGAAGAGCTCGACCAGGGTCGACCCAGCTGACGCCACCGCATCGCGCGGCGAGATGGCAGGCTTGGTCTCCACATCCAGGATCAGCTTGTCGAAATCCGTGCGCTGCTCGACGCGGGTGGCCTCGACCTTGTAGCTGACCTTGAGTACCGGAGAGTAGATGGAATCGACCGGGATGCGGCCAATCTCATCGTTGTCCTGCTTGTTGAGCTGGGCCTGGACGTATCCACGCCCACGCTCCACCGTAAACTCAATCTCCAGCTCGCCATCCTCGGCCAAGGTCGCGATATGCAGATCAGGATTGGCCACGGTGACACCGGCCGGCGGGGTAATGTCCCCGGCGGTGGCCTCGCCCTTGCCGCTCTTGCGCAAATACATGACCACAGGCTCGTCGTACTCGCTGGTCAGCACGATGCCTTTGATGTTGAGCAGGATCTCAGTGACGTCCTCCTCCACACCAGGCAGCGTGGTGAACTCGTGCAGGGCACCCGAGATGCGAACCGAGGTCACAGCCGCACCGGGTATGGAGCTCAGCAGGGTACGACGCAGGGAGTTGCCCAGGGTGTACCCGAATCCAGGCTCCAACGGCTCGATGGTGAAACGGGAGCGCTGGGCATTGACGACTTCTTCAGTAAGAGTCGGACGCTGTGCAATAAGCACTGTTGCTATCCTTTCAGCTCCGACCGGTGGTGCACTCACCGGTCATCGCGGGTGGATTCATGGGTTTTTTAGTGCTCAGACGCGACGGCGCTTGGGAGGACGAACGCCATTGTGTGCCTGTGGGGTCACATCGGAGATGGAACCGACCTCCAGGCCTGCGGACTGCAGGGAGCGGATGGCGGTCTCGCGGCCCGAACCCGGGCCCTTGACGAAGACATCCACCTTCTTGACCCCATGCTCCATGGCCTTGCGGGCTGCGGATTCGGCGGCCATGCCCGCTGCGTAAGGAGTGGACTTGCGGGAGCCCTTGAAGCCTACGTCGCCGCCTGAAGCCCAGGCCACTACAGCACCGGAAGGATCGGTGATGGAGATGATGGTGTTGTTGAATGTTGACTTGATATGCGCCTGCCCGACCGGAACCGACTTGCGATCCCGACGACGAGGCTTGCGCGCGGCCTGCTTTGCTGCTGCCATTGATCCTCGTTTCCTTGTCACGAATAACTGATTGCTCGTGCGAATCCTCGGGGATCCTCATCCCCGCTTCGCATTCGGCCTTACTTGGTCGCCTTCTTCTTTCCGGCGACGGTGCGCTTGGGCCCCTTGCGGGTGCGGGCATTGGTCTTGGTCCGCTGGCCACGCACGGGCAGGCCCCTGCGGTGGCGCTGGCCCTGATAGCAATTGATTTGGATCTTACGGCGAATATCGGCGTCGATCTCACGACGCAGATCACCCTCGATCTTGTAGTTTCCCTCGAGGTAATCACGCAGCGTAATGAGCTGCTCGTCCGTGAGATCCTTGACGCGGGTGTCCGGATTCACTCCGGTCGCGGCAAGTGTTTCCTTGGCGCGAGTACGGCCCACACCGAAGATGTAGGTGAGGGCTATCTCTATGCGCTTCTCGTTGGGGATGTCGACTCCGGCAAGACGTGCCATTGCGATTCCTTTTTGTTCTACGCAGGTCGTGCACCGAGTCTTCCGGTCTCCCGGCCCGGGCCTGCGCACCCGGGGTTCAGCCTGTCGGCTGTGACTCAGCGCCTTTGGTGTTCGTTGCCGCTGGGAATCCGCTCAGCCCTGGCGCTGCTTGTGGCGTGGGTTTTTGCAGATCACCATGACGCGGCCGTGACGACGAATCACGCGGCAGTTCTCGCAGATTCTCTTCACACTAGGGCTGACCTTCATGGTTTTCCTTTGCTTGTGTACCTTGTTACTTATAACGGTACGTAATCCGTCCGCGGTTCAGATCGTAGGGACTCATTTCGAGCACCACCCGATCCTGGGGCAGAATGCGGATGTAGTTCTTGCGCATTTTGCCGGAAATGGTGGCCAGCACCAGGTGCTTGTTCTCGAGCTCGACGCGGAACATCGCATTGGGGAGGGCCTCGACCACACGCCCTTCCACCTCGATCACACCATCTTTTGCCATAAGCCTTCTATCCGATCCTCGGCCGGTTACACAGCGCGCCGAAAGACACGCCAAATGGTAAGTATAGCATTGATGGGCCCAAAATTGGGCAATAGCGTGTTGACACGACAAAAGGGCCGTCTGAACGGCTGTCGCTCAATCAGTATAGCAGTCATTCAGACGGTCCGATAAGGACCCGAATCCCTCAGTCCTCGATGGCGATGTTCTGCGTGTTGTCAGCCGGTTCGATGCTGGTCTTGGGCAGGGTCACCTCCAGGGTGCCGTTGGCATAGTGGGCATGAATGTCCTCCTGACGGACCTTGTCGCCTACATAAAAGCTGCGGGAGCAGGACCCGGTGTAACGCTCACGCCGAATCCACCGTCCCTGGTCGTCCTTGTCGCCCTGGTCACTGTTCTTCTGGGCGGAGACAATCAGGTAGCCGTCCTCCAGACGCAGGCCGATGTCTTTCTTGTCGAAGCCGGGCATGTCAATGGAGAGCTGGTACTGCCCGTCCTTCTCGCGCACATCCGTGTTCATCAAGGGGCTGTTCAGCGCGTTCTTGGCGCCCTGGCCCTGCCGACGCCCGTCACGCCAGTTGTTGAAGAAGGGATCGTCGAAGAAGTCGCCGAAGATCGAATTGTTCATCAATGCGGGAAACATAGCCATAATCGCATCTCCTGATTCTCAAAGTCAATAGTTTCTGCGGACCGGAACCCCGGGTGGACATCCTGACCTGTCCTCCCGGGCTCCCTGCCCTTCACTTTGTCCAAACCGCGGGAGCCAGGTTCCATGCCCGATGTTCACCCAAGGAATAAAAGTTGAGTCTAGGAGACTCAACTTTCGTCATCAGCCTTGTCTGCCCTCCCTTGTTCTCTCATTCTTCGGGCCTTGAATGACCACATGTCAGACATTGTGGGCCGGAATTTTTGTGACGTTACTTTGAGACCTTTACCATAGGATAAGATTCCGCCAGCCCCCGCAGGCTCTTGAGGGCGGACCCAATCGCATGTGGACCGGACGGACCGGCCATTCCTAGTCAAAGGAGCTCAGATGCTCACCAACGAATACATCAAGCGCGTATACCAGCAGGTTGAGAAGCGCGACGGCGACCAGCCGGAATTCCTGCAGGCTGTTCGTGAAGTTTTCTCCAGCCTGGAACCCGTGGTGGAGCGGCATCCCGAGTATGAGGCCAACGGCGTGCTGGAACGTCTGGTCGAGCCCGAACGTGCAGTCAAGTTCCGTGTGGCCTGGACCGATGACCAAGGCCATGTGCAGGTCAACCGCGGCTACCGGATCCAATTCAATTCGGCCATCGGCCCCTACAAGGGCGGCCTTCGCTTCCACCCGACCGTGACCGAGTCGGTCATCAAGTTCCTGGGCTTCGAGCAGATTCTGAAGAATTCGCTGACCGGGCTGCCGATGGGCGGCGCCAAGGGAGGATCCGATTTCGACCCCAAGGGCCGCTCGGATGCCGAGGTCATGCGCTTCTGCCAGGCCTTCATGACTGAGCTGCAGCGCCACATCGGCCAGTTCACCGATGTGCCCGCCGGCGACATCAACGTGGGATCCCGTGAAATTGGCTACCTGTTCGGCCAGTACAAGAGAATGCGCGACGAGTACTCGGGCGTGCTGACCGGCAAGGACCTGACCTTCGGCGGCTCCCTGGCCAGGACCGAGGCCACGGGTTACGGCCTGTGCTACTACACCCAGGAGGCCCTGCAGACGCTGCGCAAGGATTCCTTCCAGGGCAAGACCGTCGTCATCTCCGGTTCGGGCAACGTGGCCATCTTCGCCACCGAAAAGGCCCAGCAACTGGGCGCCAAGGTGGTAACGGCATCCGACTCCAACGGATACGTCTACGATCCCAAGGGGATTAACCTTGACGTCGTCAAGGACATTAAACTGGGTCACCGCGGCCGCATTCGCGAGTATGCGGACCGCGTGGACTCCGCTGAGTACCACGAGGGCTGCAAGGGCGTCTGGACTGTGCCCTGCGACATCGCCCTGCCCTGCGCCACACAGAACGAAATCAACGAGGAATCCGCAAAGACCCTGGTCGCCAACGGATGCACCGTGGTCTGCGAAGGCGCCAACATGCCCTCCACCCCCGAAGCCATCCAGGTCTATCAGGACAACAAGGTGCTTTACGGACCCGCCAAGGCCGCCAATGCCGGCGGCGTGGCCGTCTCCGGCCTAGAGATGAGCCAGAACTCCCTGCGCCTGCAGTGGACCTTCGACGAAGTGGACCAGCGACTCAAGGACATCATGACTGGAATCTTCCAGAAGTCCTACCAGGCCTCCCAGGAATACGGGCATGAGGGCGACCTGATGCTGGGCGCCAACGTGGCCGGCTTCACCAAGGTGGCCGATGCCATGGTCGCCCAGGGCATCCTCTGAGCCAGGATCTAGCCAATCTGAACAGAAGGGGTCCGACCTGCAGAAATTACAGGTCGGATCCCTTATTGCGCTTTAGCGGGCTGCCGAACTCATGCGACCAGCTGGTCGACGACCTCGGGATCGATCCGCTGATGCGGGTCGAAGTCCTTGGAGCCCAGATACCGGTAGATGCTGGCCTGAAGGGCCCGCGCCTCGGGATATTCGGTCAGATTCTGCAGACCCATGGAGGAAAGCAGAAGCCGGCCCTTCCCGCAGCGACATTCCAGTAGCTGGGTCATGGGTCGCAGGTAGGCGTAGCTGTCCATCTCGGTGATGATGGACTGGTAGCGCTCGGGCAGGATGATGGCACGCTGAGTGGCCATGGGCCACCACTGCCAGTCAGTGTGCGAATCGGTCGGAAAATCTGCGAAAACAGGGTGGTCGGCCTGAATGAACTGCCCCATGGTGCCGCTCTGGTCCTTGAATGTCCCCACTGACCAGAAGTCCGTAGAGAAGTGGGCCTGAACGGATCCGGGCAGGGACTGGACCGTGGAGTCGGGACTCAGATAGACTGTGCCCCCCTGGTCCAGGACCCGACGCGCCTGTTGGTCGAACCTCCTAGCCTCGTACAGACCGTCTGGCCGTTCTGGCTGGCTGTCCTGGTAGACCCAGACCGGATAGACGTTGGTCACACCGTCGATCTCCAGACTCAGACGGCAGCGTTGGTTGCCATGAATGCCATCCAGAGGCAGTTCGAAGGTTCCCAGATCGGTCAACTTGCCCACCGGACAGGTGACCCGACGGAAGACATGTTCCAGATCAACCCCCTGGCCCTGCAACCGCAGCCGCAAATCACCCTGCAGTGTACGTCGACCGTAGTTGGCCACCTTGACCGTCCCTGAGAGCTTCTCCAGGCTGGTATAGGCATAGCGGTCCATGACTGCCAGCGGCAACTGGTCGGTGAAGAAGGACCGGAAGCGTTCAGGGCGGGCGAAGGGAAAGCGCTTGGGGTGTAGATGGGCATCCATCATGCCCACCAGAGCCGTGCCTTGTCCAGGAAAGTCCTGAAGACCCAGCAGCGAAAGCCCGGACATGGAGGGGGTTCGCAGGACGGACTCCACCTCCTCCCGGTAGCAGATCCGCGACAGTTCGCCTGTAGCGGCCACCCAGTCCTGCCAGGTGCTCTGGTCCAGGCCAGATTCACGGACCCTGTCACAAATCATCGCATAATTGTCGGGACGGGTGACCCCGGTGAACTCCTCGATCTCTCGAAAGTCCGGCAGCACCTCATACTGGCCGACCTCGAATCCATAGACCGGAACCGTGCACTCTTTGCGGACTGCCAGCATGGAGTCCTCAAAACTGTGGGCAGTGCCCGGATGAACCGCATTGGTGGACCCACGCATATTGGCGAAGCAGCAGCGCAGGTCATGGCTCTTGTAGGACTCTGAGGTGTAGACCTCGTTGCAGTCGTCACTGCCCAGCTGACCATAGTGCGGGTTGGAGGAGTTGGCATAGAGCCGGGTGTCATCGATGCTCCGGGCATCCTCGATAAGCTGAGCCATGCGCTGGTGGCCGGTCGCATCCGCAGACAGCTCGTTGCCCAGGGTGAGCATGACAAAGGAGGGGTGGTTGGCCAGGAAGAGCAGTGTCTGTTCCAGTTCGATGCGATAGTAGCGGTAACTGACATCCTCTTGGAAAGCATGATAATGGTCCCAGTGGGAGAGCTCGGGCTGCATCATCATCCCCATCCGATCCGCCGCGATAAAGGCCGCTTCGGGCGGGCAGTGCGAATGGAAGCGGACCACATTCACTCCGTATGACCGGTAGGCCTCCAGAATACGAATCCAGGAGCCCACGTCCATGGGCGGGAAGCCGGTCTGCGGAAACTCAGCACAATTGGCCTCGCCACGCAGGAAGAAGGCCCTGCCGTTCAGAGCCAGCCTCCCCCGCTCATCGGCTGCGAAGTCACGGATGCCGAAATCCGTGCTGACCCGCGAAAGCACCCTGGATCCGTCCGGCGGCAGGAGCTCGATTGTCATGCCATGCAGACAGCCCTGGTATTCGTCCCAGCAATCCGCATGGGGATCAAGCGGCAGATCGGGCCAGGTCAGTGTTCGCCGCCCAGGTTCCAGGTCTGCAGTGACCTCCAGAGGCTGGGCCAGTGCATCGGAAGAGAGCCTCAGGCGACCATGGAATCCTTGGCGCGAATCTACATCAGCCTCTACGCTCAGCGCATCGCCATGGGGGTAGACACGAACCCTATCCAGGAAGGTGTCCTCCTCCACACGCAGGCCGATGTTCCCCAGAAGCCCGTTCCAGTTGGTCTGGGTATGGTCAGTGGCTGTCGAGGAATCCAGAATGGCGTCGTGGGGCATGCCCTGGTAGGCGTTGTCGGAATCCACCTGCAGCAGGTCATCGCCCGTCAGTAGCCCAGTCAGCTCGAAGACATGCGGCGTGTTCAAGGTCTGAGGCCGATATGGCTCAGCCAGGCGTTCGCCCACCCTCACCTCCAGGCGTCGAGCGCGCTCCACCTCGAAGAAGATCCTCCGACCCGGCTGCGGGGTCCATCGAATCTGCCGGGACAGCCTGACAGTCCCCTCGAAGGTGTGCCGCCTGGTCAGCCGAGAGCCGATGGGGCCGGGTTTGCCACTGCTATAGTCAGCGGACAGCTCCTGATCATCATGTCCGAGTCCGTTGGTGTCCAGCGTGCCCGGCATCAGGACGGTTCCCTGCAGTTCAGGCGGGGAATCAACCCGCCAGGCTCCGGTCAATGCCACCTTGGTCATGCCTTCCTCCCGGTAAGAATTGCCCTGTGGTCCAATTCATCAGTGAACAACCCGGCCTGAATATGGCCGGCATCCAGTTCCAGCACCTGCTTCAGGCACTCCCGAGCCTGATCGATCTGCCCTGTACCGATGCGTGCCAGGCCCATCAGGTAAAGGCAGTGGACCCGGTTCATGCGGGTATAGTCCGCATCGAAGGTCAGGAAATCGGGCAGGGAGACCGCGAAATAGTCCTTTTCCACATGGTCGTCCAAGTGCTGCTCGCCGAAGTCCAGCAGCCGGTAGTAGCAGGCGTTGGCCGGACCCTGCTCGCCCAGGGCCTGATGGGCCAGCCCCTGGAAGAGGACCATCTCGGCGGGCTGATCGTTGTAATAGAGCGACTCCCCCACCTGCCCTGAACCCAGGCAGGCTAGACGGAACTCCTGATCCGCAGCTTCCTCGTCACCTGCTGATCGTCTGACCAGCCCCAGGTAGTAGTGCAGATCGTTGTCCTTCTGACCTTCCAGTTTGCCTTCGCCCAGGTTCTCCGGATAGGTCATGGCCCGCTCCAGCAGACCCGCAGCACGATCCCAGTCCTGGACCGCCATGGCGTCCTTGGCCATCAGCGTCAGGGAGATTCGGTATTGGGCGGTGATCTTGCCCTCACCACCCTCCCATGGATGGAAGTGCCGACCGCTCATCAGCCGATAGGCGCGTTCGTAGCTGCCGGTCTGGTTGAGCAGACTCAGGTATTCGATATAGAGATCATCCCTGCGGGCCACAACCGCTGGATGCTTTTCAAATTCTGTCAGTCGACGGGCAAAGCTCCAGCCCATCAGCCTATGGAGCTGATCCCGCTCCAAAAAGACCCGGGCGTCTTCGGGATCCAACCGGCAGGCGGTCTCGATTTCCTGATCGGCGGCCTGCCAATCGTGTCTCTTGTTGCCGTAGGCGATGGCCAGGTTGCGGTGGACAGTGGCGAAGTCGGGGTCCAATTGCCGGGAGTGCTCCCAAAGCTTGATAGCCCGATCCGTCAGCGACTTGTCGTAGTAGAGGCAGCCCAGATAATAGGCTGCCTTGGGACCATCAACCATGTCCATGGCCATTCGCAGGGGGGCGATATCATCGAGGCTATTGGGGAAGCAATAGTCCGAAGGCACCGCCTCGGCCGCCTGGAAGGCCTGCAGGGCCTGATCCTTCCGACCCAGCAGGTGCAGATACCAGCCTTGATAATACCGGACCATGGGTTGATGCTGATCGGCCTGGTCCAGTAGTTGCAGCGCCTCCTCATAGGCGCCGAATGCGGCATAGTCTCGTGCCGTCCGCAGCAGGTTGAGGTAATCCCCGCGCATCAGTCTGGACAGCTCGTCCGGATCACCGCCTGCCAGAACCCGCTCGTAGCCGGATACGAAGTCGAAACGATCCAGGGCCAGGTTCTCGCGAACCGCTTGGTCCGCCTGATCCTGCCTGCCCAGCCGACGCAGCAGATAGGCCTTGAGCCCTCGGGCCCTGATGTTGTCGGTGTTGCGGGTCAGGGCACGCTGGACGAAATCCAAAGCCTGCTCCAGCTGGCCACGACATGCCGCGATGCAGGCCAGGCAGAAGAAGGCCCGTTCCTTTTGGGCATCGTCCCAGGTGGCCTTGTAGAAGGCGTCGTAGGCCTTGTCCAGTCGTCCCTGATAGCTCAAGGCGAGACCCAGATTGTAATGAGCCTCGGAATCATAGGGTTGGCTGTTGCGCCAGGTCAGCCGCTTGATGGCCGTGCGGAAGTGCTGCTCGGCTCCGGCGAAGTCGCCACGTCGAAGCAGGAGTCGGCCGTAGGCGTTGTTGATGCGCGCATCGCCCGGGTCACGCTTGAGCCCCTCCAGATAGTAGGGATCAGGCCGGTAGGTGGCATGGCGGTATTGTTCCAGGTGCAGACCGGTCAGCAGCAGTTCCTCGTTGGTGGCGATACGTTCCGGCCGATCGGCGGCCTGTGCCGGCTCGGGAATCTTTCCATCGGCGGGCGGCTGTGGACGATAGCTGACCAGGAGCCGTCCTTGAGCGTCCTCCACCCGGGCTGTCAGTGCAGTGGCCGGACGGTCACCTGTCTCGAATTCGGCCCTGACCTGATTGTCGGGGCCGAGGGTGCCCTGCCACTGGTAAAGGATGGATCCGTCATCTGCCAAGACCTGGACGCGTGCATCCTTCTGAACCCTTGTAGCGTAGACGGTGACTCGCCCTTGCCCGGCCTTCAGCCCCTGGGCCTCGATCCCCTCATGCTCGCCGGCAGCTCCGAAGGTCTGCTCGGGGCCAACCTCCAGGTTGAGGGCCGCATTAACGCTGGCGTTCTTGACCAGACCCACCTGCTTGTAGGGCATGAAGTACTGGGTGAAGGTCTTGCCTTCGTATGGCTTGAGCCAGGTGAAGTCAGGCTGGTTGTCGGTGAAGACCCCGGTCATCAGCTCCACGTAGGGGCCGTCGGCATCGGTCAGATTGCGATCCCAGGCATGGCCGAAGTCCCCGCATCCCCAGGTCCACTGCTTCTTGCCCGGGGAGATGTGATGGTCAGCCACATGCAGAATGCCTGCCTGTCGGGAAAAATCGTAGCCGCCGACGAAGTCATAGTCCGAATGGGCGGCCATATAAGAGGTGGGCACCGGCACGTTCTTATAACGGCTGATGTCCACTCCCTGGGAGTAGTCGTGCTTGTAGTAGGTTCCCGTGGCGATGGGATAGCGGGAGACGTCGCGCTTGCCGTGGTCCATGACCGCAGTGACATCGGGTGGCATGACGGTCCTGGTGTGCTCGTTGACCGCCACGGCCGGATTGGCCCACCAGAGGAAGGACTGGGGCAAAGGCGTGCCGTTGTAGAGCCTGGCCGAGATTTCGATGACGCTGACTCCGGGATGCAGGGCGATGGTGGTGGTGACCTGGGTGCCGTAGATGCGGTCGGTATCGTGGCAGACCACAGCCTTGCCACCGTCCGGCAGGTCCTTGAGCGTGCAGTCCACTGGAAGGAAGGTGCTGGGCCGATGGTGCTGTGGCCAGTTGAACTCGATACCCCCGGAGATCCAAGGGCCGGTCAGACCTACCAGGGCAGGTTTGATGACCCGGTTGCGGTAGACGAAGTCGTAGCCGTTGGTCTTGTCCCGGGCATACTGGATGCGTCCGCCTAGCTCAGGCAGGACGGTCACCTCCAGGTATTCGTTCTCCAGAATGACCGCCTTGTAGTCCCGATCCTTGCATTCGTCCGAGATGGTCTCGATGACCGGGTAAGGATAGACCCGTCCCGAAGAGCCCTGGTAGACTCGATTTTCAATAAATTGCGGATTTTTGTCCGGTTTTCCGATCCCGTAGGTGGGAATCGTAAGCTCTGTGACCTTCACTGTGACGCCCATGGTCATCAGCCCCTTGTCTGCTCAGCAAAACTGTATATATTTGCTCTCAGTCTATAGTCGGAATCGGCCCTCAGAACTGCATAAATTGTTTGAAAATATTAAAAAATTGCTACCATGTCGGCTTAACCAATAAAGCACTTGCTGCGCTCGGGACAACTAGCGAAAATGAACGGATGCATACCCATGAGGGGGGGGGGGGTCGGCCCATCAAGGACCGACCCCCTAGGCTGGCGTTCACTTAATGCCGGATCAAGCCTTTCGACATCTTCCTCCGACTTCGGCAATCCCGGAGAGCCCTACTCCAGTTCCAGGGCGCCGGTGTAGAGCTGGTAGTATTCGCCGTGCTTGGTCATCAGCTCATCGTGATTGCCGCGCTCGATGATCCGCCCGTGGTCCAGGACCATGATCACATCGGAGTTGCGAACCGTGGAGAGCCTATGGGCGATCACGAAGACCGTCCGGCCGCGCATCAATGCGTCCATGCCCTGCTGGACCACCTCCTCGGTGCGGGTGTCGATTGAGGAAGTGGCTTCGTCCAGGATCATGGCCGGAGGATCGGCCACCGCCGCCCTGGCAATCGAAATCAGCTGTCGCTGACCCTGGGACAGTCCGCTTCCATCCCCCTCAAGAACGGTCTGGTAGCCCTGGGGAAGCATGCGGATGAAGCTGTCGGCGTTGGTCATCCTGGCAGCCTCGATACACTCCTCGTCCGTGGCATCCAGGCGCCCGTAGCGGATGTTGTCCAGGACGGTGCCCGTGAAGAGGTTGACATCCTGCAGGACGATGCCCAGGGAGCGGCGGAGGTCAGGCTTGCGGATATTCCTCACATCGATCCCGTCATAGAGGATCTGGCCCTGCTGGATGTCATAGAAACGGTTGATCAGGTTGGTGATCGTGGTCTTGCCGGCACCAGTGGCACCGACCAGCGCCACCTTCTGCCCGGGCTTGGCGAACCAGGTGATGTCGTGCAGGACAGGCTTCTTCGGGTCATACCCAAAGCTGACGTCGGTGAATCGCACATCCCCCTGGAGGAGGGTGTATCGGCCGTCAGGGGAGGTGATGGCCTGATCCTTGGCCTTCAGGGCCACATCACGGGCATCGCCGGGAAGCTTCATGGCGGCCTCCAGCGAGCGCCTGCCGTCGTCATCCGCCTCGCGCTTCCAGGCCCAGTGCCCTGTCTCATGGTCGACTGGGGTCATGGTCCGGCCGTCCGAGGCCAGTTCGACGCTGACCAATCTGACCGTGCCCTGGTCGGACTCGACGGGCTGGTCCATCAGGTCGAAGATCCGGGAGGCGCCTGCCAGGGCCATCATGACCATGTTGAACTGCATGGAGACCTGGCCGATGGGGTTGATGAAGGAGCGGGAGAGGGTCAGAAGGGAGACGATGGTTCCCAGGGTCAGCGGACCAGCCCCGGTCAGTCCTACATTGCCCATGCCCGCGATGCCGGCCAGACCGCCCACGATGGCCAGGATGACATAGAGCAGGTAGCCCATGTTGCCCACGACCGGCATGGTGACGTTGCCGTAGGTGTTGGCCTGGGCCGAGGCATGGAAGAGCTCCTGGTTCCTCTGCTCGAAGACCTTGGCGGTGGCATCCTCATGGTTGAAGACCTTGATGACCTTCTGTCCGTTGACGGCCTCTTCCACGAAGGCGTTCACCTGGCCCAGATAGCGCTGCTGGTGAACGAAGTACCGGCCGCTTCGGGTGACCAGAACCCGGACCACCACAATAAGGACCGCCGCGAAAACCAGGGTCAGGACGGTGAAGGGGATGGAGAGCCAGAGCATGGAGATCAGAGCTGCCAGGGCGGACAGAACCGATGAGACCATCTGCGGGAAGGACTGGGAGATGGCCTGGCGGAGGGTATCCGTGTCATTGGTGTAGCGGCTCATGGTGTCGCCGTGCTCATGGGTGTCGAAGAAGCCGATGGGCAGCTCCTGCTGGTGGGCGAACATCTGGTCGCGGATGGTCTTCAGGGTGCCCTGCTCCACCTTGACGATCAGCCAGTTCCAGAACCAGGAGCAGAAGGTTCCCACTGCATAGAGGCAGCCCATCAGGATCAGGGTTCTCATCAGCGGTCCCCAGTCAGGGTCGGCGGCCCCGACCAGCGGCAGGATGTAGTGGTCGATCAGCGGCTGGAGGAAGAAGGCCGATGCCGCCTGGGCCCCGGCGCTGATGATGATGCAGACCACGATCACCGCCAGCTGCCAGCGGTAGGCCAGCAAGTAGCCCAGGATGCGACGGGTCGTTCCCGGCGCGGCCTTGTCCAGGCGGGGCTTGCGGTCCTTGAATGATCCGTCACTCATGATCCTTGTCCTCCTCGCTCTGGTTCCTGGTCTGTGACTCGTAGATGGATCGGTACTCCTGACATGTTCGCAGGAGCTCCTGGTGGGTGCCCTTGTCGAGAATCCTGCCCTCCTCCAGGACCACGATCATGTCGGCGTCCTCCACAGAGGCCAGACGCTGGGAGATGATGATCTTGGTGGTGTCAGGAATCTCCTGGCTGAAGGCGCGGCGGATCAGCTGGTCGGTCTTGGTGTCCACGGCGCTGGTCGAGTCATCCAGGATCAGGATGTCAGGCTTCTTCAGCAGGGCCCGAGCTATGCACAGACGTTGTCGCTGGCCGCCAGAAAGGTTGGTGCCTCCCTCGTCCAGGTAGGTCTGATAGCCATCGGGAAATTCCCGCACGAAAGCATCGGCCTGGGCCAGAGTGCAGGCGCGCACCAGATCTTCGTCCGAAGCCTCAGGGTTGCCCCAGCGCAGGTTCTCGGCGATGGTCCCAGTGAAGAGGACATTCTTCTGGAGCACCATGGCCACCTGGTCGCGCAGGACCGTCAGGTCGTACTGGCGCACGTCCACGCCGCCCACTAGCAGGGATCCCTCGGTCACGTCGTAGAGACGGGGAATGAGCTGGACCAGGCTGGACTTGGAGGAGCCGGTCCCGCCCACGATGCCCAGGGTGGAGCCCGAGGGAACGTCCAGAGTGATGTGGCTCAGAACGGGGCGTTCGGACCGCTCCGAGTAGCGGAAGGTCACATCCCGGAAGCTGATGGAGCCGTCAGCCACCTTCATGACCGGCTTGGCGGGATCGTGCACGGTGCTGACCTCGTTCAGCACCTGGCAGATGCGCTCCGCCGAGGCTTGGGAGATGACGACCATGACCACGATCATGGAGACCATGTTCATGGCCATCATGATCTGGATGGCATAGGTGACCAGGGCGGTCAAATCGCCCGTGGTCAGCCCCAGGGCGGCATTGTTTCCGGAGGCCACAATCTGGGAGGCGCCCATCCAGGATATGACCAGCAGAGAGGCGTAGATGCAGAAGTTCAACAGCGCCGGGTTCAGGCTCATGATCCGCTCGGCCTTGCAGAAGGCCCGGTAGATGGCCGAGGAAATACCATTGAATTTGCGCTCCTCGTAGTCCTCCCGGTTGTAGGACTTGACCACCCTGATGCCCTGAAGGTTCTCGTCCACCACATTGTTGAGATGGTCGTAGGTGTGGAAGACCCGCTCGAAGATGGGATGAACCAGCAGGGACAGGCCGATCAGACCAAAGCCCAGGATGGGGATGGCGATCAGGAAGACCAGGGATATGGGCCTGGAGATCCTATAAGAAAAGAGCCAGGCCACGATGACCATGATCGGCGCCCTGACCCCGACCCTGATGACCATCTGATAGGCATTCTGCAGGTTGGTCACATCGGTGGTCAGCCTGGTGATGATGGACCCGGTTGAGAAGCGGTCGATGTTGGTGAAGCTGAAGGACTGCACCTTGGCGAACAGATCGCTGCGGACATTCTTGGCCAGGCCGGAAGAGGCGATGGCCGCATACCGCCCGGACATGAACCCGGAGAACAGGGAGACGGCCGAGCAGGCCAGCAGGATCAGCCCGAATTTGAAGATGGCCGGCATGGACCTCCCCGAGACCCCTTGGTCAATCAGGGAGGCCATGATGGTCGGGATCACAATCTCGAGGACGCTCTCCAGAAAAACGAAAGCCGGAGCCAGAAAACTGGCCTTCCGGTATTCGCGCAGGGAGCGCAGAATGGTTCGGATGGTGTGCTTCGGACGCGCTGGTTCCTGTTTATCCGATCTGACCACGGATGCCGTAGACCCCTTCAAATGGACCTCTTCTGTTTCTGTATTGATTGCTCTATCTTTTACGGCCAATCACCGACATGCATTTACCCCCTAGCAAGAGGGCATGAATGCCCCAAGGCTATCACCCTGTCCGCCGGTGTTGGGCGGACGCACATGGATTTCCGCCCTCCACAAAAAGAAGCTGTCATGCCCCTGGGGGTCATGCAGCTTCTGTGCCTTATATAGTCGTATCAGCAAGTCTTACCAGTGTGTTCTGAACAAGGCACGCTTGGTCTTGCTCATCGCCTGGCATCAGTTGATTGCGGCGGCGGCAAGCCTCTCGCCTGACAAGCTATGAATTAACGCTTGTCCAGCTGCGCGATAATCTCCTTGGATATCTGATCGACCTCACCCTGGCCGTCCACTGCGACCAGAAGGCCACGGCTCTTGTAGGTGTTCAGCAGGGGGGCAGTCTCCTTGGCATAGATATCCAGCCGTTTGGCGATGGCCTCGGGGGTATCGTCTGCCCGACCCTCCTCCTTGGCCCGCTTGGCGATGCGCTGCATAAGAACCTCATGGTCGGCGTCCAGGGCCACCACAGCCGTCAGCGGAGTGCCCAGCTCTTCTAGCATCTTGTCCAGCGCCTCGACCTGGGATGCCGAACGGGGGTAACCGTCCAGAATCCAGCCCTGGGCCGCATCATCCATGCCCAAGCGGTCCTTGACAATCTTGTTGGTCAGCTCGTCTGGAACCAGCTCGCCCTTGTCGGTGTAGGCCTTGGCCTGCTTACCCAGCTCGGTTCCGTTCTTCAGGTTGTAGCGGAAAATGTCACCTGTGGATATGGCCGGAATCCCATAATGCTTGCTGAGCAAGGCCGCCTGCGTGCCCTTGCCTACACCTTGAGGTCCCATGATCAACAGTCGCTGTGCCATTCCCAATCCTTTGCTTGATGTTCTTGGTCTACAGTCCTAGGCGGACCAACCGCGAAGAACCCTCTTTACCGTATGCTAGCGGCTGCCCGCTCCAAGAGCAGGTTCCGCTCGCTAAAACTGACACGAACAGTCTTCCTGACGCAGGCCTGACACACAATGGTCCGGCTCCCTGCCAGCAAGTGACAGGGAGCCGGACCTTCATCTGTTTGGATTGATACCACCTGCAGGTGTTCGACCGAAGGGTCAGCCCTCCTTGTGATCGCCCTCCAGCAGGAAACCGGTGTACTGGAACTGCTCGGTCTGCGCCCTGGCCTGGCGCAGGGTGTCCAGACCGACGCCGGCGATAATCAGTATGGTGGTCCCGCCGAAGGGCAGCTTGGAGTTGATCTTCAGCAGCATGATCAGCACCGTGGGTATCAGGGCCACGAAGAGCAGGTAGATGGCTCCAACCGTGTTCAGCCGGTTCATCACGTATGACAGGTACCGGCTGGTGGCCCGTCCGGCCCTGATGCCGGGGATGAAGCCGCCGTACTCCTTCATGTTGTCGGCCGTCTCATCGGGGTTGAAGGTGATGGAAGTGTAGAAGAAGCAGAAGAAGACGATCATGACCGAGTAGAGCACGATGTACCAGACCGAGGTCGTGTTGGCCATGTTGGCATTGATCCACTTGACCCAGTTCTGATCGGACTTGCCGAACTGGGCGATAAGGGTGGGAATAGCCAGGATGGAGGAGGCGAAGATGGGGGGAATCACGCCTGACATATTGATCTTGAGCGGCAGATAGGTGGAGGAGCCGCCGTACATCTTGCGGCCGATCATCCTACGGGTGTACTGGACGGGAATGCGGCGCTGCGCCAGCTCCACGTAGTCGACCAGAATCAGGATGACCACCAGGACCGTTACGACAATGCCGAATTTGACCCAGTCACCGTTCTTGCCGTTGGTCCCCCAGCCGATGTTCCAGAGCTGGGGCAGGAAGCCGGAGCAGATGGAGATGAAGATCAGGACGGACATGCCGTTGCCGATGCCCTTGTCGGTGATCAGCTCGGCCATCCACATGATCAGACCGGTGCCACCGGTCATGATCAGGACCATGACCACCAGATTCCAAACGGAACTGTCGGGAATGACCTGCTGCTGGCAGGCCCCGTTGAAGAGCGCGCCGTTGCGGGCAGTAACCAGAATGGTCGTGGACTGCAGCACGGCCAGGCCGATGGTCAGATACCTGGTGTACTCGGTCAGCTTGGCCTCGCCGGACTGACCCTCCTTGTGCAGAGCCTCGAAGCGGGGAATGACCACGCGCAGCAACTGCACCACAATGGATGCAGTGATGTAGGGCATGATGCCCAGTGCGAAGATGGACAGCTGCAACAGAGCCCCGCCCGAGAACAGGTTTACCAGACCGATGAAGTCCTCATTGCCGGCCGTGGTGATGCACTTCTGCACGGAAGGATAATCCACGCCTGGGGTAGGTATGAACGACCCAATGCGATAGATGATGATGATGCCAAGAACGAAGAAGATTTTCTTCCTCAGTTCCTTGGTCTTGAAGGCCTGGATTAACGTCCTCACCTAAGTTCCCTCCCTACGCGACCGCGCGTTGGTCTCGGTGCAGCGCACCTTCTTGCTCCGACCAGCTTAACCGATGGTTCCGTCAAATCATGATGGCAACCGGGTCGGAAACGAGTTCCGGCCCCCGCCCGCTTGGAGCGGGGAGGGCCGGAATTATCTGCCTTGCGGTCTGTCCCCTGTGAGTATCAGTTCTCGGAGACGAACCCGCCTGCGGCTTCTATCTTGCTTCTGGCCGAGGCCGAAGCCTTGACGCCCTTGAGGGTGAAAGCGGCCTTGACGTCGCCATCACCCAGGACCTTGACCGGGTGGCCCTTGCGGACCGCTCCCTTGTTGACCAGATCCTCGACGGTGACTTCGCCGCCCTGGGGGAAGAGCCCTTCCAGGGCGCCCAGGTTGACTACCTGGTACTCCTTTTTGAAGGGGCTCCTGAACCCGCGCAGCTTGGGCAGCCTCATGTACAGGGGCAGCTGGCCGCCTTCAAAGCCCGGGCGGACCTGGTAGCGGGCCTTGGTGCCCTTGCTGCCACGACCGGAGGTCTTGCCCTTGGACCCCTCGCCACGACCCACACGAATGCGGTCGCGCTTGGCGCCCGGAGCCGGACGCAGGTCATGCATCTGCAGGATGGTGGGCTCTTGCTTGTCGCTGGCCATAATCAGTCTGCCTCCTCTATGTTCACCAGGTGGCGGACCTTGTCGGCCATCCCCCGGTAGACGGGGGTGTCCTCACGCAGGACCGTCTGGCCGATCTTGTGAAGGCCCAGAGACCTGACGTTCTCCTTCTGGCGGTCGGTGGCATGAGCCACGCCCTTGACCAGGGTGATCTTGATCTGCTTGGTCATCACTCACCTGCCTTCGACTGCTCGTCAGCCTTGGCCTTGGCCTCTTCGCGCTCCTTGCGCTCGTCGGCGATGCCGGCGGCACGTGCGCGCAGGAGGGAGTCGGGGGCGACCTCCTCCAGAGGCAGACCACGGCGTGCCGCGATCTCCTCGGGCTCCTCCAGCTGCTTCAGGGCAGCCACAGTAGCCCGCACCATGTTGACGGCCGTAGCCGATCCCATGGACTTGCTCAGGATATCGGTGATGCCGGCGCACTCCAGGACGGCGCGGACCGGACCACCGGCGATAACGCCGGTTCCGGGGGCCGCAGGCCGCAGGAGGACAGTGCCGGCCGCATCGTGGCCGATCACCGGGTGGGTGACGGTGCCGCGGATACGGGGAACAGTGAACATGTGCTTCTTAGCGTCCAGCTGACCCTTGGAGATGGCTGCCGGAACCTCGCGGGACTTGCCGTAGCCAACGCCCACAGTGCCCTTGCCGTCGCCCACGACCACCAGAGCCGCGAAGCTGAAGGTCCGGCCGCCCTTGTGGACCTTGGACACTCGGTTGATGGTCACGACCCTGTCGAGCATATCGTCACGGTCGTCGCGATCGCGACGGCCACGACGACCATCCCTGCGGCCGTCACGGGAACCGCCACGACGACCACCGCGGCGATCATCGTTCCGGTCGTTCCGGTCTCTTCTGCCACCCTGGCTGGACTGAGCGTTTGTGGAATCTTCAGTCACCTGGGTTGTTTCCTTTGTCGTTTCGTTGTCGCTCACAGTGCCAAACCTCCCTCACGGGCGCCTTCCGCAACCGCTGCGACCCTTCCGTGGTACTTGTTGCCACCACGGTCGAAGACCACGGTGGTGATGCCGGCCTTCTTGGCCTTGGCCGCGATCTGCTCGCCCACCTTGCGGGCAGCCTCGGTCTTGGTGCCCTTGAAGGAGCCGTAGTCCGAAGCCATGGTCGACTCGCTGACCAAGGTGACGCCCCTGGTGTCGTCGACGATCTGGGCGATCATGTTGCGGTTGGTCCGTGTGACCACCAGACGGGGACGCTCTGCCGTGCCGGAGACGTGCTTGCGCAGACGGGCATGGCGGCGCAGACGGGCGATCTTCTTGCCTTTGCCTAGTATCGAGACCGTCATATCACTTACCAGCCTTTCCAGCCTTGCGCAGGATGTGCTCGTCCGCGTACTTGATGCCCTTGCCCTTGTAAGGCTCGGGTGCACGCAGGGCGCGGATGTTTGCCGCAGCCTGGCCGACAGCCTGCTTGTCGATGCCGGAGACGACCACTTCGTTGGCGTTCGGCGTCTCGAAGGTGATGCCCTCCGGGGGGTCGACAGTGATGGTGTGCGAGTAGCCCAGCGAGAACTCCAGGGACTTGCCCTTGGCGACCACGCGGTAGCCGGTGCCGACGATCTGCAGGTGCTTGCTGTAGCCCTTGGAGACGCCCTCGACCATGGATGCCACAATGGAGCGGCTCAGTCCGTGCTTGGCCTTGGTGGTGCGGTCCTCGTCGGCGGGGGTCATGATGATCTGATTGCCCTCGACCTTGCCGGTGATGCCCTCGGGCAGCGTGTACCCGTCGGAGCCCTTGGGACCCTTGGCGGTGAATTCCTGGCCATTGAAGGCCACCTCCACACCTGCCGGAACGGCGATGGGGAGCTTGCCAATATGCGATGCCATGTTCAGCTCTCCTTTCTCACCATACGTAGGCGACGATTTCGCCGCCGATGCCCCTGTCGAGGCATTCCTTCTGGGTCATCAGTCCCGAGCTGGTCGAGATGATGGCGATTCCCAGACCGCCCAAGGGCATGGGCAGGGAATCCGACTTGGCGTAGCGGCGCAGACCGGGCTTGGAGACGCGCTTGATGCCCTGAATGGACTGACGTCCATCGGGACCGTACTTGAGCGTGATCTCCAGATCCTGCCCGACGCGCGCTTCCTTGGCTCGGTAATCGGCGATGAAGCCTTCGCGCTTGAGGATCTGCGCGATGTTCGCCTTGAACTTGGAGTACGGCATGTCGACTGTCTCATGCTTGGCCGCACTCGCATTACGCAGACGTGTCAGCATGTCTGCGATGGGATCTGTCATTGTCATGTGGGCTTATGCCCTTCCTCGCCGTGGTTTCCGCCGCCGGGCAGCAAACTGCCGCGACCGCGGACCTTCAGCGTCGATCTTTACCAACTGGACTTCGTCACACCCGGCAGCTCGCCGCGATGGGCCTTCTCGCGAAGGCAGATGCGGCACAGGCCGAACTTGCGATAGACGGAATGGGGACGACCGCAGACCTGGCAGCGCGTGTAGCCACGCACCTTGAACTTCGGCTTGCGTGCCGCCTTGTTTCTCAGAGCGGTTTTTGCCATATCAGTTCTCCTTGAAGGGGAAGCCCAGCTGCTTGAGCAGCGCCCGGGCCTCCTGATCGTTCTTGGTGGAGGTCACCACGGTGATATCCATACCACGCTGGTGATCGATCTGATCAGGATCGATCTCGTGGAACATGGACTGCTCCGTGAGACCGAAGTTGTAGTTGCCCTGGCCGTCGAACTGACGGTCGCTGATGCCGCGGAAGTCGCGGATGCGGGGCAGAGCCAGGGTCAGCAGACGATCCAGGAACTCCCACATGCGCACGCCGCGCAGGGTGGCGAAGGCGCCGATGGCCTGTCCCTCGCGCAGGTGGAACTGCGCCACGGACTTCTTGGCCTTGGTGATCTTGGGCTTCTGGCCGGTGATGGCCGTCAGGTCCTTGACCGCACCTTCGATCAGCTTGGAGTCGCGTGCCGCGGCCCCCACGCCCATGGAGACCACGACCTTTTCGATCCTAGGCACCTGCATGGGGTTGGAGAACTTGAACTCCTTCTCCAGCTCGGGCACGATGCTCTCGCGGTACTGCTGCAGCAAACGAGGGACTGCCGGTGCTTCAACGGTGGTATCGCTCATGACAGCTCCTTGCCTGACTTCTTGGCGAAGCGGGTGCGCACGACCTTGACCTTGCCGTCACGCGCCTCCTCCTTGATGTTCACGCCGATGCGAGTCGGCTTCTTGGTCTCTGGGTCGATGACCATCACGTTGGAGCGATGGATGGGCGCCTCGGTCGGGACGATGCCCGACTCTTGACCCTGCTGGGTGGCCCGCACATGCTTCTTGACGATCTGAATACCCTCGACGATCAGACGGTCATTGGGCAGAATCCGCAGGACCTTGCCCTCCTTGCCGCGATCCTTGCCGCGGATGACCTTGACCTGGTCGCCTGTCTTGATCTTGGCTACCACTTCAGATCACCTCCGGTGCCAGGGACACGATCTTCATGAAGCGCTTGTCGCGCAGCTCACGACCGACCGGTCCGAAGATACGAGTGCCGCGGGGCTCACGGCCGGTGCCGAGGATGACCGCCGCGTTCTCGTCGAACTTGATGTAGGAGCCGTCGTGACGACGATGCTCCTTGACCGTACGGACGACGACCGCCTTGACGACCTCGCCCTTCTTGACCGACCCGCCGGGAATGGCATCCTTGACGGTGGCGACGATCACGTCGCCAATGCCGGCATAGCGTCGCTTCGACCCGCCGAGCACGCGGATGGCCAGGATCTCCTTGGCACCCGTGTTGTCGGCGACCTGAAGCCGCGATTCCTGCTGAATCATTGATTCTCCTTAGCCGCGCTGGTTCTCCGCAGACACCCCGCAACAAGGCGGGATGAAATGCGGAGCCTGGCCGAACTTGTTACTTGGCGCGCTCGACGATGGAGTCGAGACGCCAGCGCTTGGTCTTGCTCAGAGGACGGGTCTCCATGATACTCACGAAGTCGCCCACATGGGCCTCGTTCTTCTCATCATGGGCCTTGACCTTGCGGTTGCTGCGGACGACCTTGCCGTACAGGGGGTGGGTCGAACGCTGCTCCAGCTCTACGGTGATGGTCTTGTCCATCTTGTCGGACACGACGTAGCCGCTGCGAACCTTGCGGAAGTTGCGCTCCTGCTTGTCAGCCATGCTTACTTCTCCTCAGCTTTGCTCTCGGCCTTTGCTTCGGCGGGCTCCTGGCTGATGCCCAGCTCGCGCTCACGCAGGACGGTGTACATCCTGGCGATGTCGTGCTTGACGGCCTTGAGGCGGGAGGTGTTCTCCAGCTGACCGGTGGCCGACTGGAAGCGCAGGTTGAACAGCTCTTCCTTGGACTTCTTCAGGAAATCCTCGATCTCCGCATTGGTCTTTTCATTCAGATTCTTGATGGAATACTCGGCTGTTCCGACTGACATCAGATGTCACCGCCTTCACGTGCAATAATCCGGCACTTCATGGGAAGCTTGTCAGTAGCGCGGCGAAGGGCCTCGCGGGCCACATCCTCGCTCACGCCGCCGATCTCGAAGAGCACCCGGCCGGGACGGACATTGGCCACCCAGAACTCGGGCGCGCCCTTGCCGGAACCCATTCGGGATCCCAGGGCGTGCTTGGTCAGGGGACGATCCGGGAAGACCGTGATCCAGACGCGGCCACCACGCTTGATGTACCTGGTCATGGCGATACGGGCCGCCTCGATCTGCCGGTTGGTCAGGTAGGCCGGAGCCAGGGCCTGGATGCCGTAATCGCCGAAAGCGATCTCGTTGCCGCCCTTGGACATGCCCGAACGACCCGGACGATGCTGCTTGCGGTATTTAGTCCTCTTTGGGATAAGCACGGCTCACTCCTTTGCTTCGGTTGCGACGGGGGCCGAGGCGGTCTGCTCCTGAGCCGCCGCTGGCGGCGCGGCCACACCGCTGTTCTGCTTGGCTGCATCCTGCTCGCGGCGGGTGCGTCCCTCAGAGGGACGAACACCACGACGGGGACGACGATCGCCACGCCGACCGGGGCGGTTGTTCTGCTGAGCCTGCTGCTCCTCGAACTGACGCTCGGTCATGTCGCCCTTGTAGATCCATACCTTGACGCCGATGCGGCCGTAGGTGGTCCTGGCCTCGAAGAAGCCGTAATCAATCAGGGCGCGGAGCGTCTGCAGGGGCACGCGGCCCTCACGGTAGAACTCCGAACGGCTCATCTCGGCTCCGCCCAGGCGGCCGGACAGCTTGATCCGGATGCCCTTGGCTCCGGCCCGCATGGCATCCTGCTGAGCCTTGCGCATGGCCCTGCGGAAGGTGACGCGGTTGGTCAGCTGCTCGGCGATGCCCTGAGCCACCAGCTGGGCATCGATGGAGGCGTTCTTGACCTCGAAGATGTTCAGCTGGACCTGCTTGCCGGTGATCTTCTCCAGCTTGGCGCGCACACGCTCGGCCTCGGCTCCGCGACGGCCGATGACAATGCCCGGCCGGGCGGTGTGGATGTCGACGCGCACACGGTCGCGGGTCCGCTCGATGACGATCTTGGAGACGCCTGCGCGCTCCAGATCCTTGTTCATCTCCTTGCGGATCTTGTCGTCCTCAAGAACGAAGTCGCTGTAACGCTCCCCCGCCTTGTTGGAGTCGGAGTACCACTTGCTGCGGTGCTCCTCGGTGATGCCGAGTCGGTACCCAAACGGGTTGATCTTCTGCCCCATTATCGGGCTCCTTCCTTGTCGGCCACCACGACGGTGATGTGGCTGGTCCGCTTGTTGATGCGGGCCGCACGACCTTGGGCGCGGGCGCGGAACCGCCTCAGGGTGGTGCCCTCGTCCACGTAGGTCTCACGAACCATCAGCTCGTTCTCGCGGAAGGGCTGGTTGGCCTTGTCCGCCTTGACACGCGCGTTGGCGATGGCGCTCTCCAGGCACTTGCGGACCGGAACGGCCGCATCCTGGGGGGCGAACTTCAAAATGGTCACGGCCTCGGTCGCCTGCTTGCCTCGGATGAGGTCGACGACGCGGCGAGCCTTGCGAGGCGTCACGCGAACGTGACGTGCAATTGCCTTAGCTTCCATGTGTCTCTACTCTCCCTCGCCTCAGCGGCGTGCTTTCTTGTCGTCCTTCACGTGACCCCTGAAGGTCCTGGTGGGGGCGAATTCGCCGAGCTTGTGGCCGACCATGGCCTCGGTGACGAAGACCGGGACATGCTTGCGGCCATCGTGCACAGCGAAAGTGTGCCCGATGAAGTCCGGGGTGATCATGGAACGACGGGACCAGGTCTTGATGACGTTCTTGGTGCCCTTCTCGTTCTGCTCGTCGACTTTCTTCTGCAAGTGGGCGTCGACGAATGGGCCCTTCTTGATGCTACGAGTCATCTTTCCGACACTCCCTTACTTGCGGTTCTTACCATTTGGACGACGACGCACGATCATCTTGTTGGAGGCCTTCTTGGGCCTGCGGGTGCGAACCTCGCCCTTGCCCCAGGGAGACACTGGCGGCTTGCCGCCACGAGTACGTCCGCCATGCGGGTGGTCGACCGGGTTCATGGACTCGCCACGGGTGATGGGCCTGCGACCCATCCAGCGGGCACGTCCTGCCTTGCCGAGCTGGACGTTGGCGTGGTCGTTGTTGCCGACCTCGCCCACCGTTGCACGGCAACGGGAATCGACGTTGCGGATTTCGCCGGAGGGCATACGCAGCTGGGCGTAGGCCCCGTCCTTGGCCACCAGCTGCACGGCAGCACCGGCCGAGCGGGCGATCTTGGCGCCGCCCAGGGGCCGCAGCTCAATGGCATGGACGATGGTGCCGGTGGGTATGTTGCGCAGAGGCAGGTTGTTGCCGGGCTTGATATCGGCCTGGGGGCCGGTCTCGATGACGTCACCCTGCTTGATGCCCTGCGGGGCGATGATGTAGCGCTTCTCGCCGTCTGCGAAGTGCAGAAGGGCGATGCGGGCCGAGCGGTTGGGATCGTATTCGATCTCAGCCACCTTGGCGGGCACGCCGTCCTTGTCCCAACGACGGAAGTCGATGAGGCGGTACTGGCGCTTGTGTCCGCCGCCGCGGTGACGGCTGGTGACGCGGCCATAGGAGTTGCGTCCGCCGGTCTTGCTCAGCTTGCGAACCAGCGACTTCTCGGGCTTGGAGCGCGTGATTTCGGCGAAGTCCGAAACCGAGGCGTTGCGACGGCCCGCGGTCGTCGGCTTGTATGTACGGATAGCCATAATCTAGTTCTTCCTTAACTTTTCTCGGCTAGCCTTCAGTTGTTGGTACCGAAGACATCGATCGACTGGCCCTCGGCCACCTTGACGATGGCGCGCTTCTCGGCGGCGCGACGACCCCAGCCTGTACGGGTCCGGGTCCGCTTGCCCTGCCGATTGAGGGTGTTGACCGATGTGACCTTCACATTGAAGATCTGCTCGATGGCCTGCTTGATGGCGACCTTGTTGGCATCAGGGTCCACCACGAATGTGTACTGGCCGCGGTCCGAGTTGGCGTAGCTCTTCTCGGAGACGACCGGGCGCAGAATGATGTCGTGTGCTGGCTTGTGAATAGCTGCCATGAAAATCAGGCCTCCTTGACGGTCTCGGACTTGGCGCCGCCCTTGACAGCCAGGAAGGCATCGAAGCCATCCTTGCTGAAGACGACATCCTCGGCCGTGACCACATCGTAGGTGTTGAGCTGATCGGCGAAGAGGACATGGACGGTGGGCAGGTTCCTGACGGAGAGCCACTCGTTGATGTTCTCGCGGGACAGCACGACGGTGGTGAATCTGTTGTCGACCAGGGGCAGCAGGGCTGCTTTGGCGGCCTTGGTGGACGGGGTCTCGCCAATGCCGAAGTCGACCACGTGCACGCGCCCGGCGTTGACCCGGTCGGACAGGACGTAGCGCAGGGCTGCGGCCTTCATCTTCTTGGGGGTGCGCTGGGAGTAGTCACGCGGCTGCGGGCCGTGGACGATGGCGCCACCAGTCCACTGGGGAGCACGGATGGAGCCCTGACGAGCGCGTCCGGTGCCCTTCTGCTTCCAAGGCTTGCGGCCGCCGCCGGAGACGGTGGACCGGGTCTTGACCGAGTGCGTGCCCTGGCGGGCTGCAGCCAGCTGGGCGACGACCACCTGGTGGATCAGCGGCACGTGCGAGCGGACATCCTCCTCGGCAATGCCGAAGATCTGCTCGGGTGCATCCACGGTCCCGGTGTTCTTGCCCTGGGCGTCGGTGATGTTCAGAGTCAACTTAGCCATGGTTTCAGGCTCCCTTCACTGCCGAACGAACCAGGACGATGGCGCCGCGGGGCCCGGGCAGGGCACCCTTGATGGCGATGACGCCCTTCTCGGCATCTGCGGAGACGATGGTCAGGTTCTGGACGGTCGAGGTGTCGTGGCCCATGCGGCCTGCCATCCGCTTCCCCTTGAGGATGCGGCTGGGGGTGGCGCATGCGCCGACAGAACCGGGACGACGCTCGTTCTTGTGCGAGCCGTGGGTGCGACGATAGGACTTGAAGCCCCAACGCTTGATGGTGCCGGCAAAGCCCTTGCCCTTGGTGGTGCCGGTCACATCGACCTCGCTGCCCTCAGGCAGCAGGTCCAGGCCCAGCTCCTGGCCGGGCTGATAGCTGTCGGCATCGGCGGTGCGAACCTCAACCAAGTGACGACGCGGGGTCACTCCGGCCTTGGCGAAGTGGCCAGCCAGCGGCTTGGTCACCTTGGTGGGGTCGATCTGCCCGTAGCCGATCTGGATGGCCTGGTAGCCGTCCTTCTCCTGGTTCTTGACCGCGGTCACCACGTTGGTAGACACATCCACCAGGGTCACCGGGACGAAGAAGCCGTTCTCGTCCCAGACCTGGGACATGCCCAGCTTGCGGCCCAGGAGAGCCTTGCGGTTCCTCTGCTCTTCAGCCATGCGGTTTCCTCCTCCCCTACAGCTTGATCTCAATGTTGACGTCCGCTGGCAGATCGATATGCATCAGCGAATCCACAGCCTTGGGCGTGGGATCCACGATGTCGATCAGGCGCTTGTGGGTGCGCATCTCGAAGTGCTCGCGGGAGTCCTTGTACTTATGAGGAGAACGGATGACAACATACACGTTCTTCTCAGTCGGCAGCGGAACGGGGCCAACCACAGTTGCGCCCGCGTTCGTCACCGTCTCGACGATCTTCTTCGCCGATTGGTCGATGACCTCATGGTCATAGGACTTTAGCCTGATGCGGATTTTCTGTCCCGCCATTGCCGTCCGCCCTTTCTAGCGATCTATGAACTGATTACCCAGTCTGTTTCGAGGGCACGGAACGACAGCCGCAGGAGACATTCCTCCCGACAGGCCTCAGCCGGATCCATGCGCAGCCGTGGAGAATCCCGTGGGGATGGGACTCCTCGCTGCACCCGCTATTGTGATTGACAAAATGCGAGCCCAAAACAGGCAACTTTCTTATTAAAGCACGAGGGTTCCCCTAGAAGAATCCGGGCGTGTCGCACCGCTTCCTGGGGAACCCTCGGCTAAATTCCAGCCCTGTCAGGCCCGCTGGGAGGCCTCCTGGACCACATCCTCGCCCTGGCGGGCAACCCTCATCCGGTGGCCCTCCTCCTGGCTGACCCCGTAGTAGGCAGCCACGGCGATGTCCTTCATGTCTTCAATCAGCGGAATGCGGGGGTTGGCGGGCGTGCACTGATCCTCATAGGCGCGCATGCCGATCTGATCCAAGGACTGCCAGTAGAGGTCCTCGTCCACTCCTGCGGCCTGGAAGGAGGCATCCATGCCCAGGCGCTCGTCCCTGTAGGATTCCACCGCACGGGCCAAGAGCTCCACGCCCTCCTCGGGAGTAGCGGATTCGATGCCCAACACATGGGCCATCTGCCTGTAGCGCTCCGGGGCCACATACTCGCTGTACTTGGGCCAGCTGGTGGGCTCGTCCGGGATGCGTCCGTTGTAGCGGATCACGTAGGGCAGGAGGATGGAGTTGGCCCGCCCATGGGCCACGTGGCAGAGGGCTCCGATGGTATGCGCCATGCCGTGGCACATGCCCAGGAAGGCCGAACCGAAAGCCATCCCAGCCATGGTCGCCGCATTGTGCATCTTCTCCTGGGCGCGCACCTTGGCCTCGCCGCCGGCGGTGCCCACGGCAGGCTCCAGGTTGTCCCAGATCAGCTTGGCCGCGTGCAGGGCCATGGCGTCGGTGTAGTCATTGGCGTAGACCGAAACGAAGGCCTCCATGCAGTGGGTCAGGGCATCGAAGCCCGAGTCGCAGGCCAGCCTCTTGGGCTGGGTGCGGGCGAGTACCGGATCCACGATGGCCACGCTGGGAGTAAGGGCATAGTCGGTGATGGGGTACTTGTATCCGGTTTTATGGTCGGTGATGACCGCAAACGGGGTGACCTCCGAACCCGTGCCTGAAGAGGTGGGAATGCAGACCAGCCTGGCCTTGGCGCCCAGGGGCGGAATCTTGAAGGCCCGCTTGCGGATGTCGAAGAACTTCTCTCGAACATCGGCAAAGGAGATCTCCGGATGCTCATAGAGCAGCCACATGATCTTGGCCGCGTCCATGGGGCTGCCGCCGCCCACGGCGATAATGGTGTCGGGGCCGAACTCATCGCGCATCATGGCCGCACCGCGCTCCACCGTCTCGACGCTGGGCTCCGGCTCTACGTAGTCGATGATGCGGAAGGTGACGGGCTCGGACCTGGCCCGCAGCTGATCGATGATCTTATCGACGATCCCCAGCTGCTCCATGACCTTGTCGCATACGATGACGGCCCGGCGGATGCCGAACATGTCGCGCAGGTAGCGAACGGAGTTGGGCTCGAAATAGGTCTTGGGGGGCACCTTGAACCACTGCATGTTGTTGTTCCTCCGCGCGATCCGCTTGATGTTGATCAGATTGACCGCCTGAACGTTGCCCGAGACCGAGTTGCCGCCGTAGGAGCCGCAGCCCAGGGTCAGGGAGGGGGCGATGGCATTGTAGATGTCGCCGATGCCGCCCAGGGAGCTGGGCTGGTTCCAAACGATCCGGCAGGCGTGCATGCGCTGGCCGTACTCGCGCACCAGCCTCTCGTCGTCGGTGTGGATGGCTGCCGTGTGCCCGGCGCCGTAGCGCAGCATCTGCTCGCAGAGGGAGAAGCCCTCGTCCTTGTTGCGAGCCTTGAGCACGGCCTGAACCGGAGCCAGCTTCTCCAGGGTCAGGGGTTCCATGGGGCCGACCTGATCGCATTGGGCTGCCAGGATGGTCGCGTCCTCGGGGATCTCGAACCCGGCCTGGCGGGCGATGAACTGTGGAGACTTGCCCGGAACCTCGGAATTGAGCCTGGGAGCGGGAGCGTCGGCACCGGCATGGGCCCGCACGCCGAACATGTACTCCTCCAGCTTGGCCTTCTCCTCGGGATTGACGAAGTAAGCCTTGCGTCGCTTCATCTCCTCGATCACCCGATCATGTACATCCTGATGAGCGATGATGGCCTGCTCTGTGGCGCAGATCATGCCGTAGTCGAAATGCTTGGACAGGATCAGGTCGTTGACGGCCCGGGGCACGTTGACCCTGCGGTCCACATATGCCGGGGCATTGCCGGCTCCTACACCCAGGGCAGGCTTGCCCGAAGAGTAGGCGGCCTTGACCATGCCGGGGCCGCCGGTGGCCAGTATGGTGGCCACGCCGGGATGCTGCATCAGGGCGCCGGTGGCCTCGACTGAAGGGTGCTCGATCCACTGGATGCAATCGCGCGGAGCGCCCGCCTCGATGGCTGCGTCACGGACGATCCGGGCCGCCTCCACCGAGCAGCGCTGGGCGTAGGGGTGGAATCCGAAGACGATGGGACAGCGGGTCTTCAGGGCCAGCAGTGATTTGAAGATGGCAGTCGAGGTGGGATTGGTCACCGGGGTCACGCCGGCCACGACTCCCACCGGCTCGGCCACCTCGATGATGCCGTCCACGTCGTTTTCGCTGATGATGCCCACGGTGCGCTGCTTGGCCAGGTAATTGGTCACATGCTCGCAGGCGAAGATGTTCTTGGTGGCCTTGTCTTCCACCAGGCCGCGTCCGGTCTCCTCCACGGCCATCTGCGCCAGCGGCAGGTGCTTGTTCAGGGCCGCGATCGAAGCCTTGGCCACGATCCGATCGACATGCTCCTGGTCGAGCTCTTCAAAGGCGCGTAAAGCCGACTGCGCGCGGACGACCAGGGCATCAACCTCCCTGCGAGCCAGCTCACTGCTGTCGGGCTGGCCGTTTTTCCCGCCAGCTGCCGGCTCCTGTACTTGATGCTCATGCTTTTGCTTCTGCATTCCAGCCACGATATTGGCCCTCCTCATGTTCCGCGGATGCCGGTCAGCACGGCAGACAGTCTCAGACCGTGCCGGTCCACGAAGGACATCCGTCATAACGTGACGAAAGTCACAATATAGACCAGAGTGGTCACCATTGAGCCCCAGGATGAGCGAACGTTCGCTTGAAGCGTGTCGTGTGGGAATTCGTGGTTTTTCTGGTCATTTTCCGCACGCCAACGTGCGCTTTGCCGTTCGCTTCTGCAGGGACCGTCAAGGCATGAAAAATCCCCGGGGTCCATGAGAACCTCGGGGATGGAAAAAACTGCGAACGTCAGCGCTTGGAGAACTGCGGGGCGCGACGGGCCTTGTGCAGACCGGCCTTCTTGCGCTCCACCACGCGGGCGTCACGGGTCAGGAATCCGGCCTTCTTCAAGGCAGGACGGTTGGCGTCCCGGTCGATGGCGTTCAGGGCGCGTGCTACGCCCAGACGGACTGCGCCGGCCTGGCCGGTCACGCCGCCGCCCTCGACGCGCACAACCACGTCGAACTTGTTCTCAAGCTTGAGCAGCACGATCGGCGAGTTGACCTCGCGCTGGTGCAGCTTGCTGGGGAAGTACTCCTCCAGGGTGTGTCCGTTGATGCTCCACTTGCCAGAGCCCGGGATCAGACGGACGCGGGCGACGGCCTCCTTGCGGCGGCCGGTGCCGTAGCCCGGCTCGATGGCGGAGGTGCCGGTGCCTGCGCCGGCGTTGGTCTCGGAAGTGTAGGAAGCGCTGGTCTCCTCGGCCTCAAGAACCGCGGAGCTGTTGTTGTTGTCAGCCATGGTGATTATCTCCTCTGGTCCTACTTGGCCTGCTGGGCGACCTGATGGATCTTGTACTCAATGGGCTGCTGCGAGGTGTGAGGATGCTCCTCGCCTGCGAAGACCCGCAGCCTGGTCAGCTGGACCTTGGCCAGCTTGTTCTTGGGCAGCATGCCCTTGACCGCCGTCGTGATGATGCGCTCGGGGTTGTGCTCCATCAACTGCCCGTAGGAGTCGCGACGCAGACCGCCAGGGCGGCCGGAGTGGGTGTAGAGCACCTTGTCGTTCTTGTTGCCCGTCAGCACCATCTTGGACGCGTTGATGACGATGACGTTGTTGCCGGAGTCGGCGTATGGCGCATAGGTGGGCTTGTTCTTGCCGCGCAGCAGATCGGCCACCTGGGCTGCCAGACGCCCCAGCACCACACCGGAGGCATCGACGATATACCAGTCATGTGTCAGATCGGCTGGTTTCGGGGTGAAAGTCTTCACGATTCAACCTTTTCCTTGCATTGTGTTTCGGGCTCTCCGCGCCGCATGCTGCCATGCTGGCCGAAAGCCATGTATTCCGTGGGCTCCCTGAAAGTCCTAGACGGCGAGTGGGAAAAGCGCTTTGAGGACCCCTTAGGGAAACACAACAATCCATTATTGTAACGCCTGAGTGCCGTTCGTCAAAATTCGCGTCGGCCCTAGTTTCAGCGGGAGGCGGCTGCCCGTGCCACCTGCCCGTCCGGATCCTTGCGCAGAGCCTCAAGGGTCGCCTGCCCGGTGTTGGGATTCAGGGCCACGGCCCGGCGCACCATGGCGGCCAGCACATGGGGGGCGTCCTGCTCGTCGCGAGTGCCCAGAGCCCCAAGAAAGTCCAGGGTATCGGCATCGGTGCGCTCGTCCTGGGCGCCCTCCAGACGCATTTTCCAGGAGGTCATGGGGTTGGTCAGCGCGGCATCCCTGACACCGGCGTCCTCGTCCTTGGTGAGCAGACCGGCCAGCCAATTCTTGTCGTCCTTGTTGGCGGCCACCGCCCGGCGGACCTCAGGGCTGGAATCCTGGGAGAGCTTGACCAGGATATTGGGGAAAGGCATGGTCTGTGCCAGGTAGACCCTGTCCTCCACCGGCGTATGCTCATTGCCGGCCACCGCCTCCAGCAGTGCCGTGAAGCGTGAGAAGGCGGCCTGGTCGGACCTGTCGGGCAGGGGGCTGCGGGCGAACTCGTGCAGCTCGGCCGTATCCGTGGAGTGCCTGAGCCTTTCATAGAACACGGTCAGGGCCTCGTGGGGCTTGCCGGCTGATGGGGATTCGGTTTCCGGTTGGTCCTGGGGATTGGTCATGCAGCCAGCTTAGGTCGTCTCCTTGATATCAGACCCGGCCCGGGATCCCCTCTAGCATGGAGATAATGCAAGCACCGAGGACACGATAGGCATAGGAGGCAAGCCGATTTGCTCACCATACTGGATACGCCGCAGAAACCGGCTACTGGCTCTCTGACCGAGCGGAAGTCCGAGTTCATCGGCCAGGCCTGCCATGTGGAGGACCAGGAGGCAGCCATGGCCTTCGTCCAAGAGGTCCGTTTACAGCACCCCAAGGCCCGGCACGTCTGCCACTGCGCGATCTGGGGACCGGAGGGCCGCACCAGCGAACGCATGAGCGATGACGGGGAGCCTTCCGGGACGGCCGGCAAGCCCATACTTGAGGTCATGCGTCGGCAGGGAGTGACCGACTGCGTCCTGACGGTGACCCGTTACTTCGGGGGGATCCTTCTCGGGTCAGGAGGGCTGATCCGGGCCTACTCCTCAGCAGCCTCCCTGGCGCTCAGGGCGGCAAAACAGGCACGCGTGCTCCCGACCCAGCGATTCACGATCACCGTGGACTATCCAGAGTACGATCCCCTGCGCCGTCTGATCCGCACCTCCGGGGGGCACGTGGAGACCGAGGACTTCACTGATCGGGTCCGATTGACCTACGCCCTGGAGCCCGCCGCTGTGCCAGCCTTTCATGGTCGGCTGGACGACCTTCTGCAGGGCCGTGCCCAGCCGAGCGCGTTGGGCCAAGGCCGCAGGCTGATTCCCCTGTCTGGGAACCGGGCTTCGTCTGCCTCATGACTGCCGGGACGGTCCATGCAACCATTGCTCGGCTGCCGTCTTCCCCGCCAGACAGGCTCATGCCGCATGCCGTCGTACTGCCGCCATGCAGACCGCGACCTTTCCAGGCCTAAGCTCCACACAGGATATGGGAATAACCATCTTGGGCGATGAATCTCCAGTAATGAATAAGACCGGCGATCGTGCAAGATCAGCGATCACCGGTCATCAGGCGGAGACGAGGAGATTCGAACTCCTGGACCGCTTGCGCAGTCAACACCTTAGCAGGGTGCCCCTTTCGGCCACTCAGGCACGTCTCCATGCAGGCTCCCGATCCAGGGCCCGAGCCCCATAATTTCGAGAACAAAACAATAGAATACCATGATTGACCGACCTGACTCGCCGGTGCGGCAGGATGCAATACAGCACAGGACAGATTCATCCATTTTCATGGATAAAAACCAGAGATGTGAATCTTTTCCAAGAATTTACGTTTGAGAATAATTTATCGCATGTTTCTCTGGGGCCCCCTTATACCATGGAGCCATGAGTACCGCACCAAGGCTTGCAGCCGCCAAGAAAGACTGGGGACATGACGAGACCGGCTGCACGGTGCTGCACATTGACATGGATGCCTTCTACGCCTCCTGCGAAGTCGCACGACACCCTCAATTGCAGGGCCGGCCGGTCATCATCGGCACCGGACGGCGGTCGGTGGTCTCCGCGGCCAGCTATGAAGCCAGGGCTTTCGGCATCAACTCGGCCATGCCCCTGGCACGTGCCGAGCGACTGTGCCCTCAAGGGGTCTTCCTCCCGGTCGACATGACCTATTACCGGAATATCTCACGAAGGATATTTGATACGGTTTTCTCACGAATCACCGATCAGATCGAGCAGGTCTCAGTAGATGAATGCTACATGGACGTGTCCGGGGCGCTCATGCGCTGGGGCATGCCCACGGCCATAGCCCGGTGGATCCGAGCCAGTGTGGCCCGCCAATTCCACGTGACCTGCTCGGTGGGCATCGCCACCAACAAACTGGTAGCCAAGATGGCCTCCACCAACGCCAAGCCCGACGGCATGCTGCTGATTCCCAAGGCCCGGCAGGCCGAGTTCGTCCAACTGATGCCCCTGCGCGGCATCCCCGGCATCGGACCGGCCCTGGAGAAGCGGCTCAACGCCTGGGCCATCAAGGATGTGGCCGACCTGGCCACCATGAGCGAGCGGGATCTGACACGGGCCACAGGTTCGAGCCTGACAGCCAGGAAGCTGGCACAGGCCTCACACGGACTGGACGACGATCCGGTCCAGCCGCGAGCGCCAGAGAAGTCCCTAGGCGCGGAACGCACCTTTCTGCACGACACCACCAGCATGAAGCAGGTCTGCGACCTCCTGCGCGTCTGCAGCAACGAAGTGGCCACCGGACTGCGATCGCACGACCTGATCGCCCGAACCATCACCGTCAAACTCCGCTTCGATGATCTGCGCTATATGACCAAGGCCCACACCCTGGAGACACCGGTCAACTCAGCCAACCGCATCTATCCGCAAGCAGTCGGCCTGCTGAAGGCCATGCTGGGGCTGCCCGATGGCGTGCCCATGGACACACCCCTACCCAGGCTGATCCGCCTGGCCGGCGTCAGCGCATCCGGCCTGAGCCGGGTGGAGGACACGCCCATCCAGCCGTCCTTGGACGACATCATCCACGAGAACAAACGCAGCACCGGCAGCGAGGCCCAGCGCCTGGACCAGGCAGAGGCCACCATGGACTCCATCAGGAACCGCTACGGCAAGGGCTCAGTCAGCATGGGCCTCTAAGCGGCGCTCCGCAGACGTCCCAAGGCCAGCTCCAGCTGCTCATCGTTGATGGTTGACGAGAATCGCAGATAGCGGCCATCCCCGTAGAACTCCCCGGGACTAGCCAGAATGCCCAGACGGGACAGGTCTGCCATATCGGCCCAACAGTCTCCCGAGCGGGCTGGTGCCCAGATATAAAGGCCGCCCTGAGGCATGACGGCATCGTATCCGTAAGCTCCGAGAGCTTCAGTCAGGGCATGCAGGCGACGTGCGTAGACATCGCGCTGGGCCATCACAGCCTCGCCATCCTCCAGAGCGGCCCGCATAGCCCCTTGCACTGGACCTGGCACAATCAGTCCCACCTGCTTGCGGTAGGCGGTCATGGCCTCCACCAGCTGAGCATCGCCAGCCACCAGGGCCGCCCTGTATCCGGCCATGTTGGACTGCTTGCTCATTGAGTACAGGCAGAGTATCCCGCTGGCATCGCCGCCGCAGACTTCAGTCTCCAGGATGCAGGGCGAGGCCTGGGCGGATCCTGACCAGTCCAGCAGGGCATAGCACTCGTCGCTCAGAACCGTGGCCCCTATCGAACGGGCCGCCCGTACAATCCTGGCCAATCCGCTTCGGTCGATGATCTGCCCGCCGGGGTTGCCCGGCGAATTGATCCACAGTGCTCGCACGCCGGGCAGATGCACCCATGAATCCGTGTCAGCCGGATCCTCCACGGTCGTCACCTGGGCCCCGGCCAGCTGTGTTCCGATGGCATAGGTGGGATAGGATACCGCCGGTTGCACCACCCGATCCCCCGGCCCCAGATGCAGGAGGGAGGCCATGAGCGCCACCGCCTCCTTGGACCCGACCGTGGGTACCAGATCCGCTCCCAAGGCATCCAAATCGACCCCGCGACAACGACGGAACCAGTCGGCTGCAGCCTGCCTCAGGAGACCATCACCGGCAGTCTTCGGGTAGCCTCGTGCCTGGCCATCATCCGCAGCAGCCGCCAAGGCCTCCCTGACCGACCTGGGTACAGGGTCCACCGGCGAACCCACCGACAGGTCGACCAGACCGCCGGGGCATTGCTCGGCACGCCGCCGATAGGAGTCAATCCTTGACCAGTCGTAGGGGGATGCGAAAGAGTGGAAACCCATGGTCCGCCTTTCTCCTATAAGTAAGCCGCGGTGGGATGGCTCCCATCCGCGGCTCGTCAGCCTTCATCGACTACTTGTTGGGTGGCAGGGCTGCCACACCCTCCGGATCGTGATCGTAGGGGCCGACCGCAGCGGCGCCGCCGGCATCCCCCACCTGGGCGAAGAAATCAGTAGCCGCATCCTTATACCAGGTCCACTCCTCGGGCAGGTCGTCCTCGTAGAAGATGGCCTCCACCGGGCAGACCGGCTCGCAGGCGCCGCAGTCCACGCACTCGTTGGGGTTGATGTAGAGCGAGCGGACGCCCTCGTAGATGCAGTCCACTGGGCATTCATCCACGCAGGCCTTGTCCTTGACGTCCACGCAGGGCTGAGCGATGACGTAGGTCATGGGTTACCTCCTGAGTATGCAAATACTCACTCTACACTGCAGCGCCGACGCTCCAGGTCAGTCCAGACCAGCCTGGGTGGCCTTGGATATCTTCCCGCTGAGCTGATGACGGCCGAGCAGGGAGTGCCGGTAGGAATAGCCGAAGTAGATGGCCAGTCCTGCAGCCAGCCAGACCACGAACCGGATCCAGGTCAGCACGGTCAGGTTGAGCATGAGCCAGAGGCAGGCCAGGGCGATCAGAATGGGAACCCAGGGGTTGCCGGGCATCTTGAAGGACCGGGGCAGGTCAGGCCGGCGCTTGCGCATGACGGGCAGGGAGATGGCCACCAGCAGGAAGGCCGAGAGCGTGCCGATGTTGACCATGTCGGACAAGACGTCTATGGGGAAGCAGGAGGCCACTACAGCCACCACAATGCCGCCCAGGATCTGAATGCGGGCCGGCGTGCCATGACGGCCAGTGCGGGACAGGGCACGCGGAAGAAGCCCGTCCCGGCTCATGGCGAAGACGATGCGGGTCAGCCCCAGCAGGAGCACCATGACCACGGTGGTCAGCCCCACCACGATGCCGAAGGAGATGATCTTGGCGGCCCAGGGAGCACCGACCATCTCGAAGCCTGTGGCCAGGGAGGGATTCTTGGCCTTGGCCAGGTCCTTGTAGGAGACCATGCCGGTGGTGACGATGGCGACCAGGATGTACAGGGTGATGACGATCAGCATGCCCAGGCCGATTCCGCGGGGGATGGTCTTATGGGGCTCCTTGGCCTCCTCGGAGGTGGTGGCGACAATATCGAATCCCACGAAGGCGAAGAAGACCAGGGCCGCGCCTGAGAGGATGCCGGGGATACCGTAGATGGTGGGCTGCATGCCTGAGACCCACTGCCAGAGGGGCTGGCCCATGATTCCCGGCACGCTGGCCCCCGGAACGGCAGAAGCCGGCTCAGAAGGCGGGATGAAGGGCCGGTAGTTGTCCAATTTTACGTAGAAGAAGCCCACCACGATGACGAAGACCACGATGCCGATCTTGAGGACGGTCAAGGCGCCGTCGAACCGGGCTGAAAGCTTGGTGCCCAGGACCAGAAGGACCGTGAAGAGGGTGACGACCGCCAGCGGGGCCAGATCCACATCCAGGCCACCCAGATGGAAGCTGGAGCTGAAGGAGGTGCCGCCCATCAGATGGATGAAGTCGTTCAGGTAGACGCCCCAGTACTTGGAGATGACCGAGGCGGCCATGAGCATCTCCAGAATCAGGTCCCAGCCGATGATCCAAGCCACCAGTTCGCCCATGGTGTTGTAGGTGAAGGTGTAGGCCGAGCCTGAAACCGGGATCATGGAGGCGAACTCCGCGTAGCACATGACGGCCGCCGCACAGACGATGCCTGCGATGGCGAAGGAGATAATGACGGCCGGACCCGCATGGAAGGCCGCTGCCTGGGCCCCCACCGAGAAGATGCCCGCGCCCACAGCCACTGCGACGGCCATGATGGCCAGATCCCAGGTGGTCAGCGTCCGCTTGAGCGACCTGCCCTCCTCCCCGGTCTCTGCCAGGGTCTGTTCAACCGATTTCTTCCTGAATAATTCCATCTTGCTCCCGACTCACGAGTCCCGCTCCGGCGAGTAATCATAGGATATGGTGCCATACAAAACCGAAATACGCTCATTACGTGAAAGCAGGAGCTACCAGGCCAGGTCGATGCCTGGGGTAACGGGCTCGGGAATCAAATGGATGCCGAAGGTGGAATCCACACCTTTCTGGATGGCACGGGCCAAGGCCACCAAGTCGTCTGAGCGAGCACCTCCGCGGTTGGTCAAAGCCAGTGTGTGCACATCGGACAGGGCGGCAGCCGACGCCTCCTCCAGGGCGAATCCCTTGTGGAAGCCTGCATGATCGATCAGCCAAGCCGCTGAGGTCTTGACCAATGCCGAGTCTTCGACAGGATAGCGCGGGGCATCCGCTGGCAGAGCATTCGCGGCCTCAGGGCTGATGATCGGATTGGTGAAGAAGCTCCCGCAGCTGTGGCGGTCAAGCAGCACCCGCTCGCCCCTGGGGCTGTGAAGGTCATCCTGGACTGCCTCCAGAGCCTCTTCCAGGTCGGAGGTTCGACGACATGATCCCATCCATTTGGTCAGATACCGGTAGGGGTCCTCCAACATCCCCTTGCCTGCTCTGACGGTGAGAACCGCCTGGCGAATCCGCTCCAGGGGAAGGGTTGCTCCGGGCTCCACGCCCAGGGCCTTGGCCAACTGGGCTGAACCCACCCGAGCTTCTGATCCGTGTCGCAGGACCAGAGTGACCGAAAGGACCACGTAGCGCGGCGTGGGGAAGAACCGTGCGTCGGGCACGGCCGGCGCCTGGTACATGGTCTGCTTGAGCAGGGAGGTCCTGTACCCGAAATCGAGATCCGAGGCTCTCAGATAGGCAGTGACCTTGTCCTGGCGGTCCCAGACCTCGACCGAGTCGACAAGACGTCCGACCTCCTGGCCGTAGGCGCCGATGTTCTGGACCACCGAGGCTCCTACAGTCCCAGGGATGCCGGATAGACCCTCTGCCCCGATCAGATGCATGCGCACGCAGTATGAGACCAGATCATCCCAGTTGGTCCCAGCGGTGGCGTTGATGTGAACGGCGGGAAGGCCGCCCTCAGGCGGAGCCACCTCGTCGGGCACGCTGATGTCCTGACGGGTGTCGCGCACAACCACGCCGGGAAAGTCCTGGTCGGAGGCCAGCAGGTTGGATCCCCCGCCGATCAGGCAGAGGGGCAACCCCTTGGAATCCGCGTCCTCCACAGCCTCGATCATGCCCACACGGCTTTGGGGCTGAACGAAGGCGGCCATGCTCCCGCCCACACCCACAGTGGTGATATCGGCAAAGGTCGGAATGGTGTCTCTGGAGGATACGTCAGACATGCAATTCACTGTATCATCGTCCCCTTATGAGGGCCTCTCCCGAGCCGGATCCATGCCAGACCTGAAATGCCCCCTGTCGCCCTTGGTGATCATCAATCGGCCATACTCGGATAGCAAAGCAAGGGCATCAAGGTGACTGCGAAGTCCTGTCTGACCCCCCTATCAGCTTTTCCTATAGCTTTCGCAAGACCCGCGCAGGGTCAGGGGACGATTAGCGGCGATAGATATTACCTATATGCCAGGTCGTTGACGGGCCTGCTTCCTGGGGGTTTTATGTGACAAGAGCTTTGGGAAGGGGAATCTCCAAAGCCCTGTTTCCGGACGAAGGGCACCGGAACTACCTGGACGCCTGACCGGGCGTTCATAGGACACATACCAGGAAATGAGCATGCAATGACAGAAGACAGAAGAACCCAGTTCCACCAGATAGCCCATGGCCAGACAAGCCGCCCCTGGCTGACCTCTGCCTGGCAGCACCACATCGGGCACGAGTACGGTGCTGAGAATTTTGCCGCAGCCACCTTGGACTTCGTTCGCAAGTGGGATTGGGACTGGGTCAAGATCAACCCGAGGGCCATCTACTACGCCGAGGTCTGGGACGCAGTCTACGACAAGGATCACTATGATTGGCTGATCCCGCGCACCGTCCGCACGGCCATCCAGGAGGCAGGGGATATCGCCCGCATCGACTATCGCGACCCTGAAACCAATAAGGTGCTCCAAGAGCAGATCCAGGCTGCAAGAGGCATCCGAGACGGCCTTGAGGACCGAGCAGTCATCGACACGGTCTTCTCCCCTCTCTCGGTCCTCCTTCAATTGGGCGATCTCCCCCTCTACCCCGAGGGGCAGGGCTCCGCGCAGGAGGAGGACAGGGATCTGAACAGACAGACGCTGATCTTCGACCAGCCCGAGGCGGCCAAGTCGGCGCTGGACAACATCGCCCGGACCCTTGCCGACTACGCAGCTCTGCTGGTCAGCCCCAAGGAGCAGGGCGGGGCTGGTCTGGACGGCATCTTCTTCGCCGAGACGGGTCTGGCCAGCCATGGCTACTTCAACCAGGCGCAACTGGAGGAATGGGCCAAGCCCTATGACCGGATCGTGATCCAAGCGGTCAGACAGGCCAATCCGGAAGCCCTGGTCCTGGTGCATACCTGCCGGGAGGATGCCCATCCCGAAGAATTCACCGATCTGAATCCCGATTTTCTCCACTGGGACCAGTTCCGCCCAGGCAATCCTGAAATCAGCACCGACTTTCCTGCTGTACCCGTGGGCGGAGCCGACTTCGAACTCTTCAACCCAGGCGGCGACGTGGACCAGATCCGCAAGGAATTGGATCAGACCATCCAGGCCCGTCAAGGCCGTCCCTTCCTCCTGGCGCCCTCATGCACCATCCCGACGCCCGCCGACGAGGAGGCCCTGCGCCTTCTGAGCGGAACCCGGGCCCCCGAGCAAGTCTGAAACCACAAACAACCCACCGACATCAACCGTCAAACTCCAAGGGAGACATCATGGTCATCACATCAAAGCAGCACCGGCAGCACCGTGGCACCATCAGGGCAATGGTTGCCCTCATGACCACCATGGCCATGGCCGGAGCGCTGTCGGCCTGCGGATTGGGAGGCGACAAGGGTTCCTCCACAGGATCGTCAGACCATGTGACCATCGCTGCCATCTACCCTAAGACCGGTCTCTACGCCGAGTACGGAAAGATGTTCCAGCAGGGCTTCGACCTGGCCAAGGACCAGGTCAACAAGAAGGGCGGAATACAGGGCAAGCGCCTGGACATCGACTACTACGACACCCAATCAGATGCCAAACAGGACGCCGCCGTCGCCCCAAAGATCGCCTCCGATAAATCAGTCATCGCCGTTGTGGGCGACTACTCCTCGCCGGCCTCTTCAGCCGCATCGCCTATTTTCCAACAGGCCGGGCTGGTCCATTACGGCTTCAACAACTCCTCGCCGACCTTCACGAATTCGGGTGATCATGTATGGACACCTCAAATATCGCAGAAGACCTACCAGGAAGCCAACGCTGAGGCGGTGTCCAAACGAGCCAAGAAGATCTCCGTCGTCTATATAGAAAACGACTGGGGGAAGGAATCCTTCCAGTACTTCAAGGAGGCTGCGGAACGGCTCGGGGTGCAGATCGTCTACCAGTCCTCCTATCTGCCAGATTCCACGGATCTGACTCCAATACTGATCCCGGCCAAGAATGCCGCCCCCGAGGCCGTGGTGGACATCGGCTACGGACCGGATGGGGCGCTGATCGCCAACACCCTGCGGGACAAGCTGGACTATAAGGGACCCTTCTTCGGCGGTCAGGAGACCAAGGAGTTCCTCTCCCTGACCGGAGCGAACGCCCAAGGGGCCATTATTACCGGCGTCTTTTCGGCAACAGGCACCAAGGATGCGAAAGCCAAAGCCTTCGTCAAGAGCTTCGAGGACCGGTATCACACCGTCCCCGGCAACTTCGAAATCACTGCCTACCAGGCCATCAAGGACCTGGCCTACGCGGGCGAGAAGACCAGCCCCACCAGGGAGGGCATTCAGGAGGCCCTAAGCAAGGTCAAGGACTTCCCGCTCTACCAAGGCCAGGGAGGGACTTTCCGATTCAACACCAAGACCCGCCGGGCGGATACGATCAAGCCCATCCTCCTCCAGGTGGATCAGGGCAAATTCAAACAGATCGAGAAGTGAGCAGCGATCATGGTCGAGACGCTCTTTTCCGGACTCATCCACGGCGGTGTTTACGCTCTGGCCGCCGTGGGAATGTCCCTGGTCTTCGGAGTGACCAATGTGGCCAACTTCGCGCAAGGATCCCTGGTAGCGGTAGGCATGATGACGGCCTGGTGGGTGGGCTCCACCCTCGGTTGGGGGCTCGTTCCCACCATCCTGGCCGTCGTCCTGGTCACAGGCCTGGTCGGTCTGGTCACCAACCTCCTGGTCATCACTCCCCTGGAGGGCCGGCAGCCAATTGCAGCCCTCCTGGGCACCGTTGGCCTAGGGCAGGTCCTGGATAACGGAATGCAGCTGATCTTCGGCTCTCAGACCAGGGCCTTCCCCCAGCTGCTGCCCACCCACAACCTGCATGCGTTGGGCATCAGCTTCGGCACCTCCGACCTGGTCATGGGTCTAGTCGCCCTGGCCAGCATGGTTGCGCTCTGGGCCTTCTTGACCTACGGCAGGACCGGACAGGCCATCAGGGCCACCTCGCAGGATTCCCAGGCCGCATTGCAGATGGGAGTACCTGTCACCTCCATTCGCACCATAGCCTTCGTTATCGGCTCGGTCCTGGCGGGCATCGCCGGAATTTTCATCGGCCTGTTCAAGACGAACATCAACCCCATGGACGGCAACGCCATCGGCATGACGGCCTTTGTGGCCGCCGCCATCGGCGGGCTGGGCTCCATCCCCGGAGCCATCATCGGTGGCCTGGTGCTGGGTTTGGCCGAGGCCGTCGGCGTAGGACTCTTCGGCGATGGCGTGCACGACCTGATCACCTTCGGCACCCTCCTGTTGGTTCTGATCCTCAAGCCTTCAGGATTCCTGGGCCGCAAGGCAGACATGGGCAAGGAGCCCATGACCGGAACCCTACCGGAAGCCGCCAGACCCATCCGTCTGCCGCTTTGGGCCAACCTCGGCCTTGCAGCAGCCGCCCTGGCCACCCCCTTCATTTTCTCCGACCATCTGGCCGGCATCGGGACCCAGGTTGCCATATACGCCATTGCCGCAGTGGGCCTGACGCTGATCTCAGGATCAGCCGGTCAGACCATCCTGGGGTTGGCGGGACCTGTGGCCGTGGGAGCCTACGCCTCGGCCCTGCTGACCATGCGTCTGCATTGGCCCTTCGCCCTCTCCCTGCTGGGCGCGGCCGTCATCGCCGCCCTGGCCGCATCCCTGCTGACATTCCCGGTATGGAAGCTCAGTGGCCACTATGTGGCTATCGCCACCATAGGCGTGGGAGCAGTCATGGTCGCCATCATCCGTATCTGGGAACCTCTGACCAGGGGCTCGCTAGGTCTGCAAGGCATTCCCCTGCCGACATTCCTGGGCAAGCCGCTCTACACCCAGCAGATGCAGTACCTGCTGGATCTGGTCATTCTTCTTCTGGTCCTTGCAGTGATCTCTCGGATCCGGTCCTCACATCTGGGCCACGTCTTCGAAGCCATCGGCGAGGACGGACAAGCGGCCTGGTCCCTGGGGATCAGGACAGGGGCCTACAAGGCGTTGGCCTACGCCCTGGCATGCGGATCGGCGGGTATCGCTGGTGCTCTGCTGGCACACCAGTACACCTATATCGACCCGACCCTCTTCAACCCGACCATGTCGACCCTGATCCTGACCATCATCGTCCTGGGCGGCATGAAGTCCCCGACCGGAGCCGTGATCGGCTCCCTGATCCTGGTAGGCGCCCCTGAACTGCTGCGCATCCTGCCCGAGGTGAGAATCATGGCCTACGGACTCGTCCTGATCATCTTCATCATCTGCAGACCACAGGGTCTGTTCTCAACCAAAAGGAGGGCATGATGACGGGCAGTCAGCATAGTCCCGAACCCGCACGCGACAATCCCGATCAACCCCTGCTCAGCGTGCGCGATCTGAGCAAGAGCTTCCAGGGACTGCAGGCGGTGGCCGACGTGAACATGGATCTGGCATCCGGCCAGGTGATAGGCATTATCGGTCCCAACGGATCAGGCAAGTCCACGACCATCAACCTGATCTGCGGCTTTCTCAAGCCCGACTCGGGCCAGATTAGCCTGAGGGGACGCACCGTGACCGGCCTGCCCGCTACGGACATGGCCGAGCAGGGGGTGTCCCGCACCTTCCAGAACGGCAGGGTCTTCCCGGCCATGAGCGTGGAGGAGAACGTGGCCGTAGGATTCCATAGGCGCCTGGAAGCCCGCAGGCCCTTTCGCCGTCTGGAGAGGTGGCCCATCCTGCGATGGATCCCCCTGCTGACGCAGACCTGGCTGACGCTGGTGCCCGGTCCCGCCTGCGGGAGGGAGGCGGTCGCCGAACGCAAGGCCGTCCAGTCCGAGATCGACAGATTCAGCGAGCGCCTGGAGGAGCATCGCACCCAGGCCGCCTACACCCTGTCCTACGCCAACAGGCGCCGCACCGAGATCGCCAGAGCCCACGTCAGTTCCCCCGACATCCTGGTCTTGGACGAACCCACCGCAGGAATGAACCAGTCGGAGACGGCCGAGGTGCTGCAACAGCTCCTGGAGCTCAAGGCCCAGGGTCAGACCATGCTTCTGGTCGAGCACAAGATCGATCTGATCGAAGCGCTTTGCGACCAGGTCATCGCCATGGACGGCGGCCGGATCATCGCCTCCGGACTTCCCAGGCAGGTCAGTGCCGACCCCCGCGTCATCACCGCATACCTGGGCGACCGCAGACCCCGCAACGATGCCCCCATGAACGGGCAAGCGGATGTTCTGGCCCGGCAGAACGCCCTGGCTCCGGTCACCGCTGCGGAACCGATTGATGGCCAGGATCCCGACAGCACGGGAACCAGGCTGAGAGCCAAGGCTGAGGCCTCTGATGATGAGGGGAAGCCGACAGCCGAGGGGGAACGAACACTGCTCTCCCTGGATGGCGTCGATGTGAGCTATGGCCCGGTCAAAGCCCTGGACCATGTCAGTCTTCGCATTCCCCAAGGCGGCATCGTCTCGCTTCTAGGTGGAAACGCTTCAGGCAAGTCCACAACCATGAAGACCATCCTGGGCCTGCTGGCTCCAAAGGAGGGGACCATCCGTTTGGATGGACAGGAAATCACCCACACCCCCACCAAGGATCGGGTCCGTTCCGGAATCGCCTCAGTTCCGGAGGCAAGAAGGGTCTTCGCGGCCATGAGCGTGGAGGAGAACCTGCGTATGGGCGCCTACACCCAAATGGAGCGCAATCAGATCGAACAGGATCTGGATACCATTTATGAGCGCTTCCCCCGCCTGGCCGAACGCCGCGGGCAGCAGGCCGGCACCCTTTCAGGAGGCGAGCAGCAGATGCTGGCCTTCGGCAGGGCCCTGATGAGCCATCCCCGGCTGATATGCATGGACGAGCCGACCATGGGCCTCTCGCCCAAGCTGGTCGACCAGGTGCTTGAGCAGATCGCCTCCCTTCGCGACCAGCTGGGCATCTCCATCCTTTTGGTCGAGCAGCAGGCCGAGCTGGCCCTGTCCATCGCCGACTACGGGTACGTGCTGCAGAACGGCTTGATCCGTCTGGAGGGGCCTGCCCGACAGCTCTTGAATGATGAACGTGTCCGCCAGGCATACCTGGGCAAGGCAACCTCCGATAGCGGGCGATAAGGAACACCTATGGGAGCAACCTTGCCTGAGGCTCTGAAAGAAGATTCGATGGTGGGCTAGCAAGGGATTCCCGACCGGACACAAGCAGAGGGGCACAACCGTATGAGCAAAGGATTCGCAACAAGAGCCGTCCATGACGGCTATGACTGTCAAAGCCAGGGCGGGGGCGCAGCCAGCGTCCCCATCTACCAGTCGGCCGCCTTTGACATGGTCACCGCCGACCGGGCAGATGCCCTGGCCGCCGGCGAAATTCAAGGATTCTCATACTCCCGCCTGGCCAACCCCACGGTCAAGGTCCTGGAGGACCGCCTGGCCAGTCTGGAGGGGGGCAAGGGGGCTGTAGCCATGGCCTCGGGGATGGCCGCCGTGTCGTCCGCCCTCATGTGCGCAGCCGAAGGTGGCGGGAGGCTGATCTCCCCTGTCGATCTTTATGGAACATCCGTGGATACCATGAAGACCTTCTTTCCCAACTTCGGCATCGAAACGGATTTTGTGGACGACATCAACGACCTTGAGGCAGTGGAATCCCTGATCCAGGACGACACCAGGGCCATCTTCGCTGAGTCCGTGGCCAATCCGTCCACCGCCATAGCCGACATCCCTGGCCTGGCCGAACTGGCCCACCGGCATGGACTGGCCCTGATCATCGACAATACAGTGCCCACGCCATACCTGCTCAATCCGATCGACTTCGGCGCCGACATCGTCGTGCATTCGACCACCAAGGGGATCAGCGGCCACGGCAATGCCCTGGGCGGGGTCATCGTGGATGCGGGACGGTTCGACTGGGGCAATGGCCGCTTCCCGCAGATGAGCCAGCCCGAGCTGATCATCAGCGACGAGCGGCACGGGTCCATGGTCAGCTTTCTGGATGCCTTCGGCAAGATGGCCTTCCTGCACAGGGTCCATACCAAGTACCTGCACACCTTTGGGGCGGTCATGAGTCCCTTCACCGCCTATCTGCAGCTGACGGGCCTTGAGACTCTGGCCCAGCGGGTCGCCACCGAGGTGAAAACGGCAACAACCCTGGCCCGCCACCTGCTGACCATTCCCCAGGTGGAGCAGGTCAACTATTCGGGCATACCCGAGGGGCGGCACCAGGGCGATGCAGATCAGCAGAACCACCTGGCATCGACCCTGCTGCCCAAGGGCGTCGGCACGATTCTCTCCTTCAAGGTCCAAGGGGGCTACGAGCAGGTCAAGCGCATCGTGGACTCAGTGCGTCTCATGAGCTACATGCCCAACATCGGCGACTGCCGCACCCTGATTGTGGACCCGGCCAGGATCACCCACAGGGAGGTTCCAGAACCCTACCGCCTCAGCGCCGGTGTGGGCGACGACCTGATTCGAATCTCCGTAGGCCTGGAGAACCCGGACGACCTGATCGCCGATCTGGATCAGGCCTTTGCGGCCGCCTGCCAGAGCGCTCTCTGAAGGCTGAGCCCCCCCTACATCGCCAAACCCGTTCTGCTTCCAACACTATCCGCAGATAATGCAGGGCAGGAACATAGGCGGATTTGCATAAGGAAGAACGCTTGTATAAAAAAGAACCCGACCAGATGGTCGGGTTCCGATGAAGCCAAAAGACGGGAAGAACTCAGCGGGTCTCCCGGTGCAGGGTATGCTTGCCGCAACGGGGGCAGAACTTCTTGAGCTCCAGACGGTCAGGAGTGTTACGACGGTTCTTGGTCGTAATGTAATTACGCTCCTTGCACACGGTGCACGCCAGCGTAATGCCAGGACGGATATCTGCGGCTTTTGCCATGGTTCACCTCTATAGTCGTTGCACGACCGACGTATGTCGGCCACAGTAGCGAGGAAGAGACTCGAACTCTTGACCTTACGATTATGAGTCGTACGCTCTAGCCAGCTGAGCTACCCCGCCAGAGAGCCTCGGGTGAGAATCGGACTCACGACCTCTTCCTTACCAAGGAAGTGCTCTGCCACTGAGCTACCGAGGCGTGGCGGATAGAGGATTCGAACCTCTGAAGCATTACGCGGCTGATTTACAGTCAGCTCCCTTTGACCGCTTGGGAAATCCGCCATGCCGCACTAGAACCGGAGCTCCGTACGGCAACTTGCCTATAATGACATGTTTTTCTGTTTTCCGCAAGTCCCGCTCCAACGTCGTGTCTTCCGCGTCAGGGCGGGACAGACCGGTCAGAAATCCCAGTCCTCGTCGTCCGTCTCCACGGCCTTGCCCATGACGTAGGAGGAGCCAGAGCCGGAGAAGAAGTCGTGGTTCTCGTCGGCGTTGGGGCTCAGGGATGCGATGATGGCCGGATTCACATCGGTGGTGTCCGAGGGGAAGAGGGCGGGATAGCCCAGGTTCATCAGGGCCTTGTTGCCGTTGTAGCGCAGGAACTTGGTGACATCCTCCACCAGGCCCACCCCGGAGTACAGGCTCTCGGTGTATTCCACCTCGTTGTCGTACAGGTCGCCCAGGAGCTCGTAGGTGTAGTCGCTCATGGCCTGACGCTCAGAGTCGGAGACCTTGGCCAGCCCCTTCTGGTACTTGTAGCCGATGTAGTAGCCATGCACGGCCTCATCCCGGATGATCAGGCGGATCAGATCGGCCGTGTTGGTCAGCTTGGCATGGCTGGAGAAGTACATGGGCAGGTAGAAGCCCGAGTAGAAGAGGAAGGACTCCAGCAGGGTGGAGGCCACCTTGCGCTTCAGGGGGTTGTCGCCCTCGTAGTAGTCCAGGACGATCTGGGCCTTGCGCTGGAGGAACTCGTTGTGCTCGCTCCACTCGAAGGCGGCATCGATCTGAGGGGTGGAGGCCAGGGTGGAGAAGATGGAGGAGTAGGACTTGGCATGGACCGACTCCATGAAGGCGATGTTGGTGTAGACCGCCTCCTCATGGGGGGTCAGCGCATCCGGGATCAGGCTGACGGCGCCCACGGTCCCCTGAATGGTGTCCAGAAGGGTCAGGCCGGTGAAGACCCGCATGGTCAGGGTGTGCTCCTCCTCGCTCATAGACTGCCAGGAGGGCAGATCATTGCTGACGGGAACCTTCTCAGGCAGCCAGAAGTTGCCGGTCAGACGGTCCCAGACCTCCAGGTCCTTCTCGTCCTCCAGACGGTTCCAGTTGATGGCGGAGACCCGGTCGATCAGCTTCAGCGGCTGCCGGGGAATGGAAATGGGTGGGACCATGGTTGATTGCTCCTTGTTGGATGGGTGTTCGACAGTGCGAAGCGGATCAAGACTGGACCGTCAGTCTACCGCATGGACGGACCTGACCTGTGGATGCGGATGCCAAAGGGCCGGCGCCGCCATCAAAGACGGCACCGACCAGGGATTGCACATGCCTGAGGACAGGCGCCTTAGAGCATGCAGCTGACGCAGCCCTCGACCTCGGTGCCCTCCAGCGCCTGCTGGCGGATCCTGATGTAGTAGAGGGTCTTGATCCCCTTGCGCCAAGCGTAGATCTGAGCCTTGTTCAGGTCGCGTGTGGTGGCCGTGTCTGGGAAGAAGAGGGTCAGCGAGAGCCCCTGGTCCACATGCTGGGTGGCCTCGGCGTAGGTGTCCACGATCTTCTTCCAGCCGATCTCGTAGGCGTCCTCGAAGTAGTCCAGGTTCTCGTTGGTCATGTAGGGGGCCGGGTAGTAGACGCGCCCGATCTTGCCCTCCTTGCGGATCTCGATCTTGGAGGCGATCGGGTGGATGGAGCTGGTGGAGTGGTTGATGTAGGAGATGGACCCGGTCGGGGGGACAGCCTGGAGGTTCTGGTTGTAGATGCCGTCCTTGAGGATGGCCGCCTGGAGTTCCTTCCAGTCCTCCACGGTGGGGATGTGGACCTGATACTGGTCGAAGAGGTCCTTGATCCGCTGGGTCCTGGGCTCCAGGGAACGGCTGCCCTCGGTGTACTTGTCGAAGTAGTTCCCCTGTCCTGCCGGCTTGGCGTAGTCGGACTTGGCGAAGGAGGCGAAGGCCTTCCCCCGCTCCACGGCCAGGGCGTGGGAGGCCCTGTAGGCGTGGTAGGCCACGGTCATGAAGTACATGTCCGTGAAGTCCAGCCCCTCCTCGGACCCGTAGTGGATGCCCTCGCGGGCCAGGAAGCCATGGAGGTTCATCTGACCCAGGCCGATGGCATGGCCTTCGTCATTTCCCCTCTTGATGGAGGGGACGGCCTCGATGTTGGTGTGGTCGGAGACGGAGGTCAGGGCCCGCACCGAGGTTTCGACCGTGTCAGCCAGTCCGCCGTCCATGGCCTTGGCGATGTTGAGGGACCCCAGATTGCATGAGATGTCGCGGCCGATATGCTCGTAGTTCAGGTTCTCGGAGTAGGTGCTGGGCTCCTGGACCTGCAGGATCTCCGAGCAGAGGTTGGACATGGTGATCCGGCCGTCGATGGGGTTGGCCTTGTTGACTGTGTCCTCGAAGAGGATGTAGGGGTAGCCGGACTCGAACTGGATCTCGGCCAGGGTCATGAAGAAGTCACGGGCGTCGATGTACTTCTTGTGGATCCGCTTGTCCTTGACCATCTCCTCATAGTGCTCGGTGATGGGGATGTCAGCGAAGGGCTTGCCGTAGACCCGCTCCACGTCGTATGGGGAGAAGAGGGCCATGGGCTCCTTGCGCTTGGCCAGCTCGAAGGTGATGTCGGGGATGACCACGCCCAGGGCCAGGGACTTGATGCGGATCTTCTCATCCGCATTCTCCCGCTTGGTGTCCAGGAAGCGCATGATGTCGGGGTGGTGGGCCGACAGGTAGACGGCGCCGGCACCCTGGCGGGCGCCCAGCTGGTTGGCGTAGGAGAAGGAATCCTCCAGGAGCTTCATGACCGGGACCACGCCGCTGGACTGGTTCTCGATGTGCTTGATGGGCGCGCCCATCTCGCGCAGGTTGCTGAGCAGCAGGGCCACGCCGCCGCCCCTCTTGGACAGCTGCAGGGCGGCGTTGACGCCGCGGGAGATGGACTCCATGTTGTCCTCGATGCGCACCAGGAAGCAGGAGACCGGCTCGCCGCGCTGGGCCTTGCCCAGGTTCAGGAAGGTGGGTGTAGCGGGCTGGAAGCGGCCGGAGATGATCTCGTCCGTGTACTTCATGGCGGCCTGCTCGTCCCCGTCGGCCAGTTCCAGGGCCACGGCCACGCAGCGCTGGGGGAAGTCCTCCAGGTAGCGCTTGCCGTCGAAGGTCTTCAGCGCGTAGGAGGTGTAGAACTTGAAGGCGCCCAGGAAGGTCTCGAATTCGAAGCCGCTCTCGGCCGCATGCTTGTAGATCCTGTCCAGGAACTCAGGGGTGTAATGATCGAAGACCTTCCGGTCGTAGTACTCGTGATCCAGGAGGTAGGCGATCCTCTCGGCCGTGGAGGGGAAGGTCATGGTGTTGGGCCGCACGTGCCGGTCCATGTACTGGCGCTCGGCCTCGTGGTCCTTGTCGAACTGGATCCTGCCGTCCTTGTCGTACAGGTTCAGCATGGCGTTCAGGGCATGGTAGTCGTGAGCCGGATCGAAGGTCTCCTCATCCTCGGATGCGGTCCTGTCCAGGGCCAGGGACGTGTCCTCGTTTGCTCCCATCGGGTGTCCTTTCATGAGTTTTGCGGTGATGATGCGTGTAATGAAATTGGCTCAGGACTCGGGGTGGTTGCGGAAGAAATCCACAACCCCGCGGCGGACCTTCTCCTGGTCCTCCTTGGTGCCCATGAGCTCGAAATAGTAGAGGAAGGGAACATTGCACTTGCGGGAGATGATGTCCCCCGCCATGCAGAAGGCCTCCCCGAAGTTGGTGTTGCCCGAGGCGATGACCCCGCGGATGCCGGCCCGGTTGGCCGGGTCGTTCAGAAAGCGCTTGATCTGCGGCATGACCGCCTTCTTGGCCGATCCGCCCCCATAGGTGGGGACGATCAGGATGTAGGGCTGTCGAATGTTGAGCGGCGGGTCCTTGGGCCTCAAAGGGATGCGGAAGACGTCAATCCCCTCCTCATCCAAATGGCAGTTGGCGATGAACCGGGCAGTGTTGCGCGAGGCCGATGAGAAGTAGACCACAGCCCCCAGGCGCTGACCCTGGGCGGCGAACTCGGGAGCGCTGAGCTCCGAATCAGTTCCGGCGGTCTGCTGTTGCTCCATGCTTCCTCCTGATCAGGCCATCCAGAGCCTGTCTTGACGGTGACGCCCGCCCTGAGGACGGACCGATCAGAACCCGCCCAGCGCGAGCCTGAACTACTATATGTGCTGTTGATATCGGAAACGGTGAGCATATATAGGGTTTTCTGTGCCCAATATCACACCGTCTCCACCTGGCCTAGAAGTCCCAGTCATCGTCGTCCGTGGACTCGGAATGCCCCATGACGTAGGAGGAGCCCGAACCCGAGAAGAAATCATGGTTCTCGTTGGCCGATGGCGACAGGGCCGCCAGGATCTCCGAGCTGACATCGGTCTGGTCGGCTGCGAACCGGGCCGGGTAACCCAGGTTCATCAGCGCCTTGTTGGCATTGTAGCGGACGAAGGCGAAGACATCCTCGACGAAGGGGAAGCCCTCATAGATCTGCCCGGAGTAGACCATCTCCAGATCGTAGAGCTTGTCCAGCAAATCGTTGGTGAACTTCTCCAGCATGGCCTGGTCGGCCTGGGTCCTCTCCTCCAGACCCCGCTGATACTTGTAGCCCGAGTAATAGCCATGGATGGCCTTGTCGCGCAGGATCAGCCGGATCATGTCAGCCGTGTTCATCAGCTTGGCATGGCTGGAGAAGTAGAGAGGCAGGTAGAAGCCCGCATAGAGCATAAGCGAGGAGAGCATGGTGGAGGCCACCTTGCGCTTCAGGGGATCCTCGCTGACATACTCGTGCAGGACCGTGTGGACGCGCTCCTGGAGGACATCGTTGGCCACGGCCCAGCGGTAGGCCTTGTCGATCTCCTCGCTGGAGCAGAGGGTGGAGAAGACCGAGGAGTAGGAGCGGGCATGGACCGACTGCATGAAGGCGATATTGGTGTAGATGGCCTGCTCCTGCTCGGTGCGGGCGTGATCGATCTGCACCAGCTCGCCGATGGTGGCTTGGGTGGTGTCCAGCATGGTCAGCCCGGTGAAGACGCGGACCGTGGTCTGGCGCTCATGATCGGTCAGGGTGTTCCAGGATGGGATGTCATTGGACAGGGGCACCTTCTCGGGAAGCCAGAAATTGGAGACCAGGCGGTTCCAGACCTCGAGATCTTTTTCGTCGGTGATCTTGTTCCAGTTGACCGGGCGGATCCTGGCCTCAGGGGTGACCCGGTACTGGGGCGGGGTGATGGATTGGCGCATCATCTCATCGTCGGCATAGACGCTGGACTCTGCCTTGGTGTTTTCTTTGGTGCTTTCCTGCTGGCTCATGACAAAACCGCCTTTCGTGAATCAGTCGACTGCTGCTGGAGCTGCACTCCCATTCCGGCCAGAATGGCCCTGACCGCCCGAACGTCCTCCGCGGTGCCCAGCAGCTCGAAGCGATAGAGCTCAGGGACGCCGCACCGGTGGGCTATCAGCGGTCCGGCCGCGCAATAGGCGCTGCCGAAGTTCCGGTTGCCCGAGGTGATGACCCCGCGGATCAGCCCGCGGTTGACCGGATTGTTCAGGAAGTGGATGACCTGTTTGGGCACGGCCCCCTTGGCTGACCCGCCGCCATAGGTGGGCACCAGCAGAAGGTAGGGCGCATCCATGACGAGCATGGGCTGGCGCCGCTCGTACAGGGGGATGCGGAGAGGCTCCTCCACGCCCAGCCGCTGCACAAAGCGGTGGGTATTGTTGGAGACGCTGGAGAAATACACCAGCCTGGAGGCACCATCGGGAGGATCGTGCCGATCCACATCTGCTAAGGACATAGAGACTGCTGCTCCTTGGTAAACACTATATATTGGATTGACTTGGCCAGCCAACCACAATATATAGGTTTATCCAAGACGACACAAGTTCACAGGAGCAAAACCGTCCCCGCTGTGACATTCCATACAAGAACGGAGACCGCAGTCGAATGCATTGACGATTGCGCCAGTGCAACCTTCAGCCGGAGATCAGATCCTGCGGCAAACCCTGTCGACGCAGGTCGGCGCAAACCTCCAGGACCCGGTCGTTGGCCTCCCGCTCCCCCACAGTGATGCGGATGCCCTCGCCAGGGAAGGTTCTGACCGATAGGCCTGCGTCGCGGAAATGCTGATCAGCCTGCGCCGCAGCCTGGCCAAGAGGCAGCCAGTAGTAGTTGGCCCGAGGTTCAGGAATCTTCCACCCCTGCTCCTGCAAACCAGCCAGGATCCTGGCCCGTTCCTGCTTGAGTGCCTGGACCCGTTCGGCCAGGCGGTCCTGTGCATCCAGGCTGGCCATTGCCGCCGTCTGGGCCACATCGGTGACGCCGAAGGGCAGGGCCACCTTGTTCATGCCGGCAATGATTGGCTCGGCAGCCACGGCGTACCCGATCCGCAGACCGGCCAGTCCGTAGGCCTTGGAGAAGGTCCGGGCCACGATCACATTGGGATGCTCGCGCATGAGCGACAACCCGTCAGCGCGATCAGGATCGTCGTTGAACTGTATATAGGCCTCGTCAAAGAGCACCGGCAGATCCGCAGGCAGGGCCTGCAGCAGCCGTTCGGCCTGGTCGCGGTCGACGTTGGTCGCAGTCGGATTGTTGGGATTGTTGACGATGACCAGTCTGGTGCGGTCGTTGACCGCGGCGATCATGGCCTCGATGTCATGCCGCCCCTCGGTATCCAAGGGCACGGGCACCCCGGTGGCTCCAGCCGAGGTGACGATGATGGGATAGGCCTCGAAACTGCGCCAGGGATAGACCACCTGATCGCCATGACCGGCCACCAGATCAACCAGCTGGGTGATGACCTCGGTGGACCCGCATCCCAGCTGAATGCATGCAGGATCCACCCCATGCAGCTGGGCCAGCCGCTCCACCAGACGGGTGCCATGCATGTCCGGATAGCGGTTCAGATGGCTCAGGGCCTGCTCGGAGACGGTCTGGATCACGCCGGGCAGGGGCGGGTAGGGGTTCTCATTGCTGGAGATCTTGTAGCTGGTGAACCCGGGAACAGCTGGTGCCGGGCTGCCCTGCCGGTAACCGGGCAGGGCATCAATGCTGGGACGATGACGATAGTACATGGGCACCATGCTAGCGGCCGCCATATGTCCCTGCGGGGTCTGTTCCGCTGCACGGTCCTCCCGAGACGCGAATGGCCCCCGGTCCTTCCGCAGGACCGGGGGCCACAATCACCCTCTCTTTACTTGAGGATGGCCAGAACGTCGCGCGCGGACACGATCAGGTAGTCCTCGCCGCCGTAGTTGACCTCGGTGCCGCCGTACTTGGAGTACAGAACCTTGTCGCCAACCTTGACATCCATGGGGATGCGCTCGCCCTTGTCGTCACGACGGCCGGGGCCTGCCGCCAGCACCTCGCCCTGCTGGGGCTTCTCCTTGGCGGTATCGGGAATGACCAGCCCGGAAGCGGTCTTGGTCTCCGCCTCAGCCTGCTTGATGACGATCTTGTCTTCCAACGGTGTGAGTGAAATCGACACTGTGGACCTCCTACATCTTGTGAGAACAGCCAATGAACCCACGCCGGAACGTCGATGAGAGGCTGACGAACACTCACCACGCATTCCTTTGCGCTACAAGTCATAGTAGCGCGAAATTAGCACTCTGCCAACTTGAGTGCTAACGCTGGTGGTGAAAGATCAATACCCGATCGGCCCCTCAGGACTTAGATGCCGGACGCCGCCGGGCCAGGATGGCCTCCACGCCGATGGACAGGGAGTCCTCGCTGCGGTCGGGCACCTCGACCTGGGCCTGCATTTCCTGCTTGTGAAAGTCGTCGGGCCGCTTGTCGGCTTTCTTCTGATCCGCCTGTTTCTTTTCAGGGGGACGGGCCACGGAGACCTGCCGGGTGGACTTGATCTCCAGGCTGTGAGGACCCTCATCCTCGCTCTTTTTGCCATCCATGTCCGATCCCTCGCCATTGGCTGATCCTAGGGAGAAGGAGATCAGATCCTGGCCCGCCGCCATACCGAAGGCATCCAAGGCCGGAGAGGGACTGATGCGCTTGAGCTCATTAGTGGCATCGTCCTGGGCCGACGAAGCTGGGCGCGCATTGCCAACAGACGTAGAGACCGGTCCCGACTTGCCCGACTGGGCAGCGGCGGACCGGGCTGCAGGCTTGGAGGCAGCGGACTTGTCCACCGACGACTTGGGCGCTGCGGGCTTGGAGGCAGCCTTTGCGGCCGTTGAAGATTTGGTGGTTGCCGGTTTGGAAGCCTTCGGCCGAGAAGCCGCTTGTTTGGATGGGGTCCGATCAGAGGCCTTCTTGGCAGCGGATGGCCTGCTCGTCGCATGCCCGGTTTGCGCAGCGGCCTTCTCGGTCGACTTGACGGACCCAGCCGAACCTTGAGTCTTACTGCTGCCGACTGCCGGATTTGCAGGCTTGGAGGAATTGTGCTGTCTGGCCTGAAGAGCTGCCTGCTGATCAGCCTTGGCCTGGGCCAGCGTTCGACGGATCTCGCCCTGGTCCAGCACATCCGTGGCAGTTTCCGTGCGGCCCTCACTCTTGGCCTGACCGGGTTTGCCGGAGGTCTTGCTCTTAGTCAGACTGGCTGCCTGCTGACGACGCTGCCGGGCACGCCGCTGGGCTAAATTGCGCTCCCAGGCCCGGGCCTGGGCCGAGGCATGCGCGCCGGCGGCCAACACCACTACCACCAGCGCCAGAGGAACCAGCGTAAACCATGGGCTGTAGTCCACAAGGAAGGAGCAGCCGGCCACCAGCAGGGTGATGACCAAGAGGGCAAGAACCAGGATGCGACGACGACGTATGGCCGCGCGGCGCAACTGTCTGATCTGCTTGATGCGCTGGGCTTGACTGCGCCGGTTGCCATCCTGCTGCCCTTGCTGCATGACCAACCCTTTCACCGTCCTCGACTGCCTGTCGCAGAACCTCATGCCGTCTTCCCGACCCACCATGTGCAGGGAGGTGGAAAGCCTGTCCTGGCGATGCTCCGAGGCCCGCTTCATGCCCTTGACGGTGCGAAACGGCAGCCAACCCAGCACCAGAATCACCGCAATCACCAAAACCACGATGCTGCTGAGTGATTCATAAACCATAGGTACTACGTTAGTTGACGGTATGCCCCAAGCGGCAAGTCAAACCCAGCGTGTCGACCATGTACGTCCCAGGAGCTCATAGACGAGCCAGCAAATCCGGATCGAATTGGTCACTGATCCAGGCAAAGGTCAGGTGGTCCCGCCACTGTCCGTTGACGTACATGTAGCTGCGGCGCAGCCCCTCCGGCTCCATGCCCAGCTTCCGGACTACGCGCAGGGACCGTTCGTTTTCTGGCAGAATCGCCACCTCAAGCCGGTGCAGATGGGGGCCCCTCCTGTCTCTGAATGCCCAGTCAGCCAGCATGGCCAGAGCCAGGGGCGCGAACCCATGACCAATCCAATCCTGGCCCACCCAGTAGCCCGCTGTCGCTGTACGCATGGACCCGTAGCGGATGGCACCCAAGGAAATCTGCCCCACGATGCTCTGATGAAACTCCATCAGAAAGACCGCTGAAGTGCCCTCCTGCCGGGCACGTTCCAGCTCCTGCATCCACTGGGCATAGGTCATGCCAGGTCCATGGCGGGGATCCCCTGACTCCCATGGGGCCAGCCAATCGCGATTCCTCCATCGGACCGCGTTCCAGGCTGCTTGGTCGCCCTCGCGGATGGGCCTCAGCAGGAAGTCCCCATGGCCCGGGGGCGAAGTCAGACGATCAGGCAGATCCAGGGCATGGTCCGAACGGGCTCGGGAACCCTGCCAGACCTGGCGGAAGGTATGCAGAACCGACATGACTCCATGTTCTCACCGAACGGCAGCCGAGGCGGGCATGCGTCCACCAGGGAGAGCCCCCTGCTGGTAGAACTGAGGGCATGAACGAGCAGGAACGCATCGATGTGGACAAGCAGGATCGACGCGGCCGGTTGCTTGAAGCCCGACGGCGTATCGACCCGGCCCAATGCCTGGACGCAGGCCGCAAGCTTGCCGACCTGCTGGCAGGCCAGGTGCTTGCCAGGGTCGAACGCTCCCGAGGCGGCCAAGGCCTGACCGTGGCTGCTTTTGCCTCCATTCGAGGGGAGATAGCCATGGACCCCAGCCTGGAACTCCTCCTGGGCCGGGGCGACCAGGTGCTCATTCCCATGCTGGGTACAGGCACCGAAGTAGGTTGGGGTCGACTGCAATCAGGGCAGGATCTGGGTGACATGAAGCGGATTCCAGGTTGGCGGCCTGATGAACCCGATATGCCTGCCCTGCCGGCGCAGGCCTTGGGCACAGCCGATCTGATTCTGGTGCCAGCGCTGGCCATCGACCATGCCGGCATTCGCCTGGGACGGGGCGGCGGCTGGTATGACCGTGCTCTGGCCCTGCGTGCAGACCGGACCCCAGTAGTAGGCATCTGCTGGCCCGGCGAATTCGTGGAAGCCCCTCTGCCCCACCTGGACCATGATCTCCCCGTGGATGCAGTCCTGACGCCTGAAGGTTTCACGCCCACAGCCACAGGTCTGTCACGAAGGCCCGGCACAGACCATAATGGTGATGAACAAGGCTGACGAGAGGCCCGGTGCCGATTCTTCTGGTCGAAGCCACCACTAGGATATTGGGTATTGAACCAATCGTCGCGCGAACCGACCATCAGCGGAGGGAAAGAACGGTGCCCACCTATCATTATCGCTGCAAGAACTGCGGATACGACTTCACCAAGGAGCAGTCCTTCAACGACGAACCCATCACCATCTGTCCCAAGTGCGGGCAACAGCAGGTCCGTAAGATCTTCTCCGCAGTGCCCATCGAGTTCAAGGGTCATGGCTTCTACCGGACCGACGGAGCCTCATCCTCCTCTTCGAGCTCCACAAGCAGCAAGTAGACCGAGAGGCACATTCGACCACATCGACCATGCAGACCCATAGGCCGGCCAAGATCCTGGCAGGCTGGGGGCATGGTCGATTTTTCCATCTTCAGCAAGAAGGATAAGCCTTCATCGGCAGCCGGATCCCTGACCCGCCGGCGGCGACTTTTTCGGCTCAGGCGTGTGGGGACCGCCCTGGCATTGGGGCTGGCAGTGTTCTGTACCCTGCAGATCCTGGTCCAGGCCCAGGGCCGCCTGTCTATACTGGTCGCCGCACGGCCCATTGCACGCGGATCAGCCATCGAACCTGCCATGGTTGAAAGGCGGATCCTGCATGGCAGGGAGCGGCTGCCCGGCCTGATCTCCTCATATGGGCAAGTCCGTGGACGGCGGCTGATGATCAGCGTCCATACGGGACAACCGCTAACGACGGCCATGATCAGCGCCAGACCGACACAGCCGCCCGGGACCACTCCGGTGACCGTCCGCTTGACTGACGATCCGGGAGACCTGCAGGCTGGGGACAAGGTGAGTTTGCTGGCTTCAGGGGACTGCCCTGCTGATGCCGGCCCGCACCCTGTCCAGCCGAATTCCGGGCAGGCCTCTGGCGGCGGACATTGCATGATAGCCGAGAAAGCTCTGGCTCTACAACCGGCGCAGACAATCCCCAAGGACCGATCCGACCCGGAAGGGCGGGAGGGCAACCAAGTCCGGCAAGCGTCCCAGGCCGTCTTCGCTCTGGATGCCGGCCAGGCTCTGCTCCTGCTGTCGCTGGATCCTTCCACCCCTGTCATCGCCATCCGCTCCGACAGAACTTCTGCACCGACACCCTCCAATCATGTCGGAAAACCGAAACCATTCTGGGCCCGCGATAATGGAGGAAGAAGCAGGCATGGGCGCTCCATGCCTCACATCAGCTACGGAAGGATGCAGAATGGCCTCGATCAATCAGGTGGCGGCCAAGGATACCGCCGAAGCAGTCCACAAAATCTCGCAGATCAGCAACAAGGGCGTGCTGGGCGAGTTCAAGCAGTTCATCTCACGCGGTTCCATGGTGGATATGGCCGTGGGCGTGGTCATGGGTTCGGCGGTGACCAGTGTGGTCAACGCCATCGTCAACAATCTGATCAGCCCGCTGATCGCCATGATCTTCGGCAAACCGGACCTGTCGGGACTCCTGACCATCAGCTACCGGAACGCCACTATTTCCTTTGGCGCCATTCTGACGGCCCTGCTCAACTTCCTCTTGATCGCCATCGCCGTCTACTTCTGCATCATCATGCCCATCAACAAACTGCGGCAGCTGAGCCGGGCAGCCTCGGGCATCAAGGACCAGCCCAACGCACCCAGCCCTCAGGACCAGACCCTTCAGCTGCTGCGCCAGATCGCCGAAGACATCCACCGGTCAACAGGTGCAGGCGACAGTCAACAGACTGGAACCGAACTGCCCAAGGGCCAGGATTAGGATCAGCGGTCAGTCGCCGCGCTCATGGGGAAAGAGCCCCCAATGCGGGGGCAGCTCGCCCAGGATCCGCCGATCATCCCCGTCAAGACGATCCTGCGCACAGACCCGATCCTGAGGATCTTCCTCGGTGCCATCAACATCAAACCGTTCCCTGCCTGGACGAACTACCCGGCGATATCGACGCGGGTGCGAAGCTGCAGGCTCGCTGGGCTGCTTCCCGCGCTCTGGTTGGTCATCCTTCGCCATTAACGCGCCTGCTGGTAGATATCGGCAAGGCGGGCGACGATCCTGTCGGCTTCTTTGTCAGGGTTGACAAAGGCCGAAACACTCCAGACGGTCATGACCGACCATCCAAGATACTGCAGGTCCTCGGTGGTGAACCGGTGACGTTCCCGGGTGGACTGGGTGTGCATGAACTCGGCGTCGTCTGTCAGCACCGCCAAAGCATAGGGCTTGTTCTTGAGCCCGACCACCAACGGAACTCGGGGCGCCTGGTCGTACCCGTAGTCCAGGGCTACATCCAGCCCCCGGGTTCGCAGCCGCTGGGCCAGATCCCGGAAGAGCACATTAGTGGACTGCTCGGCCTGCTCGGGCCGGACCGGTTCCGCGTCGGGGTGCTCAGCCCAGGTCAGCAGATCCTTGAGCAGACGGGGCCCGGGCTGGTGAAGACGGTCGTCTTCCAGATCCTCAGCGGAAAATGCCGCGACGATGTCCAGATTCCGATCCGGCAGAACGAGAGCATCCAGCAGCATGCCCTTGCCCCCTTCGCCTTCCAGATCGCCGAACTGCTGCAGGAGACGGCCGTGAGTGGTCTTGGCAAACCCCAGAGTCAGGATTACGTCCGTGGCGCGAGCACCACAGACCTCGTCAATGCCGACGATGCGTACATGCCGCAGGAACTTGGCGAAAACCCTGTCCTTGGCTGCCGCCGATTTGAGTTCAGCGCCCAGCCGGGAGCGATGGGTTGCCGACAGCGTGACCACAGTCAGCAGATAACTGTTCGGCACCAGGGAGAAGGATCCGGCCCTGCGCTTGAGCATGTCGACAACGGCAGCGACCTCCTGTTGGCTGGACTCGACCAGCCCGGTGGCCATGACCGGGACGCCAGCGCCCTCCACCCTGGTCAGGGTCACTCTGCCAGGTTCCCGACAATCAGGGACAGGTGCCGACAGATCCCCATAGCCGTGATCCTTCAGGAAGGTGTCCAAGCGAACCGAGCGGCGCGAGGGGCGGGCTTTGACGGTGACCGGGACCAGATGGCCGACCAGTTGCAAAAGGCCATCCGAAGTGATGGTAGGCCGGTGGGCGATGACCGCCACCTGCCGGGCCCGAGCCAACACAGTCAGCACCTGGATGGAAGGCATATGGGCTCCGGCATCGATGATGACCGTGTCGGCCAGCTGCGTCGGATTGGTCCTGGTCGCCAGTGTGGCCGGAGTCGCGATGATGATGGGCTTGGCCGCCGACAGGATACCAGGGTGGGCCTGTTGGAAGACCGTAAGGGAGGCACCGGGGTTGCCGGCCAGCATGGTGTGCAGCTGATTAGCCTCCTGGGTGCGCGAGAAGAGCAGCTCTGACAGACGCTTTTCGCTCTCCTGGGCAACCATGGGGCCTACGCTGGCCACGTGCTGGGCATCCACCTGGCTGAAGCGGTCGGCGGCGTTGGACAGGGCGGAACCATCCTGATTGGAGATGATCTGCGAGGAGCGCATGATGTCGTCGAAGACCGTGGTCCACCAGGCCAGTTGCAGCTCGGCCCGCACCGCCTTGCCTTCAACCTGACGGTTGCGCAGGTCCTGGACCAGCTCCTCCAGCCCTGCCTTGCTGAATTCACCCTCCAAAGCGCAGCGCTCAGGCAAGGTATCCAAGGCTGTATGGTCGTCAAAGAGCGCCTTGAGCCGCTCCTCCACCTTGTTGAGATCCATGGTCTCCAGATCGCCCCCGGCCGGAGTCGAGTCCAGGACGGTGTCCAGAGCTGTCATGTCGCGGATCAGGGATTCCTGCGTGTCGATGATGACGTCCAGTTTGGGCGGCAGGACCGGCCAGCCGCCGTGGGGGACGAAGGTCCGCCACTGCTCGGCCTGCTTGGAGACCACCACCAGCGACTCATGCAGATCCTCGACCTGGGCGCCGGGCCTGAGCAGGCTCTTGGCCTCCTTGACCAGACGTCTGCGTTCCCAGAATCCCAGGTTGGTGCCGTTGGCCTTGCGATCGGCCTTGGACTTGGTGGCCTCGATCATGGCGGGAATGTCGCGCTCGAATATGGAAGGCTGGAAGACATCCAAGACCCGGCGCAGGTTCTTGAGGACCACCACCTGCCGTCCCCAATCCTTGACGGTGGCAGGCACAGGGAATCCGCAGGTCTCTACCGTGGATTTAACCTGCTCACGGGTGTCCGGCAGAAGCCGCTGCAGAAGACGGACCACACGGGAGTACGCGTCCACAGCCTCGTTCTCGTTGACCAGGGTGGCGCCGAACCAGGGGGTGTCCTGGGGGCCGATGACGAATTCGCCCAGCTCGGCAGCCCTCTCCAGCTTGTCCGCCCACGTATCCAAATCGGGTTGCAGATCGTGGGCGGTGGCCGCGCCCAGACGGACACGGGTGGCTGGGTGCGTAGGCATATTGGCGATGTTGGCCAGATTCTGGATGGTTTGGTAGGCCGAAACCCCCCAGCTGGAATCCACCCCATGCAGATCGCCCAGGTAGCGGGTCAGTCGGGAGCGGACACCCACAAGCTCATCAGCCACCTGGTCAAAATGCTCGCTGGCCTTGCCGGGTTTGAACCCCACTGCATCGATCAGCCGTTGGTCCAGGACCCTGCCCAGCTGGTCATCGGTCAGATCAAGGGCCATGTCAGCCATCCCGGCAGCATCCAAACGATGCTGGAAACGCCGCTTCTCCTCCACCACGCAGGGCACATAGAGCACGGTTCTGCCGGCGGTGACGCAACGCGAGGCGATGGCCAGGGCATCGTCGGCGCTGTGGTGGCCGGTCTGCTCATCCACAAGCACGCTGTGCCCGGTCGCCACCAGCTGGGCGGCATAACGGACCCGGTTGTCCACATCTCCAGCCTCAAACTCGCTGTGAGGGTCAGCATCGAAGGGGCTGTAGTCGGGCACTGGTCCGCCCTTGAGCCGCTCGGAGGCTGCCTGGTCGCCAGCCAAGGCATCCAGCAGATCGTTGCCGGTGGACCCAGCGGTCATCCGGTCCAGAATCCGAAGGCTTTCGCCCAGCAACTGGGCCGATGGCTCGATAAAGCACCCCAGAACGATTTTCCGCTCAATGGTGAAGTCGCTGATGTGCGGCGTGATCAGAGCCGTCATGTCCTTGAAAAGCGATGAGGTTTCAGGGGTGCCGCCCTGATAATGGGAGGCCGAAAACAGGCGATCCGGATCCAGGGTGATGCCACGCTCGCGCATGGCCGAGATCAAGGCAGGATTGAGATCCACCTTGCCTGTGAATCTGATGGAAGCCCTGGAGGCCCCCTGTGTGCTCTCATCGATGCGCACGGGATAGAGCAGTACGGGCATGTCGCGCCCCTGCCAGGCAGCCACCCCTACGACCATGGAAAGCTGGGCGAAACCGCTGGCACGCTCCTTGGCGGCCTGGTCGTCCAGAACCCGCTCCATGCGGCGGTGGGCCGCACGCAGCATGCCGCGGTCCCGGAACAGCGCATCCAGATGAACCTGGCCGCTGGCGAAAAGCTGGGCAATGCCTGAAGGATGCGCGTGCGTCAGGTCCATCTGCGCGGCCAGCTGCGACACATTCTCCAAGGGGGTCAGTCCCACCTGGTTCTGATAGTCCTGGCGCCATCCCCGGATTCGCTCTAGGGGCGTCAACGGGGCCTTGACTTCTTCTGCCGCACGGTCGGAGGAGGACCCGGCCGTTGATGCCTGTGCATCTTCAGCCCGTTTGTCATCTTCCGATCCCCCGGTGCTCATTACCGTCTCGCTCATCCGTCCACTCACTTCCGCACGGCGTTCAGATATTCGTGATACCCGTCATTGTTGCGCAGGGCCGCGTCGATGTCCTGGTCGCCCTGAGCCTCCAACCAGGCGTACAGATCATCATAGAGGGCCGGATTCATCGCCAGAAAGGGCAGCAGCTGGCGATGCTTGGCCATGGCGAACTGCAGGGCGAAGTCACCAGTACGCTTGGCATCATCGGAACTCATTCCGTCCACCACGATGGCCTCCTGGCCACGGTCATAGTCACCCTTGGAGACCCGCTCGAAGACCGATCCGGGCTCGAAGGCCGGCTGATACTGCTGGTCATCATCCGGCTGATCCGCTGGCTGAGGACGTCGGGCCTGGACCGATTCCTTCTTGGAAAGGCGGGCCAGCTCTACGGCTCCCAGCGGGGTGAATCCCTGGGCGGTGTCCGCTTCCCTCCCCCGGCCTTGCCGAGATTGACCATCTGCATAGCCCCTGCGGCCGGAAGCTGCACGATCATCGCGATGCCGACGATCATCATGGGCATCGCGAGCATCCTGGTCGTAGCGATCCTGATCAGGGGCGGATTTAGCGGAACGGGAACGACGAGCATCAGCGAAAAGGTCACGGTCGACTGGCTGGCTCTCCTCCTGAGTGCCGACCAAGGGCAGACTCTGCTCGGATTCGTGTTCCTGCCATGGCAGAGGCTGGCGGGCTTCGCCACGGGCGTCCTGGGTCTGGGAATCCCCTCCACGGCGATCGCCTTCGCGGGCTTCGAATGCCCTGTCAGCCTGGCCATGATCGGCTGAATCAGCATCGTCAGAATACCGAACTTGCGGGCCTCGCGAGCCTGAGGGCTCTGATCTTCCTGAGAAAGGCGGCGACGGATTGCCCTCCGAACCGCGAGCGACCGAGCCGGTCCTGGGCCGATCCTGTGAAGCACCGCCGGTCTCTTGGGAAGCATCGGCTGTCTTGGCAGCGCCCAAAGCCATATCGTGAAGGGCAGTGACCCGGTTGCGGACCCCGTCGGCCTTGAAGATGCCAGTGGGCTCGCCGGCGCGCATGTCCAGAATGTCATCGACGGACATTTCGGCCGCGTCAGGCTCCACCATGCCCCGGGGCTGTGTGGAATATGAGAAGAGGTCAGGCACCCGGGGCGAGGGATCAGTCTTATCCTCTTCGGGATTGCTGATGCGCACGAAGTCGACGGGGACATCACCGAACTGGAAGCGGGCCGAACTGCTGGACAGGGGGAAGGCGGCGTCCACGGGCAGCCTGACCAGCGATCCGTCGGACTGGATCAGATAGGACCCGTTGGTGGAACCCATGTCGCGCAGGGTGGCCAGACCGTCCTGGTCGACGGTGAAAATGGCATGCCGCTTGGACATGGATTTAGTCTGATCGGGCACCTCCAGACGACGCCGACCGTCATCGGCCAACGGACGCAGAGGCTTGCGGCCGATCTCGACGGTCTCGCCAGGCTTGAGCCGGGTCTCTTCCGCCCCATTGAACTTGATTATCCACACCTGCCCCGGTCGCCGATCGTCACTCACGTTTTCGACCTCCCAAATCTGCAGCCGCCTTCACTCGGTACTATCGCCTATTCTGTCATGAAACCCAGAGATAGGATTGATTGCGTGCCGAATTACCTGATAAAGGACACATGAGAGGCTCGCAGGCATAGCGCACCACTTGGAGCCCTCCGAATCGGCAGTATCTACAAACCTGATTGCGCAAACGGCACGTGGTTCATTGCCTGCCATGAATCAATTCAGACACTTTGGTCCACCCTGGTACAAATAGTCTCCGAACAAATAGGCACACCTATCCCCCATGGCATGGCCGGATATGGGAAAGCCCCGGGCCGTCGGTGACGGCACAGGGCTTTCCAGCATGCAAGGGCTCAGAAAGAGCCGATGACTACTTGAGCTCGACGGTGGCGCCGGCCTCTTCCAGCTGGGCCTTGGCCTTGTCGGCGTCCTCCTTCTTGGCACCTTCCAGGACGGCCTTGGGGGCACCGTCAACCAGAGCCTTGGCGTCGGCCAGGCCCAGGTTGGTGATGGCCTTGACAGCCTTGATGACCTGGATCTTCTTGTCGCCGATGGCGGAGAGGACGACGTCGAACTCGGTCTTCTCCTCCTCAGCCGGAGCAGCAGCACCGGGGGCGGCAGCGGCCACGGCCACGGGGGCGGAGGCCTCGACGTCGAACTCGTCCTCGAACTTCTTGACGAAGTCGGACAGCTCGACCAGAGTCATTTCCTTGAACGCGTCGATGAGCTCGTCAGCGGAGAGCTTGGCCATAATGGCTTCCTTTCATTTGTGGCGACCGGCATTGACTGGTAGGCCGATCACCGAACATCTTCTTTTGTATTTGCCGTATGAATCCGGGCCAGTGGCCGTGGACTCAGGCGGCCTTTTCCTGCTTCTCGCGCAGGGCGTCGAACGTGCGCACGGCCTTGGTAGGCACAGCGACGAACAGGTTGGCGGCCTTGGACATGGTGCCCTTGAGCGCGCCGGCCATCCGGGAGAGCAGAACATCGCGGGATTCCAGATCCGCGATCTTCTTCATGGCATCCGCGTCAGCAACAGCTCCATCAATGAAGCCGCCCTTGACGATCAGTGCCGGGTTGTCCTTGGCGAAATCACGCAGCGTCTTGGCGGCATTGACGTAATCACCCTTGACGAAGGTGATGGCGCAGGGGCCGGCAAGCATCTCATCGAGACCCTCGATTCCAGCCTCTTTGGCCGCAATCCGGGCTAGCGTATTCTTCGCCACGTTGTAGGAAGTATCGCGGCCTAGCTTGTTTCGCAGATCGGCGACCTGCGGAACACTGAGCCCGCGGTACTCGGTGAGGATGATGGCGTCGGCGTCACGGAACTTGTCCGTCAGCCTGGCGACAGCCTCTTCCTTTTCGGGCCTTTTCATGGCGTTCCTTCCTAGACAGACCTCTGGAGGGAGCCGGGCGACCGAGCCTGACAGGCAAAAAGAAAGCCCTGCCGACAGGCAGAGCAGAAAACAGGTCACGAGGACCGATTGAAAACTCAACCTGTGCTGGCTCGATCAACCGAACTTAGGAGACCCAAGGGTCCCGACCAACGGTCTTTGGTATGCAAGGGGCAATACTACACAGATCGTCTGCAACCGTCAAGTTCGTAGGCACGGCAAGTTGGGAGCCAGCCGGATCCGGGGACTGCAGAACCACAGCAGATTCACGGCATCCAAGCCTTGACGGGCGCAACCCATCGGATCGCAGGCCCATAGGTGACGGGCCGCACGGCCGAGGGCCCCTTGCTGACCTGCGCTCAGAGCTCGCGGACGATGCCCAGCACCAGCCTGGCGGCCGTGTCGGCATATTCGGAGATGTCGAACTCCCGGAAGACTTCGTAGTCGGTGTCGGCGTTGTCGCTCAGAGCGCGGATGACCAGGGCTGGCACCTTGTTGCGGGCCGCCACGTGGCAAACGGCCGCCCCCTCCATCTCGACCGCGTCGGCCCCGGTCTGCTCCTTGACTTCGGCGATCTTCTCTGGGCTGTCCACAAAGTAGTCACCTGTCGCAATGGTGCCGACGATGTGCTTGATCCCCATGGAGTCCAGGGTCCGGCTTGCCAGATCCAGCAGGTGAGGGTCCGAGTGGAACTCCTCGGTGCCGGGGGCCGACTGGGCCACCAAGCGCATGTCGGTATCCAAATAACGCAGGGTACCGCCAAGAACCACGTCGTTGATGTGCAGGTCCTTGTTCAGGTTGCCCGCAATGCCGGAGAAGATAACGGCCCCGGGATGGAAGGCATCGATCAAATACTGTGTGGTGGCGGCGATGTTAACCGTGCCCATGCCGCCCACGGTGGCAGCCAGACGAACCGGGCCGTGTGACCCATTCAGGGTGCCGCATATGACCTTCAGGCCAGCATCACCAGCCTGGGGATCCTGATCCGCCTGCTGCAGACCTCGACCGATCAGGGCCACCTCCTCATCCATGGCCCCGATGACGGCAACCGGCCGCCGATCCTCACCCTTCAGGGAGGCATCCGCTTCGCTCATACCTGACTCCTTATCCAAGATTTCACCTGCAACTGCAGCCCGACCAGACTACTGCAGGCGCAAGTCAACGAGCCGTGTTTCGACGACGACCCACGGCTCCTGCCAGCTCCTCCAGCAGGTCCTGGGTATCAGGCCAGGAGATGCAACGGTCGGTGATCGAACATCCGTAGACCAGCTGGTCCAATGGGGCCGGCTGCTGATTGCCTCCACGTATGAAACTCTCCATCATCAGGCCAGTGACACCTTCCTCACCGTCGCCTATCCGCTGGGCCAGCTCATGGACAACCTGGATCTGGCGTCGCTCGTCCTTGCCGGAATTGCCATGGGAAGCATCGATGAGCAGTCCGTGGGCAGCCGCGCTGTCCTCAGGCATGCGCTGGCGCAGCACGGCAAGGGCTGCCCGCACCGAATCCTGATCATAGTTGGGGCCGGACTTGGAGCCGCGAAGGACCAAATGACAGTCGGGGTTGCCCATGGTCGCCACGGCCGCAGCCTGACCCTCATGGTCTATTCCGAAGAAGGTGTGGCGCTGAGAGGCCGCATAGCAGGAATCAATGGACACATCCACGCTGCCATCCGTGGCGTTCTTGAAGCCGATGGGCATGGACATGCCGCTGGCCAGCTGCCGATGAACCTGGCTCTCCGTGTTCCGGGCGCCAATGGCCCCCCAACTGACCGCATCGGAGATGTACTGCGGCGATGTGGGCTCAAGAAATTCCGTGGCCGCCGGAAGTCCGGTTTCCAGCACACCCAGCAAAATGCGCCGCGCCAGGACCAGGCCCTTCTGGATGTTATAGCTGCCATCCAGGTCGGGGTCGTTGATCAGGCCCTTCCAACCGACCGTGGTCCGAGGCTTCTCGAAGTAGACCCGCATGACGATCAGCAGCCGATCCTTCAACCGCTCGTTGACGGCCGACAGACGACGAGCATAGTCCAGGGCGGCATCGGGGTCGTGAATGGAGCAGGGACCCACAATGACCAGCAACCGATCATCCCGCCCATGCAGGCAGTCCACGATTTCCTGCCGGGAGCGGATGACCAGATCCTTGGCCGACCCGTCCAAGGGATATCTGGTCAGCATCTGCGCGGGCGAAGGCAGGCGGTCAAGTTCAAAGACCCTCCTGTTGACGATCCGGCCTATGCCTACCTCGTCCTCCCACCTGGGCACGTTCCCGGTCTGCAGGGGGTTGACGCCTGCCGCCAGCGCCTTGTGCACCAGTTCAACCTCGTAGGCCTTGCTGGGTCGGGGCAAAGGCTCCTGTGGCTCATCCTTGATCCGGCTCATGCCTTCTCCTTTCCCGACGAGCCTGCACGGCATCGGCCAGGATCTGCAGCAGTTCCTCGGTCCTGTCCCAGGAAATGCAGGCATCGGTGACGGATCGGCCGAAGACCAGCTGATCCAGCGGGGCCGGAGCCTGGTTACCGCCCTCAAGAAAGCTTTCCATCATGATGCCTGACAGGCCCTGCTCACCCTTGGCGATACGTTCTGCCAGCTCTTCGACCACCTGGGCCTCACGCACTGGATCCTTGCCACAGTTGCCATGGGCTGCGTCGACGATCAGCCCCCGGCAGGCACCAGGGCCCAGCGGGGCCTGGTGCATGGCCTCCAGGGCGGACCGGACGGACTCCGAATCGTAATTGGGGCCATGACTGGAACCGCGCAGAATCAAGTGACAATCTGGATTGCCCCTGGTCTCGGCAGCGATGACATGGCCGTCCAGGTTGATGGACAGGAAGTGATGCTCGGATGCTGCGGCCAGGCAGGAATCAACCGCTGCCTTTACGCTGCCCTCGGTCGAATTCTTGAAACCCATGGGCATGGACATGCCGCTGGCCAGTTCCCTGTGGACCTGGCTCTCCGTGTTCCGAGCCCCGATGGCCCCCCAGCTGACCGCGTCGGAGAGATACTGCGGGGTGATGGGATCCAACCATTCCGTGGCCGCCGGAATCCCTTGTCCCAGAACCTGCCAGAGCACTTGACGGGCCAGGCGAATCCCCTTGCGAATGTTGAATGTTCCATCCAGATCGGGGTCGTTGATCAGCCCCTTCCAGCCCACCGTGGTCCGGGGTTTTTCAAAGTAGACCCGCATGACGATCAGCAGCCGATCCTTCAACCGCTCATTGACAGCCGACAGACGACGGGCGTACTCCAGAGCAGCCTTCGGGTCGTGAACTGAACAGGGGCCGGTAATGACCAGCAGCCGGTCGTCCCGGCCATGCAGAACATCCCGAATGGCCTGACGGGAGTCCCGCACCAACCCCATACGCTCCGGATCCAGGGGCCGCGAGCGCAAAAAGACCCTGGGGGCCGGGATGGGATCCAGCTGACGAATGTTGACGTCCACTGTTTCGGGAAAGACGGCCGTATCGGCAAAATACTGCCGCTCCTCTTCCGGGATGATATCCGGTTCCTTGACGAATGCCACGGTCGCTCTCCTCTCTGTCGTACTTCGACGATCTTGCCCGAATTCCTTATAACCATCCGCGTCCGGGCCGATGCAGACGGTCCGTTCCCGCGATCCATGCAGACCACGGGAACGAACAGCTCAATGGATAGATTGGTGACGTTGCTCAGGCTAGGGCGCCCATGGGATCCCAGGCGGGCAGCATGATGGCCTCCTGGTCGAAGGCCTGGCGATACTCCTCGGGCAGCATGGACTTGGGCACGGCCACCTCATAGACATACTGGCTGAACCAGTCGTCGCTCATGGTGAAGTAGCCCTTGTTGGCAATGTCCCCGCCCCAGGAGTTCTCCACCCGCCAGCGGTTGGTGGTCCGGCCGTCGTCGGCCACATCCACGCCCACGAATGCCATGGCATGGTTCTGGGCAGAATCTCCGAAGCGCACCCGCTGCTCCTTGTCCATGTCGAAGTCCACACCGTAGACCCGGCCGTACTCGAACAGGTCGGTGGCCCACTGACCGGCCTTGCGGTCCATCATGGGGTGGCAGTCGGCGCCGAACCAGACCGGCAGGCCCTGCTCGCTCATCAGACGACGGGCGCAGTCCTTCATGACCTCCACCGGAACGTTCAGGTACTCGGTGGGATCGCCGCCAGCGACGTTGCCCAGATGTTCGATGCCGATCTTGCGGCCCTTGGGGTGCTCGGGGCGCGGATCGTCGACCAGGCAGACATAGTCTTCGAGTCCGGCATTCACGTAGCGCTTCCAGAACTCCTGTGGGGTGATCCGCCCATCCCTGTGGAAGACGCCGTCCTTGTCGGTCCACTCCCAGTCGAAGCTGGTGGGCGGGGTGCCCAGATGAATGGTCAGCATACGGTGCCCGGCCTCCAGGGTCCGATCAATGATCTCGTCGATCCCGTCCGGATTGGCCACCATATGAGCCGTGGCCTGGTGGAGCAGGCGACGCAGTTGGTCGTTCATCTGGCTGGTGTTCTGGGAGGAAGCGGTCTCGGGATAGAACTGCTTGGGCACTGCGCCGTACTTCTTATAGATGTTCATGGCCATGATCCACTGGCCGCCATCGCCCATGACATCGCCCATCAGGAAGCGCATGAGCTGGGAGTCGACGGGCTCGCCGGCACGCACCAGAGCCGCCACGTCGCGCAGGAAGTAGTTGACGCGCTCAAGCTTGTCATAGTACATGGCATAGTTCTGGGACAGCTCGAAGTCGCCCATGGGGTTGGCAGTGCTTTCACCATCGATGTTCAGAGCCTTGCGGGCCACGAATCGGGCCACGTTCAGCGAGCTGAAGAGCCAGCAGCGACCAGAGTGCGCCTGCGAAGTGACCGTGCCATTGTCGATGCTGACCGAAAAACGGTGCTGGAGCAGACGGGAGCGGTTATAGTTGTGGGCCACTTCGTCAATGCCTACCTGAGTGACGGCATTCATGGCGACATGGTTGGCCTCCCGCTCATCGAAGGCGGTCCGCAGGCCCTCCAAACGGGTCTGATCCAGTGGTGTCAGTACTGATGTCATACGGTCTGTCCTTGTTTCCTTTCATGCGGATGTATCTGCATCCCTGTATTCAGCATAGCGGGAATCGGTCCTCATGGGTTCGCCTGGCGGATGATGTGGACAACTGTGCCTTTGTCAAGCCAGGGAGAAGCGCTGGGCCGCATTGACCACGGCCAGGGCCACCAGGACCGCCAGACCAAGAGAGATCCAGCCCTTATAGGTTCCGGGGCGTGAGCGATTGGCGCGCAGGCGGTCTGCCAACTGTCCGCGAATCAGCCAGAGGACGACCAGTCCCCCGATCAGGCCCAGCAGGGTCATGCCCTGGTTGATCATCGAGCCGGTGCGGGCCGGCACTGTCTGGGTCAGCCACATCATGGCGTCAGCCAGGACCAGGTTGTTGAAGATATGCAGTGCCATGGACCAGAGGATGGAGTATTCCATGGCGATGACACCCAGAACCAGGCCCAGCAGGAAGGTGAACAGACTCTGGGTGATGTCTCCGTGCAGGCAGGCGAAGATAAAGGAGGAGGTGACGATGGCAAAGGTTCGTCCGTAGGGCTTCAGTCGGCCCATGACCACGCCGCGCAGCAGGAACTCCTCGACGACGGGGACCAGGATAGCCGTGTCCAGGGGCGACAGGAACCCGTGCTGGCCCGCCGCGATCTGGGAGGTGGTGGAATGGTAGACCAGCCCCAGGGCCTGGGATCCCTGGTTGACCACCCAGGTGAAGCCGGTCTCGATGCTGCTGGCCAGCATAATCAGCAGGATGGCCCCGATCAGCACGGCTGGGCCAGGATTGGTCTGCGCCTTGTACTGCACAGGGTTGGTCCCGCGCCCGCGCAGATCCTGGCTGCGGGTGCCGAAGAGAAAGACCAGCATGACCAGATCACCCAGCAGATCCGCCAGCCCCGGCTGACGGGCAATGCCCATGGCCGCGGCCACCGAGGGCAGATTCAGAACCCCGGCGATCAGGTTGGCCGCCACCAGATACACCAGAGCATAGAGGGATTGCAGGTCCACCCCACGGCGCACCTGGGCACTCCATGGGCGTGAAGCCGCAGCCGACCCGGATGTCCCCGTGGCAGACGCCTGTGATGATGCGTGCTGTGATTGATGCATGACGCTCTCCCAACCCTGTGACCCTTGGCCTACACCTCTTCACCATCGACTCTAGGCCTCGGCAGAGGTTCGGGGCGAGATTGACAGCCACGCCGGTTTCGGCAGGCAGCCGCCCAGCTTCCAGGCAAGACAGAACGTCAGGGCCGGATCGCAGACCATGCCTGCGATCCGGCCCTGACGAACAATGTTTTTTGCTGATCAGTCCCGATCGGTCGGGGCAGCGTCGTCGTTGATGGGCGGAATAACCGTCGTTTCCTGATCGGTGACCGCCTTCTCCACCTGTCCGTCCTCACGCTGGGCCGGCGCGTCATCGGCCTGGACGGAGGCATCGGGAAGTGCACTCGGCGCTGGGGAAGGCAGAACCTGAGTAGGCATATTGGCTGAGGGCCTGACAGCCGCAGCCGCGCTGACATCATCCCCGGAATTATCGGCAGAGTCAGTTGCCACACCATCGGCTGGCTGGCTGGCTGGGGCCGGATCGACCGATGTCTGAGGGGCCTCTTCCTGGGTGTCGGCAAGGGGCTGATCGACGGCCTGATCCTCGCCTTCAGCCTTCGATGATGCCGCCGTAGCCGACGCAGCAGGAGCCGGCAACGGATCCGCGGCAGGCACAGCGTTGACCACGGGCACGCTGGGCGCCTGTCCCTCGTCCTGGTCATTGACCACAGCCTCATCGTGGAAGCCGTCGAAGTTGCCGAAGGACTTGGAGAAGATGTTCCGCAGCTCGTCGACCCGGGAGGTAATGGTGGCCTCCCGGTGCTGCAGCTTGGTGATGTGGTCCTTGAGCCCGTCAAGCTCGGCCTGGGCGGCCTTGCGATGGGCGTCGACTTCGGCCTGGGCGCGCTGCTTGGCCTCCTCCAGCAACTGGTTGGCCTTGCGCTCGGACTCCTCACGCTTGAAGGATGCGAACGAATCGGCATCCTTGCGAGTGGCCTTGGCCTGTTCAATCAGCTCCTGGGTCTCCTTCTCGGTCTTGACCCGCCGATCCTCCAGGCTCTTGAGCAGCTCGCCCACCTTCTTGGTGGCATCCTCCTGCTGGGCGGCGATGTCGGAGCGGACCTGCTCGGCTTCGGCGTTGACCTTGGCCATGGTCTCGGCGCTGGTGACCTTGGACTCGTCCACGATCTGCTGGGCCTCGGACTTGGCTTTGTCGGTGATCTCCGAAGCCTGCCTACGGGCGTCATTCAGGCTCTTGGAGACCTGCTCGCGCACGTCGGCCAGCTTCTTGTTGGCCTCGGCCAGGGCCTTCTGGATCTGATCGTTGGCCTCTTTCTTGAGCTTGGCGATCTCCTCGTCGTTCTTGCGCCGCTTGTCGGCAATCTCCTTGGCGGCCTTGGCCTTCTGCTCGGACAGCTCCCTGTCCTGGGTGGCCTTGCTGGTGGCCAGCCGCTTCTCATGCTCCTCACGGGAGTTCTGCAGCTCCAGATCCAAGGCCTGACGACGTTCGGCTACCACCTTATCGGCCGCTGACTTGCTCTGTTCGCTCTGCTGCTTGGCGGTGGTGGTGACGGTCCTGGCTTCGTCGTTGGCGGCCTCAACAATGGACTTGGCCTTGGCGTTGGCCTCGTCCACAATGTGCTTGGCTTCAAGCCGAGCCTCGTTGACCAGGGTCGTCGCCTTCTCCTGGGCGGAGGTCTTGGTGGATGCCGCATCCTGCTTGGCGCGGTTGAGCAGCTCGGTGCTGGTCTGCTCGGCCGAGGCCAGCAATTGCTGGGCGTTGGCCCCCAGTGAAGCAAAGGAGTTGCGCGGCTGTTCGGGCTTGCGGGACTTGACCTCCTGGAGTTCCGCCTCCAGCTTCAGAATGCGATCGTCATCGGCCTTGATCTGCTGACGCAACCGGGCCAGATTGCTCCGCGAGGCCGCCAAGGCCTGGTCGACCCGCTCCTTGTCATAGCCTCGCAGGACAACGGGAAACTGATCTTCGGCCATGGAAACACTCCTCTTCGCCACCAGGACATGCCGGCCCGTGACAGAAATGTCTTCGGTCCGGTGGATTTACCTCGACTCTACCCCATGACCGGCCGAAAGTCGCCGTCTGACCTGCCGCCGACACATTGGCCTTACATACGGGTCTCAGGCGATAAGAATGGGACTGGAGGAGGGCCTGCGGTAGTAGCGAATGGTCTCATTGACCACCTCGCGCACAGCCTGTATCTGCTGATCCAGGGGCAGGCCGCACTCCTGACCGCCGCTTTCGTTGACCAAGGGAAGGCTGACGAACCCGGCCAGGACGTCCTTGTGTCCTGCAGCCCATGCCAGCAGGTTGTAGAAGAGCGCGTTGCAGACATAGGTGCCTGCGTCCGAGCTCAGGGTGGCAGGAATGCCGCAGGTGCCGAAGTCATGCAGGATGGCCCTCAGCGGCAGTCGGGTCCAGTAGGCGGCTGGGCCCTGGGGGTCGATGGGCTGGTGGCTGGCATGACGGACCGCATCTCGAGACTCCTGCTCCCCCAGGTTTTCACGGTCGTCAGCGTCGTCCTCCTTGAGGTTGACGGCGCAGCGCTCCATGGCGATGCCGCGAGCCCGACGCTTAAGACCAGTGGCGATGATGATATCTGGACGCACACGCTCTATGGCCTCATGCAGGATGGGCCAGGCCTTGGCGAAGCTGACAGGCATGGTAACGGAGGAAATAGCCAGATCCACGCCCTCCAAGGGATCCTCCTCGGTGGGGCCGACTGGCCGCATGCCTTCCATGCCATGCTCGGCCAAAGCCTGTGAGACCTGATAGGAGGGGTTGACATCAACACCCTCGTAATGATCGTATCCGGCGACGATGACCTTGATCTGCTCCATGTGCCCCATGGTACACAGGGCTTCACCCGGCCAGGGAGCGCGCTATCCATTCAGCCATGGGCACGTCCGAGGGCAGGGTGATCTTCATGTTGGTCACGCTGCCGGCCACGATGGCCACCGGCTCCTCGGGCAGGCGGTCCACCACCACCCGGGTGTCATCGGTGGGATGGAAATCGGGGTCTGCGGCGGCCAGGTCGTAGGCCTTGCGGAGGGTGCCGAAGCGGAAGGCCTGCGGGGTCTGGGCCCGGAACATGCTGTCTCGGTCGGGCACCTGGCGCACCACCTTGCGCTCGCCCAGGTCGCCGGCCATCAGCATGGTGTCGGTCGAGGCCACGGCCACGGTTGCGGCGTTGAAGGTATCCAGGGCATCGATGCAGCCATTGATGGACTCCTGGCTGACGAAAGGGCGTACGGCATCGTGGATGAGCAGCTTGGCGTCCTGGGGGATCTCCGCTTCGGCCAGGGTCTGCAGGGCCGCCTCGGTGCTGTCCATGCGCTCGATGCCGCCCTGGATGACCGTGCGGACCTTGTCGTAGATGTCATCGCCCACGATGGCCTCGACAGCCTCCCGCACCCGATCGTTGACCACGACCAGAATGTCGGTGACCCGGGCATTGAACTGGAAGGCATCAATTGACCAGGCGATGATGGGTTTGCCGCCCACCTGCACCAGCTGCTTGGGGTTGCTCTCGTCAAACCGAACGCCCAGCCCGGCTGCCAGAATCACCGCCACAACTGGCTGAATCTGCTCCTCCGGCTCTGCGTTATCCTGACTGACCTCGGACGGGGCTGCTGATGCTCTGCTCTCACTCATAGACTCAACGGTACTCACGCGAGGACAGGAAGGGGCGCAGACCCGGCGCTATCTGCACCGAACATCTGCACCCGAGGCCTGCTCCAGCTGCCGGAAGCCAGATCAATCAACATGCTGCATCAGTCGTCGGCCAGGATAAGGGCCAGCATGCGCCCCTCCCCCGCCTTGCTGGTCAGCGAGGCCCGGCGGTGGGAGTACCAGAGCGGATTCTCCAGCGTGCACAAGGGTCGGCGCAGATCCTCAAGACGCTTCGACAGGGAGGGACCCTCACTGTCATGGCTGCAGAGCTCTTCCAGGTCCGGATCCTGACGCAGGTAGCTGGTGGCGGCAGCGACCCGCGGGGTGGAGTCCACGATACGGGTCACTCCTGCCGCCTTGAGTTCCATCCTGGCTGCAGTGGCGATGTCGATGGCGATTCCGCCGAATCGGCATGGTCCGGATGCGCCGGGGAAGCGCTTCTCGAAGTCATCAGCCAGCTTCGAACACACCTGATAGCAGTCTGCGCAGATCCGAGGCCCCAGCGTTGCCACGATCCTGGACGGGTCGGCGCCCTTGTCGGCCATGGCCTGGACTGTGGCTGGAATGACACCGGCCACCAGACCACGACGACCGCAATGTGCCGCACCCATCACGCCGGCCTGGGGGTCGGTCAGCAGCACAGGAAGGCAATCGGCCGCGAAGATGCCCAGGGCCAGGTCACGACGGGTGGTCACCTGCGCATCGGCTTCGCAGCGCCCCTGGGGTTGACCCTGGTCAGCGTCCCAGACCCTGGCTGAGTGAACCTGATCCACCAGGACCATGGGACGGTCCAGCTGGCGGCCCAGGGCCTGACGGTTGGCAGCCACCGCCTGCGGGTCGTCGCCCCCCTTGCCGCCGAGATTCAGCTGGGCATAATCGCCCGAGGAGACCCCGCCCAGCCTGGTGGTGTAGACCACCTTGATCCCTGGCGCCAGGGCTATGGGAATGGTGACCGGGATTGGCCGACCCTGATCGTCCAGCGATGACAGGGGACTGCTGTCCAGCAGGGTCCGTTCCCGATCCCAGGCTTGGCCCTGAGCGCTCTGAGTGCCCTGCTCTCTTGGTTCAGGCTTGGGACTCATGCAGTCGCCGCCCGGTTCAGGCGGTCCATCTCCTCTTCGCTCAGCTCCATGTCGGCCGCCTGCAGGGAATCCAGAATGGTGGCCGCCCTGTGGGCCCCGGGAACCACGAAGACGTTGCTGTTCTGGGACAATTCCCAGGCCAGGACCACGCGCTGATGGGAGACACCGCGCTCCTGGGCCACCTGCCGGAAGGCATCATAACGGGTCTCGTCCTTGGGCGCTCGGAACCCTCCCAGGGGGCTCCAGCAGACGAAGGCCAGACCCAGTTCGGCCGCATGGCCCAGCTCCTGGCGGGAGCTGGTGAAGGTGGGCGAGAACTGGTTCTGCACGGCCACAAGGTCATCGCCCAGAATCTTGCGAGCCAGGTCCATCCGCTCAATATCTACGTTGGAGACACCCAGGGTCCGGGCCACGCCCTGCTTGGCCAGCTCAGCCATGGCCTCCAGCGACTCCTGGTAGGGCACCTGCGGGTCAGGACGGTGCATATAGAGCAAGTCAATGGTGTCCACGCCCAAGGCCTGAGCGGACTCCTTTGCGTGCCGGATCAGGCTCTCCGGCCGACCGTCCACAGCCCAGGTGGGCCGTCCGTCAGTGAAGTTGCGGTAGTGCCCAACCTTGGTGGCCACCAGCACATCCTGACGGGGTCCCTTCCAGGAGTCCAAAGCCTGGCGAACCAGTCGTTCATTGGTCTGCTCAGGGCCACCTGACTCGTAGTAGGACCAGGCAGTATCCAGATGTCGGCAACCGGCATCCAAAGCCTGGTGGATGACGTCGATGGCCGTTCCCTGGTCCGGCTTGCCCTCAATGGACAATCCCATGCAACCCATTCCGACCGCTGTCGTAGTAAAGGGCCCCAAGGCCCGCATCGACGATGTCATACATGTACTCCCGTCTTGTAGATTGAGGCCGGCTTCAATGCCGCCGGCCTCCCATCGAGCTTAACTGGCGGCCCGGTCTCAGCGGCCGCCGAAGGATCCGCCACCGGAACCACCGCCGCCACCGTCGAAGGAGCCACCGCCGTCGCCAAACCCACCAATAACACTGCCAGAGCCGTTGCCGCTGGCCATGCCAATCAGGCCGCCAATCTGGTCGAGTCCCTGGGTCAATTGAGTACCCAAATCAATCACGCCACCTTGGCCGAGCGCTGAATTGACAGCCAATGCTTCAGGGTCACTCAGGGAGGAAGCCGCCGCAACATCCTGGCTGTAAGGCAGGAAGGTCCAGTAGAGCAGGCTGCCGCGCGCATTGTCACTCAGCCAGTCGGAGTCGGTCAGTTCAGGGCTGGCCTGTGCCAGCTGAGCGACGACCCGGTCGCTTATGCCGAAGGCCGTAGCGTAAACCAGGTAACGGTCCCAGAGCACCAGATCCTCCACACCCCGGTGGCTAAAATCGCTGAAGTCAAGCAGATAGCGCCGAAGTCCCGACACCTGCCCGGCCATGGGCTGTCCATTCCTGCTCAGCACCCGCCAACAGTTATAGCGCAAGGAGAATGTCACAACAGCCACCAGAAGCATGGCCAAGGGCGCACGTACCAGTACGGTGCCCGGCAGGAATCCGGCCAACAGAATGAAAGCAGCCAAGAGCACGGCCAGGAAGGCAAAGATCCCTACATTATGACGATAGGCGCGCAGGTCGGCATTGTTGGTCTCATACTCGACAGCCTGGTAGAAAGCATCCAGGTAGGCCCTGCCATTATCGGATTCAGTCTTGGCGAAGATCGCAATCATCTCATACAGGTCGAAGCGTTTATTCTCGGAGCCAATCAGAGTGGAGGCACCTTCCAGCATGCTTAGGCAGGCTTCCTCGCTTGAGGACAGGGCCAGGGATGCTCGATCCTTGCTGCAGACCGGATTGATGACCACCTCCATGGACTGCTGTTTACCTTTGAGCAGCAAGCGCATCACCTGGGTCACGGGTCCTTCGCCGAAACTCGCCCGGTCCTCATACTTGACGGGAACAAGAGCGATGGCCCGCTTGGAGGCCAGGGAGAGAATGGTTGCTGACAATTGCCTGCCAATAGGGGATTCTCGGGTCAGCATCACATCGTTGATAACGGCAGCCACGGCGGGTGACAGATCAGGAGGCTGACGGTAGTAGATGATATCGCCTTGGTACTGGGAGTCTCCATAATTGCGGAAGGTATGCCAAAGCATCACTGCAATCAGCCCGATAGCAGCCAAGAGTACCAAGACGCCCGTCAAGAGTGCGATCCGCGCCCGCCTGGTCTGGTCAGCGTGCCAGCGCTCGTACTGCGGACGCTCCTGCCCAACAATACGGTCACGTGCCGGCTGAGAATCGGTCCTGACCACCGAGGAAGTCCTCCCCGCATCGAAGAGCACCACCAAATCCAGATGCTGGCCCGGCTCGATGCGGTCTGCGGAGAATCGGATACGGCTGTCATCTATCACATCGTAGGAACCCCTGCCAGCGAAGTGCAGCCAGGCCTTCGTGTCCTTGCCCTTCTCCGTTCCTGTCTGCTTGGGCAGCTTGACATTGGCGTTCACATGCTCAACGGGAATCTGGTTGGTGTCGCCCACGGGCTCCCATTGGAATTCGGCCACATCGGGATGGGCAGTGGTGACCCCGTGGAAGGTCATGTCGATGCGGAAGCGCCGACCTGAATCCTTGGCAGTCTGTGGAATGTTCCAGCCCAGCTCCACCTGGCATTGATTCCCCAGATCGCCGCAGGCGGACCCTTGGCCCGCATCGCCCGGCTTGTAGGATTTCAGCTTCCAATCCGAGACCATGCCCATATACCAGGTGCCAGCCCAGTTCTTGTCCCAGTCGTGAATGTACTTGACATCATCAGGATACTTTAGCGGGTTGGTCTGCCTGTATGTGGAGCCATTAGTGAGGTCAGTCACGCTTACGTCGCTTATGCCGGTCAGCCGGTCAGGCTTGATCTGATAGCGCTGGTAGAGCTCCCGCCAAGGGCGTTTTTTGCCGTGGTCGTCCTCGCGGGAATTCATGGTGACAGTCAGGGTCTGACTGATACGCAGATCCCCATTATCCAGGACCTGGACATCATAATCCACCGAATCGTATACCAGGTCGGGACGATTCCTGTTGGAGATATACAGGACAGCGAGGCACGTCACCAAGACTGCCACCAGAGCCAGCGCCAAGGCCCCGAGAAAGCGTGAGGTGCTCCAGGAGGGATGATTCGAGGCCGCCTTCCCGGAGGAGGCTGCTGGGGCGTTCACTGTCCGAAGTCCACAACTGGCGCCTGGCGGCTACCCTCGTCGGCTTGGAAGTACTGGGCCTGACGGAAGTGGAAGAGGGATGCGATGATGTTTGAGGGGACCGTCTCGATGCGGGTGTTGAACTTCTGAACCACATCATTGTAGAACTGCCTGGCGTAGGCGATCTTGTCCTCCAGGTCCTTGAGCTGACGCTGCAAGTCCAGGAAGTTCTGGTTGGCCTTGAGCTCAGGATAGGCCTCCGCCCGAGCCATCAGAGTGACCAGGGATTGGCCCAGCCGCTGCTCGGCATCGGCACGGGCCTGCATCTGGTCCCCGCCAGCCGTCTGGGTCTGGGCCTGGGCCACGTCGGCGCGGGCTTTGGTCACCTCCTCCAAGACGGTGGACTCGTGTGAGGCGTAGCCCTTGACCGTCTGGACCAGGTTGGGCACCAGGTCGGCACGCTGCTTGAGCTGGACGTCAATCTGGGCCCAGCCATTGGCCACCCGGTTGCGCAAGTTGACCAGACCGTTGTAGATACCGATTCCCCAGATGACCAGCAACACGACCAGCAAAACGATGATGATGAGCACGATCATTGATACGGACATGCCATCATTCTCTCACTAAATTCAGAAGAGACAAAAACGGGACCCCGTCCAATGGAACGGGGTCCCGGCATCAGTGGGAATCAGTCCTCACTGTCGAAGGGATCGAAATCCCTGCGCACGCGGCGACGGGGGCGCTCTGAGCGCTCCTCCCGGTCGGCCCGGTACTCGTCGTAGTGCTCGTCGGCGGCATAACGCGGGTTCTCCCTGCGGCCACGGTAGCCGCCACGTCCGGAAGAGCGACGCTCATGACGACCGCCGCGGTCGCCACGGCCACGACGCTCGCCGCGGCCCCGGCCTCCACGATCCTCGTCATCATCGCGGGAGACCCGACGACGATCGCGACGGGAGCCGCGGTCCTCGTCCTCGAACCAGTCTCCGCCATCCTCATAGTCGCGGCCGCGGCTCTGACGACGGTGCCGGGGACGATCCTCCTGATCCTCGTCGTCATAATAGCGATCATCACGCTCGGAGCGGGAACGGCGCGGGGCCTCATACCGATCATCACGCTCGGAGGAACGGCTGCGGCGATCACGACGATCACGGTCACCACGGCCGCCACGCTCACGACGATCGCCACCACGGTCACGACGGTCACCACGACCACCGCGATCACCGCGATCACGGCCGCCTGCGGACTCCTGGTCCTCGAAGCCGGGGATGGCCAGAGAGATCTTGCCGCGGTCGTCCACACCCTGCACGATGACCTCGACGGTGTCGCCCTCCTTGAGGACGTCCTCCACGGAGTCGATGCGCTCGCCGTTGGCCAGGTTGCGGATCTGCGAGATGTGCAGAAGTCCGTCGGTGCCGGGGGTCAGGTTGACGAAGGCGCCGAAGCTGGTGATCTTGACCACCTTGCCATTGAAGGTCTCCCCCGCCTCGGGCACATGCGGATTGGCGATCTGGTCGATGACCTCCTTGGCCTTGGCTGCTGCTTCGCCGCCCTCGGAGGCGATGTAGACCGTGCCGTCGTCTTCGATGGAGACATCGGCGCCAGTATCCTCCTGGATCTGGTTGATCATCTTGCCCTTGGGGCCGATGACCTCGCCGATCTTGTCAACCGGGACCTGGGTGGTGATGATGCGCGGCGCATAGGGGCTCATCTCGGCGGGCCCGTCGATGCACTCGTTGATCACGTCGAGGATGGTGGCCCGGGCTTCCTTGGCCTGCTGCAGCGCGGCGGCCAGGATGTCGGCGGGGATGCCGTCCAGCTTGGTGTCCAGCTGCAGGGAGGTGATGAATTCGGAGGTGCCGGCCACCTTGAAGTCCATATCGCCGAAAGCATCCTCGGCACCCAGAATGTCGGTCAAGGTCTTGTAGGTGGGCCGACCGTCGACCTCGCCTGTGACCAGGCCCATGGCGATGCCCGCCACAGGGGCCTTCAGAGGCACGCCGGCAGCCAGCAGGGACAGGGTGGAGGCGCAAACGGAACCCATGGAGGTGGATCCGTTGGAGCCGATGGCCTCGGAGACCTGACGGATGGCGTAGGGGAACTCCTCGCGGCTGGGCAGCACCGGGATCAGCGCGCGCTCGGCCAGGTTGCCATGGCCGACTTCGCGACGCTTGGGCGAACCCACGCGGCCGGTCTCGCCGGTCGAATAGGGCGGCATCTCGTAGTTGTGCATGTAGCGCTTGGTGGTGGGGCCGGACAGAGCATCGATGGTCTGCTCCATCTTCAGCATGTTCAGGGTGGTGACGCCCAGCACCTGGGTCTCGCCGCGCTGGAAGAGGGCTGAGCCGTGCACGCGGGGCACCACGTCCACCTCGGCGGACAGGGTGCGGATGTCGCGCAGGCCACGGCCGTCGATGCGGTAGTCCTGGGTCAGGATGCGGCGGCGTACGATCTGACGCTGGAGCTCCTTGAAGGCGTTGCCCAGCTCCTTGTCCTTCTCGGCCTCGTCCATGTCGGTGAACTCGTCGGCCAGAGCCTCGCGGACCTTCTCCTTGATCTCGTGGATGCGATCCTGGCGGGGCAGCTTCTCCGCGATGGAGAGGGCCTGGTCCAGGTCGGCATGAGCCACCTGGTCGATGCGCTCGTAGAGCTCGTCGGTGTACTCGGGGAAGAGCTGGAAGTCCTTGGTGGGCTTGGCAGCCTTGGCCTTGAGCTCGCTCTGGGCCTCGCACAGAACCTTGATGAAGGGCTTGGCGGCCTCAAGACCCTGGGCGACCACCTCTTCGTCGGGCTTGATCTGGCCCTCGTCATAGATCAGGCTCCAGGCGTTCTTGCCGGCGCCTGCCTCGATCATGGCGATGGCGACATCCCCGCCCTCGACCACACGACCGGCTACGACCAGCTCGAAGACGGCGCGCTCGCGCTCGCTCCAACGGGGGAAGGCCACCCACTGGCCATCGATCAGGGCCAGGCGCAGACCCGAGACCGGGCCCTCGAAGGGCAGACCGGAGATGAGGGTGGAGGCGGAAGCCGCGTTCAGGGCCAGCACGTCGTAGGCATCCTCGGGGTTGACAGCCAGGATGGTCTCCACGACCTGGACCTCGTTGCGCAGGGTGTGCGGGAAGAGGGGGCGCAGGGGGCGGTCGATCAGCCGGCAGGCCAGGATGGCCTCGTTGGAGGGCCGACCCTCGCGGCGGAAGAAGGAGCCGGGGATCTTGCCCGCGGCGTACATCTTCTCTTCCACATCAACGGTCAGCGGGAAGAAGTCATAGTTCTCCTTGGGGCTGGATCCGGCGGTGGTGGTGGACAGCACCATGGAATCGTCATCAAGATAGGCGGCTACTGCCCCATCCGCCTGCTGGGCGAGACGACCCGTCTCGAAGCGCACCGTGCGCCTGCCATATGATCCGTTATCGATCGTGGCTTCTACAGCCGTGATTTCGGGACCCTCCATAGGGTTCCTCCTTTTGTTTACTTCTTGTTTACTACCTGATGTCAGGATGCTCGGCATCAATTGACTGCCGGAGATCCTTCTACTTCGGTCTGGTCCTGCCGAACCCCATGTCCGGCCATCTTCATGCCTTGCGGACCAGCCTTGCATTTCAGCTTGGCACCATCTTCTGCAACCCCATCCCGGGGTCGACGGTGCCTGGTTCAGTCATGCAAAAGCGCCCGAGCGCTAGGCCCGGGCGAAAGCATGCATATTAGTGGCGCAGTCCAAGACGCTCCACCAGGGAACGGTAGCGGTTGATGTCCACCTTCTTGAGGTAATCCAGCAACCGGCGACGATGGCCGACCATGAGCAGCAGGCCGCGACGCGAATGATGGTCGTGCTGATGCTGCTTGAGGTGCTCGGTCAGGTCGGAGATGCGCTTGCTCAGCAGAGCCACCTGGACCTCGGGGGAACCGGTGTCACCCTCGTGGGTCGCGTATTCCTTGACGATTGCCTGCTTCTGCTCACTCGTAAGAGCCACGGCTCCTCCTCTTGCATTCTTCCGTTACGCGGTGCACCAGCCCTATGCTGAAGCGCTCTCGATCCGCGGGCGAAACACGCCAAAAGTCCATTATACACAGCGATGGGACCGGATGCCGGAATGGGAGGAGAAACACATGCATCCCTGACGGACTCGGCGATAAGGTCAAGCCGCAGTGATCAGGCCTCCGAAGAGGACAATGGCGATGGCCACCAGCTCGATGATAAAGAATAAGGAGAGGGCCGACCAGCTGTGGGTCAGCGTGTTCCAAGGGGAATCCTTGCGCACACAGACCAGGATGGCCACAAAGATAACCGCAAAGACCGCCACGCCCAAGCCAGCGGCGATGATGCCCAGGTTAGCCGCGTTGGCCAGGATGGCTTGATGCTGGTAGACGACGAAGGTGCTGTACCAGAAGTTCATCTTGAGCAGGCAGAGGCCGGCGATCAGCTGTTCGGCGGCCAGGCCCAGCACGAAGACCACCCGCCAGAACCAGGAAGACGACTCGATGATGGACATGCCGATGCCCATAAAGGTCAGCACAGTCACGGTCCAGGCAATCAGGGCAATGCCGCGCGGGTCCAGGACCGAGGCATAGTGGAGCACGCCCTGGGTATGGTTGATGGCCAGCGAGCGCCCATATCCATAAGGAATGACGATGGCCAGAAGGATCGCCAGTGCAAAGACCACCCAGCGGACCGGGCGGGCACGGCGCTGCTCAATCTCAGCCAGAGAGTATTCAGAGTCCGGAATGGTCGCCTCAGGATGAGCCGAAACCTTGTTCACTGCGGTCGCCTCATCCGGGTGCGGTTGCACGACTGAGGAATCCGTTGCATCGCTTCTGCCGGATTCCGCGCCATCCGCATCGTCGAATTGCTCCATCGGCGACCACACCTCCAAGTCCGCTACTCGTGGACACATCGCCTACAAGCTTATACCGGGCGGCGCACCCGCGCCCAAGAATGCAAAAGGTCAATTCACTGGCACTCGGCATCCAGACGATAGCAGATAAATGGAGTCATCCTGAAAGCGACACAGCTCACCCACGCAGAAGCGAAGAACACCTGATTTCGGCGACCAAAAATGCTGCAGACCCAGACTCATCCCCCACGCATCCGATGAGCACCCGGGCCGCGTCTTCTGACCAGCCGATCATGCTCATCTGAAAACCATGACAATCCGTATTCAAGCACCCTGCTAGTCATCTGCGAAGCAGACAAAACCCTCAATCAGGGCACACCAATGCGATTACTCCGGCTGGAGAGAATCAAACACTCATGTTCGAACTATGAAGCGGTTATGGATCCTCCCCAGCGCTCCAATAGCGATTCTTTTGCTGATTGCAGCGGCATATGGGAGCCTGGTGGGTGAATCAGTCGAACTGCCTGATGCCGATGACATCACGGAAACTCACATACTCGTCACCGGGACCGCAGCCTGTACCGTAATTTGTGCCGTAGTACACGCGATCCGACTGGATCATTCTCCTATCCTCATCATCCAACGAATCCCAGACCCGGCGCTCGGCTTCATCCATTTTCTCAGTGATGGGATGCCTGGACGCATAACTGTCGATCAGATCCTGGGGGATGTTGTCATGAGTGGTGCAGGCCTTATCCTTGGTTGCCATTTCTCTCATGAAATCCTCATCCATGGCCATTCATCTCCTCTCATCTTTGCGAACCTGCAGGGCATCCATCCCATGCCCTGCAGGATCATCCCCGCGCCTGCTGGGGACACAAAGCATTCTCATTTTTGGCCGAACAGACGGCTGGACCATCCCCAGAGAATCAAACACTCATGTACGAACTATGAAGCGGTTACGGACTCTCCCCCAGCGCTCCAGCGGCGATTCTCTTGCTGATCACAGCAGCATACAGGAATCCGGGGATGAATCAGTCGAACTGCCTGATGCCGAGGACATCGTAGAAGCTCACCTTGGTGTCGCCGCCGAAGCCAGCACCATAGTTTGTCCCATAGTATGTACGATCCGACTGGATCATTCGCCTGTCCTCATCATCCAACGAATCCCAGACTCTGCGCTCTGCATCATCCATGTCATCAGTAATGGGATACTTTGACGTATAGTCATCAATCCTCTTCTGGGGAATATGGTCATAAGTGCTACAGGCCTTATCCTTGGTTGCCATTTTCTCATAAAACCCTCGTCCACAGCCATTCATCTCCTCTCATCTTTGCGAACATGAGGGTATCCATCCGATGCCCTGCAGGATTGTCCACGCGGATGCCAAGGGGCACTTTCCTACTGCCGCACCAGCCACACCGCCAATGGGATTATCCCCGCATATGCAGGGAGCGCACAGCATTCTCGTCCTTGGCCGAATAGACAGCCGGATCATCTCCAGAGAATCAAACAATCCTCTTCAAACCATACTCATGTTCAAACCATGAAGTGGTTATGGATTCTTCGCCGACACTCCTAATAGTGATTCTTTTACTGATTGAAACAGTATGTCGGAGCCCGGGAATGAACTAGTCGAATCGCCTTATACCGATAACTTCATAGAAATTCACCTCTGCTTTGCCGCCGCCACAGCCTGTACCGTAGTATATGCGATCCTATTGGATCATTCTCCTGTCCGCATCATCCAGCGAATCCCAGACCAGGCGTTCGGTTTCACCCATTTCTCGATGAGGGGATGTCTCGACGGATAGCCATCGATCAGATCCTCATGAATGTTGTCATGACAGGTACAGGCACAATTCCTGGATGCCCTTTCTCTCATGAAATCCTCAAGTATTTTCTGATCGTCTCCTCTCATATTGGTGAACCTGAAGGCATCCATTAGATGTCCTTTAAGATCATCCCCGCGGATGCAGGGAACACGCTCGATGTGGTCGAGCAGCAACTTCTCCGTCAGGATCATCCCCGCGGATGCGGTGAGCACCGGTTGCGGATGATGAAGCCCATGGTCTTGTCGGGATCATCCCCGCGGATGCAGGGAGCACGCGGTGGAATGCAGAGAACCCTTCGTCCGGTGCGGATCATCCCCGCGGATACGGGGAGCACCATTAGATATACCGCCTTATCTGCCAAGAATTAGGATCATCCCCGCAGATGCGGGGAGCACACATCGTATGATCTGGTCGGTAAAAAGACCGTAGGATCATCCCCGCAGATGCGGGGAGCACGGACAATGCGAAAAAGTTCGGTGCTCTGCATAAGGATCATCCCCGCAGATGCGGGGAGCACTGGCCTATGGCGATGACACCACGCTGAAAAACAGGATCATCCCCGCAGATGCGGGGAGCACGAATGCCGGTAATCTGGAGAATCTGGAAGTAGAGGATCATCCCCGCAGATGCGGGGAGCACCCCCAGCAAAGGCAGGAACGCGAGCCCCACCCAGGATCATCCCCGCAGATGCGGGGAGCACGTCAACGGCCCGGTCTTGTAGAAACGGCCTGAGGGATCATCCCCGCAGATGCGGGGAGCACCTGAAGTCACAGTCGAGTATGTCAGCCATCGCAGGATCATCCCCGCAGATGCGGGGAGCACCCAGCCATGTCAGGCCTCCTTTGCGTAGTTGAGGGATCATCCCCGCAGATGCGGGGAGCACCGAAACGACCAAGGCCCAGGACGATACCGACGAGGATCATCCCCGCAGATGCGGGGAGCACGTCTCCTTTTCTCAAAAAATTTAAAGCGTGGTAGGATCATCCCCGCAGATGCGGGGAGCACAGGGTTTGCGGCTGAATGCGGCTTATAGACCCGGGATCATCCCCGCAGATGCGGGGAGCACTGCGTGGCGGTCTGCCGTTCCAGCACGGCCTTGGGATCATCCCCGCAGATGCGGGGAGCACATGCAGCCTTTGTCAGACGGTTTACCTACGGACGGATCATCCCCGCAGATGCGGGGAGCACGGCGCCGCTGCTTTGCGACGACTCCTGCTGCACGGATCATCCCCGCAGATGCGGGGAGCACCGGTTCAAAGCGACCTTTGCGCTGAATGACCAAGGATCATCCCCGCAGATGCGGGGAGCACATACGTGCCCCTCCCCTCATACCCCTACGCCTAGGATCATCCCCACCCACGCGGGGAACACACCTCAAGAAGAGGCTGTATATAGTCTACATGGTAACCATGGTCAACCCTTAGAATGACGCATGTACTGCACGCCACCTACCCTGTGTGAGACCTTGAGTATCCGAAACAACTCCAACGAAATCAAAGTATTATCGCGTCTGTCAAACTTGCTGTTTTGAATAGGTTAACGAGCCAGTTACGAATTCACCGAACGCCCACGTCTTAGTCTAATTCCAGACGCACCTGCACAGAAGCACAACCGCCGAAGCCACCGGTCCATCATGGCTGAGAGCGATGTGCCAGCACAACTGCACTCGATTGGCCTGACCACCGGTCAGAAGCAAGGAATCATAAAACCTGGCTTCCACGGAGGATTCTAGATTGACACTCGGCCGACCCCGGCCGTCGTCCAGGATCTCCACCCCGCTCCAAGGAAAATCATCCAAACCATAGGGCGATGGCTCAGGCCCCAGCGCCTGCGACCAGGCTTTGAGCACCGACTCCTTGCCAGCCCAGCGCACCGCCAAGTGCGCCGCTGTGTCATCATGCTTGAGCAGGGCCCGCTGCTCGGCCTGCCGCCGCTCCCGTGGCGAAAACAAGCTTGTCATACGTGTGCCTGGCATAGCCAGCTGCTGGCCGAACTCCTCCAGATCGACCAGATCATGTCCCAACCCCAGCACTTGTCCAAACCCGGCATCATCCATAGGCCCGAGTATGCCCCTCATCGTCCCATGCAGCAAATCATCCGGCCGGTAATTGAGGACTCCCCACCCCCCCCCCACTGCGTCATTGATAGCTATGTTCCTGAGCGAACGACTGCAGAGGGGAAAAAGGAATTTCGCTATATCAGCAGCAGGAGTCATAACGCTGGCATGACGCTGTTGGACAGCTCTGTAGCCACTACCATCCAGCAGTATCCGCCGTGCACCCTATCGTGTACCCATTTAGCCCGTAAAATGCCGAATACTGGGGAAAATCTCGCTCAGTCAGGTCCGATCCTGACCGCTCCAAGCGATTGAAAAACCCGCCAAGAATAGCGGAATATCAGCGATTATCGTGGAGCGGGCGACGGGAATCGAACCCGCGTAATCAGTTTGGAAGACTGAGGCTCTACCATTGAGCTACGCCCGCAAAGCCGTTGGCTCGGTACAGAGCATAGCACATGGGCCGGCCGGAACATGCAGTACATTGGTCATCGCGCGGTTGAACTTAGCAATAAACGCACGCATACATCACTGGGAAGAACCCCTCGGTGGCATGGAAACCGGCGCTGATTACCCCTCCTCTGCGGATAATCGTGAAGATCCATACAGAAATTCTGATCCCTTGTCGGCTGTGGACTAGCCTCCGGCGGTTCACCCACCATGAATAAGAGATCGCGCCGTCGCCGGTATAGCTTCTTTGCGTATCCATGGATCAATCCCGTGGATCCAAGGAACACCTCGTCCGTTCCAGCGACTGCCGGAGTACTGCGGGATCGTCCATGCTCACGCGGTGACCACTCCTTATCGAAGGATATGCATGGAAAGAATAAACGTTCTGCACGGAACTTGGCTGACAGATTTCCGCAAGATTATTCATTCTTACAGAGCAAGGGGAATCAGACTGGTAACGTACTGCCATACAATGTTAGAGAACGAAAATCAGAGATAATTGACATTGGCGTCGACAAATTCTCCACACACAACAACTTTATCTTTCGAAAATGGGAATTCCACTATGCCCGAGCATCGATCACAAAAGTTGAAATCATGCTGGCGATAACAGTATGAGCATCAATTCTTCTGATAGCATTTACAGCAACATCAGTAGATATCTATTACGCGGTTCTCAAAAACGAGAATGGCGGGAAACAAGTAGTTGATCACAGTTGAGAAGGGAACTATAGCCAAACATAATTGACGAGAAGTTAGCCAGGTTCTTCTGCTTTGACTAACGAAGAGATGAAATTTGTTTGCAGATAAGGTCAGATGCTAGCTTGCTGATGCACAGCTAGCACCATAACCTATGCCACGACTTGTTCTGCTTCAGCATCGACGGGATTGACCCTACCTATTTTGACAGTCTTGCATCTTGCAGCTCCTTCTTAAGAAAGGGAATGAAATGGTATCAGTTATTAAACATTGTCTGTCAGCATGTTCAAATGACCTCAAAAACAATTGGGGCAAGCCGAATTACATGAAGCAACTTGCTGGGGCTACGATATTCGGATTGTGCGGTGTCGCTTTCGGTGTCGCGATGTTCCTTGTATTCCCTTAGACATGAACGATAACTTGCTGCAATATGACTATGCACGCGAGCGCAGTGAGCACCGATGAGTGCGGTTCCTAAGCGGAAACGCTCGGTCAGTACGAGTTACCCTTATTCACTGGCTGCCGCTTCCTATGAGGGGCACCTATCCGTGTGGCGTCAATAATTAGTGAGAGCTGGGCGACAACATCGTGCACACGCAGGGTTTGCCTGCCTTTGTTCCGAATAATAAGACGGTACTCCTTACAAATCACTCCATGCAGCATAGGTGCCTTCCATTCCCAGGACCTGGCTGCAGGCATAAGGACTCATGTCCAGGAAACAAATCCGAATAGACCACTAGAAACAGGCAATCCCCTCAATGCAGTCAATCGCTTTACCGCCGCAATTCCTTTTCCCTGCAAGCGGTGTGTCCGCTGAGATGCTCCTTGAGCAGAAGCAGAGAACCTGACTGATACGAAACGGCGATGACACTTGGGATGTCACCCCAACCCCCGCATACAACCAATTATGGCGACAGTGGCCATCCGCTAAACGTTCAATTCGATCGACCGATCCGGCGACATCAACAACCTGCAACTCCCCCTGACTGTCGGCGTCCTGCCCACAGCTGAAGGGGAAAATATCGGCGTGGCTATGATAATCGGGCTTCTTGCCATGAGTATTATGGCAGCAAACCTCAGCAGTAGGAATTCCATTAGAGCGATCGCTAGCACTAAAACTTCGCACGAGTAAGAGGCCGGACACTCCCCCAAGACGAGTTCGGCCATTTGGGTGGCCCAGCAATAATCCCAAGTAAAATCTGGGTCACCCATCTACTTTTTATACCTTTTTGTGAAAAGGCTCCAATCGCAGCCTGGCAATAGCACACCGCCGGTTGAGCAACATGCGGGCAATATTCGGACAAAATCCCTTATGCGCAGCCATTACAACAGCTTCGATGACCAATAAGTCCTGACGACCAGATAGCTCGCATACCTGCAAGGAAGCCTTTGTACATACGGCATGAAGACGAGGGACAGCCGCACCCAATGGCGAGACAATAAGGGAGGCGAGCCGTCTGGCCCACCTCCCCGATCATCGCAATGACTGTTCCCTCACCGGACTCCCGCCTATTGCTTCAGACGGAAGTCCAGCTGGTTCACACTGCTCTCATCCCCGGTCGTAGTAGCCGTCGGCACCCAGGCGAGCCTGGGGATCCAGCAGCATAGCCTTCTCAATCTCGTGGCCCACATACCCGTGGCCATCCTCATGGAAGCGGCGGTTGTCGATGGGCTCATAGAGCGGGGCCCGACCCATGCGGCCCTCCTCCAGATGGCGCTGACCAGCGGCCAGACGGTCGTTGGCCCGGCGACGCCACTCATCAAGGGCCTCCTGGCCGGAGGTCTGGAGCACGGCTGCCTCAAAGGCTCCGGGGCTGACGATGACCCCGATGCCGGAGACATGGCCGAAGCCCAGGGAGGTGACCAGCCCGGCCTTGACCCTGCCCACCTTCAGAGGCTGCTCCAGCCAGACCAGATGGTCGTCGCGCCTTAGTACCGGATCCACGCAGTCCAGGGAGGCATTGGCCGGGATGACCCCGGACCGGAAGAGCTGGGTGAGCCCGTTGATCTGGAAGATGCAGGCACCACCCTTGGCATGGCCAGTCAGGCTCTTCTGGGAGATGACGTAGAGCGGGTTGCCGTCCGTCCGCCCGATGGCGTGAGCCAGGGTGTTGTGCAACTCGGACTCGTTGGGGTCGTTGGCGTTGGTGGAGGTGTCATGCTTGGAGACCACGGCGATGTCGTCAGGGTCCACCCCCAGCTTGGCCAGCGAGCGCACCAGGTCCGAGTCCTTGCCGCCCATGCCGGCGGCCAGAGCCCCCAGCCCGGGTGCGGGGATGGAGGTGTGGGCGCCATCCGCGAAGGAGTGGATGTACCCGACCACGCCAGCCACGGGCAGACCCATGCGCAGGGCGATGTCGCCTCGGGTCAGCAGGATGGTCCCGCCGCCCTGGGATTCCAGGAAGCCGCCCCGCCGACGGTCGTTGGCCCGGGAGAAGAACCGGGGCTGGATGCCCTTGGCGTACATCTCGGCGGAATCGGCGGTGGCGTTCATGTTGCCGAAGCCGATGACCGACTCCACGCCGATGTCGTCGATGGCGCCCGTGACCACGAAGTCCGCCTTGCCTAGGGCGATCTTGTCGGCGCCCTCCTCAAGGGAGACCGCAGCCGTGGCGCAGGCCGAGACCGGCTGGACCATGTTGCCGTATCCGCCGATGTAGGACTGCATGACGTGCGCGGCCACCACGTTGGGCAGGGCCTCCTGGAGGATGTCCGTGGGGATCTCCTTGCCCAGGAAGCGGTCCAGGTAGAGCTTGCGCATGGAGGCCATGCCGCCGAAACCGGTCCCCTGGGTGGAAGCCACCTTGGAGGGATGGACAGCCTGGAGGATCTCCACCGGGGTGAATCCGGCCGACAGGTAGGCATCCACGGTGGTCACGATGTTCCAGAGGGCGATCTGATCCACGTCCCCGACCATGGAGGCGGGGATGCCCCACTTGACCGGGTCGAAGCCTTTGGGGAACTGGCCGCCCACGGTTCTGGACATGGTGGCCCGGCGCGGCACGCGGATGCGGGAGCCGGGCAGGCGGGTGACGGTCCACTCGCCGGACTGCTCGTCGCGGGCGATGCTGGTGTGGTCCGGATCCTGGGCCACATACTCCTGAGCCATGTCCTTGGTGGGCACCGAGAAGGCCACGTCATGATCCAGGAAGACGTCCACCTCCTCTTCATTGGTGCCCTGGCGGTAGTCGGAGCCCATGCCATCATCGAAGGGACGGATGCCGGAGCGGGCCACCACCTGGTCGTGGTAGCGCTCGGCGATGTCCTGCTCGGGCACCAGCTCGCCATCAGTGTCGTACCAGCCCGGCTTGGGGCTGTCCTGCCATTCGACCAGACCCATGTTCCAGGCCAGTTCGAGGACGGCTGCGGCGCTCAGGTCGACCTGGCCATCCGAGTGGATGCCCATCTCGGCCTCGAAGCGGGTGCGGCCGGAGCCCCAGGGACCCATCTCGCCGATGGAGACGATGACGATCTGATCCTCGGGCCGAGCGGTCACGCCCTGCCAGTCCTGCAGATCCACCGGGGCCTGGGCAGGCACACGAGGTGTGGGCAGGGCCTTGATGACCCGGTCCGGGTCCTTGTCGGCATCTGCGGATGCATCCCCGGACTTTCCGGCTGGAGTCGGTGTCGACGGATTGTCGTCCTGGGCAGCCTCGGCCTTCAGGGCCTTAAGGTCCAGCGGGCTGGAGCCCAGGCCACCGGTCAGGTCGGCCTGGAGCGGGGCCTGAAGAGCCTGCTGGCGGGCCTGCACAGTGCAGAGCTCCAGCAGGGAGTCAGCCATCTGCCCGGTGGAGTAGGTGCGGATGCCGTGGCGCTCCACCACCTTGACCAGGGGATCGTTGCCGCCCATGAGCCCGGTGCCACGGACCCAGCCGATCAGCGGGTGGGCGAAGGTGACCCGGCCGGACCAGTCCTGCTCGGGGCGGGAGCGGTTGACGATGGCGTCCAGGGCGGCCTTGACCTCCCCGTAGGCTCCGTCGCCGCCGAACATGCCGCGGTTGGGTGAGCCAGGCAGGACCACATGCAGACGGTGGTCAACGTCGGTATCCGCCCCGATGCCGGCGAACCCGGCGATCTGGCGTTCCAGGCTCCAGAGCATGAGCCGGGCCTGGGACTCGAAGAGCCGGCCCGAGTCGGCCATGGTCCCGTGCATGGCGGGGGCTGCGAAGGGCAGCAGCAGGGTAGGCTCGTAGGCAGGCTTGAGCACGGTGGTCGTGGCCCCCGTGGTCTTGCGCTGCTCGTTGCCGACCCAGTCGACCAGGGCATCCACATCCCGGTAGCTGGACAGGTTGGCGGGCACGATCCAGAGACGGGCACCGCCCACGGCATGGCGACGGTAGAGATCGCGGGCCCAGATGACGGTCTGGGGCTTCAGGGAGTGGCAGACGGCGATGACCGTCGCCCCGCCCTCCAGGAGGCCGGCAGTCAGCGATCCCGCGATGGACTTGGGAGCCACGCCGGTGACCACGGCCACGTCCTTGGCGAACCGTGCGGCGGTCTGGTCCGAGTCGGCAGGGGTCATGGCCTGGTCGGCGATGCCGCTGAAGACCCGGGCCAGATCCTGCTCGCCACGGTTGCGCGCCTGTTCGGCGTACCAGACGGCCTGATCGTGCACCTCGCGTCCGGCTCCTACGAAGCTCAGATGACTGCGGTCATCATCGTGCTCGTGGTAGATGTGAGCCAGATCCTCGCGGGCGCTGGCCCAGCGGTCGTCGAAGAGGACGGCGCGCGAGGCCTCGAACCGTGGCGCCACCTGCTCGGGCCAGTCGCTGCCCAGCTCGGCATCGACGGCAGCCACGACGGCAGCATCCTCATTCTCGCCAGGCTGGACGGTCGGAGGCTTGAGCCCCAGCTTGTCCAGGAGGAAGCGGGCGGTGGAGGCCAACACACCCTCGGAGCCGGTCACCTGGGCTGCGAAGGCATCCAGGGCGGCGGAGTCAACTACGGCACCGCCGGCGGCACCGCCTGCAGAGGGCATGGAGACCGTGACGCCGTGACGCTGGGCCACCTGCTGAACAGCCTGGTCGATCAGCGCATTGGCCGCAGGCACAGTGGAGACAGCCTCGGTGGGCAGGAGCGCCAGGTCGCCGCCACGCGATGAGGCGCCCTCACGTGTGTCCAGGACCAGGCTGGCCACCGTGGCCGAGACCCAGCCGGCACCCAGCTGCCAGACGTCGGAGACCCGCTGCTCCACCTGCTGCAGCTTGAGGCCGGAGGGGCCGAAGAGGTCGCGGATGCGCTCACGCACGATGTCGGAGAGCACCGGTCCGAAGGGCCGATAGTTGGGGGCCACCTTGTTCACCAGGGCGCTCAGGTCGGTCATGCTGGCCTCGGCGGCGCCGTCCACGCTGGCCACGCCCAGCTCGGAGCTGATGTCCATCAGCAGCTGGTTGCGCCTGGAGGAGACGCCGTTGGTCAGGGTGTCGGTGGTGTCGGTCTGCCCGATCTGCTCGGGGCGGATCTTGGTGGAGTAGGCCAGCAGGACAGCGATGGCATCCGAGGCCTTGAAGGGCAGGTCGGCCACATCGGCACCCGATGGGCCGCCGGTCGCCGGGGCCGGAGCAGGAGCCGAATCCTCGACTGCTGCAGGGGCAGGAGCCGGAGCCGATGCAGGTGCGGGCGCAGCAGCCTGAGTAGGTTCAGGGCTGGAGTCCTGGATCGGGGCTGCGGGCTCCTCCTCCACCGGGGCCATGGGATCGGTGTCGGTCAGATAGACCCGGCTCTCGTCCCTGCCCAGGTTGTAGACGCTCACGTGACGTTCGCGGAAGTCTGGCAGCTTCAGGGTTTTGGTGCCCAGGTTGGCCAGGGTGGGCGAATGGCCCAGTCCTACCTCGATCAGCTGCTCCACGCCCAGGCCGCCCTGCTCAGGGGCATCGAACATAATCGCCTGGGTCTCGATCCAGCGCACAGGAGAGGCGAACTGCCAGGAGAGCAGCTCGGTCAGCAGCAGGCGGCCCAGCTTCTGGTCGTCGGCCGCATACTGATCCCAGACCTGGGGATCGTCCAGAGCCTGCTTGATGCGTTCGGAAGGAACCACCTCCAGGATGGAGGCCGCGAACTCCTTGGTCATCTGGAAGGGCCGTGCAACCAGGTTGGGTATGTAGCGACCCTCCAGGCGGGAGTAGTCGATGTGCTCGGGCAGCAGGGCATCCAGGGTGTCGCGGAACTCGGGCACCCCCTTGCGCAGCAGGGTGGAGTGGAAGGGCACGTCGATGCCGGGCACGTACATGAAGGCCGGCTTGCCGCCCGCCTCCTTGGCCCGGCGGTTGGCGTCGGCGCGCAGGTACTCCAGACCGGCGATGGTCCCGGCCACGGCGTATTGCTGACCGGCCAGGTTGTAGTTGACGATCTCCAGGAATTCGCCGCACTCCTTGGATACGGACTCCACATACTGCTTGACGCCGGAGTCGCCCACGCCGAACTGGTTGGGACGCAGGGCGCCCATCCGGTAGTTGCTGCGTCCCTGCTCGTCGCGTTCGATCAGGGAGTGCATGGTGGACCCACGGTGGAAGACCAGCTCCAGGACCGTCTCCAGGGACATGACCCCGGCGAAGGAGCTCAGGGCGTTGTACTCGCCCAGGGAGTGGCCGGCGAAGTAGGCGGGCCAGATGTCCATGCCGGACTCACGCAGGCGGGCGGTCTGGGCGAAGGCCACGGTGGCCAGGGCCACCTGGGTGAACTGGGTCAGGTTGAGCAGCCCCTCCGGATGATGATAGGTGACCCCCTTGGCCGTCAGGGTGTGCGGGTTATCGCGTACCACGGCCAGGATAGAGAACCCCAGCTTGCTGCGGGTCAGCGCATCGGCCCGTTCCCAGGTCTCACGGGCGGCCGGAGACTTGGCCCGCTCGTCCAGGACCATGCCCTGCTGCTGAATCCCCTGGCCGGGATAGACGTAAGCGGTCCGTGGGGCGCGGGCGATGGCCGTGCCGCGGGAGACCAACTGGCCGTCGATCCTGCAGGTGACCTCCAGGACCAGGCCGCCATGGCGAACCTTGCCCACGCGCTCCAGGCTGATCTCCACCTTGTCGCCCAGCTGGACCATGCCGTACATGTTGTAGGTCCATCCGGCGATCTCGTAGTGGACGCCCTGCTCGTCGGTAGCCTGCGCCGCGTACTGGGCGGTGGCCGACAGCCACATGCCGTGCACTAGCGGCGCAGACAGGCCGGAGACCGCGGCACCCCGCTTGGAGGTGTGGATGGGATTGAAGTCCCCGGAGGTGCGCGCGAAGGCGGTCATGTCCTTGGGGGCGGTGACGGTGACGCGGCGCAGCAGCCTGCGTGGTGTGTCCACCGTGTCGGCGCTGATGCCGCCGTACTCGGGAGCCTCCTGGGGCAGCTGGTCGCTGTAGGCGCGGCCGCGGATGGCGAAGCGCTCGACCTCGCGTGCCAGCACAGTCCCGTCCTGGGCGGCATGAACCACGTGGATGGTCACCACCCGGCCGGAGGAAGATTCCTGGTAAGGCTCGGCCCAGCTGGTCAGCTCGATCCGCTGGCCGGTATGCTCCAGCAGGCGCTTCTCGCTGACCTCCAGCTCAATCAGATGGTCCAGATGGACCGCGTTGAGCAATCCCTCGATGATGGGGAAGCCATCCACATAGACGGATCCCAGGGCTGCGTAGATGGCCGGCCAGGCCGGACCCACCAGCGCATCGGGGGCGAAGCCAGAGGGGATCAGCGCATCGGGCAGGGCGCCTCCGGTGGCCGCCTCATGGTCGAAGCCCAGGTTGGATGCCAGGGTGTAGCCGCTGTGGGCCAGGCCGAAGGGGTGCTCGGGGTCATCGTCCTTCTCGATGGCAGGCATGGCCGCCAGCTTGTCGCCGGTGATGGTGGTGTTGCCGATGCCGGCAGTGTCGGCCAGCAAGGCGTAGACGTCCTTGGGCAGGCGGGTGCGGTCGACTACCGGGAAGAGGCCGACCTGGTCGCTCTTGATGGTCAGCGGCACGACGATGTGGCGCACCGCATGCCGGTCCAGGCCGCCGTCGGGGTCGTCGTCCCAGTAGGTGTCCAGATGGATGTCCAGGTCGTAGTGCTCGCCCAGGTCGTCCTGGCCGGTGGCGGTGATGGTGTAGTTGGGGTCGTCCATGGCCGTCCCGTAGGCCGGATTGGCCATCAGATGGCCCACCCAGGAGATGTTGGGGCTGCGGCGGATGAACTCCTGCGCATCAGCAGCGCCTGCCAGCTGGCTGTAGGCCTTGGCGGGACCGCTGCCCAGGTCGCGCACCCGGCCTATGGCCGCCTGCTCGAACCGTGCCAGAATGGAGGCTACCGGCTCGTCCACCGTGGTGATGCCTGCCACGGAGATGGGTCCGGGGATGGCCCTGACCGAGTCGGCGCCGTAGCGGGGGTCCTCGGACTGCCAGAGCTGGTCCTGACCCCACCAGCGCAGCAGATCGTTGTCGATGACCGGCACGAAGGGCATGGGCTTGGGGTACTCGCGCACCAGAACAGGGAACCAGGCCACATCGGTGGGCACCACCTTGAGCTCGGCTGCCTGGGGGTAGGCCTCATGCAGCCGGCGAAGCGCCTGCTCCGGCTCGGCCACATCCTGCCTGGAGGCGAAGATGGAGTCGAACTCGCCGCTCTGACGCTCGCAGACACGGGCCTCGATGCGCCGCAGCAGGTGCAGGAAACGGTCGATGTAGGTGTCGTCTGCCCAGGGGTAGGCCAGGTCGGCGAAACGCTGGGCCCAGTCCTGGTAGGTCATGGTCTCCAGATCGCCGAAGTAGGGCTTGGCGGTCTTGTTCAGGGCCTCGATGATCTCCCCGCGGCGGGTCTCCAGCTCCTCCGGATGCTTCATGACCCGGACCAGCAGGCGGCCGCACTCGGCGGAGGAGTTCTCCATCTCGTAGATATCGGCGTGCAGGTGGCTCAGGCCGGAGCCCACGCCCCCCACGGACTTGCCGCTGGGCACCCACTTCTCGCCCATGGGAGCGAAGGGATCCGGATCAGGGGTGGAGCTGTCGATGCCGGGGGTGGACACCAGAGCCCGCTTGATCTCGGGATTGGTGTGGGCCTCCTTGGCGGTCATGGCCGCTGTGCCGATCATGACGCCGTCAACGGGCATGTCCGGCAGGTGGTAGGCGCGGGACCACTGGCCGCTGATGTAGTCGGCCGCCCGCTCAGGGGTGCCGATGCCGCCCCCGGCCACCAGAACGATGTTGGGGCAGGCACGAACCTCGGCGTAGGTGGTCGAGAGCAGGTCGTCCAGGGACTCCCAGGAGTGGTGGCCTCCGGCGGCACCTCCCTCGACCTCCATGAGAATATGGGTGGGGGCGACCTTGCGGGCGATGGCCACGACCTGGCGGATCTGGTCCACCGTGCCGGGCTTGAAGGCCACGTAGGGGAAGCCCTCCTCGTTGAGCTGACGGATCAGGGTCACGGCCTCGTCCAGCTCGGGGATGCCGGCAGAGATGACCACCCCGTCGATGGGGGTGCCGGAGGCGCGCTTCTTGGGCACGATATGCTGGCTGCCGAACTGGAGGTTCCACAAGTAGCGGTCCATGAACATGGCGTTGAACTCGACCGTGCGGCCCTCCTGCAGCTGGTCCTCCAGCTGGGACACGTGGCGGTCGAAGACCTCAGCGGTCACCTGGCCGCCGCCGGCCAGCTCGGCCCAGTAGCCGGCATTGGCAGCCGCAGCGACGATCTCGGGCTCCACGGTGGTCGGGGTCATGCCGGCCAGCATGACTGGGGGCTTGCCGGTCAACCGGCTGAAGGCCGTCTCCACCCGGGGACCGGCAGGGGTCTCCAGCAGACGGGGGGCCAGCTTGGACCAGTCCTGGGTCCTGGCCGGATCCTCCTCCATGGTGGACAGCTGTGCGCGCCGGGCCTGGTTGGAGGCCTCGACCACGCCCACGCCGGTGCCCTGGACCAGGTTGTCCACCAGCTTGCCCAGGGTCTCGCCCGGGCCCAGATCCACCAGCCAGAGGGAGGCGGCATCCTGCTGGTCCATGACCTCGGCGATCCGGCCGGCCCAGTCGGCATGGTTGAGCAGGACCTCTTCGGCAAGGACCCGGGCACGCTCGGTGTCCAGACCGCAGCGGGAGGCCCAGTCCACGCTCAGATCCACAGCCTCCTTCATGAGCGGCGAGTGGAAGGGCAGGGTCACATCCAGGTACTCCAGAACCGGCGAGAAGGCGGTTCCGCCACGGACCTTGTCCTCGCGCAGTTGGCGCTGGTGCTCGCTCTCCTTGCTCGCCTCGATGGCGAAGGCGGCCAGATCCTCCGGATAGCCGGACAGGACCAGGTTGCGATCCGAGTTGGTCACAGCCACGCTGATGGGGCCGCGAGCGCCAGGCACCCGGTCGACCAGAACCTCCACCTGATGGCGGGTGGCGCCGCGCACCGAGAGCATAGGGGTGGCCTCACCCTGGCGGTGGATGCCCAGACGACGGGCCTGGCGGGTGCCGGCCGCGCCGATCAGCATGGCGGTGGCCAGGATCTGGTCGATGGCGCCCTGGGCGGCTTTCATGGATCCAGCCGCCTGGATCTCCTGGACCATGTGGACGCCGATGATGCCCTGGGAGTGTCCCAGCAGGGCCACCGGACGGGCCTGGGCCGCATCGTAGCCCAGCTGGTCCATGTCCATGAGGGCGCCCAGCTGCACCAGGGCGATGCCGGGCACGCTGACCGCCGCGTCGGCGGCCGGTCCCAGTCTGACCGGGTCGGGCTTGTAGCCGAACAGGTCCAGCTGACGGCCATTGGTGGCCAGCAGGTCGGGTTTGACCGCCCTGAGCAGGTCGGTGGCCGCCGCCATCCGCTCCCTCAGGGCCTTGTCGATGTCGGGATCGCCCTGCAGATCGGCCAGGGCTACAGTCCAGGGGTTGGACTGGCCGGCGAACATGAGCGCGTGCGGCTGCTCGGCGAGACGGTTGATGAAGAATGTACTGGTCATGATGTCCTATTCATAGAGAGTTGGGGATTGCTGATAATGACGAGGGGAAGCTCATAGAGGCTGGTTGCCGTGGTGCTTGTCGTTGACCCTGACGCGCTGCTTGTCTGCCAGGAGGTCCATGGCCTGGATCAGGACCGGTCTGGTCTGCTCCGGGTCGATCATGCCGTCCAGTTCGCCCATCTCCAGGGAGAGATTGGCGTTGACGGTGCTGGTTTCATACTCCTGGGCCAGCCGGTTGCGCAGCTCATCCACGTCCCGACCGGCCTCCTTGGCCTCCTGCAGGTCGCGCCGGTGGATGATGTTGACCGCGCCCTGGGCCCCCAGCACGGCGATCTGCGAGGAGGGCCAGGCGTAGTTGAGATCCGCGCCGATGGCCTTGGAGCCCATGACGATGTAGGAGCCGCCGAAGGCCTTGCGCAGCACGATGGTGACCATGGGCACCTGGGCGTTGGCATAGGCGTAGATGACCTTGGCCCCCCGACGAATGATGCCGGCGTGCTCCTGATCCGAGCCCGGCTTGTAGCCAGGGGTGTCCACCAGGGTGATGACCGGCAGGTTGAAGGCGTCGCAGAGGCGGACAAATCGGGCCAGCTTCTCGGATGACTCCACATCCAGGCTGCCTGCATCCACCATGGGCTGGTTGGCCACGATCCCCACCGGCCGGCCCTCCAGGCAGGCGAAGCCCACCACGATGGACCGGGCGTAGAGCTCCTGGACCTGGACCAGCTCGCCGTAGTCGACGATGGCGTGGATGACGTCCAGCACGTCGTAGGGCTGCCGGTCGTTCTCGGGGATGACCGTGGCCAGGCGTTTGGCGGCCTGGCGCTCGGCATGGCCGGAGATGAAGGCGTACCGGGGAGGCTCCTGGTCGCTGTTGGCAGGCAGGTAGGCCAGCACGGTCCGGGCGTAATCGATGGCGTCGGCCTCGTCCTCGCCCAGGTAGTGGGCCACGCCGGAACGGGTGTTGTGCACGTAGCCGCCGCCCAGCTGGTCCATGCTGATGGTCTCGCCGGTGGCCGCCTTGACCACGTCGGGACCGGTGACGAACATGTCCGAGTTCTCCTTGGTCATGATGATCAGGTCGGTCAGGGCCGGGCAGTAGACGGCACCGCCTGCGCAAGGGCCCAGGATCAGGGAGATCTGCGGGACGAAGCCGCTGGCCTGGCAGGTCTTGCGGAAGATGCGGCCGTACTGGGTCAGGGCGGCCACACCCTCCTGGATGCGGGCGCCGCCCGAGTCGATCATGGCCACGATGGGGACCTTGATCCGCAGGGCCATGTCCATGAGCCGGCAGATCTTCTCGCCCTCGGCCCGGCCCAGGGTGCCGCCGCGAACGGAGAAGTCCTGAGCGTAGACGCCGACCTTGCGCCCGTAGACCAGGCCGAAGCCGGTGATGACCGCAGAGCCCGCCCGGTCCCCGGCGATGTCACCGCCGGCGAAGCGTCCCACCTCCTCGAAGGTGTCCTTGTCGAAGAGCAGGTCCAGGCGCTCACGGGCGGTCTGCTTGCCCTTGGCATGCTGCCGGTCGCGGGCGTGCTCCTCGGCCTGTTTGGCCAGAGCGGCGGCCCGATGGATGCCCTGGCGCACCGGCTGGGAGCCCAAGGTGGATTCGGTGACGCTCATGCCTGCTCCTCCCCGCCCAGATCCAGGTTGACCAGGGTCTGGCCCGGATCCACCCCTTGTGCCACGGCCACATCGATGGTCTTCACGCGGCCCTTGGCCGGGGCATAGACGTAGTTCTCCATCTTCATGGACTCCAGCACCACCAGCAGGTCGCCCTTGTCGACCTCCTGGTCGGGGGCCACGTTGATGCGGGTGACCACCGCCTGCATGGTGGCCACGATGACGCCGGACCGGGCCGCATCCTGCCGGGGTGCGCCGGGCTCCTGATCCCGCAGCCCGCGCCCGCGCAGGGGCTGCCGGGGCCGGGCAATACCGCCGTGGCCGCCGACGCCGCCCATGCCGCCCAACAGCGACTGGGGCAGAGCGAGCCTGACCCGCTTGTCGTCGATCTCCACGTTGTAGGTCTCCATGGGATCGCTGTCCCGGTCCTGTTCCTGGGCCGAAGCGCCGGAGACCGAGGCGGGCTGGCCGCTGCCGTTGGAGGCAGGCTCCACGTTCAGGTAGACCCGTTCCAGCCACTTGGTGGACACGTCGAAGGAGTGCCCGTCCTCGGCGGTGAACTCGGGGTTGGTGAAGATCTTCTGGAAGAGGCCGGCCGGGGTGGGGACCCCGCTGATGCTCATCTCGCGCAGGGCCCGACGAACCCTGGCCACGGCCGCCGGACGGTCCTGGGCGGTCACGATCAGCTTGCCCATCATGGAGTCGTCCCTGGGCGAGACCGTGTCGCCCACCTCGACGCCCGAATCCACGCGGATGCCGGGGCCGGAGGGCCACTGAATCGACTCGATGGTCCCTGAGCTGGGCGTCAGATTGGTGGCCGGATCCTCGCTGGTGATGCGCAGCTCGAAGCTGTGGCCGCGGGGCGGGGGCGCCACGTTCAGGGAGCCGCCGTCGGCGATCCGCAGCTGCTCGCGGACCAGGTCCAGTCCGCAAACCTGCTCGCTGACCGTATGCTCCACCTGCAGCCGGGGGTTGACCTCCATGAAGTAGACATCGTCCCTGGGGGTGACCAGAAACTCGCAGGTGCCCAGGCCCACGTAACCCACCGTGTCGAACAAGCGGCGGGAGAATCCCTCCAGCTGGGCGATCACGTCGTCGGACAGGAAGGGGGCCGGGGCCTCCTCCACCAGCTTCTGGTTGCGGCGCTGGACCGAGCAGTCCCTGGTGGAGTAGACGGTGAACTGGCCGTGGCTGTCCCTGCCGGACTGGGTCTCCACGTGCCGGGCCCGGTCCACGAACTTCTCGATGAAGTAGTCGCCCAGGTCGCCGCCCTGAAGGGCATCATGGTTCATGTAGAAGGTGCGCAGTTCGTCGCTGTCGTTGATCAGGGTGATCCCCCGGCCGCCGCCGCCGTCAGCCTTCTTCATCATGACCGGATAGCCGTGCTCGTCGGCGAAGTCCAGCAAAGGGCGCATGTCGGTGACGGGTTCGCTCAGGCCTGGCACCACGGGCACCCTGGCCCGCTCGGCCACCTTGCAGGCGGTGATCTTGTCGCCCAGCTCGTCCAGGATCTCGGGATCCGGCCCCACCCAGGTGATGCCCGCCTCGATCACCTTGCGCGCGAAGGAGGAGAACTCGGACAGAAAGCCATAGCCAGGGTGGAGGGCGTCAGCGCCGGACCGGCGGGCGATGGAGACGATCAGGTCCTCGTTCAGATAGGTCTCCATATTGGTGTCCCCAGGCAAGAGGTAGGCCTCGTCCGCCATCTGGGCATAGGGGGCGTCCCGATCCTGGTCAGCATAGACGGCCACGGTGGCGATGCCCATCTCCTGGGCGGTGCGCACGACCCGCAAGGCTATTTCGCCGCGGTTGGCGATCAGCAGTTTTTTCATTCCCCTCTCCTCACTGGTTGATCAAGGGCGATTGGACTGACGAAAAGCATGAACAAGGCAGGAATTAGGCTCCCACAACGGCCACTTCGGGCAGGACGCCCACGTCGGCCGTGGACACGTCGACCTGGCTGCCGTCAGGCAACCGCACCCGCAGGGAAGCGTCCGGATTGATCTGCAGGGCACGGCCCTCTATGGGCTCACCGGCTACGGGGACGACCCTGACCCGCCTGCCCAGCGTCCAGCTGAGCGCGGCAATCCGCGAGCGCAGCCCTTGCGGCCCGTTCAAGGCCCTGTCCAACGACCCGTCAAGGCCAAGGGGGGCCATCTCCCCGCTCAGGTGCCAGCTGATGGCATCGACCAGGTCGTCGCGCAGGGTCTGGTAGTCGGGCAGGTCCTGGTAGTGGAACTGCAGGGAGGTGGACTCCGCAATAGGCAGCACCTGCCGGGGCAGCAAGAGGTTGATGCCGATGCCGACAGCCAGGGCCGACCAGTCCTGATCCACCCGGACCAGCTCGCAGAGAATGCCGCCCAGCTTGGCCCCGCGGCAGAACAGATCGTTGGGCCACTTGAGGGTCAGAACCCGTTCAGGAGCGCCGCCGTCGGCCAGCCGGCAGCCGTGGTACTCAAGCACATCCTGCAGGCCCTCAAGAGCGGCCAGTCCCGCCACCATAGGCATCCATCCGCCAAAGGGCCCAGTCAGCAGTTCAGTGGGCAGCGGCAGGGCCCAAGTAGCCAGCAGGGAGCATCGGGGCTGATTGACCCAGGTTCGGGCAAGACGACCGCGGCACCGGGTCTGCGCATCGGCAACCGCTACGCTCAGCGGCATGGTGCTCCCCCCGGCGCCCGGCCATCGCCGAATACCTTTACTTGCGACTCTTCCCTCGTACCGTGTAGTCGTAGAAACACCCTGACGGGCGTTTTTTCGAGGCGTACTTTCGGCTTTTCCCCATGTGCCAGAGGCCAGTCCCTTCACGGTCTCCGTGCTCGTTGTCGATTCACCGCCCCCAAACAGCCGCTCGACCCGGTCGCGCGCATCCGAATACGCCGAGGCTTCCAGAGCATGAGCCACGAGCGTATTGGTCGAATCGACGGTGTCGAGCACCACGATCGAGGAGAGTACGCCACTGTCCAGCGATGCCGATGGCTGCCACTTGATATTCTGATGAGGCACGCGTTCCACTATACGGCACAAGGGGTCAGCCCCGGTAGCGAACCATCCACAAAAGCGGCGGCCGGTTTTTGTATCTTTTCACAGGAGACCCTTGGACAGCTTTGAGCGCATCCTCGGATGGGCACTGGATAAAATGGGGAAGCCGTAGACCAGGCACGACCCGCGAAAGGGGTTCTTTTGAGCGCAGACAGCGGAAGGACGCAACCGAGAGAGGCGGGCGAACAACCTGTGCAGACTTCGGCCTTGCAGACCGGAAGGCCTGGATCCCGCGCATCTCGGGCCGCCGGCCTGGTCCTGGCCCTGCTGGCCTGCCTCTGGATCGCTTTCTGCACTGGTTTGGGCCCCATCTACCGTCAAGAGGGTTCGCTGACACAGGTTGGCCTGGCCCAGGTGCTGATCATGCTGGGAACCCTGGCCATCTGCCTGGCCCTGGTCCTGGCCTGCCGCCGGATTCTGCTGGGCTGCGAACCCATCCGAATGCCACAGCGGCTGACCGCCCTGGCGCAGCGCCCACGGATGCGTGCCTACGCGGTCTTCATCACCCGGCAAACCAGCGGCTGGCGGCCCATCATGCGCCTGCTTCTGCTGGGCTGGGCCTGGGCCTTTCTTACCCTGCTGGCCGCCTATGGGGCCGACCTGTACGCGCAGGCCCAGGAATGCGCCAACTTCCTGGCCCAGCTGCAGGGCGATCAGCCCCCCTACGGCGGCAATGCCTTCACCCAGATGGACGTCTACCCCATCGGCCACTATCTGCTGCCAGGGCACCCGGTCTTCCTGACCGACCAGCACAACATGGTGTTGACCCTGGTCTACGGGATGACCATCATGGCCTCCAACCATCTGACCGGATCCTATGACGCGGGCATCGTGCTCCTGGCAGGGCTGCAGGTGATCTTCGCGGCCTTTTGCTGCGCCGTCACCGCGGATCGCTTCCTGCGCGGCAGCGGAACCGAACACGTCGGTGCCCTGGCCCGCACCCTGGTCATGCTCTTCTTCCTCTTCTCCCCCTTCGTGGTCTTCAGCACCTTCAGCCTGACCAAGTCCCCCCTCTTCGCCTTCGCCTTCATCTGGTGGTTCGGCATCTGGCGCCAGCTGGAGTCAGGGGACAAGGACTCGCCGCTCTACGCCAGCCAGGCGGCAAAGTTGCGGCCCGGCCTCGCCTTGAGCACCCTGATCATGCTGATCAGCGCCAAGTACGCCCTCTACATCGTTCTGGTCCAGTTGGTCCTGGCCCTGATCATCCGCCGTCGCCAATGGGCCACCATCCTGATAGGACTCCTGCTGCCCCTGGTCCTGTTCACAGGGGTGACCGGGGCCCTGACAGCCACGGGGACAGTCATTCAGGGTGACCCTGTGGAGAGCCGCAGCATCCAGCTGCAGCAGATCGCCCGGGTGGCCCAGCGCAACCCCCAGGGGATTCCGGCCCAGGCAAGGGCTGATCTTGAGCCCATCATGGACCTGGACAATGCCGCCATCCAATACACCCCCTGGGAGGCCGACCGGGTCAAGTCCTCGGGCAACCAACCCAAACTGATCGTCTACCGCTGGAGGACCGTCACGCCCGAGCAGATGTCCCGGCTCAACCGGGCCTGGCTCCAGGTGGGACTGCGCAATCCGGTGATCTACCTGGACGCCTTCATGGCCGAGGCCTACGGCTACTTCGACCCCGGGGATCCTGCCTACGTGGCCATGTCCTACTACCTCAACAATGGCTACGTGCAGAACTCGGGCTCCTGGCTGGCGGCCTGGTGCCACGACTGGCGCAACGGGGTGACCGGATTCGTCAGAACCTGGGCCGACACCCCCCTGCTGGGCCTGGTGGCACGGGCCAACTTCTGGGTGGTGGCCGCCCTGCTGCTGATCGTCGCCCGCCTGGCAGCCGGTCGCTGGCGCGGGGTCCTGTGCTGGTTCCCCCTCCTGCTGATCATGGGGGTCATGATCACCGCTCCGGCCAACAACTTCGAACGGCACATGCTGCCGGTGGACATGGTGGTGCCTTTCCTGATCCTGGACATGGTCCGGCAGAGCCGCCGCGCCCGCGCCGGTGAACTGATGGACCGGCCGTCATGATCGGCAAGTCGAAACGGTCCAGACCGCCGGACGAAGACCCTGCCGAGGCGCAGCAGGCTCGCCAGGTATCTGCCGCCTCCGGTACCGCCATGGAGCAGATTCTCCCGAAGACGCTGGATCATCTGGATGAGGCGCTGCCCTGGACCAGGTCCCTGCCCGCCGATGGACGCAGAACCTTGGAAGGGGCCGTTCGAACAGCCCTGGACGACCTGCGCTCCCGACTTGACTCCCAAGGCGCGGAAGACAGCGAAGTCCCCTCCCCCGTGCCAGCAGAGCTCTCCCGGAGCCTGGGCCCCCACCGGGCCATGGAGCTGACCCAGGTCATTCTGGACATGCTTGAGGAGGCCGGCCGGACCATGGGAGCCGAGGGGGAACGGTCCACGCTGGTCTACACCCGTCATGCCGCCACCGCAGCAGCCGCTCTCTATGCCGACCTGGCCGAGGCGAGAAACGGACGCAAGGCCACAACGGAGTCCAGGATCATCCGGCATTTGATTGAGCAAACGGCGGATACACGGACCGTTGACGATCTGGCCCGGCTGGGCTGGCCGACCGAATTCGACTGCTTCGCCGTCGTTGGCGAGGCCCAGGGCAACGATGAGGGACAGGGCATGGAGAACGCCCGCCAGCCTATCCACACCACGGTGGCCCGTCAAGGCGGCAGGGCGCTGGTGGGCGAGAACGAAGGGCTCATGGTGGTTCTGATCGATCCCAACCGGTCGGGCACCCCGGCCGACTTCTGCGCATCCATCCTGCGCTTCTTCGCCGACGAGTCAGCTGTCTGCCTGGGACCTTTCCACCATGGAATCTCCGGTGCGGGAGCCTCCATCCGAGCCGCCCTGAGCACGCATGCGGCAGCCCCGGCAGTGGCTGACCCCATCACCGCCGCCCTGCCCAGGCCACTGCATGCCGACGACCTGCTGCCTGAACGAGCCCTGAACGGGGACAGGGACGCTGCCGACCAGCTCTACCAGGAGGTCTATCTGAGCCTGGCCGGCCAGGATCCGGACGGGCCATTGCCGACCACCCTGCTCACCTTCCTGCGCTCGGGCAACTCGCTGGAGGTCACCGCCAAGAAGTTGGGCATCCATCCCAACACCGTGCGCTACCGGCTCAGGCGCTGCGTGGAGGTGACCGGCTGGGATGCCATGGACCCGCGAGAGTCCTTCGTCCTCCAGGCAGCCCTGATCATCGGCAGGATCCGCAGGTCGCATCCGGGCGCCGACTGACTGGCGCCATACCAGCTGCTGCCTGGCCAAGATATGAAAAGAGCGGGGACCCGAAGGTCTCCCGCCCTTGAAATATAGAGCCGAACCGAGTCAGAGCACCGCGATGTCCAGGGGAACGCCCGGGCCCATGGTGGTGGTAACGGTGGCCTTGGTGATGTAGCGACCCTTGACCGTGGCCGGCTTCAGGCGCTTGATCTCCTCGTCGACCGCGTGGAAGTTCTCCTCCAGAGCCTGCTGCTCGAAGGAGACCTTGCCCACGGGGAAGCTCAGGTTGCCGTTCTTGTCCACACGGAACTCGATACGTCCGGCCTTGATCTCGGTGACCGCCTTGGCCACATCCATGGTCACGGTGCCGGTCTTGGGGTTGGGCATGAGGCCACGGGGGCCCAGGACACGACCCAGACGGCCGACCTTGCCCATCATGTCGGGGGTAGCCACCACGGCATCGAAGTCCAGGTAGCCGCCGGCGACCCTGGTCACCAGCTCGTCGTCGCCCACCTCGTCAGCTCCGGCCTCGGCGGCTGCGGTCGCCTGAGGACCACGAGCGAAGACCAGGACGCGTACGGTCTTGCCGGTGCCGTTGGGCAGGCTGACGGTGCCGCGGACCAGTTGGTCGGCCTTACGGGGATCCACGTTCAGGCGGTAGACGGCCTCTACGGTCTCGTCAAACCCGCGCTTGGGCATGCTCTTGAGCAGGGCGATACCCTCCTCGGGGGTGTACAGGTTGGTGCGATCGACCTTCTCGGCCGCCTCGCGATACTTCTTGGAACGCTTGGTCATCTGCTTCTCCTATCAGCAGTCGCGGTGCGGGCAAGCGTATGCCCTACCGCTCACAACAAAATTTCAGTCGGTGACGGTGATGCCCATGGAACGGGCGGTGCCTTCGATGATCTTCATCCCGGCCTCGACGTCACGGGCCGACAGATCCTCCATCTTGGTCTGGGCGATCTCGCGGACCTGGGCCTTGGTGACGGAACCCACCTTGGTGGTCAGCGGGTTGCCGGCACCCTTGGAGACACCGGCGGCCTTGCGCAGCAGGTCGGCTGCCGGCGGAGTCTTGGTGATGAAGGTGAAGGAACGATCCTCGTAGACGGTGATGATGCAGGGGATGACCTGGCCCATCTTGTCCTTGGTGGCATCGTTGTACTGCTTGCAGAAGTCCATGATGTTCACGCCGTGGGAACCCAGTGCGGGACCCAGCGGGGGCGCAGGGTTGGCCTTGCCGGCCTCTATCTGCACCTTGATCAGCGCGGTGACTTTCTTCTTTGCAGCCATATGCTGGTTCTTCTTTCTACGAAGCGGTGATGTCGGAGACCATGAATCCCCTCCCGCAACCTGTTCTTTCCAAATGCGCTCCACAGGAGAGCACAAGCTTAACAATTATCGCATCGACCGAGGACCAGCCGAAGGCTTTCAGGCGATCTTTTCGACCTGGTCGAAGCCCAGCTCCACAGGGGTGTCCCTGCCGAAGATGGAGACCAGAACGGTCAGCTTCTGAGTGGTAGGCTCCACATCGGAGACCACGGCAGCCATAGTGGCGAAAGGCCCTTCGGTGACGGTAACCTGATCGCCAACGGCGTAGGAGACCTCCACCGTGCGCTTCTTGGCGGCCTCGGGCTTGTCCCCGGCGGCCTTCAGGGCCTCGGAGGCGATCATAGGGGCCATCATCTGGACGACCTCCTTGCGGGTCAGCGGAGCCGGCTCTTTGCTGGGGCCGACGAACCCAGTGACGCCCTCGGTGTCGCGAATGATGCGGCGGGCGTTCTCGTCTGGCCACATGCGAATCAGCACGTAGCCCGGCACACGAACCCGGGTGACGACCTTCTTGCCCTTGTCGGTGTGCTTCTCGACCTCTTCCATGGGAATCTCCACCTGGAAGACCTTGTCCTCCAAGCCGAAGGAGGCCACACGGGACTCCACGTTGGCCTTGACACGCTTCTCATAGCCTGAGTATGTGTGCAGAACGTACCACTTGCCTTCGAGGGTGCGCAGCTTCTTGGAGAACTCGTCCACGGCACGCTGACCGGGATCCTCCTGGTCGGTCTGGTCGTCGGAATCGGAAGAATCGTCCTGGGTGTCATTGGCCTGGGCGGATTCGGCGGGTGTGCTGTCCTGCTCGGCCTGCTCCGATGAGGTTCCGAGCTGCTGATCCTGGACCTGGGCATCCTCCTGCGTGGGGGCATCTTCGGATGCCGACGGGGCCGACTCAGCGGCCGGATCGGGGTCCAGTCCCTCTCTGGTCAGATCATCACTCATGGATCACTCCACCTTCTACCTTGTCACAGCTCAGCCGAATATCAGGAAGGCTAGTTTGCCCAGTCCGAAGTCCATTACGGTTACAAAGATCATCAGCAACAGCACGAAGATGAAAACCGCCACGGACCAGCCCACCAGCTCCTTGCCCGTGGGAGTCACCACCTTGCGGATCTCATCGATGACCTGCTTGATGAAGAGCCCGATACGCATGAAGAAGTTCGGCCTGGCTTCCTCAGCCCCATCCTTCTGTGCCATGGTCATCCGTCCTTCGTTTGTTCTGCATCATCTGCTGCAAGCCTTGGCAGGGAAGGCGGGACTCGAACCCACAACCTACGGTTTTGGAGACCGTTGCGCTACCAATTGCGCCACTTCCCTATCGGAACTTCCCACCAGCCTACTCGACCGGGAGGAAAAACCGCCAAATCGCAAGTTTAGCCTAAAGGGCGGATTGCGTCCAACCGTGTTGCCTCCACAGCATTTTGCCCAGGAGAAGGATCAGGCGCTGACCCAGGCCCCAAGGCGCCTCATGCCCTCGGCCAGGTCATCGTCGGCCAGCGCGTAGGAGAAACGCAGGCAGCCGGGCGCGCCGAAGGCCTCACCCGGCACGGCCGCCACCTGGATCTGCTCCAGGATGACCTCGGCCAGCTCACCCGAGGTGGCGCAGACCGTGCCTTGCGGGCCCACTGGCCGATTCAGCAGACCGGTCACGTCGGCAAAGGCGTAGAAGGCACCCAGAGGCTCAGGGCAGGTCACCCCCTCCATGGCGTTCAGGGCATCCACAATGGCCCGTCGCCGCAGGGCAAAGGCCGACCGCATGGCTTCCACGTCCTCCAGACCGCCGGTCAGGGCGGCCAGAGCAGCCTGCTGGGAGACGTTGGCCACGTTGGAGGTCATGTGCCCCTGAAGCTTGGCAGCCGCCTGGGCCACCGGCAGGGGGGCGACCTGCCAGCCCACCCGCCAGCCTGTCATGGCATAGGTTTTGGCCACGCCGTTGACCACGATCAGCTGATCGCGTACCTGCGGCACCAGAGCGCCCGGATAGGGGGTATGCGCCCCCTGGTAGGTCAGGTGCTCATAGATTTCGTCGCTGATCACCCAGATCTGGTGTTCGATGGCCCAGCGATCCACGGCAGCCACCAGGCCGGCGTCCCAGATCGCCCCGGTTGGGTTGGTGGGCAGATTGAGGATGATGGCGCGGGTGTGCTCGGTTCGGGCCGCCTCCAGCTGCTCCATGCTGGGGATATAGCCCTGGTCGGCTCCGCTGAGCACCGGAACCGGCCGACCGCCAGCCAGCAGAACCATCTGAGGATAGCTGGTCCAGTAAGGGGCGGGAATGATGACCTCATCGCCGGGGTTCAGCAGGATCTGGAAGGTCTCATAGACGGCCTGCTTGCCGCCGTTGGTGACCACCACCTGATCCGGGTCAATTCGATAGCCCGAATCGCGCAGGGTCTTGTCGGCGATGGCCTGCTTCAGCTGGGGCAGACCAGCCGTGGGCGTATAGCGGTGGTTGCGCGGGTCCAGACAGGCGCGGGCCGCCGCCTGCACGATGTGGTCAGGCGTGGGAAAGTTGGGTTCGCCGGCACCGAAACTGATCACATTCATGCCTTGGGCCTTCATGGCCTTGGCTTTTGAATCCACGGCCAGAGTGGCACTGGGGGCCACTGCGTCTATGCGTCTGCTCAGGGTCTGCCATTGCGCCATAGTCATGCTGCCATGCTACCGCCCAGCACCCCCAGGGCTGTGCTCAGACCAGTACCAGAGAGTCCCGATGCACCAGCGGGTGGGCATAGTGGGCGCCCAGTAGGCGGCGGAGCTCCTTGGTGTTGAGGCCCAGCATGTCCTGGGCCTCCTCGGAATCGTAGCCGGACAGGCCCTTGGCCACCTGGCGGCCAGACTCATCGTGGATCCAGACCGGATCCCCGGCCGAGAACTCGCCCTGGACCGACCTGGCACCAGCCGCCAGCAGGCTGGCCCGACCGCCGCGCAGGGCTTTGACGGCCCCCTGATCCACCAGATAGCCGCCCCGGGGACGGGAGGCGAACTTGATCCAGAGCCGATGCGAGGAGCCCCGCGGACGGATGGGGGCGAAGAGGGTGCCCACCCGGTCGCCAGCCAGGGCAGGGCCTGCAAGATCGGCGCGGGTCAGCACCACAGGCATGCCGGAGGCCGCAGCAATCCGCGCCGCCTCCAGCTTGGTGGACATGCCCCCGGTCCCCAGACCGGAGACGGACCCCTGGGCATCCACCTGGTCCATGATGGCCGCCACATCGGGCACAAAGCCGATTCTGCGGGCCCCTGGCCTGGAGGGGGGCTCGGTGTAGAGGGCATCCACGTCAGTCAGCAGGACCAGCGCGTCGGCGCTGACGATGTTGGCGATCAGGGCCGAAAGGTGGTCGTTGTCGCCGAAGCGGATCTCGTTGCTGGCCAAGGCATCGTTCTCATTGACGATGGGGATGACCCCCAGATCCAGCAGACGGCAGAGCGTGCGTCGGGCGTTGCGGTACTGGACGGCATGGGTGGTGTCGCGGGCGGTGATCAGGATCTGGCCCACACGCAGGCCATAACGGGCGAAGGCAGTCTCGTACTGGGCCATGAGAAGACCCTGGCCCACCGAGGCCGTAGCCTGCTGGGTGGCCACGTCACCGGGGCGTTGGTCAAACCCCAGGGTGCCGAAGCCGGCCGCGATGGCCCCGGAGGTGACCAGGACCAGGCGGGCGCCATCCACAGCAGCCGAGGCCAGGGCGCCCACCAACGAACGCAGGCGGCCAAGATCCAGGTGCCCATGGGGATCGGTCAGGGAGCTGGAACCTACCTTGACCACCATGGTGCGGGCCTGGGCCACACGGGAACGGACCGCGGCCTCGTCGGATTCCTCCCCGTCGGTCATTGCCCGGCCTCTTCCGAACTGGCGGTATCCGCATCCCCGCGTCCCAGCAGGCCCTGCCTGTCGTGGGGATCGTCATCCACGGAGGGGTCGGCCCAGTGACCCTGGCGCCGTTCCTGTTCCATGACCTGACGCACCGCCTGCCTGGCGTCCATCATCTGATGGTACTGGCGGCGGCGTTCGCTGTTGGTGCGGCGGCGGTTGAGCCCCTGGCTCTCCTCCAGCCGCAGGTCGCGGCCCCGGGCCACCTGGGGGGTGCCGTCCAGCATTTCGGCACCGGCCGCCACGCTCGGGTCCCAGTCGAAAGCCACCGCATCGTCGCCAGGACCGATGCGAACCTCGTCCCCAGGTCTGGCTCCGGCCTTGCGCAGGGAATCCTCCACACCCATTCGGGCCAGGCAGTCGGCCAGATAGCCCACGGCCTCCTCGTTGTCGAAGTTGGTCTGGCGAACCCAGCGCTCGGGCTTGGCACCGCAGACCCTGAACCAGGTCTGTCCGGATCGGGTCTGATGCCGCTCAAGAGTGAAGTCCCCGGACTGGTCGGCATTCCTGCGCCGCCGCTCCAGGGGGCGGATGACCACACGCTCCTCCTGCCTGGCCTCCTGCTGCTCCCGCAGCTGCCTGCGTAGCCGATCCACCAGACCGGCCAGGTAGTAGCCCAGTTCCTTGAGTCCCTGATGCGAGGCTGTGGAGACTATGAAGACCTTGAGGCCCAGGGCTTCGAAGTCGGGACGGACGAATTCGGCCAGTTCGCGTGCCTCCGGCAGGTCGGCCTTATTGAGGATGATCACCCTGGGCCGCTCGGCCATGGGGATGACCCCCAGCGGAAGCTCCAGGCGGTCGGCATAGCGGGACAGCTCCTCTTCCAGGGCCCGATAGTCGCTCATGGGATCCCGATCAGGCTCCAGAGTGGCGCAATCGATGACGTGGGCGATGATCTCGGTGCGCTCGATGTGCCGCAGAAACTCCAGCCCTAGGCCCTTGCCCTGGGAGGCTCCCGGGATCAGCCCTGGCACGTCGGCCATAGTGAAGCGGCTCTCCCCTGCCTGGACCACGCCCAGGTTGGGCACCAGGGTGGTGAATGGATAGTCGGCGATCTTGGGCCTGGCCGCGCTCATGGCTGCCACCAGACTGGACTTGCCTGCGCTGGGGAAACCCACCAGGGCCACGTCGGCGATGGATTTGAGCTCCAGCACCAGGTCACGCTCCTGCCCCGGATCGCCCAGCAGGGCGAAGCCGGGAGCCCGCCTGGCCTTGGTGGCCAGGGAGCGATTGCCCAGGCCGCCCACGCCGCCTTGGGCCGCCACGAACCGGTCCCCCGCATGGGCCAGGTCAGCCAGACGCTCACCAGGTTGCTTGCGCTCGCCCTGGCCTCCCTTGGCGGTGAAGACCACGGTACCCACCGGCACCGGCAGAATCAGATCCTGGCCACGGCTGCCGTCCTTGTCGCCGCCCAGACCCATGGTGCCCGATTCGGCCTGGCGGTGCGGCAGAAAGCGGTAGTCCAGCAGGCTGGTGGCGTTGGCGTCGGCCTGAAGGATGACCGAGCCGCCCTGGCCGCCGTCGCCCCCATCGGGCCCGGCCAGGGGCTTGTACTTCTCGCGGCGGATGGAGGACGCCCCATTGCCGCCGTCGCCACCCTTGACATGGACGGTGACCTGATCCACAAATGCGCTCATAGGGGCCCATGGTACTCAATCCGGCCTGACATGCGGCCCCTGAGAGCTGAATGCCCGGCATCTCCATACATATGCAAAAAGGCCACCCCTTGACAGGGATGACCTTGGGCCGATGCCGATAAAGGGCAATCAGGCGGTAAGCACGTCAACGACCTTGCGGTCGCGCCGGTTGGCGAACCGAACGGTTCCGTCCGTCAGGGCGAAGAGGGTGTGGTCCTTGCCCAGACCGACGTTCTGGCCGGGATGGAACTTGGTGCCACGCTGGCGAACGATGATGTTGCCGGCCACTACGGCCTCGCCGCCGAACTTCTTGACGCCCAGGTACTGTGCATTCGAATCGCGCCCGTTGCGAGAGCTGGACGCGCCCTTCTTATGTGCCATGTCTGGTTCCTTTCCTACCTCGACCTAGGCCCTCAGGCGATGGCCGTGATCTTGACCACGGTCTGCTTCTGGCGGTGGCCCTTGCGGCGCGCCACGCCGGTCTTGTTCTTGAACTTCTGGATGTTGATCTTGGGGCCCTTGGCCTCGTCGTCCACGACCTCGCCCTTGACGGAGATCTTGGCCAGATCCTTGGCGGCCATGGTCACCTTGGATCCGTCGACGACCAGCGCGACCGGAAACTCGACCGACTCGCCCTTTCTGGCAGCCAGACGGTTGACCGTGATCTGGTCACCGACCTCGACCTTCTCCTGATGGCCTCCGGCCTTCACAATCGCGTACATAGCCCTACCTTGCCTGTTGTCCAAAGCTGTATGCGCCCGGCATCCGAGTCCTGCCATGCGATTGACGGACCCGTCCAGACACCAGCTAACCAGTATAGAAGCAAACACACCGCGTCGTCAAATGTGCCTGCCCCGCCGACAAAACGAAATTCAGTCTATGACTCCTTGGCGACATCCGCCGTCCCAGCCTGGGCATCGTCCTCGTCCGACGCCGCCTGGGCCGCCGCAGCGATCCTGGCCAGCTTGGCCTTGACTGCAGGCGTCGAGCCGGTGGACAGGGTCTCCTTGGCAGAGGAGCCATGACCATGCTTGTTGGTCTTGACGAAGGGGTCGCCGCCCTTGACCGCATAGGGGTCGGCATAGGAGGCGGAGATGGTTGGCTTGTCGTGGAGGATGAAGCCTCGGCCGTGGCAGGTGGGGCACTCCTCGGAGAAGGCCTCAACCAGCCCTTGGCCCACCCGCTTGCGGGTCATCTGGACCAGCCCCAGGGAGGTGACCTCGGCCACCTGATGCTTGGTGCGGTCCCGGGCCAGGCACTCCACCAGGCGGCGCAGGACCAGGTCGCGGTTGGCCGGCATGACCATATCCACATAGTCGATCATGATCATGCCGCCGATGTCGCGCAGGCGCAGCTGCCGGGCGATCTCCTCGGAAGCCTCCAGGTTGCAGCGGGTCACCGTCTCCTCCAGGGACTTGCCCTTGCCGATGAAGCGGCCCGTGTTCACATCGATGGTGGTCATGGCCTCGGTGCGGTCGATGACCAGGGAGCCGCCGGAAGGCAGGTAGACCTGACGCTCCATGCCCTTGCGCAGCTGGCTGTCGATGCTCCAGCGGTCGAAGACATCCTTGCCCTGGTGCTCGGCAGGGTCCCAGTGCTCAAGCTTCTCCTCCAGATCGGGGGCCATGGTCTCCAGGTAGTTGCGGACCCGCTCGTAGACCCCCTCGCCCTGGACCACCAGCTTGGCGAAGTCGTCGTTGAAGATGTCGCGGACCACGCGGATGGCTACGTCCGGCTCGCCCTGCAGGAGCTTGGGGCGCTTGCCGTGCAGGAACTCCTTGCGCTTGTCCTCGATCTTGCTCCACTGACGCTGCAGGTTCTCCAGGTCCTTGGTCAGGGCCTCCTCGCTGGCCCCCTCGGCCGCGGTGCGGATGATGACGCCCATATCCTTGGGAGCCACCCTGGAGACGATGCTCTTGAGGCGGGAACGCTCGCGGTCGGGCAGCTTGCGGCTGACGCCGGTCATGCCGCCCGAGGGCACCAGGACCAGGAAGCGGCCGGCCAGCGTGACCTGCGAGGTCAGCCGGGCGCCCTTGTGACCGATGGGATCCTTGGTGACCTGGACCAGCACGGGGTCGCCGGACTTAAAGGCCAGCTCGATCCGGCGGGGCTGGCCCTCCAGACGGGTGGAGTCCCAGTTGACCTCGCCGGCATAGAGCACGCCGTTGCGGGCCTGGCCTATGTCCACGAAGGCGGCCTCCATGCTGGGCAGGACGTTCTGGACCCGGCCCAGGTAAATGTTGCCGACAGTGGAGACCTCCTGGATGTCGGAGACGTAGTGCTCGACCAGGATGTCGTCCTCGATGACCGAGATCTGGGTGTGGTGCTCCTTCTCGCGCACCACCATCAGACGGTTGACGTTTTCACGGCGGGCCAGGAAGTCCTGCTCGACCAGCTGGGACTGACGGGAGCGCTCGCGGCGGTTGTCCCGTCGACGCTGCTTCTTGGCTTCCAGGCGGGTAGAGCCCTCCACATCAGTGATTTCGTCAATATATTGCTGCTTGCGGGAACGGCGGGTGCCGGACACCTCCGGCTCGCCCTCAGCGGACTTGGCACCCCTGCGACGACGGCGACGACGGGTCAGCGGGGCCTCGTCCTCATCATCCTTGTCCTTCTCCTGCTCGTGCCCGCGATGGCGACGACGCGTGGAAACGGACTTCTCAGCGTCCTCCTCGTCGCCCTTGGCACGGCGGCGGCGACGGGTGCGGGTGCCGGACACCTGCTGTTCCTCGTCCTGCTCCTGGTCCTCGTCGACCACAAAGGTGATGCCCTCGTGATCCAGATCCTCCTCGATGCGCTCCACCTCGTCGGCGGCCCTGCGCTCCTCGGCATTGAGCCTGCGGGAACGGCGTGAACCGCCCTCCGAAGTGTTCCTGGACCTGCTACGGCGAGAGGTCTTGGGCGACTGCTCGGCATCCTCGTCCTCATCATCCCGTTCTTCGCGCTCATCATGCTCGGGCCGGGAGGCGGGTATGACGGGCTCCTGGAAGAGCAGGGATGTCATAGGACGGGGACGGGAGGCGCGCGGGCGCTCATCCTGCTCCTCGGCCTTCCGGCCTGCCCTCTGGCTGCGGCCCGAGGTCAATGCCTCCACAGCCTCAATGGCACGCTCCTGACGCTCCTGATCAGGTTCACCCTCCTGGGCATGCTCCTCATCGCGTCGGCGGGCAGCAGTGCGGGTGCGACGACGAGTGGTCGTCCTGGTCGGCTTGGACTCGCTCTCATCCACCTGGACGTCCTGATCGGCCGACTGATCCTCCTTGGGCTTGCGGGTGCGACGGCGACGGGTGGCAGAGGGCTTGGACTCGTCGTCCTCCTCCTTGGCCTTGCGAGAGGCCTTGCGCTTCTCTGCCTCGACCTTCACGGGCACGTCGGCACCGGCGGCGCCGGCCACTCTGACCACACGCCGTCCAGCACGGCGACGGGTGCCAGAGCCAGCGGTCTGCTCGACCTGCCGTTCCTGCCCATCCCTGGTGGCGGACCTATTATCCTGGGTATCCTCAGTATTCGTTTTTTCGGGCACAATGCTCCTTGCGGCACGCCGCCTCGCGCCGCTCTCACGGTTCCGATCCGTCCTCACGCTGCACTCTCACTGCAGCCGCGCACCTGCGTGCGCCCGATCGAAACGCCTTGGCAAAAAGTCTTCCTGACGCAGGCGGACACCGACGCCCGCACGGATCACTGGGTCTCCGTCCGGGGGGATCAACGCCTACGCTGCAAGTGGTCAGGCAGAACCACCGTCCTCTAGTATGTCACAGATCAGCGGCCATCAGGTCCATTGAGCCACTCGACCAGTATGGCTTCCAACCGAACCAGGTCATCCAGGGGCACCTGTTCGTCGGCCTTGTGGGCCAGCAGGGGGTCCCCCGCCCCCAAATTGACAGCCGGTAGGCCAAGGGCTGAAAACCGCGCCACATCGGTCCATCCCAGTTTGGCGCGAGGCTGCTGACCCGTGGTCCGGGCGACCAGGTCCGCCAGCGAACGCGCCCAAGGCGAATCCAAACCAGGACGGGCCGCGGGCGATTCGTCGCACATGCGCACCGAAAATCCCTGGAAGACTCCGCCCAGGGCCACATGCTCGCCATTGCCGAGCTCGGCGCCCGTCCCCTGGCCCATCATCAGCTCCTTGGCCTGGGACAGGCTCTTGTCAGGGGCGAACCGGTAATTGACGTGCACCCGGCAACGGTCGGGGATGACGTTGGTGCCCAGGCCGCCCTCGATCATGGTGGCGTTGAGCCCCTCCCGATAGTCCAGGCCATCCACCTTCACCGTGGCCGGACGGTACTGCTCCAGCCGGTTCAGAATGGGCGCGGCAGCGTGGATGGCGTTGCTGCCCATCCAGGCCCGGGCGGAATGGGCCGTCGTGCCGTGGGTGATCAGGTCGAAGCGCATAGTTCCGTTGCAGCCGGCCTCGATGGCACAGTCGGTGGGCTCGCCGATGATGGCGAAATCCCCTCGCACCCAGTCAGGATGGGCAGCCACCACCCGGCCCAGCCCGTTCAGATCGGCCTGGACCTCCTCATGGTCGTAGAAGACAAAGGTCAGGTCATAGACCGGCTCCTGCAGGGTGAGCGCCAGGTGGAGAAAAACGGCATCAGAGGCCTTCATGTCGGCGGTGCCCCGGCCATGCAGCACCCGGGATCCGGGGTGGGCGGCGGCCAGGTCGGCGCGGATGTCCGGGTCGCCGGGCTCCAGCCAGCGCGGGGGCAGGTTCCCATCCACGGGCACGGTGTCCAGATGACCGGCAAGGACGATGCGGTGGGGACGGCCCAGCTGGGTGGAGGCCACGACCGTGTCGCCCAACCGTCGGACCAAGAGGTCAGCCCTTGACGACAGGGCCCTCTGGACGGCATCAGCCAGGGCGCCCTCCTGGCCGCTGACCGAGTTCAGGGCGGTCATGGACTCCAGTATCCTTGCCAGGGCCTGGGCGGGTTCAGCCCCTCGGGCGCCGGCGAGAAGATCAATATCGGTCTGTGTGTTCTTGGCCATAGTGCCATGCTAGCGGGCCGGGAATCGCAGGTGGACTTGCAGCCGCAAGCATGAGGCCCGGGTGGCACAATGGGGACGACAGAAGCGGTGGCACTCCGCCTGGGAGGCCGCCGTCCACCATGCGAGACGAGGAGGATGCCGGAGTGCCTGGACTGCTCAGTGCCATGGAAGGGTTCTTCATCATCGGCGTGGTCATCGCCGTGGGGTATGTGGCCGCCCGCTTCCATGTAGGCGGTCCAACGGCCCAGCTGGTGCTCAACAAGTACTCCTTCTTCGTCTCAACGCCCTGCCTGATGTTCGCTATCCTCTCCAAGCAGAAGCTGTCGGTCATCTTCCACCCCAGCATCATCGTGGCCTTCCTGTCGGCGGCGGCCGTGGGTCTGCTCTTCGTGGCCCTGAACGCGGCCAGCTTTCACCTGCCGGCTGCCGAAGCCACCATCGGCGCTCTGGACTCCTTGTATTTGAACTCCAACAACATCGGGCTGCCTGTGGCCACCTACATTCTGGGCAATCCCACGCTGGTGGCACCCATCCTGGTCATGCAACAGGCCCTGTTCACTCCCATCGGGCTGACTGTTCTGGACGCGACCACCTCTGGCAAGCTCTCGGTCAAGACCATCCTCAAACAGCCGCTGAAACAGCCCATCCTCATCGGCTCCATAGGCGGCATAGTGATTTCGGCCATCAGCGCCCAGGCCGGCCATTTCGTTATCCCCGATTTCGTCTACAAGCCCATCGACATGATCGGGCAGTCGGCCGTGCCCATGATCCTCATGGCCTTCGGCATGTCCCTGCGGGGTTCGCGGCCCATGGGCCGGGGCACCGACCGTCGTGCCACCCTGTGCGCGGTGATCCTGAAGAATCTGGTCATGCCCATAATCGCCTACCTGCTTGCCCGGTTCATGATGGGCTTCAGCGGGGCGGAGCTGTACGGGTGCGTGGTTCTGGCGGCCCTGCCTACCGGTCAGAACGTCTACAACTACGCGGCCCGCTACGAGGTGGGAACCACCTTCGCCAGGGACGGCATCCTGCTGAGCACGATCAGCTCGCCCGTGATCATCGCCCTGGTCGCCCTGCTCCTGAGCTGACGCGCCGGACCGGGCCTTCTGCTCAGCCTTCGGCTGCCAGGGCCTCCAAGCGCTGCAGGAAGTGCGGCCAGTCCTGTCCGAAGGCCTTCAGCAGGGGCAGGTCCGCGACCTTGTCCAGGTCCACCCATTCCAGGGCAATGCTCTCATCGTCATTCATGCGGGGCTCGACCTGGTGGCCGGGGCGCTCGAAGGCCAGGATGGTCGTATAGCCCCAGGGGCCGTGGTCCTCCAGGTAGGAGCCCACCACCTGGATGTCCTCCGGACGGATGTTGGCCTCCTCATAGCTTTCGCGCAGGCCGCCCTCCAGGGGGTTCTCCCCGTCCGAGATGGCGCCGCCCGGCACACCCCAGGTGCCGCCCTCAGCGCTCCAGCGGGCCCGGTGTTGCAGAAGCACGCTGATCGGCGCGCCCGTGCGGGCATCGCGCCGGGCCAGCAAGACGCCGGCAGCCCCGTTGAGCCCCCAGTGCCGCTTGCCACAGGCACAGTTCACCCACCCGTCGCCAGGCTGGTGGACGTTCTCCACAGGGGCGACCAGTCCCTCAGGACCATGCGTCGATCCGTCTGCCTGCTGCCGCTCAGGCTGGACCCGTTGGGCCCACAGGTCAGGCCAGGAGACGCCCAGCTCCTGGGCCAGGGCGCGCAGGGTGGGCATGCTCAATCCCATCACTCCGCTGGGATCGCCCTGGATGCCCTGGATGAAAGCGCTGCCCAATCCCTCCAAGGTGAAGGAGCCGGCCACCTCCAAGGGTTCGCCGGTGGCTACATAGGCCTGCATGGAGGCCCGATCATAGTCTCCGAAGGTCACCTGAGCGCTGCTGACCGCTCGGGCCCGCCGGCCGGTGGCCAGATCAATCAGACAGTGGCCGGTGACCAGGGTGCCGGTTCGGCCACGCATGGCCATCAACCGCTCCAGAGCACGCTCCGGCTGGTGAGGTTTGCCCATGACGGCCCCGTCCACGCTGAACAGCGAGTCGCACCCCAGCAGGAGGGGCCCACGCCCGGCGCCGAGCATCCCGCCCCAGGCTCCAATGACCTGGCTCATGGGATCCCTGGAGGATGCATCCGAATCACCCTGGCTCAGAGGCCTAAACGTGACCAGATCGCCCCGCGAGCGCCGTTCGGCATCCTTGACGGCATCCATGGTCGCTTGGACAGCCGAAGCCTTGGCCTCAGCCAAAACACTGACCCGTTCGCGCACATCCAGATCCTCCAGGCGACAACCCAGTTTACGGGCCCGTTCCGCCAGTACAGCCGGCTCATCCACCTTTGATGGTCGGATGATGGGGTCGATGCCCGCCTGGACCAGAAGCCGCCGCCTGGAGGGCGAGGACGAGGCCAGAATGAGCGGGATATGCCTGTCTTCAGTGTTCACGATTGCCTTCCTGGTCCCCTTCCACCTGGACCCCCCGGCAGTCCACGTCCAGCGACAGGACCCGCCAGCGGCCGGAATCCAGATAATCCTTGGCAAGGGTCCGCAGCTCATTTTCGGCATCACCGTAATGCAGGACGATAATGCAGGGCCCGGCTCCGGAGATCGCCGCCGCGTAGCCCTGACCGCGCAGGAGCTGCAGGAGCTTGGTTGAGGAGGGCATGAGCCCGGCCCGGTATGGCTGATGGAGCCGGTCCTGGGTGGCGACGAAGAGCAGGGCGTTGGCCCTGGCAGCCTGCTCAGCTGCCTCTGTCTCCAGGTCATCCAGGGATCCTGGGTTCAGAGCGCCAGGAATCAGGGCCGCCCTTGACAGGTTGTGAACGGCATCCGCGTAAGGCACCCGGTTGGGCAGGGCCTGTCGGGCCTTCTGCGTAGACAGATGGGCGCCGGGAACGAAAACCGTGGCTTTGATGGCCGGGTCCACCTGGTAGCGCAGGGTGTGGTAGCCGCCCTCCAAGGGCGCGCCGCCGGCTATGGGCAGGGAACCCACGCCCTCGCCAGTGGCCAAATCATAGGAGACGGTCAGCCCCCCGTAGACAGCAGGCGCCACGTTGTCGGGATGCCCCTCGATCTGGGCGGCCAACGCGAAGACGGCATCACGGCGCAGTGGGCCAGTGTGGGCGAAGGCCGCAGCCGCCGCGATTCCGGCCACGATGGCCTCGGCGCTGGATCCCAATCCCCTGGCCTGGGGGATTCGGTTGACCGCGCGCATGATGAAGCCGAACCTTGGCAGTCCGAAGACCTGGCAGGCCCGCCTGAAGGTGGAGACGACCAGATGGGTCTCGTCTCGGGGCAGGGTCCGCTCCCCCTCGCCCTTGATGACCACATAGGCGGTGGTGTCGCCCGGATCCACGGAACGGGTGAAGACGATCTCGTCATGGTAGTCCAGCGCCAGCCCGACCGCATCGAAACCTGAACCCAGGTTGGCGCTGGTGGCTGGCACACGCACCCGCACAGTAGACGGACCCTCTGCAGCAACGGCCATCATTGGGCCTGCCGATCGAAGACGCGCAGGATGGAGGCCTGCCCGGTGACCGAGTCGAAGGTGGAGATCCGCTCGACCACCTGCCGCAGAGTCACCTCGTCGCACAGGTGGGTGACCACGCGCAGCTGCTGGATCTCGCCGCTGTAGCCCGGGTCATGCAGGGTGGGCTTGATGTCCTGGTTGACTCCGTTGATGGAGATGCCCGCCTCGGAAAAGACCTGGGCGATGGCCGCCAGCACGCCAGGCTTGTCGTGAATGAGGAAACGGACGGCAAAGGCGGCGCGGGATGCATCCAGCGGGGCCATGGGGATGTTGGCGTACATGGGAATCCCCGGACCCATGCCATGCTGGACGATGTGGCGGGCCTCGGTGACCACGTCCCCCAGAACGGCTGATGCTGTGGGCGCCCCGCCGGCACCCCGACCATAGAACATGAGGTCGTCGGCGGCCTTGGCGGTGACGAAGACCGCGTTGAAGCTGCCATGGACCGAAGCCAGGGGGTGGCTGTCGGGGATCAACGCCGGGTAGACCCGGGCGGAGATGCCCTGGTCGCCGCGCTCAGCCACGGCCAGAAGCTTGATGACCCGGTGCTCGGTCTGTGCGGCCGCTATATCGTCGGCGGTGATGGTGCGGATGCCCTCCACGGGTACATCATCCATGCGCACATCAGTGTGGAAGGCCAGCGTGGCCATGATTGCGGCCTTGGCGGCTGCATCCAGCCCGTCCACATCGGCGGTGGGGTCCGCCTCAGCGAAGCCCTTGGCCTGGGCGTCGCGCAGGGCCTGGTCGAATTGAAGACCCTTGGTGGTCATCTCATCCAGAATGTAGTTGGTGGTCCCGTTGACGATGCCCACCAGGCTGGTGATGCCGTCGCCCACCAGGGACTCGCGCAGGGGCCGCACGATGGGGATGGCCCCGCCCACGGCCGCCTCGAAGTAGATGTCGACGCCATGCTCTTCGGCAGCACGGTAGAGCTCAGGGCCGTGCTGGGCCAGGAGGGCCTTGTTAGCGGTGACTACGCTGGCGCCGGACTCGATGGCCTTGAGCAGCAGGGTGCGGGCCGGCTCGATGCCGCCGATCAGCTCGATGACGATGTCCGCCCGGGTGACCAGGTCGGCTGAGTCTATGGTCAGCAGGGACGGATCGATCCAATCAGCCTTGACCTTGTCAGGATGAAGGACGGCGATGCCCACCAGCTGCAGGGGACGGCCCACTCGGCTGGCCAGGTCCTGGCTCTGCTCCACCAGGAGGCGGGCGGTCTGGGAGCCCACGGTCCCAGCCCCCAGAAGTGCTATGCGGATGGGCCTGACGGCCTCCTGCTGCTGCATGCGTTCAGGCATATGGATCCTCCATCCGCCCCATCGGGGCCTGTCGCAGGGTGTTGCTCCATCTTAGAAAGCCAATCCGACACCCGTATCCACCCCGGCGCCTGCTTCCGCCAAGACAGAGCGCATCATCCCTGATCCAAGGCCAGCAGGTCATCCATGGTCTGCCGCCGCAGCATCAGATGGGCACCGGACTGGTCCAGACCTACCACGGGAGGGATCAGAGCCTGGTTGTAATTGCTGGCCATGGTCCGCCCGTAGGCGCCGGTCACCGGCACCACAAGCAGATCACCCCGGCGAATGTCCGCTGGCAGGGCCACATTTTGCACCAGGATATCCCCCGATTCACAGTGCTTGCCGACCACACGGGCCTGGATACGGTCCCCGCTGCCATCCCGGTTGGTCAGGACAGCCGTGTATTGAGCTTCGTAGAGGGCCGGACGAATGTTGTCGCTCATGCCGCCGTCAACCGAAACGTAGGTGCGCACGCTTCCGTCAGACAGGGGGACGGGCTTGACGGTGCCCACCCGATACAGGCTCATGCCGCAGGGTGCCACGATCCAGCGGCCGGGCTCGAAGGCGATGACCGGCATGGGCATGCCCAGGCGACGGTTGATGGCAACCATGTCAGCCCCCAGGCTGGTCAGGGTCTGGTCCAGGTCCATCCGATCCTCATCCGGGGTGTAGGGCACGGAGAAGCCGCCGCCCAGGTCCACCTCGGGCATCAGGTATCCGTCGGTGGCCCAGAAGGTGTGCCGCAGCAGCATCATGCGCCGGGCGGCCTCGATGAAGGCCGAAGAGTCATGGATCTGGGAGCCGATATGGGTATGGATGCCCACCAGCTCCAGTTCCTTCTCGTGGGAGCGAATCTCCTTGAGCAGGGCGATAGCCGGTCCGTCAGCCAGGGCGGACATGGCTTTGATCCGGGCGGGATCAGCCGGTTCAGCGGGCCCGTTGGCAGCCGAATACAGGGCTGAAGACGACGGGGAGACCACGGAATCGCCAGGAGCCAAGGAGGCGTCATTCTTTGTGGCCGCCGAAGCCGCTGCCCCAGCCTGTCCGGAGGATCCAGGCTCAGGCCCAAGGTCCAGCAGGCCCACGTCGGTGCCCTGGGGCAGCAGGGGGATGCCGAACTTCTGATCCTCGTGGGCAGTGGAAATGTACTCGTGGCCGCCGGCGTGCACACCCACGGTCACCCGGAGCATGACCTTGGCGCGACGCCCCTGGGCCCTTGCAGCAGCGGCGATTCGCGCAGGCTCGTCAGGCGCATCGATGACGATGGCCCGGTAGCCCTCCTTCACAGCCAGATCAATCTCCTGGTCGGACTTGTTGTTGCCATGCAGGACCAGGCGGCGGCCAGGGGCACCGGCAGCCTGGGCGATCAGCATCTCGCCCAGGGAGCAGGTGTCGATATCCAGCCCCTGGCGCAGCATGATCCGCACGGTCTCCTTGCTGAGGAAGGCCTTGCCCGCGTAGCTGACCCTGGTGGTCGCACCACCCAGGTCCCGCAGGGCCGCCTGGCGGAAGGCCGAGGCCCGTTCCGCCATCATCGCGGTGTCCATCAGATACATGGGGGTGCCGTAACGCTTGGCCAGGTCCTCCATGGGGCACCCATGCATGGTCAGCATGCCCTGACGGTCCCGCTGCAAAGCCTCGGGCCAGAACCCGTCGGGCCCCAGCCCGCACATCCCTGTTTCCATCAACGACCTCCTGGTGACCTTGAGGGCTTACATACGGTCCGGAGCCTGGACGCCCAGCAGCCCCAGACCGTTGGCGATGACCTGCTGCACGGCGTCATTGAGCCGCAGACGCGCCGCCGCACGGGCCGGCTGCGGATTCCTGTCCTCATCCTGGTCCAGATCCGCCCGGCCGGTCGGCTCCATGGGCACCACGCGCTCCAGGTTGTACCAACGGTGATAGACCCCAGCCAGCTGCTCCAGGTAGTGGGCCACCCGGTGGGGGGCCTTCTGGTCGCCTGCAGTCTGGATCACATTGGGATAGAGGGCCAGGACGCCCAGAACATCGTTGTCAGCAGCAGTGTCCAGCAGGGACAGATCGGCTCCGGAACGGTCGATGCCCGCCTGGGACGCGTTCCGATCCACGTTTTTAGAGCGGGCGTGCGCGTACTGCACATAGTAAACAGGATTGTCGTTGGTGTGCGAGGCCAGCAGGTCCAGGTCGATGTCCACGCTCTGGTTGTAGTCGGTGCGGGCCAGGGAATACCGTGCGGCATCCACACCCACGGCATCCACCAGATCGTCGATGGTGACCACGTTGCCTGCCCGCTTGCTCATGCGCACGGCTTGGCCGTCCTTGATGACATTGACCAGCTGGCCGATCAGGATCTGCATGTTCACGCCGGGGGTGTCCCCGAAGGCCGCGCAGATGGCCATCATCCGGCCGATGTAGCCGTGATGGTCGGCGCCTAGCATGTAGATGGCCTCGTCGCAGGGATCCTTGGCCCTGCGTCGCTTGTTCAGATAGTAGGCGATGTCGGCCGCCACATAGGCTGCGTGCCCGTCGGACTTGATGATCACCCGGTCCTTGTCGTCGCCGTAGGTGGTGGAGCGGAACCAGGTAGCCCCGTCCTTCTCGAAGATGTCGCCCTTGGCCCGCAGCTCGTCAATGGCCCGGTCCACCTGGCCGGACTCATACAGGCTGTTCTCATGGAACCAGACATCGAAATTGACCCGGAAGTCACGCATGGACTGCTGGATCTCGGCGAACATCATGGGCACGGCCCGAGTGCGGAAGGCCTCGCGCTGGGGGCTGTCACCCTCGGCGCCGTCCTCGGCGCGCACCCTGGGCATGGCCAGGATGTCCTGCCCTTCGTCGGCGGCTTCCTTGACCACCCGGGAGGCGATCTCGTCAATATATGAGCCCTTGTAGCCGTCGGCAGGCACGGGCTCGCCATGGGCCGCCGCCACCAGCGAACGGGAGAAACGGTCGATCTGCGTGCCGTGATCGTTGAAGTAGTACTCCCTGACCACCTTGGCGCCGTTGGCCTCCAGGACGCGGGCCATGGAGTCGCCCACAGCCGCCCAGCGTGTACCGCCGATATGGATGGGACCCGTGGGATTGGCCGAGACGAATTCTAGATTCAGCGTGCGCCCGCTCAGGTGATCGTTGCTCCCATAGGCGGAGCCCGCCTCCAGGACCGCATCGACCACAGCGGCCGCCGAGGCCGAATCCAAGGTTATATTGATGAAGCCGGGACCGGCCACATCCACTTGGGCGATCCCGTCGTCCTCCCGCAGAGCCTCAGCCAAGGCCTGCCCCAGTTCCGCAGGCCTCATGCCGGCCTTCTTGGCCAGCTGCATGGCGATGTTAGTGGACCAATCCCCGTGGGAGCGGTCCTTGGGACGCATGACCGCCAGATGGTCGGCATCAGGAACCATGTCGGGCTCCAGACTCCCCAGGCGGCCTGACTGGGCCATCTTGACGGCGGTCGAAGAGATGATACGGGCAAGTGCTTCAGGACTCATGCCCTCAAGTCTAGCGACGGCGGCGACCAGCAGCCGGCCTGTCTCAGGCCAGAGCCACAACCTCGATCTCGACCAGGGCCCCCTTGGGGATGTCCGCGCCGCCGAAAGCCACACGGGCCGGCCGCACCGAGCCGATGAAAACCTGGGAATAGGCCTGGTCCACCTGGGTGAAATCCTCCACCCGCCGCATAAGAACGGTGGCCTTGACCACCTTCTCCATGCCGCTGCCGGCCGCATCCAGGATATTCTTGACGTTCTTCAGGGCCTGGGTGGCCTGGTCAGCCGCCGTGCCCTCCACCAAATCCCCGGTGTCCGGGTCGATGCCCAACTGTCCGGAGACAAAGACAAAGCCCCCGGCCTTCACAGCCTGACTGTAAGCCCCCAAGGCCTGGGGCGCATATGGCGTGCCGATCTCTTCAGGTCCGTCTTCCATGGATCCGTCCTTTCTTCAGGTCCGCCACACCCATGCCGGGCCGAAGCCCCGGGCGGACACCGTCCACTATAGGAGTGCCCGCCCGGTAAAAGCGGCATCAGTCTCAGCCCTTGCGAGCCTCCTGGCCCATCCAGTAGGCCAGGGAGCGCAGATCGCCGGCCTCGTAGGTCTTGACGAATTTCTCGACCTGGTCCGGATCCGAGCAGGTCTCCGGGAACCGCATATAGCGGGTGTCCAGAGGGCTGGCTCCTGTCAGCTTGACGTCGATGACCGAAGACCTGTCGGCCTTGCGAGCCTCGGAGAAGGCGTGGCGGGCATCGGCCACCGTGCGCACAGTGAAGCCCAGAGCGCCCATGCCCTCGCCGACCTTGGCCCAGTCGGTGTCGGGCAGATCCACTCCGCTCAGGGGCTGATGGCTGTCGTCGCGCTGCTCGGCCTCGATGTAGCCCAAGGACTGGTTGGAGAAGACCACGTTGATGACCGGAGCATGGTACTTGAGCTGGGCTAGCACCTCCTCGCCGAGCATAGCGAACCCGCCGTCGCCGCTTAGGGAGTAGACGGTCGATTCCGGATGCTCCAGCTTGGCAGCCAGGGCGGCCGGCACGGCGTAGCCCATGGTGGCATGCTTGCCGGAGACGGTCCAGCGGTTGGTGGGCTTCAGATGCAGCAGACGCAGGAAGTCAATATCCACATTGCCCACATCGGGGATGACGATGTCATTGTCCTCAAGCTGCTGATCGATGACGTGGTAGACAGGCTCGGGCCGCAGGGGCGTGCGAGTGTCCTCGTTAAAGGAGGCCACCCACTGGTCCCAGTTCTCCTTGCTGCGCAGGCAGGCCCTGTAGAAGACGGACTCCTCCTGGTCCTGGCCGGCGGCGGTTATGGCCTTGAGGGCCTCGCGGGCATCGGCTTGGATGGCCAGGACCACATTGGCCTGGAAGCGCTTGCCCAGCTTGACCGGGTTCAGGTCGATCTGGATGACCTTGGTGTTGGGAGTGACGAACATGGACCCGAAGGGGTTGTCCGAACCAACCCAGACCGTCAGATCCGAAGTGTAAATGGCCTCGGTGGCGGTCTTGGTGGCCACACGGCCGGCCGACTGCAGGTAGGCAGGATAGGTGTCCTCCACAATCCCCTTGGCCGGGAAGGTGGAGACCATGGGCATCTTGAAACGCTCGGACATGGCGACCAGCTCATCGCGGGCCCCGGCAGCGCCCTGGCCGAAGTAGAGCAGCGGGGCCTTGGCGGACTGGATGATCTCCACCGCCTTGCTGACCTGGTCGGCCGCAGGCTTCAGAGGCTCCGGCTTGCGGAAGTTAGGCGCAGAAGCCACCGGGCGGTCGTCGATCTCGGCCCAGGCCAGGTCTTTGGGGATGATGACCACGGAGACCCCGTGGCTGGCATAGGCGCGGCGGATGGCCTCGTCCACCAGGGCCGGCAGCCCTTGGGCGTTGGTGGCGGCCCGGGCGAATACGGCCACATCGGTAAAGATAGGCACCTCGTCCATGGCCTGGAAGAAGTCCATGTTCATAAAGGCCTGGGGCACCTCGCCCACCAGGGCCAGCACCGGCACGCCGTCCTCGCGGGCATCATAGAGGCCGTTGAGCAGGTGGACAGCCCCTGGGCCCGACGAGCCGAAGCAGACGCCAATCCGGCCGGTCAGCTTGGCCTCGCCGGCAGCAGCCAGGGCTCCGGCCTCCTCATGACGGACCTGGATGAAGTCGATGCGCTCGCGCTCGTTGTGGATGGCGTTCATCATGGAGTCGAAGGAACCGCCGGGCAGGCCATAGATGCGCGGCACCCCCCACTGCTCCAGGACGTGAAGGACAGCATCCCCTGCATTGATTCGATTGGCCATGTGAACTCCTTTGCTTCACCGGGGAAAGGAGGCTCCGCCACAACGCGGAAGCGTCGGTCCTCCCCGACGTTCGGTCTTACCCTTTCACTATGACACCTGAGAACGAGGACACGAGCGGGCCAAGGGCCATGTTCCTCAAAAGCTTAGTGATTCACCACACATATCGTGACGCATATCGTGCGCTTATTTCGTCCAGTAAATGCTCTGATCATAATCCCAGGCACGATGACAGAAAGGGAGTCGTATAAAGAAACCCCCGCGCTCTTCCTGGCCGCAGGGATTTCATCTTGGTGGGCTCGAAGGGATTCGAACCCTCGACCTTCTGTTCCGGAGACAGACGCTCTATCCGCTGAGCTACGAACCCGACAGCCACTTTCCAGTGGACAACAGAGACCATACTAGGACACTTTGCGCATTTTCGCACCCATGCGCGCCCTGACGTGTCGGTCCAGCCCCCGCCGTTCTCGGCGTGTTGCCCCAAGATTTCAGGCGTTTCATAGGTATCGTGATGGCATGGCTTCGTGTCACCGCCCCGGTTGCGCCATTGCATCCTCATGCGGTGGCGCGAAGCCGCCAACATTCCCGGATGATCTTCTCTCGGGATGATTCACACTCTAGTTCCTTCACCCGGCCATCACAAGCGACCTTCACATACCTGGACAACTCGGATGCGCTGTGGACAGCACACAGTGGCCGCAACCGGCCTACCGTACCATGGGATGCATGGCCATGAATGAGGACGAGGACGATTTCGAGTTTGAGCGCAGATTCTTCTGCCGGGACCTCCCCCGGGAGCTGCTCGGGGAGAGTCGGCCGACCCTGATTGTGCAGAGCTACTACGTGCATGAGGACAACTTCGCCCTGCGGGTTCGCCTTCAGGGGCAGGTGGACCCGATGGTGCCCATGACGGCCCGGACCGATGCCCTCCATACCCTGCTTGAGGAAGGCGACCACTTCGAGGCTGCCTCAATGACGGCCAAGGGGCCCTCCGTCGGCGGCACCCGCTACGAGGCCGAACGGGCCATCGACCCGGGCATCGCCCTGGAGCTGATCCTGCGCGGCGGCATTCCCATCGTCAAGAACCGGTATGGAGTCTGGCTGGACGAGGACTGGTGGAACCTGGATGTCTTCGGGGACGGCAACGCCCCCCTGGTGGTGGCCGAGGTGGAGCGGACCGGGCCGGTGACCGACCTGACCATCCCTGATTTTTGCGCCACGGAGATCACCGACGACCCGCGGTTCTCCAACGATGGGCTGGCCGGCCATCCCTTCGGCGACTGGGCTGCCGACTTTGACCGGGAGCTGAAAGCCAGCGGACCGCGCTTCCTCACCAACTTCGACGAGAACCGGGATTCCTGACCCAAAGTCGGCAACTGATCAGTACATCAGTGTGGACAGACGGCGACGGGCCTTGGCCAGCCGAGGATCGGTCGGCTCGGGAATGACGAAGTACTCCAGCAGACGGCGGCGGATGGGATCGGTCTGATCCCGGTGCCCGGCCAGAAAGTCCAGCAGACGATCGAAGGCATCCTGGATCTGGCCGCCGATCATGTCCACATCGGCCACATCCAACTGGGCCTGCAGGTCGTCAGGGGCGTCGGCGGCCGCCTGACGGACCCTGCGGACATCGGCCGTGGCTGAACGGGCCATCAGCAGGCACTTGGCCTGTTCCCGCTTGGCCAGATCGTCGGTCGCGTCAGCCTGGACCAGCTTGTCATAGGCTTCGGCCGCAGCTGCATAGTCGCCCTCCTGAGCCAGCCGGTGGGCCTCTTGATGGGCAGGAGGGATGGCATCAGCCGCTGCCTGGCCGGCCTGCTCCTCTTGCCCCTGGTCGTTGGTCTCCTGGTAGGGGGCGCTGCCGGTGATGCCGGCCTTCTGCGCCATTTGAACCACCTGTGGGATGAGCTGATCGGTGATCTGGTTCATCTCCTCATCGGTGGGCAGCCCCTGCAGGATTGGCATGGGTCGGCCTGCCAGCAGGGCAAAGAGGGCCGGAGCGCCCTGCACCTGGAAGGTCTGGGCGATCTGCGGATTGGACGCGATGTCGATGCGGGAGAGTTGAACGCGCCCCTCCTGGGCATTGACGGCCTGGGCCAGGCGGGTGGCCAGGGGAAAGAGACGGTCGTCGGTGGGCACCCAGAGCAGGATCAGAATGGGGAAGGTGGCTGAGGTCTGGACCATAGCCTGAAAGCTGGCCTCCGTCGTATCGATCACGTAGCCGCCGGCAGCGGGTGCGCCTCCCTGCTGGCCTGGCTGAGCATCGACCTGATGCTTGAGCGCGCCCAGGTCGACCGCTCCTGCCAACGAGACGCCCGGCTGCCCCTGCCCGTTCTTGTTCGCCATGTCAGTCCTCCTAAACCTCGCGGCCGCCGACTGCAGCTTCGGCCCGCCCTCGATTGCATACTCCTGGAAGCCAATCTAGTCCAAGGGTCGGGCGTTCACCCAGCGCAATCCCGCCCTTCAGACCGCTTCCACCTTGATGGGTTCACGCTCGGCGCCCACGGCCCTGATGGGTTCATGCGAGTCCGCCGAAGGTATGTACAGGGCGATCACGTTGACATAGGTGACCTTCATGGTGCTGGTGGGCTTGCCCTGTCCGAAGAGGGCCTTCTCGGCATCCGAGGCCGGCGAGGACTCGCGGCCCTCACCCGCCTGCCTGGTCCAGACCGAATCGATCCGGGCCACGACCAGATCGCCCCCATCAGAGGAGTGCATGACCCGCAGCTGCCCCTGTGCCGGGGTGAAGGTCTGCGACTGGTTGCCCTTGTTGGCTTCGATCCCCTGCTGGACCACCTGGGTCAGCGTGCCCAGGGAGGTGCGGAAGTCATCCTGGGCGAACTCCTTGGCATACTTGCTGCCCTGGGGATTCTGCAGGAGGTCGGCATAGCGGCGCACGGCCTCCACCGGCGTAGCCTTGAGCCCCTGATCGTCGCCCTGCCCCATCCTGGCGCCGATGGTGGCCACCGGGAACTTGGGCAGCTGGGCTCCCTGGAAGAGCCGGGCCACCCCCCAGAGCTTGTAGTTCACATGGGCGGACTCCTGGTCCAGCACCAAGAGGCGTTTGGACTGCTGATCCTGCGTGGTGGTGGTGATCGAAAAGACCGAGCGCGGCCAGCCAGGATCGCCGGGGATGACCGTCTGAGCGATGGTGGTAGGAATGGTTGTCTTCGGATCCAGCTGCCCGGTGGCCTGGGCAATGGTCAGTTCGCTGGTGCGGATCTCCAGCTGGGGTCCGGTGACCCGCTGGTCCAGCCCGGCCGGATCCTTGGCCTCGTTGGCCTGGTCCAGAACAGCCCCGATGCTCTTGCGTATGCGGGCCTCTTGGGCAGGGGTCAGATTGGGCTCAGGAGCCGTGGTTGCGGTGCTCTGAGGCTCGGTCCGGCGAGCTTGGGGAACCTGCCCCTCGCAGGCGGACAGCCCCGGCAGGAGGACCAGGGATAAGGCCAGTGCCGTTGCAGCCGCCACCCTGTTCATCGGCTTGTTCATACTCATCAGCGCTCCTCCTCCCCTTCGTGGGCAAGCCTGGCCAGGTAGGAGGCCATCTCCTGACTGCTGATGACCCTGGTGGACGACATATCGTCGGCTCCCCGATCGCCGCTGACGGTGCGGCCGTCACTATCTTCCTGTTGGTCGGCGACCATATTCCGATTGCGCGGGTCAATCACCACGGGCGGCCTGGGCGGGGGTCCTGGATCCCCCTGTCGCGCCTGGCCGCGGGCATGACGCCGACGCCGGCCCGAGGTCGAGTTGCGCCGTTGCCCCAGGCCAGGCAGAATGGCGCTTCCCAGGGCCTGGGCCACGCTGACTTCGGGAGTTTCCTCAGACTCCTGCTCGGGCTCGTTCTGCTTGCGGCGCTTGGCCGGATCCATGGCGAAGACCGTGGCCGAAAGAACGGCCAGCAGGGCCAGCAACCCACCGGCAAAGTAGAAGGGCATGGCAAAGTTAGGCAGCTTGTCCCGCTGCCAAAGCATCTCCAGCCCCAGGGAAGGGGAGCCCTGGGGGACCGCCACCAGCAGGACGGCCTGAGGGTCGTCGGTCTTCAGGGACATCGACACGCTGCTGTCAGAACAGGTGACCTGTTTCCACATATCCGAATCCTGAAAGGCCACGCCCTGATCACGTTTGACGGCCTTGCCGGGGCTGGTGTCACTGCCAACGGACAGGGTCTGCCAATCATCCAGGCCACGCACCCGGGCCACATCATGCCCGGCCGTCCAGCCGGCTGCATCTTTGGCCGTGGTCAGGGCCATGCAGATGGTCGGCTTCTGCGACTTGTGCGCTGTGGACCCGGAGGCCCCGGCAGAGGCCGCATCCACACGCATGGTCACCCTGCTGTCCACCAGGGGAAGCACACCTGGATCGGTCACCACATAGGCTGCCTTCGTGCGCCCATGCGCATCCACGTGAGCCGAAGGCTTCCAGACCGTGGCGTTCATGATGCCCAGCACAATGGCCGCCACAGCCAGCAGTCCGAAGATGGGGGTGACGATGCCGCGCATGATCATGCTGTGACGCGAAGGCTTGTCAGGCCGCGTCATCTCATCTTGTTCTTCGGGTACTTGCTCCATATTATCGACATTCTACCGTCGGCTCCCTATGATCTGGTTTCCGGCACTGGGAAATCACCCATAAGCCCTAAACTGGGCTTCTATGACCATCATCGCAAGAAAATCAGGCAGCAAGCGTCTGCTGGGCGCCATGACCGCTCTGGCCCTATGTCTTGGACTGTCGGCCTGCGGCGGGAAATCTGACGGGGGCGGCCACTCGGGCGACACCATGCAGGGCGTATCAGCCAGCGGCAAACTTGGCAGCAAGCCCGACATCAGCTTCAAGACTCCCTTCAAGGTCGAGAACCAGACCCATCAGGTCATCCAGAAGGGCGATGGCGAGGTCATCCGCGACGGGGATCGCGTATGCACAAGGAGCCTGGCCCTGGATGCCAAGACCGGCAAGGTGATCAACTCGACCTGGGACCAGAGCAGCCCGGAGTGCTCCATCGTCATCAGCAAGAAATCCATCCCGGCATACTATGACACCTTCAAGGGCCTCAAGGTCAACTCGACCGTTGCCGTAGGCATCGATGAGTCAGGTTCCGGCAGCAGCAAGGCGACCGAGTCCTATATTATGGCCCTGACCTTCGTCTCCCGGTCCAAAAACCTGACCCGCGCCCAGGGTCAGAAGGTGACCGACCTGCCCAGCGACCTGCCGAAAATCAGTTTGGACGACAAGGGCAAGCCCTCCCTGGACCTCAACGGGTACCAGCCCAAGGGAGGACTGGTCGTCCAGCCCCTGATCAAGGGCAAGGGGGCCAAGGTCGGCCAGCATCAGAGCGTCAGCGCCAACTACACCGGCTGGCTGGCCTCCGACGGCAAGCAGTTCGACTCCTCCTGGGACCGGGGGCAGGCCAGCGACTTCAGCCTGGACCAGGTGGTCAAGGGCTGGCAGCAGGGTCTGGCCGGCCAGACGGTGGGCTCTCAGGTTCTTCTGGTAGTTCCGCCTGATCTGGGCTATGGCAGCCAGCAACAGCAGAAGATCCCTGCCAATTCGACCCTGATTTTCGTGGTCGACATCCTGGCCGCCTACTGACCAGCCAATCCACCAGCTCAGGCAAATAGGGGCCGTACCCATCCAGTCGCATTCGGATGGGTACGGCCCCTGTCACAAGCCAGACGGCCGGTTCAGGCCTTGCCGCCCTCGACTACGATCTCGTCGGGGTTGGCTGCGCTGCCGTAGACCGGCTCCAGGGTCTTGCGGTAGTCCTCATGGAAGAACTGCTCCTGGCCCAGCTTGTCCAGCTCTTTGTTGATGTAGTCCAGCAGGGGCTTGTTCCCCTTGCGCACAGCCGGGGCGATGACCGCCTCGTCCCCCAGCTTGGTGATGCCCACCGAGAAGCCCTTGTTGGCCTTGGCCCAGGCCAGCACCTCGGTGTTGTCGGTGCTCATGGCGTCTCCGCGGTGGTCCAGCAGGGCGTTGTAGGCATCCGCGTACTGGTCGTACTTCTGCAGCTTGACCTTAGGATAGTGCTGCTCGAAGTAAGGCTCGGCCGTTGTCCCCTTGGCGATGATCAGAGTCTTGCCCTCCAGCTCCTTCACATCTTTGATCAGCGCCGAATCCGGGGAGACCACGCCCAGGAAAACCTTCATATAGGGCTTGGCGAAGTCCACCTTGCGGGCGCGATCATCGGTAACGGTGAAGTTGGCCAGGGTCACGTCCACCTTATTGCTGGACAGCACATCCACACGGGCGGCCGGATCCACCGAGGTGTACTCGGGCTTGACGCCCAGATCCTTGGCCAGACGCTCGGCAAAAACGATGTCGTAACCCTGGTTCTTGCCATCCTTGTCCACGTAGCCGAAGGGGGCCTTGTCGGTGAAGACGGCCACTCTGAGCTTGCCGGACTTGGTGATCTGCTCCGGGGTTCGTGCAGACCCGGATGCTGCCGAGGAGCCGGAATTGCCCCCCGAGGCGCTTCCGGCATCACTGGGGGTGGCCGCCGAAGGACCGCAGGCTGCCATGGAAGCCATCATCGCGATCGTCGCCCCCGTGGCCAGCGCCGCCCGTATCAATCGGTTCATTACCCTTGCGGTCATGATCCCTCTTTTCCTCTTATCTTTCTTATGGCCGCCCCAGTGGGCGGTTCCGGCGATTGCCGCCGGACGAATATGCGCAGTCCCATCAGGACTTCTGATCCTGGTCCTGTTCCCGCCTGCGCTCATAGGTGAAGGTGGACAGGAAGCGTTGCGCCCGGTCAGTGGCCGGGTGGGTGAAGAAGGCCTCGGGGTCGTCGGACTGCTCGACCAAGACGCCCCCGTCCAAGAGGACGATGTGGTCGGCGATGCCCCTGGCGAAGGCCATCTCGTGGGTGACGATCATCATGGTCAGCCCCTGGTCGGCCAGCTCCAGAATGACCTGGAGGACCTCGCGGACCATCTCAGGATCCAGAGCCGCGGTCACCTCATCGAAGAGCATGATCTCGGGATGGAGGATGAGCGCCCGGCAGATGGCCACCCGTTGCCGCTGGCCTCCCGAGAGCTGGCTGGGCCAGGCATCCCGGCGGTCGGCCAGACCGACCCGATCCAGCAGCTCCAGAGCCTCCTGCCGCGCCTGGTCCCGCTTGCGCTTCTGCACTAGGACGGGCGCCAGGGTCACGTTGTCCAGCACAGTTCTGTTGGGGAAGAGGTCGTAGCTCTGGAAGACCATGCCGATCCTGGTGCGCAGGTCGGAGCTGCGGCTGCCTGACATCAGGCCGCCAGGACCTCCGCCGTGCTTGCCCCGAGGATGACCGGTCTCCACCACCTGGCCATCCAGAAGAATCCGGCCACCCTGTATGGGCTCCAGCCCGGCTATGGTCCGCAGCAGGGTGGATTTGCCTGAGCCCGAGGGGCCCAGGACCACAAAGACCTTGCCCTTGGGCACCTGGAAGGAGATGTCATTGAGCACAGGGCTCTGTGCCTGCGGATACTGCTTGACCAGGTGCTCTACGGTCAGCACCGCCCGCTCCTCCTGTTCGTCCTGTGGCTGGTTCGCCGTCGTTTGCCCCTCAGTCATGGGCCCACCTCTTTTCCAGATGCCGGGCCACCAAGGACAGGGGCCAGCAGATGAAGAAATACATGAAGAAGATCACTCCGTAGATCCAAAGGGTCGCCTGAGGATAGGCGAAACGGTTGGCATCGATGATCTGCTGGCCGACCTTGATGACCTCGATGACGCCCAGCAGGGCGGCCAGGGAGGTGGTCTTGACGATCCTAGTGGCCAGGTTGACGCTGGCCGGCAACAGTCGGCGCAGGGCCTGCGGAAGGATGATCCTGGAGAAGGTCTGCCAGGAGCTCAGCCCCAGCACGTAGGCCGACTCCACCTGGGTGCGGGGGATGGACTCCAGGGCCCCGCGGACCAGGTCACCCAGCTCGGCCCCGCCCCAGAGCACAAAGACCAGCAGGCAGGCGCCGGTGGCATCCAGATTCAGGTTCCATGCCCTGGACAGCCCGTAGAAGGCGATGAAGAGCAGGGCCAGCTGGGGCATGATGCGGATGAAGTCCAGATAGACCCTCATCAGGAAACGAATCAGACGGTTGCGCAGGGTCATCAGCCATCCGACCACCAAGCCCAAGGGCAGGGAGAGCAGAACCGAGACGCCGGCTATCCAGACGGTCACCAAGAGCCCCTGGAAGAGCCTGGGCATGACCCCTGGCTGGAAGAGCACCTCAACGCCGTGCATAGTCGAACCTCCGCTCAAGAATGGTTCCGATGACGGAGATGGGCAGCAGGATGACCAGGTAGGTGACGATGAGCAGGGTCAGCGACTCGTAGGTGTCGTAGGAGGTGCCCATCAGATCCTTGGTGACATACATGACATCGGCCAGAGCGATGGCCGAGACCACCGAGGACTCCTTGATCAGGAAGATGATGTTGGCTACCACGCCCGGTATGGCGCTGCTCAGGGCTTGGGGCAGCACGATCCTGGACAGAGTCTGCCCGCGCGTGAATCCCAGGACGCGGGCCGACTCGATCTGTACCTGGGGCACCGCCTCCAGTCCGCCGCGCATGGCCTCGGCCATGTAGGAGCCGCCCAGGAAGGCCAGCCCGACGATGGCGCAGGTCTGGGCGCTCCAGTTGACCCCAAGCTTGGGCAACCCGAAATAAAGGAAGTAGAGCTGAACCAGGAGCGGGGTGTTTCTTGACAGCTCGATGTATACCCTGGCCACCTGCGAGAGCAGGGGGATCCTGAAGGCCTCCAACCCGGCGCAGACCACCCCGATCAGCATGGAAAACACCACGCCAAAGAAGGAGATGAAGACCGTCACATAGGCAGCATTGACGAAAAAGTGCAGATTCTGCGCCATGAAAGTCCAATTCATGCCCTCACCTCCCTACTTGCTCTGGTCCTGTTCATCGTCTCCTCTTCACCGCTTCCCGCCCGCTTCCCGCCCGCTTCCCGCCGACTGCGGCATACTGTCGACAATCCTAGAGAACGCGAGCCACTTTTCTTTGTTTTTCGATATACGAATACCGGATACCGCGTTATCATCCGCTCTCACAGCGACCCGGGCAGCGATTCACCATGATGCTGAAGCCATCCAGCAACCGGACAGTGCGGGCGAGATGGCCCTAGCCGACCAAACTGACCGACACCTGCAGATCCTGCCTACCTGGCATCTGTGTTTTTGATCATCCCTACTGCTCACCAAGCTAACAAAAAAGCCCGGTCCACATATCCGTGAACCGGGCTCCGAGTGCTGTGATCAGGCAAAGACCTTGGCGCTCTGTGCTGCCTTCCTGATCAGATCGGGGCGATACCCGCTCCACGTCTCCTGGTCAGTGACTACGATGGGGGTCTGCTTGAATCCCTGGGCGATGAACTGGTCGATCAAGGTCTGATCCTCGGTCAAATCCACCTGCTCGAATTTCAGCCCCTGCTTGGTCAACTGACGCTTGGTGGCATCACACTGGGGACAGTGCGCCTTGGTGTAGACCGTGATGGACATGATCGCCTCTCCCTTACATGTTGCCGTGATGCTCCAAGCTCTATAGCTCTCTGCTTGGAACCTAATGATTGCACTCTACACACTCCAAGGCTCAAGCACAATACCACCTGTAGTGGCGTGTCAGGCCAAAAACCCCAATATCTAGTAGCTTTTCAGGTCTTGTAGGCTCTGGTGGAAATATATGTGAGCTGCCTGACATACCGAATGCAGAGGACTGAACAATGCCTTAGAAGAGGGTCAGTTCGTCACTGTCGGCGCCCTTCATGGCCTCGTAGTCCAGAATCAGGCATTCAAATCCCCTGTCCTCGGCAAGGACCCTGGCCTGGGGGGTGATGGTCTGTGCCGCAAAGATCCCGCGGACAGGGGCCAGCAGGGGGTCGCGGTTGAGCAGGCGGCAGTAGCGGGTCAGCTGTTCCACCCCGTCAATGCCGCCATGCCGCTTGATCTCGATGGCCACATGCCGTCCCTGGCCGTCGACGGCCATGATGTCCACTGGGCCGATGGGCGTCGGATACTCCCGGCGCACCAAGGTGGCCCCCGGGCCGATGCGGTCGATCTGTTCAGCCAGATAACGCTGCAGATGTGCTTCCACGCCGTCCTTGACCAATCCCGGATCCGTCCCCAGGTCGTAGCTGTCGTCGGCATAGACCTGGTAGAGCCTGATGGTGAGCACATCGCTGGATTTCACGGCTGAAACACGCAGAACCTTATGGACGGGCCGAGTCTGGTCCTGATCCTGCTCCTGAGCGATCAGCGCATCTGGCGCAGCAGCTTCGGCTACCTCATCCGGCCCAGTCCCGGCCACGGAATCAGCCTTGGCGCCTGCGCCGTCTTTGCTCGTTTCCTCGGGTTCGATCTCCCTGATGGTGCAGGGGGCGCACATCCAGTTCAGGGGCTTGTAGGAGCCCAGCTCCGAAAAGATCAGACAGCTCATGTCGGCCTTGATCAGCAGGACACGCCTGGCCGGCGGCAGGCTGGCGTTGAGACGCCCGGAGTATTCGGCTGAGCAGTCGGCAACAATGATTCGCACAGATGCCAATATATCAGCCGCTGTCCCGGGTGAGGAAGAAAAAAGCCCGGCCGATGCAAGAGCACCAGCCGGGCGGAAGAGGAAGGGAATCAGGACTGCTGTCCCTGACCAGCGTCCTCCAGGTAGTGATCCACGGCCACAGTCAGCTTGTTGCTGTCGAAGGAGGCGAATCCGCTGTCCACATGGAAGGACTGACGACCGCCATCGGTGGCCTGAACCCGGATGTTGCCCTCCTGCAGCAGGGCCAGCACCGGCTCGTGGTCGGGCATGATGCCCATGGACCCCTGGGTGCCGGGCACGGTGACCGACCGCGCCTGACCCGACCAGATGGGCCTGTCCGCCGAGACGATGTTGACCTGCATGGAGGCCTTGCCCGTGTCCGCCATGACTACCGGTATTCCTTCTGCATATCGTGCCACTTATGCTCAAGGTCGTCGATGCCGCCGATGCCGGAGAAAGCCTGCTCGGGCACGTCGTCATAGGCGCCGTCGCAGATGCGGGTGAAGGCCTCGATGGTCTCGTCCGCAGGCACGTAGGAACCCTTGCGACCGGTGAACTTCTCGGCCACGTAGAAGTTCTGGCCCAGGAACTGCTCGATCTTGCGGGCACGGTTGACGGTGGTCTTGTCCTCCTCGCCCAGCTCGTCGATGCCGATCAGGGCGATGATGTCCTGGAGCTCCTTGTTCCTCTGCAGGATGGCCTTGACCCGGTTGGCGCAGTCGTAGTGGGCCTGCCCCACGTAGCGCGGATCCAGAATCCTGGAGGTGGATGCCAGCGGGTCCACAGCCGGATAGATGCCCTGGGAGGCGATGTCACGGCTGAGCTCGGTGGTGGCGTCCAGGTGGGCGAAAGTGGTGGCCGGGGCCGGGTCGGTGTAATCGTCGGCCGGCACGTAGATGGCCTGCAGGGAGGTGATGGAGTGGCCTCTGGTGGAGGTGATCCTCTCCTGCAGGGCGCCCATCTCGTCGGCCAGGTTGGGCTGGTAGCCCACAGCCGAAGGCATGCGGCCCAGCAGGGTGGAGACCTCGGATCCGGCCTGCGTGAACCGGAAGATGTTGTCGATGAAGAGCAACACATCCTGGTTCTCCACGTCGCGGAAGTACTCCGACATGGTCAGGGCGGTCAGAGGCACGCGCAGACGGGTCCCCGGGGGCTCGTCCATCTGGCCGAAGACCAGTGCGGTCTTCTCCAGGACGCCAGCATCGTCCATCTCGCCGATCAGATCGTTGCCCTCACGGGTACGCTCGCCCACGCCAGCGAAGACGGAGACGCCGCCGTGGTTCTGTGCCACACGCTGGATCATCTCCTGGATGAGCACGGTCTTGCCCACGCCTGCACCGCCGAACAGGCCGATCTTGCCGCCTTCCACGTAGGGGGTCAGCAGGTCGATGACCTTGATGCCGGTCTCAAACATCTGGGTCTTGGACTCCAGCTGATCGAAGGCGGGCGGGTTGCGGTGGATGGGCCACCGCTCGGTGACCTTGATCTGCTCACCCTCCTTCTTGTTGAGGATGTTGCCGGCCACGTCGAAAACGTGTCCCTTGGTCACGTCGCCCACGGGCACCATGATGGGCCCGCCCGTATCGGTGACGGTAGCACCGCGGACCAAGCCGTCTGTAGGCTTCAGGGCCACGGTGCGGACCGTGGAATCGCCCAGGTGCTGCTCCACCTCCAGCATGATGGTGGTCAACGACTCGCCCTCGGTGTTCGAGGACTGGCTCAGGTCCACGGTCAGGGCATTGTAGATGTCCGGCAGATGGCCTGCCGGGAACTCCACATCGATGACCGAACCCTGGACTCGGGTGACACGCCCCTTGGAGGCCGAATCCGGCTTGCGGCTCGCTGTGGTCGGCTGTTCTTGCTGTGCAACCATTGGCGTTCCTACTCTTCCTCTTTGTTGAGCGCATCGGCGCTGCCGACGATCTCGGTAAGTTCCTGCGTGATGGCCGCCTGACGGCTGGCGTTGAGCCGGCGGGTCAGGTCGTCGATCAGTCCCTTGGCATTATCAGTGGCGGTGTGCATGGCGTTCTGCCTGCTGGCGGTCTCCGAGGCGGCCGAGGTGAGCAGGCATTCATGGATGCGCGACTGAATGTACTTGGGCAGAACGGCATCCAAGACCTCCTGAGAGCTGGGCTCAAAGTCGTAGAGGGCCGCATAGCGGTCGCTCTGGCGTCCATGCCCGTCGTCCGGCACGGGGGCATCGATGGCCTCCTCAGGCTGCTCCTGGTCAGGCCTGATCAGCTCCAGGGGCAGCATGCGCAGCACCCGAACCTTCTGCACCACCATGTTGATGAATTCGGTGAAGACGATGTAGAGCTCGGAGACGCCCCCCTTGGCCGCTGGAGTCATATAGGTATCCAGCAGTGCCTGGGAGATCTCCCTGGCCACATCCACACCGGGCCGATCGCTGTGACCCTCCCAGGTCTTGACGATGCTGCGGTTGCGGTAACGATAGTAGGAGACACCGCGGCGACCGTAGACGAAGAGCTGGGGCTGTCGGCCCTGCTCGTCCAGGCGGGCCAGCAGAGACTCCGTCTCGCGGATGACCGAGGAGGTATAAGCCCCGGCCATGCCGCGGTCGGCCGTCAGCGCCAGCACAGCCACGCGCGGGTTCTTCTCGTCCTTCCTGACAATGGGGTGGCGGATATCATCCGTGTGGGCCACCAGTGCCTGGACTGCATCGAAGATCGCATCGGAGTAAGGCTTCGCTTCCAGGGCCACGGTCCTGGCCTTGGCGATATGCGAGGAGGCTATCATCTCCTGGGCATTGAAGATTTTCTCCAACGCCGAGGTGGAGGCGATCCTTGACTTGAATGCGAGTTGTGAGGCCATGGTCTACCGCTTCCCGGCCTTGCTGCCGCTCTTGCCGTCGGCCACCAGCTTCTCCTGCTGGACGGCCACAGGCTGCTCCTGCTCCTGGTCGGCCTTGTGGCCGTCCAGGGTCTGGCCCTTGTGGGTCACGAAGGTCTTGGCGAACTCGTCCACGGCCTGGTCAAGAGCCTTTTCGGTATCGTCGGTAAAGTCCTCCGTATCGCGGATGGTCTTGAGAATGTCCGTGTTGTGATCCAGGTAGTCCAGAAGGCCGGACTCGAAGGGCAGCACGTCCTCCAGGTCCAAGTCATCCAGCTTGCCATGGGTGCCCACCCAGACGGAAACGACCTGCTTCTCCATGGAGTAGGGGGTGAACTGGGGCTGCTTGAGCAGCTCGGTCAGCCTGGCACCACGGGTCAGCTGGGCCTTGGAGGCCGCATCCAGATCCGAGGCGAACATGGCGAAGGACTGCAGAGAACGATACTGGGCCAAGGAGATCTTCAGGGTCGAGGAGACCTTCTTCAGAGCCTTGGTCTGTGCGGCGCCGCCCACGCGGGAGACGGAGATGCCCACGTCCACGGCGGGACGCTGGTTGGCATTGAACAGATCGGACTGCAGGAAGATCTGACCGTCGGTGATGGAGATCACGTTGGTCGGAATGTAGGCCGAAACATCGTTGGCCTTGGTCTCGATGATGGGCAGACCGGTCATGGATCCGCCGCCCAGGTCATCGGAGAGCTTGGCGCAGCGCTCCAGCAGACGCGAATGCAGGTAGAAAACGTCGCCAGGATAGGCCTCGCGCCCCGGCGGACGACGCAGCAGCAGGGAGATGGACCGGTAGGCCTCGGCCTGCTTGCTCAGGTCGTCGAAGACGATCAGGACGTGCTTGCCGCCGTACATCCAGTGCTGGCCGATGGCCGAACCGGTGTAGGGGGCTATGTACTTGAAGCCTGCGGAGTCGGAAGCCGGGGAGGCCACGATGGTGGTGTACTCCATGGCGCCGGCCTCTTCCAGAGAGGAACGGACCGAGGCGATGGTGGTGCCCTTCTGGCCGATGGCCACGTAAATGCACCGCACCTGCTTCTTGGGGTCTCCAGACTCCCAGTTGCGCTTCTGGTTGATGATGGTGTCGATGGCGATGGCCGTCTTGCCGGTCTGCCGGTCGCCGATGATCAGCTGACGCTGACCGCGGCCGATGGGAGTCATGGCGTCGATGGCCTTGATGCCAGTGGCCAAGGGCTCGTCGACGGGATGCCGGTGCATGACATCGGGAGCCTGCGCCTCCAGGATTCTGCGGCCCTCGCTCTTGATTTCACCCAAACCGTCGATGGGCTCGCCCAGAGGGTTGACTGTACGCCCCAGATAACCGTCGCCGACGGGCACCGAAAGCACCTCGCCGGTCCTGTGGACTTCCTGGCCCTCTTCGACACCTGCGAAGTCGCCCAGGATGACCACGCCGATCTCTCGGGCGTCCAGGTTGAAAGCCAGACCCAGCGTGCCGTCCTCGAAGGTCAGCAGCTCGTTGGCCATGCAACCAGGCAGTCCCTCCACATGCGCAATGCCGTCACCGGCCGTGCGGACATAGCCCACCTCCTGGGTGGGGGTGTCCGTCGGCTTGTAGGACTCGACGAACTGGTCGAGCGCCTTGCGCACCACGGCGGGATCAATGGTCATTTCTGCCATGATCACTCCTTATTTCTGTTCTTGTTCAAGTCTGTCGGTTCTCCGCTCATCCTGCCACGGCCATCCGCCGCTTCAGATGCTTCAGTTGCGTAGCCACCGTGCCGTCTTTGGAGACCGAGCCGTACTGGACTTTCATGCCGCCCAGGACCGAGGGATCGACCACCGAGTTGATGTGGACCGGCTTGCCCAGCTTGCGCCCGTAGACCTCCTGCAGGCGGCTGACCTGCTGGTCATTCATGGATACCGCCGTGGTGACGGTGACCATGACCTGGTCCATATGCTCAGAGAAGCGGTCCACCAACCAAATGATGGTGTCAGGGAAGCGACGTCCACGCAGATCGATGGTGGCGTTCAGGGCCATCTGCTCGGTGACCGGATGCATATGCTGCCCAACCAGGAGCGCCCTGAGCAGGTCGGCCCGCGCTGTGGAATCACTGTACTCGTCCGAGAGCCTGAAGAGCACCAGCGGCATGCCCAGCAGGGCCGAATGGATCTCAGCCAGCTCGCCTGCCACCTGGTTGGTGATGCCCAGAGCATCGGCGTAATAAGCGATGGCATCCACCGACATATCCTCGGCCGCGTTGGCAATGTGCACCACACGGCTCCACTGATGATCAGTCAAATCATGAAGGATGTCCACGGTCAGCGGATCGGCCTTGTCAGCCAGGATGGTGTCGATCACCTGCCACTTGTCCGCAGCCGGACGGGAGGGGTCGGTCAGCGCACGCTCCAGGGGCCTGTTGGCATCGAGCAGGGTCACGAAGGTATAGAGCTCCATGGCCACGCGGAGGGCATCATTCCCCTTGCTCTTCAGCAAAGGGGCATACTTGGCCCTGGTCTCCTTGTCGGAGCTCAGCGAAGTCTCTCCTCGCATGTCACCTCCCCTTTCGCGGAATCAACGTTCCCGTCATCCGCCAATCGGTCATTATGCCTGCCGCTTGTCCGAGGACTGCCCGCCTTGGTCCGCGATGATCGAGTCGATCATGGAGGACTGTACGGCATCATCCTGAAGCTGCGAGCCCAAGATTTTGCCGGCAAGAGCCGTAGCCAGCGTGCCCACCTCGCCCTTGAGCGAGACCAGCGCCTGCTGCTGCTGGGACTTGAGGGATCGCTGGGCGTTCTCGGTGATCTGGTTGGCCTCGGTCTCGGCCCGGGTCCTGGCATCCGCCACGATCCTGGAGGCCTCAGCGCGGGCGTCATCCCGGATCTGGGAAGCCTCAACACGAGCCTTGCCCAGCTGATCCTGATACTGCTTGCGGGCCTGATCCGCCTCTTCACGAGCCTTGGCGGCCTTCTGAATATTGCCCTCGATCTTGGCCGAGCGCTCATCGAAGATGGCCTGGAACTTGGGCATGAAGAACTTGTAGAAGAAGACGGCCAGGATGACCAGGATGACCAGCGACCACACAATGTCATAAAGCTGAGGGATAAATAGCTGGATCCCCTTGCCTGCCGCTAGAGCGTACATTGGCTCCTCCTTTCCCTTATCGAAGCCGGATCATGCAGGAATCGCACGGCTCAGGCGATGAAGAGCGCCACGAAGCCCAGCAGGGCCAGCACCTCGATCAGAGCCAGACCGATGAACATGGTGGTCCGCAGCTGTCCGCTGATCTCAGGCTGGCGAGCCATGCTCTCGACGGTCTTGCCGACGGCGATGCCCAGACCCAGTGCAGGGCCGAGAGCTGCGATGCCGTATCCCAGGATGCTCAGATTGCCGGAGACCTCAGCAAGTGTGATGATGTCCATTTATTTTCCTTTCCTCCACCGTTGCCGGTTCTTGGATTGTGGTTCGGCCCCGACCCCCGTCTACCGGCCGGAACCGACGAATATGTGGGCTGCGACCGCCTGAAGCGTCGACCGCGGCTGTTCTTTTCGCTCAACCTTCTTCAGGGTAACTCATGGAGATGTAGACCGTGGTCAGGATGGCGAAGATGTAGGCCTGAAGGGCCGCCACGAAGATTTCAAAGGCCGTCAGGGCGAAGCCAAGAACGAACCAGCCTACGCCAGCCAAGGCCAAGAGCTTGTTGCTGGCCTCGATGATGTAGAACTGGGTGAAGGCCAGGCTGACCGCCACCAGCAGATGGCCTGCGATCATGTTGGCAAAGAGTCGAATGGTCAGGGAGGCCGGCTTGACGATGACCATCTCCAGCAGCTGGATGGGCGTCAGAATGATGTAGAGAGGCCAAGGCACTCCAGCCGGGAAGAGCTCAGACTTGAAATAGCCCCAGACGCCCTGCTCACGGAATCCCGTGACCATATATTGGCAGAAAGTCCAGATGGCAAAAACCAAGGGCATGGTGATGGTGGCCGTGGCCGCGATATTCATGCCTGGTATGATGCCGCAGAGGTTGAAGACCAAGATGGTCAGGAAGATGGTCGTGATCATGGGCACGTAGCGCTTGCCCCGAATCTCGCCCAGGGTGTCATAGACGACCGAGTCGCGGATGAACTCGATGACCCACTCGATGGCCCCCTGCCAGCGGGAGGGGATCAGCTTGGCCCTTGCAGCAGTGATTCCCAGCACCAGAAGGATGATGACCATGGCTACGAACCTGATCAGGATGATCCGGTTCATGGCGAAGGGCGTTCCCTGGAAAAGAATCTCAGGAGGCAGGAAATCTTCGATGGTGGGTAGCTCGCTTGGCTTGGCCATGGCCAGACTGAAAGCTTCACTTCCCATTGCCTCTAGCATCTATCGCCTCCTGAACGACACAGTGAACACTATAGCGCGCACGCGACTCATGGCTGCACCGTATGGGTAGTGTAGCCCACACCAAGAGCCACGGTAACCATAGATTCCTCTAGTGTGTCACAGATAGTGGCCGCAGGTCGAATCCGAACCGCGGCGTGGACAGGTTGTTGACGAAGGTAATGCAATCGTCATCAAGGCTTAACAGCGCCCGGAATAAGCCCGTACCCGTCACCCGCCAAAGGCTGATATCCGTCAGCACGCGGGCCTCCGGGAGCGTGTCTGATGGATCGGTCGGTACCCAGTCGGCCCGTTGCCCGCAGAGTCGGCACCTGGCTCAGGTCGTAGGGAGTGGTCTCATAAACCCAGTTCAGCCAGTTGCGCCAGAGCAGGTTGGCATGGGCACGCCAGGAGAAGACCGGCTCCAATGCCGGATCGTCATGAGGATAGTAGTTGACCGGGAAAGGCACCTGGTCCAGGCCCTTGGCCATGTCGCGCTGGTACTCGTGGGCCAGGGTGTCACGGTCGTACTCCCAGTGGCCCAGCACGAAGATCTCTGAGAAATCCTGGGTGCTGATAAGCCCGGGACCGGACTGTGGACCCCAGGTCAGCACCTGCAGATCAGGACAGGCCCGCACCTGGTCCTCATCCACCCCGGCCCAGCGGGAGTGTGGCTGCAGGGCAATCTCGTCGAAGCCGTTGGTGATGAAGCAGTACTCGTCCTGCAGATACTGGGGAAAGACCCCGAAGACCTTGCGATCCAGGTTGCGCTTGGCGATGCCGTGGCGGTAGTAGAGCCCGGCCATGGCCCCCCAGCACAGATACATAGTGGAGAAGACGTGGGTAGACGCCCAGTCCAGAATGCGGGTCAGTTCCTGCCAGTAATCGACCTGCTCGAAGTCCATCTGCTCTACCGGGGCGCCAGTCACGACCAGACCGTCATAACAGTTGTCCTGGAATGAGTCCAGATTTTCGTAGAACTTGACCAAGTGATCCATGCTGGTGTGCACGGCCTGATGGGTGGAAGTCTTCATGAAGTCGATCTCCACCTGAAGCGGCGACTTGGAGATCAGCCGCAGCAACTGGGTCTCGGTCTCCACCTTGGTGGGCATCAGGTTGAGGATGACCAGCTTGAGCGGACGCATCTCCTGGCGCTCCGCCTCGTGGCTTTCCAGGGCGAAGATGCGCTCAGAATCCAGGATGGATCTGGCCGGCAATCCGGTGGGGATGGTGATAGGCATGGCTCCATTATCTCCCAAGTAAAGCCTGCCCACACACGGACTTGACAACTGTGATGGAATCCGTAATATAGATAACTGCTGTGTTGAACAGCCGACGCGGGGTGGAGCAGTTCGGTAGCTCGCTGGGCTCATAACCCAGAGGTCTCAGGTTCAAATCCTGACCCCGCTACCAGTAAGGCTCGGAATCGTTTGGATTCCGAGCCTTTGTTTTTTCTATCTTGTTGTTCTGTCTCAGCGTACTTGGGGCAGACCGGAACACTGGCCAGTATGGTGCAGTCAGATACGGGCGGACGGCCCAATCGCAAAATCAGAGAAAGCCGTCTACATCCATCCCTTCACATGACTGCACCGTTCACGTTCTCAGTCTCCTATGGCTTTGGACTTCTTTACTTCGTCGAACTTGGCCTTCATGGTCTCGTTGTTTCTGGTCAGTCTTCGTATAGTCACGTCCTGCGCCTTGTTGTTGGCCAGGCGAAGCTGGTTCTCGGAACCCAGCAAGGCGTCCTTGATCTTGTTCAGGTGGCTGATGGATTTGTCGATCTCCTCTACCGCACTCTTGAACTTTTTCGAGGCGATTTCATAATTGCGACCAAAAGCACTCTTGAAGGAGTCCAGCTCTTCCTCAAAATGCGTTATATCGATGTTCTGCGCCCTCACCTCTTCAAGTTCATTCTTGTATTGCAGAGAGTTCTTGGCAGCATCCCGGAGCAGGGTGATTATCGGAATGAAGAACTGCGGGCGGACGACATACATTTTCGGGTAGCGATAGGAGACGTCCACGATGCCCGTGTTGTACAGGTCGCTGTCAGGCTCCAGCAGGGAGACCATGATGGCGTATTCGCAGTCCTTTTCCCGCCTGTCCTTGTCGAGCTCCTTGAAAAAGTCCTCGTTCTTATGCTTGGTGGAGGTGGTGTCCATCTCGTTCTTCATCTCGAACATGATGGACACGATCTCCGTGCCGGAATCATCCTTGTCACGGAAGATGAAGTCGCCCTTGCTGCCCGTCCTGGCGTCGTTGTCCTTCTCGAAGTAGGCATTGGGGAAGGCCGTGGACCGCAGCTTGTTGAACTCGATCTGGCAATGCTGCTCAAGCGTCTCCCCCACCATCTTGGTGGACAGCTTCGCCTTCAGATCACGCAGCCGCTCAATCTGCTCGTCACGATCCTGGATCTGGACCTCATAACGCTCCTTGAGCGACTTGGCCTCGACCTTGCTCTGCAGCTCCGCCTTGTCCAGGCTGCTCTTCAATTCCGCTATCTCGGAATCCTTGTCCGCGACGACCGCCTGCAGCTGCGACTTCAGCTGCTCCTTGGAGAGCTTCTCCTCCGACTCCTTCTCAAGCTGCAGCCTCTCAAGCCTGCCCTTGAAATCATCCCTCTCCTTCTGCACCGGACCCAAAGCCTGAGCAAGCTCCTGCTTCTTCTGCAACTCAAAAGCATCCAACTGATTCTGCAATTTGACGATCTCGGCCTCTTTGTCCGCAGCCGCCTTCTGCAGCTCGCTCTTTGAATTGGCCTCTGCCAGATCGAGCGCCTGCTGCTTCTCCGACTCAGCCTTGTCCAGCTTGGCGCTGAGATCGTCTTTCTCCTTTTCGACCTTCCTCAAGGCTTCCGAAACGGCCAGCTCCTTGGCAGCCTGCTCGGATTCCAGCTTTGCCTGCAGCTCCTGTATCTGGGCATCCTTTGCACTTTTGGTCTTCTGTAGCGTCTGCTCGGCCTGAGCCTGGTCCAGTTCACGGATCTTGCTATTCTCGCGTTCAGCCTGCTCAAGCCGTTCATGAAGCTGCCTGTCAAAATCCTTGTCACGAACCTGCTTCAGGATATCGGCATATCCGGCCTCGTCAATGGTAAATGCGGTTCCGCATTTGGGGCAAATAATCTCGGGCATATGCAACCCTTTCTTTCCAAACCTATGGTAAAAACTACCCCTGCTCCAAGCTGTCTGTGCTGAAATCGAGTACATAACAGCTGAGTACATACGACACTTAATGAAAACTATATTTGATCTACGTCGATACCATTACAATGATTCAATAATCATGGACCAGCTGATAATCTTGCGGATCGCGCCACAAGCCCGGCGATAATCTCCCGCCTGCCTTGCAGCCTCGAAAGCTGCTGCTACGGCCGGCTCTTCAATGCCGACCTCCTCGGCAATCCACAGCAGCGACGCAGCGTTCTCCAATTTGTTATAACAATTCCTTGCACTGTTATTCGGCCTCTGCCGGGAGTAGGCACCCGATCCATGGGTTGCGTTAGCTGCAAACCACTGCACCATATGCTGTTTTTCCGTTCTTGCATGTATATCTGGCGAATTGCCCACCTCGCGAATGTACTTATCGGAATACGGGTAATGCGCGCGCTTGAAACGTAACAAATGCGAGAAAGCAAGACAGCTCATATCATTTCCACTTGCCACGTGAGCCTTCTTCGTTAAAGGTTAGATTCAACTTTTATCTTGATTGTATCAGCGGGGAATAATGGCAGGTGCCGTTGGCAATTAGTCCGATGGCATTGCTCAGGTCACATCCATGAGACTGGCAAATGTGTTTGTGCTTGCTACCGATTTCCGGCCGAGTGCACTGGAATCGCCAGCATTTCCATCATTGTCACCCTCAAACACTAAGCAAAGGGGAAAATGCTCTGGACCCCGCTTGCCGCGGCTCTTGTAGGCGTCTGGTCGACACAGGCCCCTTTAGCTCACACACTGCATTGCACCTACAAGCGAATCCTGTAAAAAGCAGCATATGCAGTCGCCAGTCTGGCATGATGGACCATTTACATAGGTAGAGCTACAGGAGTTTTCTTCGCTCTAGCCTTTTTGATGTTGACTGATCGCGTGACTGTTGAGCTGATTTTTGATTTCGAAGTGGCTTTTCCTATAAAATTACTTCTTGATAGAAGCTATGTATATAACTGGATTTGCAGAGTTGCACCATCACAACGATTCATAGTGATGCTACAAAAGCACTCGAACGAATGCAGCAAATCCTGATGGTAAAGAAGGGGCAAAGCAATGCAACTATTCTCCGTCAATGCACACGTAAAAATAAATGTGCCACCCATCAATCAGCCTTATACAAAGCCATCGCTTGCTATCGATTTCATGACTGAAAACAAAGAGGCCGAAAAGTTAATTACAAACGAATCACCACTTTATGATTCTGGTATATGTGATGTGGCTTGGAGAATACATGGTCCTGCTAAAAACGAGACATGCTTTGCACTGTTTCCAGGAAAGGACAATACAGCCCGTTTCTCTATTTCCAATAATCCTGATGCTTCTAAAACCAGCTATTTCATCAGTCAATCTCTTCCCCAATTGAATACAATCGCAGAAAGCAGAGTGCACTTATTCTCTTATTACGTCTGTCCTAAAAATCATCATATCTATTGGTTATACCGTGGAATTTATACCCTAGCGGAGGAATTCAAATCCGCTTTGCCCATTGACCAGAGTACTTCCTCGCTTAATGGGACTAAACTATCCATAAGCGGGAACATTCCCGTATATCTGTCTTTATGGTCAAGCGCGATTGAATGATGCAGCAATAACTGAAGCACTATAAAAGTTAAACGATGTACTTCCATTACTCTTCTTAACGTGCATTTTGAAAAGCTCGCCTTGACTTTAATGGAAGTACATTAGCATGCCTGCACGGTCGATATCGATAACGCACAAACATTGTAATTTTCAAATTGAACTGGCTCGGAGCGCACCAAAGTAGGTTTCAGCGTTCATCAAGCATAGATAATCTTCCGCTCAGTGAGCTAAACACTACATCTATCTCATAAATAGAATTTCACAGACCCGAACTTACTAGCATGATTGCATCTGCGCTAAGGAAGTTCAAGGGAGCTTAAATGCAGTACACGCAACAGGGCGAAACAGGCATCAACATATCAAAGATCTGCGTGGGGTGCATGAGCTTCGGCAAACGATGCACCGTGCACGATTGGGCATTGGGTGAGGAAGGGACCGACGCGATCATTGCGCACGCACTGGATCCGGGCATCACTTTCTTCGATACAGCCAACGTCTACTCGGCCGGGACAAGTGAGGAATATCCGGGAAAGGCACTTAGAAAGCAGATAAGCAGCGACCAGGTGGTCATCGCCTCCAAGGTCTACTTCAATGAGGGACGACCTTTCATCCAAGGCCATCCATCGCGAGATCGATGGGATGCTCAGGCGACTGGTCACCGACTACCTGGACCGCTATATCATCCACAGATTCGACTATGAAACGCCAATCGAAGAAACCATGGAAGCACCGAACGACCTTGTCAAAGCAGGCAATGTGCCAGCGCTGGGAGCCTCGGCCATGTATGCCGCCAGTTTCAGGACATGCAGAAGGTCTCCCAAGGCAACGGTTGGAACCCTTTAAGTGCCATGGAGAACCACTACAACCTGCTCTACCGGGAGGACAAGAAGGACCCGATTCCCCTCTGCAAAAAGACGAACGTCTCACTCATGCCCTACAGCCCTCTGGCCGTCGACCTTCTGGGACGGACCGTCTGGACCGCCGACACCCTGCGCAACGCGACTGATAAGGTCTCGCGCGGCAAGTATGACCGGGCCGAAGACAACGATCTGGCCATCATTGACCGTGTGCAAAAGGTTGCAGAGCTACATGGGCATACCTATGGCCCGGGTAGCCATAGCCCAGCAGCGGGCCAAAGGCGTTGCTTCACCGATCATTGGCGGCCACCAAAGCCCGGCATCTCGACGATGCGGCGGCTGCGCTAGATTTGGAGCTCACACCTGAGGAGGGCTTCTCCAGGGAGGAGCCCTACCTGCCGCATGAGACCATGGGAGCCATTGACAGCAATCCACCTCAGGCTGTGTTGCCATTGAAATCGGAGGAGAATTAGCGCACTTCCCTATAGCTTGGTATCCATAGTCAGGAGCGCAGGTAGGTTAGACCTGATCACTTGCTGCTGAATGATCCGAATCTTCGACGACTCTCGGAACAGTCGAAACATCCGAGGCCTCAGCATCTTCAGAATCAGCCAGCGTATTCAACGCTCCCAACGGCTGCGGATACCCAGAAATTTTTTGTCAACAAGCTCTTACTTTGGAACCGGAACAGGCCGGTATGCGCATCGCACAGCTCGACTGCCCTGCAGCTGGCCGAGAACGCCCTTGGATCTAAGACTGGCCTTGTTACATCAATCGACAGACCAAAATGCGCACACCTGACTGTGTACCTGTTCCAGGATCACTGCCTCTCGCGGTTTTTGGCGGACATCTGTCTGACCAAGCGGAATATGACAAACCCGGTCATGACCGCTGCAGTGGCGAGCGCTAATGGAAGCACCACCGCAGCTCCGGTCTCAGGCAGTGCGTCTTCCAGAGCGTTCCAGTCATCACTGTTGGATTCAACAGCTTGATCGGCACAGAGCAGACGGCCATCGACCACCGCTCCGCGAGAATTCGCTCGGTCTGAGATTTTTTGGCCATTTTCCAGTTGAGGCAGGGAGGCCTGATCCTCCACCGGGCAGGGCACCAGCGGACTGCCTGTCACCCGGGCTCTGTCGGTGTGCCTACCTGATATGCCTGTCACTGTGGCATGCACATCAACAGACTGTCCGGGTCGAAGCATCAGGGTCGACCAGTTGTCAGGATAGTGGATTCCGGTCACCCGCCCCTGACCGACGACTGTCTGATCCTCCAAGTGCAGTTGCCGAGCGGGGAAAACTGCTCCGGTCCCATCGCTGGGATCGCGAGGAGAATCGTTGGTGATTCGGAAGACAATGGCGACATCGTCATGAGTCCGGAGAGCCTGCTCCGGCTGATCCCGATCACCCTTGAGCATGCCACCAGCCTGATCGAATTTATCGATATGCAGAGCCGGGGTCATATCGGGCGTTCTGGTCCAGACTGTGTTGGAGACCAGGGTCTTGTCCTGATAGAACTCAGTGAATCGGTTCTCATGACGTTCCACGTTCTTCAGACGCCTGCATTGCAGGTAGGCCCTCCAGCCGACCGGGCGGTCGCCTGAAGCGCTGACTAGGGCCAGATATCGCGGTGTGGCCTCCACTTTGACCAGACCTGCCGGGTCTGCCGTCATCGTGAACAAGGGCCCACCATGTATATCTGCGGACATATCCGAACCGGCCATGATCTGTCCATGATGAATGAGGATGCGCCCATTCTCGTAAAGGTCCTGGGTTGCGTAGACGGCCCAATGGCCAGTGAACTGATCCACCGTAGGATCCAGCCGATCCTCAATCCGCCAGGTTTTCACTTGCGGGTAAGCCCGTCCGGCCGGCAGCAGACTTGAGTCCAGGCGATAGAGGAAGAGCCGATCGCGGTAGATGCTGCTGCCATGTGCGCTTTCCCCGCCCACGGCGACCACCACATCCTTGGCGGGATTGAGCAGCTTGACCGGATTGGTAACCACGTTGGTCGCTTTATGCAGGTCGTTGACGATCTGGGTCGCTTGGTTACGTACTACGTGACCTGATTCTGCACGGATGACCGTGTAGGGCAGGATCAGATCGTAGGTTCGGCCCAACAGCCCTTGGTCAATAGCCGGCTCTCTGAGAGGATTATGACCTCGTGCAGCAGCATAGGCAGCCAGATCAGCTGGTTGGGGATCCCCTTTGAGGGTCACGCCGGTGGCCGGAACATAGGTATCCACAGTTTTGGCAAAGGCCAGCACTACGCCGTTTTCCACCTGGATATTGAAAGCCTTGGTGTAATCGCGGCCGTCGGAGCCCAGAACTTCGATACGTTTGGAATTGATATCCAGGTGCCGAGCGTCGTAGGCATCCGTCATACCCAGCCGCCAAACAGGATAGGCGGTGTCTTTGTGACGGGCGTCCAGACTAATCCGGTAGGCCCCTTGGTCGCCTATGAACAGCACCTTGCCATCGATGCTGACGCCTGGATCATGCGCGCTGACATCGCTCTTTGAGGGATGGAAGTCGGCTGGCGGATTGCTCACCTGGTTGGAGGGGGTCAATGAGTTGTTCAGTGTCAGCACCCACTGATTGCCCACCCGATGATCCGTTGGGGCCTTGGGATCGACTGTGCCCTCAAAGCGCAGGCGGATTCTGGGGTTGCCCCCGGCACGCCACTGGCTGATCCGGGTGGGGTCGGTGATGGTCACCCGCAGGCTGTGCTCCTTGTCCTTCCACTTTGTGGCGTATCCGGTCTTGGCGATGACATCGCCGCTCTGCAGATCAGTCACCTCAAGAGTCTGCTTGTCAGGCAAAAACCAGCGGTCGTAGACATCAGTCAGAATGATCGATTTGACAGGATAGGCCAGGTTGTCGGGCAGGCTCGGCTGGGTATCCAACTGATACTCCAACCGCTGGCCAGGAAAGACCACCTTGCCGTCAACGCTGGCCTGCTCCCCGCCTTGACCGGCCTCCGAGATGACATCCTTGCGTACCGGAGGCAGATATCCGCAGATGCCCGGCTCATTGGTCTGCACGCTCTGCGTATTGACTGTCTGGGAGCCTGAGTTGGTCAGCGCCGCGCCCTGGCTGCCATGGCCTTTCGGGGCCTTGCAAAAGGTCAGTTCCTGGTCAGGTGTTCCGCCCAGGTCCTTGCGAACCTTGGCTGCACCGCCGCCATTGGCAAAGCGAACCGTAAAGGGAACCAGCATGGTGACCTGCCTGGGGTCCTCCATCCCCTTGAGACCGTTCAGCCATCCGCTTTTGGCCTGTGCCCGCGCCCGGGTGCCGGTCACGCTGATCTCGAAACGGTCGGTCACATCCCTGCCCTTGTCCACAATGTCCTCGATGCTGCTGCGGCGGTAGTGCTCATCGGCATCCGCCTTGGCCTTGGCCTCGAAGATGCGAATAGCCCGAGCGCCATCCTGATCAACCAGATAGTCGGCAGCGCTCCAGTCGTCAGCCAAAGCGAAAACCTTAGGCGCTTCGATCAGATGGGCTTCAACAGTGGCGTTGACCACCGATCCCACTCTGTCGCCGTCCAGAAAGGCACGTCCGTCGCCACCAGTTTTGTTGGTCCATTGAGGGTCAACGACTGCCTTCCAGAGCCCGGTGGCGGGATCGTGCAGAATCCAGGATTTGTCGGGACTGGGCTTCCAAGTGGGAGTGCGGCGCTCAGGGGTCGACTGGTCAACCTGACGGACGCTGCCCTTCCAATGCACTTTTCCAGAGTCCAATATGACCCCAATGTCCGGCTGCTCGACGGTCACGTCCAGCTGCCATGCCCATTGATGCTCCTCAGGCAGAGTCCCGCCCTTCCAGGTGGCTGTAGCCCTATTGCCGGGCGGTCTGCTCCCATCGGCGGTGTTGAAAGTGAATTTGCTGGTCAGATCCTCACCGCTGGTCAGGTCTTTGACCTTCTGCCCGGTGACACGGTACTGCTTGCCTTGGGGATTGAAGACATCGCTGAAGGTCAACTCGCGGCCGCACCGACCGGTTCCTGTCTCGATGCGGGTGCGGTTGGTCATACCATCCGCGCTGGTGCCAGGATCCACTTTCTTATCGGGCGGGTTTGGTGGCAGATCAGCAGGTTTGGGCTCGTAGTCATTGAGCATGAAGACCACCAGGGAGATGCCGTGCTCGTTGCCGGCGTACAGGTCGGCGAACTTGTCCAGGCTGTCTCCAGGCTGGTCCCAAAAAGGTTCGCCGGTACGATAGGTCACCCCTCGGTTGCTGAAGGTACGGTTGGCCACCTGGCTTCGCCAGTTGTCCATCCATATGCTATGAATGGCCATGCTGACCCCATCGAAGACCCGCTGAGAGCCGCGGTAGCCCGTGACCACACCTACGCCGGTCACCCGGCAGTGGCCCTGTCCGGATTGGTCGGCATGGGCCTCGTTGAAGCGTGCCTGGCAGTTGCTGTTGGCCTCATTCAGAGCCTGGCGTTTGACCCGAGCAGTAGTGGCATTGCCGCCATCGACAATCCCCATCTTGGAGAAGGCTCTGTCGATGCTGCCTATCTCATAGCCGCCGAAAGAGCCCTGATCGTCATCCTTGTAGGTCCAACCCTGCCAAAACCGACCATTGCCTTCAGCACCGCCGCCGGAATGTCCTGGTCCGCCGCCAGCCATGGCGGGAGCCGCCGGGCCGACAAGGGCCGCCAGTGCAGCCAAGGCCGCCAGCAGACCCTTCCATCTGCGCTTGTTCATACTTGTCCTCACTCTTCGCCCACCCCATGAATCGAGTATGAGCGGCCGCCGAGCAGGCGTGAGCGTCAGCGAAGCACTGTGGTCGAATGTGCCCCGGGACGGTTATGCTGTGTATGAGACATACCTATGCCGTCCAGACCGAAAAGGAGACAGGACAATGGCAGAGACATTCGACGTGTTGGTCGAGATCCCCCGGGGCTCCCGCAACAAGTATGAGATGGACCACGACAGCGGCCACATCAGGCTGGACCGCACCCTCTTCACCTCCATGGGCTACCCCGATGACTACGGGTACATCGACGGCACCCTAGGCGAGGACGGGGATCCCCTGGATGCCCTGGTCATGATCCCCGACTCGGTCTTCCCGGGTTGCATCGTCGAATGCCGCGCCGTGGGTCTCTACCACATGGTCGACGAGGCCGGCGGGGATGATAAGGTCCTCTGCGTGCCCGCCGACGTCCGCTTCGACGCCATCAAGGACATCGACGACGTCTCCGACTTCCACAAGCAGGAGATCAAGCACTTCTTCGAGCAGTACAAGGCCCTGGAGCCGGGCAAGGAGGTCATGCCCGGCGATTACTGGACCAACGCCGAGGCCGCCGAGACCCAGATCAAGGCTGCACGCCAGCGCCTGGCCGAACAGCACTGACTTCTCAGGGCCGACTAGCGGTCACAACCACCCCGGCAAGGGCCCAATCGAGCGCCTGAACCGGGGTTTTGCATGCCCAAATCCTCCCAAAAAACGTCTGGCCGTCTACGATTGCCAATTGCGGGTGCGCGCAAGGGCAGGAGCGGCTATGACTTTCTATACATACCAATACCTCAAGGGCGGGCAGACCAACTGGACCATGATCAGGATCATCGTGGTCGTCGTTCTGGCCCTGGCCTTTCTCTTCTTCCTGTTCATGTACACCCGCCATCGCTGGAACCACAAGTACAAGGATCTGTCCATCATCCTGGCCACCTTGCTCCTCTTGGCTGCGGCCATCCAGTACAGCGACTACACCAATCTGCGCACGGCCAGCCTGCAGAGCGGACAGCTGACCACGGTCATCGACAAGTCCGCCGCCAAGCTCAAGATCAACCCTGAGCAGATCAGCATCAACGACACCTCGCGCAACAATGACATGATCATCAAGACCCCCAAGGGCTACTACACCCTGGTATTCAACAGCTCCGGCTCTGAGTTCCTGCTGCAGCGCGCCGACCTGTACCACCCAGACATCACCGTGATCGGAGAGTGACCCATGGATATCAATTTCTACGTCAACGTGGCCCTGAAGCTGATCGTCGGACTGCTCTTCATCACCCTGCTCATCAATGTGACCGGCAAGGGGAACCTGGCGCCCACCTCGCCCATGGACCAACTGCAGAACTACGTCCTGGGCGGCATCATCGGCGGGGTCATCTACAGCGACAGCATCTCCATGGCCCAGTACATTGTCATCCTGCTGATCTGGGCGGCGCTGATCCTCATCACCCGGTATGCCAAGACCCACATCCACGCGGTGGGCAAGTACATCGACGGCGAACCGGTCACCATCATCAAAAACGGCAAGCTGCTGGTCCAGAACTGCCTCAAGGTCAACCTGACGGCCAAGGAGGTGGACTTCAAGCTGCGCACCAAGGGCATCAACGACATCCGCGACGTCAAGCGGGGCATCGTCGAGCAGAACGGCGGCCTGACCATCATCTCCGAGGGCGACAAGGACGTGCGCTATCCGGTAGTCATGGACGGACGGGTCAATCCGGACGTGCTGGATACCATGGGACGCGACGAGGACTGGCTCAACGAGCAGCTGGCCAAGCAGGGCATAGACAAAGTCAGCGATGTATACATGGCGCGCTTCCAGAACGGTGAGTTCTATGCCGTCACCTACCAGGATCAGTAGTACTCGAAAACTGACTACAGAATTCGCGAATCACTCGACATTCAGGTGTCATAAGCAATTGTTGCAATGTACACTGTAGTGTACACTTTCTTGTGGGGAATGGGACGCATCTTCTCGAAATAAGAGGGGAAAGCGACACCATGCCCTTATCCATCATTGAGGTACTGGAGACTGAGGAATTCAGCCGGTGGATTGATGAATTGAAAGACACTCAGTCGGCAGCCCGCATCCTACACCGATGGGAACAAGTAAAACGATCCGGACACCTTTTAGGCGACTGGAAGACTGTGGGAGAAGGCGTATTTGAAATGCGTTTTCACAATGGTCCGGGTTACCGCACCTACTTCGGACTGAAGAACAAACAGGTCGTGTTGCTGCTTTGCGGCGGCAGCAAGACTCACCAGAAGAGGGACATAGACCGGGCAAAACATCTGTGGAAGTCATATCTCGAGAGCTGACAGCATCCAGATGGGCAACAAACGGACCATATTAAGGACAGAGTCGTGATGACGTTGAAGATCAGGGAATTCCATGCAGGCGACCATATACATACCGAACAAACAGCCGTCCGCTACCTGCAGGTTGCCATGGAGGAGGCCGACAAGGCCGAAACCTCTCGGCAGGGGGCTGCAATCATCGCAGATGCACTCGGCGAGGTGGCGCGAGCACAGAGGCATATGAGCGCCATCGCCTCTGATACCGACCGATCCCGGTCGGGCATCTACAAAGCCCTGAGCAATCAGGGGGATCCGGCGCTGAGCACGGTCATCAGCGCCGTCCATGCGGCAGGGGGCAGTCTGACTGTGACCATGGCTCACTAAGGGGCCGATCGGACAGCCTGTCATGCTTGATTATCACAGCGCTGACAGGTAAAATCTATGTCCATATTGTTATGGCGTAGCATGTGAACGGCATTCAACGAATTCAAAGCCGACACCAATCGGCAGTTCCGCGCTCGACGCTCCCGAGGCGTAGGCGGGTTTGAGGAGACCTGGTCGAGGCCCATCCCACCGGGGATGAACCCTTTCAAGGAATGCCGTGTTTTTGAGATTGTTGTTTATCGCTTTAGGTGTATCTTCTGATGCCTTCGCTGTCTCCATCAGCAAGGGGCTGTGCGTGGACCGACTGCGGGCGCGCCATCATTGGCTGGTTGGACTGTGGTTCGGCGGATTCCAGACTCTGCTGCCCCTGCTAGGTTACTTCGCCGCCTCCATGCTGCAGGATTCCCTGGCCGCTGTGGATCACTGGATTGTCTTCGGCATCCTTTCAGCCATCGGGGTCAACATGATCCGCGAGGGCGTCTACGGCAAGGAGGAGGGAGCGGACGGCGAGGAGAATTTCTCCTGGCGGCAGATGCTTCCTGCGGCCATCGCCACCAGCATCGACTCATTCGGCGTGGGGGCAGGCCTGGCCCTGCTGGGCATCAACATCTGGCTGTCCGCACTAGTCATTGGTCTGGTGACGGCTGCAGCCTCCATTCTGGGGCTGCGCATCGGATACGCCGTCGGATCCCGCTGGCGCAAACCTTCCAGAATCGCCGGCGGCATCATTCTGATCGTCATGGGCATCCAGATCCTTCTGGATCACCTGATGAATGCCTGACTCAGAACGTCGTCTGCACGACCACGACAGCCAGAACCACGATGGACCCGGCCAGAAGAACCGACATCAGCGCCAGACCAAGGGCCCCACGCCGATCAGCTGCGTCCTGGGCCCAGCGATAGCCCGAGGTCATGAGCCCGACCAGCAGCAGCAAGGCCACAAGCACCACCAGGATCAGCATCAGGTCAGGATGCAGGCCTCTGACCAGCTCCGGCAGGAAGACCCACCCCGAGGCGGCGACGGCGGTCATCCCGCCCATGGCGGTTGCAGAAATGCCGCGGATGACCATCCGCCTGTCCCGACGCAGCATCTGCCGAGCAAACATAAACACGGCCAGGAGGGCCAGCAGGAATGCCGCAGTCGACAGCCAGGCCCAGAGGGCACCAGGCCCCTGCACCACCAGGGCCGGCACCAGAGCGACCAAGGTCAGCAGGCCGAACATGGCTCGGTCAGGGCCAGGTCGAATGCCTTTGCCCACCAGGGGCCAAGCGGCCAACAGGGCCAATGCCAGCACCAGGACCAGGACGATCTGCACCCATCGAGCGACCCGGGGCCCGGCCAGCAAGCCCGTCGCCAGGCCCGGCACAATCAGGGCCGCCAAGGCCAGCAGCTGCGTCAGGGCGGGCGCGCGCCCATCCTGGGTTTCTTTTCCGGTCTGCGCCATGGGTCCTCCTGCCTGTCCCCGTCGGGGAGCCATACGTCACATCCTAGGGCAAGGCCATCCTGTGAACTCGGAGCCCCTGTGATGGCCCGATTGTACAATGATGACGACTGTTCAACGAATCCACCCTCGCTATGGACGAACGGACAGGGAAGAAGGTACCCCCGTGACGGATCTGACCTTGATGACCTGCGCCGAGGACCCGGCATCGGTTCTGCCAGCCTTGGCCCTGCTCTCCCATCGGGTGCGCGTCCTGCCCCTGGATGCCGCCTCCCTGGTAAGAATGCCCGAGGACACCGTGCTGCTGATCGACGCCAGCGACGACCTGGCCGAGGCCAAGACCCTCTGCAACCTGACCCGGGCCTCGGGCCTGTCCACGCCCATCATCCTGATTCTGAGCGAGGGCGGCTTCACCGTGGTCAATGCCAGCTGGGGTGTGGCTGATGTGATCATTCAGTCCGCATCGCCCGCCGAGGTCGAGGCCCGGCTGCGCTTGGTCTGTCAGCGCGTGACACCGGCACGCAAGCCGGATGCTCAGCCAGAAGAGGCGGAGGAGCAGGTGCCCACCGGCCAGGTCCGCTCGGGTGACCTGGTTGTGGATACCGAAAGCTACACGGCCCGAATCCACGGCCGCCCCATCAACCTGGCCTACAAGGAGTTCGAGCTGCTCAAATACCTGGTCCAGCATCCAGGCAGGGTCTTCACCAGGGCGCAGCTCCTCCAGGAGGTCTGGGGCTATGACTACTACGGCGGCACCAGGACAGTGGATGTACACGTGCGGCGACTCAGGGCCAAGCTGGGCAGCGAGTACGAGCATCTGATCGGCACGGTCCGCAATGTGGGATACCGGTTCGACCCGCCCTCATCGGCACGAACGGCCCAAGCCCCCAAGGCCACGACAGATGAAGGAAGCAGACCGGACACCGCCGGGCACAATGACAGCCAGTCCGAACAATCCAAAGATGCCAAGAAGAAGAAAACCGATCATAGTGACTGATGCATCATCCAATCAACAGCACCGCCAAGGCAGGGAGAGCAAGGCCCGGCGCCTGACCCGCATGCACGAGGAGTACCGCATCCTCTGCCAGGTCTTTCCCGAGGCGGTCTGCGCCCTGCACTTCCGCAACCCCTTCGAACTGCTGGTGGCCACGGTCCTGAGCGCCCAGACCACCGACAAGCGGGTCAACTCGGTGACCCCCGAACTCTTCGAGCGCTATCCAGACCCTGCGGCCATGGCCCAGGCCCAGCCGGCCGAGCTGGAGGCCATCATCCACCCGGTGGGTTTCTACCATGCCAAGGCCCGCCACCTCTTGGGGCTCTCCCTGATGCTGACTGAGGACTACGGCGGCAAGGTCCCCCAGACCATGGAGGAGCTGACCAGCCTGCCCGGCGTGGGGCGCAAGACCGCCAACGTGGTCCTGGGCAACGCCTTCAACATCCCCGGATTCCCGGTGGACACCCACGTCACCCGGGTCACCGGCCGCCTGCGCTGGCGGACCGACTGGCGCAGCACTCACCCCGATCCGGTGAAGATCGAGCACGAAATCTGCGACTGCTTCCCGCCCGAGGACTGGACCAATCTGTCGCACAGGCTGATTCTGCACGGCCGGGCCACCTGCCACGCCCGCAAGCCCGACTGCCTGCACTGCCCACTGGCCGAGACATGTCCCAGCGCCGAACTCCTGGCCGGACCGGCCTCTCGATAGAATCAAAACCATGGCACGCGGCAGACACAGAGGAATCAGCTCCGGAATCATCTTCATCCTGGTACTGGCGGTCCTGACCGCGGGCACCTACATGGCCTGGCCATTGTTGACTGGCCGAGGAGGGTGGCGGCTGCCCTGGAACCTTGGAGGTTCGGGCCAGGTAGTGCGCATCCTGGCCCGGCAGGCCCCAGTCTCCCTGGACATCCGCACTGAGCCCGGCCGGGCCACTGACCAGGCCCTGATGGGCAACGTCTACCAGACCCTGACCAGGCCCGACGCCCAAGGTCGGCCTACTCCTGGACTGGCCCAGAGCTGGGAGGTCTCCGCCGATGGTCTGCTCTACACCTTTCATCTGCGCAGCGACGCCCGCTTCGCCGACGGGCGCCAGCTGACCTCAGAGGATGCCCTCTGGTCCCTGCACCAAATCATCGAGCACCGGTATCAGGGCCACCAGGACCTGGATGGCCTGGCCAAGGTCACCAACCCGGATGATGCCACCCTGGTGATCAGACTGAAGAGCCCAAACGCCCTCTTGCTGAACGCTCTGAGCGGTCGGGCCGGCATTGTCTACGATCGCCAGGCCCGCGTCAACTACTCCACCCAATCGGCCGGATCAGGCCCATACCAAGTGGATGACTGGCAACCGGAAGCCAGCCTGACCCTGACCACCAACAAGTCCTACCGAGGCCCGGACAAGGCCGCCATCCACAAGGTCATCTTCAGCTATGCCGGCAGCCCCGAGCAGACCGTCAAGGATCTGAACCAGGGGCGTCTGGACGCTGTAGTGGACATGGATCCGGCTACCGCCAAGCAGGCTGGCAAGGCTCCGACAGCAACACCCAGCACGAACAATGTGGTCCTGGCTTTCAACAACGAGGCATCCAGCCTGCTGTCCGACCAACATATGCGCGAGGCTGTCCGCTATGCCCTGGACCGCCAGGCACTGGCCGATCTGGAAGGCGGCGGAGCCAAGGCGTTGGGCGGACCGCTCAACCCGCTCAGCCCAGGCTACGATCCCGGTCTGCAGGCCTTCCCATTCGACCGTGTCCAAGCGGCTCGTCGAGCCTCCTACTATGCCCAGTCCTACTATCACGGCGGCCTGCGCCTGGTCTATCCCCAGGAATTCGGCAGCCAGGTGGGCGATCTGATCAGCACGCAGCTGAAGGCGGTGGGTATCCCCACCCAGGTCTCCATGGTGGATCAGGCTGCATTCCGCGACCAGGTGCTCACCCGTCACGACTACGACATGGCCCTGCTGGTCATGGACAATGACGACATCGGCCGCTTCGCCGACCCCAACTCCACCATGCTCTTCGACAACACCGAAGTCCAGGAATCCTGGAAGCAGGTCAAGGCCAGCACCGACCAGAACACCTATGCCCAGCGGCTGCGAGCCTTCGCCCAACAGGTCAGCGACCTCTCCCCCAGCGACTGGCTTTATGAGCGCACGCCCTTGGTCCTGAGCACTCCCCGTCTCCAGGGCATGCCCGGCTACCTGACGGATCGCTACCTGCCCCTGTGGAACCTGCACATCAAGGGGTGAGGAGACGGGGGCCCCTTGTCATCATTCGTCCATAAAATGCTGGTATGTCTGCTGAACACCAAGGAATCGTCAATGCCCATCTGACCCCCCTGCCTGACAGGGTGGGCGTGGATGGCCTGGAGGAAAAGTGGTGCCGCGACTGGGATGAGTCCGGCGTCTACCGCTTCCGCAACACCCGCGAGCGCTCCGGCGTCTACTCCATCGACACCCCGCCGCCCACCGTCTCGGGGCATTTGCATGTGGGGCACGTCTTCTCATACACCCACACCGACGTGATCGCCCGGTTCAAGCGGATGCAGGGCTACGACGTCTTCTACCCCATGGGCTGGGACGACAACGGCCTGCCCACCGAGCGGCGGGTCCAGAACTATTACGGGGTTCGCGTGGACACCTCGCTCAAGTACGATCCGAACTTCAAGCCCCCCTTCCACGGAACCAAGGGCAAGAAGATCAGCGCCAAGGACCAGGTGCCCGTCTCCCGCCAGAACTTCATCGAACTGTGCGAGGAACTGACCGCCGAGGACGAGAAGCTCTTCGAGCAGCTCTGGCGGTCGCTGGGCCTGTCAGTGGACTGGTCGCAGACCTATCACACCATCGGCGAGCATCCCCGCCGGGTGGCGCAGAAGGCTTTCCTGCGGAATCTGGCCCGGGGCGAGGCCTACCAGAAGGAGGCCCCCGGGCTCTGGGACGTGACCTTCCAGACCGCCGTGGCCCAGGCCGAGCTGGAGTCGCGTGAGTACGACGGCTTCTACCACCGGGTGGCCTTCCGGTTCGCGGACGGCACGCCGATATACATCGAGACCACCAGGCCTGAGCTGCTGGCGGCCTGCGGCGCCCTGATCGCCCACCCGGACGACAAGCGCTACCAGAAGTACTTCGGTCAGAAGGTCTACTCCCCCCTGTTCAAGGTGGAGGTGCCCATCCTGGCCCATCCCGCCGCCGAGATGGACAAGGGCGCCGGCATCGCCATGTGCTGCACCTTCGGCGACGTAACCGACGTGCAGTGGTGGCGGGATCTGAACCTGCCCACCAGGTCCATCATCCAGCGCAACGGACGAATCGTCATGGATGTGCCGGATTGGATCACCGATGAAGGCGGACGGCGCATCTTCGAACAGACCGAGGGCAAGACCACCTTCTCGGCCCGCAAGATCATCGTGGACGCCCTGCGCGAGTCCGGCGACCTGGACGGCGAGCCCAAGCCCACCAAGCGCATGACCAACTTCTACGAGAAGGGCGACAAGCCCCTGGAGATCGTCACCTCCCGTCAGTGGTACCTGCGCAACGGCGGCACCGACCAGAAACTCAACCAGGAGCTGCTGGAGCGCGGCAAGGAACTCCACTTCCACCCGGACTTCATGCGGGTGCGCTACAACAACTGGGTCGAGGGCCTGAACGGCGACTGGCTGATTTCCCGCCAGCGCTTCTTCGGCGTTCCCTTCCCCCTCTGGTACCCGGTCAAGGAGAACGGCGAGACCGACTACGCCCATCCCATCACCCCGGCCGAGGACAGGCTTCCCATCGACCCCAGCAGCGATGTGCCCGAGGGCTTCGAGGAATCCCAGCGCGACCAGCCCGGCGGCTTCACAGCCGAGAAGGACATCATGGACACCTGGGCCACCAGCTCACTGACCCCTCAGATCGTGACCCACTGGGCAGAACCAGGCGAGGATGACCAGGCCCTCTTCAAGGCCACCTTCCCCATGGACCTGCGCCCCCAGGGCCAGGACATCATCCGCACCTGGCTCTTCAGCTCCATGGACCGGGCCCATCTGGAGAACGGCTGCCTGCCGTGGAGCGACACCACTCTGTCGGGGTGGATCCTGGATCCGGACCACAAGAAGATGAGCAAGTCCAAGGGCAATGTGGTGGTGCCGGACGAACCCATCAAGAAGTATGGAGCCGACGCTGTGCGCTACTGGGCATCCTGCGCCCGGTTGGGCTTGGACGCCACCTACGATGAGGGGCAGATGAAGATCGGCCGCCGTCTGGCCGTCAAGCTCCTCAACGCCGTCAAGTTCACCCTGACCATCGGGCGGGAGGATGAGAACCATAAGGTCACCCAGGCAGCGGAAGCCACCTGGAACCCCGCTGACGTCACGGTCCCGCTGGATCGCGCGGTCCTGGCCGGCCTTGCCCAGGTGATCGACCAAGCCACCAAGGCCCTGGAATCCTACGAGCACTCCAAGGCCCTGGAGGTGACCGAATCCTTCTTCTGGGACTTCTGCGACAACTACATTGAGCTGGCTAAGAACCGGGCCTACGGAACCGCGGATGCCACCGGCAGGACCCCTGACCAGGCTCAGGTGCTGAGCGCCCGCACAACCCTGGGACTGGTCCTGGACGCTCTCGACCGTCTCCTGGCCCCCTTCCTGCCCTTCGCCACCGAGGAGGCCTGGCAGTGGATGCACCAGGGGGATGGATCGGTTCACCGGGCCTCTTGGCCACGTCCAGAATCCTACCGGGCAGCCGCCCAGGGCCAGGATCCCGCTCTTCTGGCTTGGGCCGGCAAAGCCTTGGCCTCCCTGCGGCGGATCAAATCCGAGGCTAAGGTCTCCATGAAAACCCCCATCATCTCCGCATCCTTGAGTGTGGCGCCAGAGGGCCTGGAAGCGGTCAAGGCCGCCCTGGACGACATAGCCGAAGCGGGCAGGGTCACCGGAAATCTGGATCTGGTCGAAGAGACCACCCAGCCCGAGACCGAGGGAGCCGGCGAGGATGAAGCGGGCATCCGAGTGACAGCCAGCCAGCTGGGCGAGCCCCCGGCCAAGAAGCCTCGCAAGTAGGCTCCACAATTCCCCAATACAACCGAGGCGGTTCGGCCATAGGCACCGCCTCGGTTTTCTTATCCGTGTCACTGGTGACAATGACAATCTGCAATGCCAGTCAAGCCATCGTCGTTCATGCAAAAAGTACAGCTTCCATAATCAACAGCATGCCTCTTGCAGTGAATTTGCCCTGCAACACCCTGACCACAACACTCTAAACCGCACAAAGATTGCAATGCTACAGTAAAAGTTATAGAGGGACTTTATTTTAGTGTGCGTCGACGCAGATTTTGGGGCCACAACCTGGGGAATCGGCACGCTTGGGGAGGAAGAGACGAATGGGGAATGCTCATGGCATCCGCAGACTGGTGACGTTGACAGCCATGATTGGGCTGGCGCTGATCGGAGCATCAACAGGCGCATACGCAACCACCGGCGACATGACACCTGCATCTGCCACAGAATCGCCCTCGCCCAATCCTGACAGCAGCGCAAGTCCATTGCTCCGGGCAGGCAGCGGGGCACAGGCTGGAGCCGCTGCCCCGACCGCCTCACCGTCACCGTTGGCCAGCAACAATCCTTCACCATTCAAGGCCGTCCAACCATTCAACAGCAAAAGGGCGGACAGACCGTTCAGGGACAGCTCACCGAGAGACAAGTCACCCCAGACCAGGGATTCATCCTCATATACCCTCACTTTCGAGCCTGACGGGGGCTCGCTGGTATCCGGCTCGCCAGCCCTGAGCCAGACAGTAACCTCAGGTCATCTGGCATCCCCTCCTACCGTCACCAAATCAGGCTACCTGTTTGACGGATGGTTCCTCAAAGGCTCCGATGTGGCCTATGACTTCGGCAAGCCGGTCACCAGCGCGCAGTCGCTGACGGCCCATTGGTCGTCGGTCAACGACGCCCAGTGGACGACAGCTGACGTCAGCAGTGGCGACACCGGGGGCTCCGCAATCACCCTGACTCCCCCCAAGCCCAGAGGAGTGAGATTTGCACAGGTCAGCGCCGGCCACGACCACACCCTGGCCGTAGGTTCGGACGGCCACGTCTACGCCTGGGGCGACAACAGCAAGGGCGAGCTTGGCGACAGCACCACAATCAACAAAAACACGCCAGTGCGGATTACCGAAAACGAGGCCATCAAGGGAAAGACCTTCATATCCGTCAGCGCGGGAACCACATTCTCCATGGCCCTAGCCTCGGACGGCACCGTCTACACCTGGGGCGACAACAGTCGCGGCGAACTCGGCAACGGGTCCACCACGAATTCTTCAGTACCGGTAAAGGCGAATCTCACCGCCAACATCACTGCCATCAGCGCCGGATACTGGCATGCCATGGCCCTGTCCTCGAGCGGGACGATCTACACATGGGGAGACAACGAATACGGCCAGCTCGGCAACGGGCACACGGGTGTCAACGTCAACGCTTCACCAGCAGCGGTCTCTTCATCCGGCGTCACCTTCACCACCATCAGCGCCGGATACGATTTTCAAACGGCGCTGGACAGCCAAGGACATGCCTACGCCTGGGGACGCAACCAGGGCGGCCAGCTCAGCATCGGCACCATGGACGGCACCAGCAGTGGTTCCAATGTCTACACTCCATCGCGCATTTACGGCGACTCGACCGGCAACCCAGACAGCACTGTCTACACCGACATCGATGCAGGGTACCTGCACGTCCTTGCACTGAGCAATACAGACAAGGTGTACTACTGGGGTTATCCCCTGACCAAGGGCAATGACGCCAATGCCGACAGCGTCCACTCCTTCTACCCCAGTCCGGTAAGCCTGCCCACGGGAGCGGCGACGCCTGTTTCAGCCAGCGCCGGGGACTACTCCTCTGCGGTAGTCGACTCTGCGGGCAGCCTGTATATGTTCGGCAGCAATTCCAGCGGCCAGCTGGGCGACGGCACCACAAGCCCCAAATCAACTATGACCAAGGTGAGCCTGACAGGCGTCACAGTCACCGCATTCGATGTCTGCCGGCACAGCCTGGCCATCGGCTCGGACGGGCTCCCCTACAGCTGGGGGGAAGCAAAAAGCGGCAAGCTGGGACAAGGCAGCAAGGGACCTCAAAGCGGTTCGCAGACCAAGCCTGCAGCGGTCATCCCGCCCCAGATAGATCTGGCCAAGGTGACCTTCGGCAGGACGGATGTAGCCAAGACCGACAGCAACAGCCCGATCAGCCGAACCTCAGCAGGCGACGACGCCTGGAGCGCCAATACCCCATGGGCGGTCACCACCCCGCACCACACCTACGGAACCACCAAGATCAGAATCAATGACGGTCAATGGTCCATTGGCGGCGCCGCACAGCAGGGGCAAAGCATCGGCAACTATACATTCACACCCACTGCCCAGAAGATCACTTTTGATTCGGACGGAGGCTCATCAGCCTCGGACCAGTTCGTCACCGCAGGCAAGCAGGCTTCGCGCCCCACCGTCACCAAGGCAGGTTTCCTCTTCGACGGCTGGTTCATCAAGGAGGCGGACGGCAGCTCCAATGTGGCCTACGACTTCAGCAGTCCTGTCACCGGGCCGCTGAATCTGAAAGCGCATTGGTCTTCGTCAGACATGAAATGGAAGACCTCGGATGCCCTCCATGGCGACGACACCGGGGGCTCCAAAATCACCCTGACTCCCCCCAAGCCCAGAGCAGTGAGGTTTGCCCAGGCCAGCGCCGGGCGCTACCACACCCTGGCTGTGGGTTCTGACGGACACGTCTACGCCTGGGGAAATCAGGCTAGCGGCGGACTGGGGAACAGCAAAAGCTCAGGCACGGCGACGACACCTGTGCGGATTACCGAAAATGATGCCATAAAAGGAAAAATCTTCATAGCCGTCAGCGCCGGCGACGCTTATTCCATGGCTCTGGCCTCGGACGGCACAGTCTACACTTGGGGTAGCAACAGTAAGGGACAGCTCGGCAACGGCACTACCGATAATTCCAACGAACCAGTAAAGGCACAGACAGGCGATGCCAAAATCACCGCAATCAGCGCGGGACGGGCATACGCCATGGCCCTGGCCTCGGACGGTACAGTCTACACCTGGGGCAACAACGTTCAAGGCCAGCTCGGCAACGGCAGCTCAGACAAGAACAGCCATTCCTCCCCTGCCAAGGTCACGGCGCTGTCCAACATAACCGCCATCAGCGCAGGGTTCACCACAGGCACGGCCCTGGACAGTCAAGGCCACGCCTGGGCCTGGGGCGAGAACAGCAAGGGACAGCTCGGCAACGGCGCCCTTGGTGACAATCCGACGCCGACACGCGTCCAAGACCTGGACACCGGACAGCCTGATGCCCGGTTCTATATCGCCATCAGCGCGGGCTACCAGCACGTGCTGGCGCTGGATACGGATCATGACCTCTATGGATGGGGTTCCGGCACCGCCATCGGCTCCACTACCGATACCAATGTCAGCACGAAAGGATCCACTAAGATCAGCTTCGGAGACGAGGCTGTCAACATCACCGCCATCAGTGCAGGCGACGATGGATCCGAAGCCATAGACACCAACGGAAGAATCTACACCTGGGGCAATCAGGGTTACGGCCAGCTAGGCAACGGCAATAGTGATGCATGGCAGACCAATCCGAAAGCCATCACTCTGGCCCAATCGGTGAAGGCCTGCGCGGTAGCCACCTCCGGCCATCACCAGACGGCCATCGGGTCAGACGGATTGCTCTACACCTGGGGATACAACTACTACAACCAGCTGGGACAAAGCGTATCGGCATTAAGACCCGGCGCCACACAGCCGCCGCAGATCACCCTGGCCAAGGTCGTCTTCGGCACCATGGCCAGCAGCACCGAGCCAGCCACGAATCTGACCCAGACAGGCAAAGACACCTGGGATGAAAACCGGGATTGGACCTTCGTCACGCCCGCGTACCCATACGGCCCATCCAGTTTCACCATCACATGGACTATCGCCGACGACTCCGGAGACTCAAAGCAGACACAGCAGTTCGACTACACCTTCGATCGAACCAAGAAGCGCATAACGCTTGACCCTGAGGGAGGTACTGGAGCCGCATGGACAAGCAAGGACATCGAGGAAGGTGAATTGGTACCCCGACAGACCCTGGCCAAGACGGGCTTCCTCTTTGACGGGTGGTTCGTCAAAGCGGATGACGGCAGTTCCAATGTGGCCTACGACTTCGGCAAGCCAGTCACGGACCCGTTGACCCTGGTCGCGCACTGGACGCCTTCGGCTCCAACTACTGTCGACCCAACCGTCAGTCCATCCACTGGCGGATACCAGGTCACCATCACTCCGCCCTCGCAGCGCGGCATCCGCTTCGCCCAGGTCAGTACAGGCAAAAACCATACCCTGGCTGTCGGCAGTGACGGCAACGCCTACGCCTGGGGAAACAACAGCACGGGACAGCTCGGCAACGGCAGCAAGGACAGTAGCAAGACGCCCGTTCAGGTGAAGAAACCATCCGACGCAGGTACCGACTTCGCCTACACCCAGGTAAGCGCTGGATATGGATTCTCGTTGGCCCTCGGCAGTGACGGCAATGCCTACGCCTGGGGAGACAACGGCAGGGGGCAGCTCGGCAACGGCAGCAAGGACAGTAGCAAGACGCCCGTTCAGGTGAAGAAGCCCTCCGGTGCAGGTACTGACTTCGCCTACACCCAGGTAAGCGCAGGCGGCTATCATTCCCTGGCCGTCGGCAAGGATCATCAGGCCTATGCCTGGGGGGACAGGAGCAACGGCGGACAGGTGGGCGACGGCAACACGACCGGGAACGCCCCTGCTCCTGTAGCCGTCAACGCAAGCGCCACCAGTCCTGGGTTCCAAGTCAGGCAGGTCAGTGCGGGATACCAGCACTCTCTGATCATCGGCATAAGCGGACAAACCTACGCCTGGGGATACGGCGACAGCGGCAGACTGGGCAACAATGCCAAATCCTCACAGGCCACTCCTGTGTCGGTGTCGTCACCCGTGAAATACGAGGACGGATCGATAGGGTTCTTCGCCACCCAGGTCAGCGCAGGAGGCTCGCACTCCCTGGCCATTGGCAGAGACGGCAAAGCCTACGCCTGGGGTGCGAATACCGACGGGCGACTGGGCACCGGAGACACCAATGATGCCGCAATACCAACCTTGGTGGCCGATCCCGACGGAGGCAGCGATGGATTCAAACCCACCGAGATCAGCGCCGGAGGATGGTTCTGCGCAGGAATCGACGACAAAGGGAAGATATACACCTGGGGAAACAACGGTCAAAACGCCCTGGGCAATGTCTCCATCACGGGATCCATCAGCACATCCCCCGTTTTGGCGAACAAGGACGGCAACGCCATACAGATCAGTGCAGGCGAGCGCCAAGTCCTGGTCATCGACTCCAATGACATGGCCTATGGCTGGGGCGACAACAGCAGCAGACAGCTAGGAACCAATTTGGACAGCACTTCCGTCAAGGCAGCCACCTTGGTCTGCCCGCCGCAATTGACCATCAGCTCGGTCACAGTCGGCACGGATCCGGATACTGCCGCAGTTCTTGAACTGACCCGGAGCGGCACAGCCGACGCATGGGGATCATGGAATACCTGGACCTTCTATACCCCAGCCTTCAAGGCGGGCCGGACAACAGTCAACATCACCTGGAATGTGGGCCAAGGCAACCCTCAAACCGAGAATCTGCCCTTTACATACAAGGATATTCTGCCTCTGACCGGTAGCCAGGGTCTGCTCATCGTGCTGCTTGTCGGACTTTTCATAACGGTGACTGTCCTGGCAGCAAGACAGCATTACTTGGAAATGGCTCGTCAGACTCTAACCAGTACTCGCTGATACCTTGTGGCCGACGGCATAGGAATTGATCCGAGCCGTCGGCCATGACCATACGATGGATTTCCTCAGTGTGAGTTGGCCTGATCGGCCAGCCGTTCGTGGTCGCGCTTGGCGGCATCGGCCACCAGATGCAGATAAGCCTCAGCCAGATCCGGGTCCAGCCCGTAATCATCAGCCTTGTTTCGCAAGGTAGCTATTTGTGTGCTCTCCCGGCGCATATCCGCCGAGGCGAATCCTGCCTGAGCCTTGAGCAGCCCGATGCGGTGGGTCACCCTGAACCGTTCGGCCAGCATGGCGACAACGGCGGCATCGATGGTGTCCACATCGGCACGCAGTTCCTCCACCTGGCGGGCGACCTGGGCCTGTGGACCCCCGCTCTGCGCCTGGTCATCGATTACTGTTTCCATCTTCGCATCGCTCATAAAATACCAGTCTAATCAAGCGCCCTAGGCGACTACGACAAGCCCTGCCACCACTGTGACACTGGTGTTATTGTAGTGGATGGGATTATTGACTCTTGGGGAGAGAGTCTCGTTCGTCTACACCTGCCTATACAAGTGCCGGACGCATGGGGGAGGATGCCTTCACATGAAGATGGTACGTAGTCGTCGCGTCACACTGCTCGTCAGCCTCTGCTGCGTCTTGGTTGTCTGCAGCATGCTTGGTCTGCAATTCGGTCAAGCAGCGCCGGAGTCCAATGAGACCGCAGTCGCGACTCAGGGAACTGGAGCAATTGGTACTGGAACCAATACTCCCAGACAGATTCCTTCGGTTGCTCCCGGTCCTTCATCATCGCCGTCGGGCATGCCCACCCTGTCCAATGGCTCTGGTGCGGTGGCAACAGGACAATCAGCGCCTGCCGCCAGCACATCGCCCACCTCCCCGTCCTCGCCTTCGCCCGGCACAGCAGGTTCCTCGGAACCGACCTCAACCGCCTCTTCCCCATCGAATGCCACCAGCCACACAGTCACATTCGACTACAACATGCAGTCCGCGCCCCCGACAACTTCGATTGTGGCCGATGGCGCCCAAGTTGCGCGCCCCAGTCCTGAACCCACCCGCCGAGGATTCGTTCTCGAAGGATGGTTCGCAGGCAAGGTAGCCTATGACTTCTCCGCACCTGTGCATGCGAACCTAACCCTGAAAGCCAAGTGGGCCCGCGCCGACCAGACCTGGACCATGCAACCGCAAGAGGGACCAGAATCAGGAGGCACCGGAGTGACCCTTACCCCGCCTCCACCCTCCGGTGTCCGTTTCAGCCAGGTTAGTGCAGGCACCCGGTTCTCGCTGGCTTTGGGATCGGATGGCAACGTCTACGCCTGGGGCTTTAACCGTGCTGGTCAGCTAGGTGATGGCACTATTGTCAACAGGTCGACGCCCATAAGGGTGCCCCGGCCCGAAGAAGCCCGCAATGACAAGGATTTTCGGTTTGTCAGTGTCAACGCTGGCCGGTTCTTCAGCATGGCCCTGGACAACCATGGCACCCTCTGGTCCTGGGGGTACAACTATCTGAAGACCTTGGGCAACCCGAATGTGGCTGACAGCGGCATGCATAACTATTCGGAACACCTGGTCAAGGTGATGCTGCCTGAAGGAGTGCCGGCCGGATTCACCTACAAGGCCGTCACCGGTAGTCACAATCACACCCTGGCCATAGGATCGGATGGCAACGTCTATGGCTGGGGAACCTGCAGTGAAGGAGAAACCGGCCGCCATAAGTGCGACGGCATATGCGACTCCACGCCCAGCCTCATCCAGGGATTCGATAAGAACCACAAAATCATAGCTGTGCAGGCAGGAATGAACTACTCAACAGCTCTGGACGACGCTGGCACGGTATGGTCATGGGGAAGCAACCTTTACCACCAGTTGGATCCATCCGCCGGCGCGGTCGTAGGAAACTATACGCCGATCAAGATCCACGGCCTTGACAAGGTCCATGTGGTGGCCATCGCAGACGGCTTTGAGAACACCCTGGCCCTGGATGACCAGGGAAAAGTCTGGACCTGGGGAATGAACGAAAACGGCCAGATCGGCAACGGGTCAAGCGCCAGCAAGACCGAGGTGTTCAAAGACCCCGTTCAGGTCAGCTTCCCCCAAGGGACCAGAATTACCGCCATCGCTGGTGGCCACCATTACGGTTCCAATCACGCCATAGCTCTGGATTCAGATGGCAATATCTGGGCCTGGGGCGACAACAGCTACGGACAAATGGGCGACGGCAAGACCTCTGCAGCAGACAGCCCCCAGACCACTCCGGAACGCTTGGAAGATCCAAAGCTTGCCGGTCGGCACTGGATCAGCATCAGCGCTGGCGAAGATTTTAACCTGGCTATCGGCGACGACGGCCAGACCTATAGCTGGGGACGTGACGACGAGGGTCAGCTGGGTCAGGGTACCAGCGGCGATGGCGCCCATAACCGGCCCTCTGCGGTCGCCTTCCCCTGGCCGGCGAAACTGACCGGAATCAAATTCGACACTACGGATATCACCACCGGAATGCAGGCGCAAAAGAACGGGACCTGGACGGCTAGCACCCCGCCGCACGCCCCAGGGCTGGTGGATGTGGCCCTGACATGGACCTTGAACGATCAAGAACAGACCCAGGTCCACCTGCCCTTCCGCTACCTGGCGCGCGGGGTGACCGTAACCTTCCAGTCAGAGAGCGATTCACCGGCACCACCCAGCCAGAGTCTGGAAGCGGGAGAGCGGGCAGTCCGCCCCAGCGCTGATCCGACCAAGGCCGGCTACCGCTTCGACGGCTGGTTCCTAGGCAAGACCGCCTACGACTTCTCCAAGCCAGTCACCAGCTCCATGACGCTCAAGGCCCACTGGAGCCCTGAGAATCAGAACTGGAGCATGACCCCGAGCCATGGAACCGAGATGGGCGGAACGAAGGTCACCCTGACGCCGCCAGCCCTGCGGGGCATTCGCTTCAGCCAGGTCAGTGCCGGTTCCCACTGGTCCCTGGCCTTAGGGTCCGACGGGAAGGCCTACGCCTGGGGCAAGAACAACAGCAGCCAGCTGGGCAACGCGAACATCGCCAAGGGCAGCGCCAGCACCATGCCGGTCCGAGTGGACATGCCCGAGAAAGCGGAAGCCAACTTCGTCTTCACCCAGGTCAGCGCGGGCCGGGATTATGGCCTTGCTCTAGGTTCCGATGGAAAGGCCTACGCTTGGGGCAACAACGACATTGGCCAGCTGGGCGACTCCACCCTAAATGCCCAGGGCCGGCCCCATCTGGTACCTGGTCTGCCTGACAAGATCCGGTCCATCAGCGCCGGTGGTGGACATGCCTTGGCTCTGGATTCCCAGGGACGAGTCTGGTCCTGGGGTGCCAACCAATACGGGCAGCTGGGCCTGGATAATGCCGGCGGCGATACCGTCTCGCCAGACGGGCGAACCAGCCCTGCCATGGTGACCGGAATCCCGACAACCACAACGGCAATCAGTGCCGGAAGCCGGTATTCGCTGGCCATGACCGTGGATGGACAGGTCTACGCCTGGGGCACCAATGATTCCGGCCAGCTGGGCGACCCCTCCCTGCCGGTCAATGCTGACGGCGCCAATCCCACCCCGTCTGCCGTTCAAGGACTAACTGGCGAAATGAGCGCCATCAGCGCCGGAGACCACCAGGCTCTGGCCCTGGATTCCCAAGGACGCATCTGGACCTGGGGACAGGTCAAGGGCGAGAACAAGAAAACCCCTGCCCTATTGACCCTTCCCGACGGACTGCCGACGGGGTTTGCCATCACGCAGATCAGCGCCGGCACCGGAGCATCCTCCGCCCTGGGCTCCGATGGACAGATCCTGACCTGGAGCAATGCCGCAGAAGGCTCAGACCCAACATCCTTGGCCAAGCCCGAGGACACGCCTGCAGATTTCAGTTTCACAGCCGTCAGCACGGGCGACCCGAGCTCACTGGCCCTAGGCTCCGACGGCCTGGCCTACGGATGGGGTGCCGACGATTCCGGCCAGCTGGGTGACGATCAGTCCGGGCCGGACCTCAACAGCAAGACGCCACAGGCTGTCGTGATCAGAAGCCTGGTTAAGACGGTCACCTTCGCCGGACTGGCTACAGAGGGAACCCCGCAGTATCAGAACGGCACCTGGTTGGCAATCACTCCTCGTTACAGGCCCAGGCAGGTGGATACCATCATTCAATGGAGCCTGGTAGGCGTGAATCAGAAGGATCAGACCCTGCCCTACACATATGACCAGTTGGCCGTCCTGCCCCTGACCGGCAGCACGGGCATGATCCTGCTGGTCATGGCTGGCTTGCTGGCCATGGGAGCCGCCATGGCTGCCAGATACCAGCGGCGGGAGAACGGGGTGGCTGAATGACGAATGTCGGAAGACAAAAACCCGGACAGTTAGTCTGACAGAACCCCAGGCAAGTGCCCCCCCTCCCCAAGACGCAGTGGGGAGGGGGGCACTGACATCAATCACCAAATTGCTGCGGTTGCACAGTCTCCGACAGCAGTTCATCAACCCAGGTTTCGGTCATTCCCGAAATGAGCAGGTCACAAATAGTTCCGCTGCAAATCGCGGATCCTCTCATATTCCTGATGGGCCTTTATCCAGGATTCGATATGAGCCACTTCAGGAGTGGCCACTTCCCAGTATGCATCAGCTGCATCGTCACGCTCGGCCGGCGCTACTTTCGCATAGATAGCGGTGATTTGATTGCTGGCGACTGCCTTGTGCAAAGCCTGTCGCAGTTGGTCTGCATCCTCGACGGTATACGTCTTGACCCCGTACCCTTCCAGGATCTTGGGGAAATCTACCTGCAGCGGTTCCTTAAGATTCTGCCGTCCGTTACCTCCCCGGTAGTAATACTTGGTCTCAAACCCCTGAGAGCCCACCTGCATGGACAATGAATGAATCGACCCATAACCGCCGTTGTCCAAGAGCAGCAGAATGATTTTCTCCCGCTCCTGAATAGCGGTCAATACATCCTGGTGGTACATGATGAAGGAGGCATCACCAAAGAAGGAGAAGATCTCCCTGCTGGGATCAGCTATCCGCATGCCCAGAGCTGCAGGAATCTCATAACCCATGCAGGAATAGCCGTATTCAACCGAGTAGCCCAGCGGACTGCCTGCCTTCCAGAGTTTCTGAAGATCGCTGGGCATGGACCCAGCGGCGTTCACGACCACATCCTGAGGACGGGCGAATTCGTTGACAATGCCGATGACTTCCTTCTGACCCAACCCCTCGGTGCCTGGAATATGCTGGACCATGCAGTCCACTGCCTACCGCTGCTCGTCGGCCTGGGCCATGGCCTCACGACGATAATCCTCATCCACCTGCCAATCGCCCAGGACCTCCTGGAGCTCGCTCAGCGTCTCCCGAGCATCGCCAATGACTGGAATGGCCGCCTCCTTATGCGCGTCGAATGAGAGGACATTGATATTGACGACGTGCACCTGGGGGTTCTGGAACATCGTGTTGGATGCCGAGGTGAAATCCGTATAACGTGTGCCGACACCGATGGCCAGGTCTGCAGTGTGGGCCAGACGGTTGGCAAAGCGCAGTCCTAGAGCACCCATGGGGCCCGAGTTCATAGGATGGTCATAGGGCAGGGCGCCCTTGCCTGCCTGGGTGCTTCCAACCGGAATCCCGGTCTTCTCTGCAAATTCTGCCAGGACCTTGTTGGCCGACGAATACACGACGCCTCCGCCAGTGGTCGCCGGGTCGGTCAGAGTCTCCATTGCTCTCATCAGGGCGGCAGGCAGCTGCTCGGCCGGTCGATTCGGACCCAATACCGACTGGCGGCCTTAAAAGAGTCATTGGCGGAAATATCGTTGAACTGTTCCTTCTCGACCTGCTGCAGAACCGAGTCTGTACGTTGGGTCGAAAAATAGTCACTGGGGAGCAAAAGGACCTCAGGCGATGAACGGTCGCCGTGATCATATCCGCCGGTATCCACTTTTTATAATCCTTGGGTGTCATATCCCACGACCCCCTCTACTTGCATCCTTGCCAGTTCAGGTCCATGAATTCGTGCTTTGATTGCTTTATTCTATTCAATTGCATTGTTGAGGTGTTGCCTGCCCTCGTGTCACCCTCCCCAGGCGACACCCAAGGACTGATGCACAAGGATCAGCAGAAGGTACGCATATTCAGCTTACCATCTGTCGAATGATCCGATGCATTTTCATGTTATGCAGCTATTGGACAGACCTCTACCTATTTTGATAAGTAAATCAAGTGTATGGCGAATTTTCAATTCAAATATACTAATTTTGATATAAAAATTCCGTATATCGGTATTTCCAAGGGTTTTTCGATTGCCATATCGTCAGGTAGTCATTAACATAGAGGGCATGGATACTCAAACATCAACGAGGATATTGGACGTCGCAGTCATTCCTGGTGACGGAATCGGCCGTGAAATCGTGCCGGTCGCCCAAGCCGTACTCAAGGAAGCCGTTGGTGACAGCGTCTCCTTTAACTACACCGACTATGATCTGGGCGCAGATCGCTACCTGCGTGACGGTACCCTCATCACAGATGACCAGCTCAAGGACATGGACCAAAAGGACGCCATCCTCCTGGGGGCTGTCGGCGATCCTCGAGTCAAGTCGGGGATTCTGGAGCGCGGCCTGCTGCTCAAGCTCCGCTTCGCATTCGACCAGGCCATCAACATGCGGCCTTCCAAACTCTACCCTGGCGTCAAATCACCACTGGCCAACCCCGGCGACATCGACTTCGTCGTCATTAGAGAAGGTACGGAAGGCCTCTATTCCGGCATGGGCGGTCTGCTGCGCATGGGCACTGAGCACGCCATAGCCACCGAGACCTCGATGAACACCGAATTCGGCATCGAGAGGGCAGTGAGGTTTGCCTTTGAGCTGGCTCGCAAGCGCGGAGGCAAGAAGCACGTAACCATGGTCAACAAGACCAACGTGCTCTACTACGCCGGCCAACTCTGGCTGTGGGTCATGGACAAGGTCGGCAAGGAGTACCCCGACGTGACCTATGACTACCTGCATGCCGACGCCTGCACCATATTCCTGGTCACCGATCCCTCCCGGTTTGACGTGATTGTGACCGACAACCTCTTCGGCGACATCATCACTGACGAGGCCGGTGCAGTTGTGGGCGGAATCGGCTATTCGGCATCAGCTAACATCAATGTGACTGACGAGCATCCTTCCATGTTCGAGCCCATCCACGGCTCCGCCCCCGACATTGCGGGCAAGGGCATAGCCAACCCTTCGGCCACGGTCCTGTCTGCCGCCATGCTCTTGCAGCATTTCGGGTACGACGAAGCAGCCGCCCGCATCGATCGTGCCGTGGAAGTGGATGCCGAGGAGAACTCCTCACGCAAACGCAGCACCGATCAAATCGGCCAGGACATCATCGCAAGACTGTAAACGAGTAAACAATTGACGCACCTGTAAACGAGTAAACAATTGACGCACCTGTAAGCGCCCCGGAGGATTGAAACCCTGAACTCCGGGCGCATACCTACCCTGTCCGCAGCGAGGATGCCGACGGACAGGGCGAATCAGGGGCATCCGTAAGTTCCGACAACGAGGTTAGACAATATGAAAATCGCATTGGATCCCACACCATTCCATCCAGACCTGCCATTCCTGGATCTGCCCAAGGCTGTAGCGGACGCAGGCTATAAGTACATGCAGCTGGCTCCCCATGATGCCTTCCTGCCGTTTTATCTGCACCCCAAGGCGGACGACGAACTAGTCAAGGACTTCGCGGCCGCCCTGAAGAAGGCGCATGTTGAGCTGTGCTCACTGCTGCCGGTCTACAGGACCTCCTGGCCCGACGAGCGCGAGCGGCAGACAGCCGTGCGCAATTGGAAACGGGCCATCAAAATCGCAGCTCTGCTGGACGTGCACGTCATCAACAGCGAATTCAGCGGCATACCCGAGCGCTATGAGGAGTCCGAGGCGGCCTTCTACGCGACCATGGAGGAGATACTGCCCCTGCTTGAGCGGGAAGGCATCCGCATCAACTTCGACCCGCACCCCTACGATTTCGTTGAGAACGGCATCGATGCACTGAGGATCACCAGAGGTCTGAACAGCCCGCTGGTCGGTGCGGTCTACGTGGCTCCTCACACCTTCCACTACGGCAATAATGTGGAGGGGATCACCGCCCTGGCGGGCAAACGACTCAGGACGGTCTATATTTCGGACAGCTATGACCATCATCGTTCGCACGATCTGCGTTATATAACCAACCCTCCGGGGACCAACGCCCGCGTTCACCAGCATCTGAAGGTGGGCGACGGCGATGTGGACTTCAAGGCCCTGTTCGCCGCCCTGAAGAAGAATGGGTTCCTGGACCGAGAGGATTCCATCATCGTCTCCAACGTATTCGCCGAGGACGAGACCGCCCACGAAACGTCCGTATACCAGCGTGAGACCATAGAGCGCCTGGTAGCGGAAGCCTGAACGCAGCTGTCTGTTTTTCAGCAGTTGCCATGTCGGCCGGCACTGAAGTGACGCAGTGTCGGCCGACACATATTTTTCGTAAAAGTGCACCGACAAGGAAAGGCCTCAGCATGAATCTGTGGCTGATCATCGGTTTGGCTGCAGCTGCTGTGCTGATCGGCCTGGACAAGTCGTTGATACCAGGCTCAGCCATCCTGGCAGTGGCCGCTCTGGCTTCGCTGATGCCCGCTAAAGAAGCCACCGAACTGACGCTGATCATGGCCATCATCGCCGACTGGACCGCCATCTGGGCGTACCGGCACGACATCGTGCTGGCCTCCCTGCTTAGATTGTTGCCGACTGTGACCATAGGCATCCTTGCCGGCGTCTGGTTCTTGTATCACGCTGACAATGACGCGACCAAAAAGACCATAGGGGTCATACTTGCCTGCTTCGTTGCGCTCTACTTCCTCTCACGCATAGGGACCGCGCTGAAAACGCGGTACGGAAGGGCAAGTGAAGCTCCCAAAGCCGAAACCAGAGGCAAAAACAGGCAGAAGCGGTGGATAAGCGCGGCCTTCCACATGCTCTGCGGCGTCCTGGCGGGTTTCACCACCATGGTGGCTAATGCCGGAGGACCGGTCACAGCCGTCTATTTCAGCAGCGAGCGGCTGCCGGTCAAACAATTCCTAGGCACCACGGCAGCTTTCTACCTGGTGGTGAATATGGTGAAGCTGCCTTTCGCAGTCGGGCTGAACACGATCAATAGGGAAACCACGCTTGCCCTCCTATGCGTTCTCCCGCTCACACTGCTCGCCGTCTTCTGCGGCAGGCTGATCGCCGGTCACGTCAACCAGAAAGCCTTTACTGTGGCAATCTATGCCTTCGCAGTCATCGCCGTCATCAACCTTCTGGTCTGAAAGTCACCCTTATGGCAACAATACCGATTCCTGCACAAAAATTGGCAGAACGCTCCCAATCTTGGCAAAGAACCAAGATGGACTTGAATCCGGCTGGAGGCTGACTACCTTTGCCAATGCCGAGAATGAACACGGCGCGTATTGTCTATCCAATGCCATCGATCCAATGAGGGAAATGCTATGCGTAACACTACAGAACGATTCGTATACAAACTGTCCGAAGGTGATGCCTCCATGCGTGACCTGCTGGGAGGCAAGGGAGCGGGTGTGGCCGAGATGACCAAACTGGGCATGCCTGTGCCCGAAGGTTTCACTATCACCACACAGGCCTGCAGAAGCTATCTATCCGGATCCAACGACATCACCCAGGAAATCCGCGAGCAGGTTCTGAGCAGTCTGTCTGATCTGGAGGAAGCCACCGGCAAACGACTCGGGGACAGCGATAATCCCCTATTGGTATCGGTCAGGTCAGGAGCCCGGGTCTCCATGCCCGGCATGATGGACACCATCCTCAACCTGGGGCTGAACCAGGAGGTGGTGCAGGCTCTGATCAGCAAGACCGGCAACCCCCGCTGGGCCTGGGACTCCTACCGCCGATTCATTCAGATGTACAGCAATGTGGTGATGGGCATGCCCGAGGAAGTCTTCGAACAGCGCCTCTCTGAGCGCAAGGCCGAGCGACAAGTCAGCAGCGACAACGACCTGGATGCCGAGGACATGGAATGGCTGGCCCACCGTTTTCTGGACGACTATAAGCAGCGGGAAGGCCACGAGTTCCCCACCAATCCCACCATCCAGCTCTTCGAATCCATCAAGGCAGTCTTCCGATCCTGGAACAACTCACGGGCTGTCTACTTCAGGCAGATCAACAATATCCCCGACGACCTGGGCACCGCTGTGACAGTGCAACGCATGGTCTTCGGCAACCTGTCGCAGGATTCCGGAACCGGGGTGGCTTTCTCCCGAAATCCGATTACCGGAGAGAAAGGCTTGTTCGGGGAGTATCTGATGAATGCCCAGGGCGAGGATGTCGTGGCGGGGATCCGCACCCCCGAGCCGCTCAGTACGCTTTCTGAGCGAAGCCCTGAGATTTACCAAACCTTTGTTAACATCGCCCATAAGCTTGAACTCCATTACCGGGATATGCAGGACATGGAGTTCACCATCGAAGAGGGCCGGCTCTACATGCTGCAGACGCGAAACGGCAAACGCGCTCCTCAAGCTGCCTTCCAAATAGCAAGCGACCTGGTCGATGAGGGCGTGCTCACCCAGGAGGATGCAGTAAGTTCAATAGACCCGCTGCAGGTCAGCGCGCTTCTGCACCCACGCTTCGACCCCGCAGCCTTGAAGACCGGCAAGGAGCTTGGAACCGGCCTGCCCGCCTCACCCGGAGCGGCCACGGGAAGGGTGGTGTTTTCAGCCGAGGCCGCACAGGCTTGGAGCAGGCGCGGCGAACAGGTGATCCTGGTCAGACGTGACACCACGCCTGAGGATATTGTGGGCATGCACCACGCAGAGGGAATTCTGACCTCCCGCGGGGGCATGACCAGCCGCGCCGCCGTGGTGGCCAGGGGGATCGGGCGCTGCTGCGTGTCGGGCCTGTCCAGCCTGGAATTCACGGATGATGGCGACTGTCGCCTGGCGGACCAGGACATCAAGGAAGGCGATTGGATTTCCCTGGATGGGGAAACCGGGAAGGTCTATGCCGGAAAATTGACCACACTCCCCTCCTGCGAAACCGGGCCCTTCGCACGCGTGATGTCATGGGCCGATCGTTTCCGTCGCATGGAGGTCAGGGCCAACGCGGACACGCCGGAGGACGCCCGGCGCTCACAGGAGCTGGGCGCTGAGGGAATTGGCCAGTGCCGCACCGAGCATATGTTCTTCCAGCCTGATCGCATTGAAGCCATCAGACGGATGATAGTGGCAGCAGACGAAGAAGAACGTCAGGAAGCCCTCAACGCCCTCCTGCCCATGCAGCGGGAAGACTTTACGGCCATGTATGAGGCCTTGGGCGGCAGGCCGATGACCGTCAGACTGATTGATCCTCCACTGCATGAGTTCCTGCCCAAGACCGCTCAGGCTGTCAAAGCCCTGGCAAAGGCTACCGGACATACGGCCGAGGAGATCAAAGACACCGCTGACGAACTGACTGAAGTCAACCCCATGCTGGGGCACCGCGGCTCACGCCTGGCAGTCACCTACCCCGCCATCGCCCGCATGCAGACCCGAGCCGTGGTGGAAGCCGCCATCCAGGTCAAGCGCCGACACCCTGACTGGTCCCTTGCTCCAGAGATCATGGTGCCTCTGGTCAGCGAGCCGGCGGAATTCGAATATGTCAAGCAAATCGTGGAGGAGACGGCAAACCGCGTCATCAAGGAATCCGGGCTTCCCATGTACTGCTCGGTCGGAACCATGATCGAGACCCCCAGGGCAGCACTGCTGGCCGGTGATATCGCAGCTGGCGCTGAATTCTTCTCTTTCGGCACCAACGACCTTACCCAGATGACCTTCGGACTGAGCCGGGACGATGCCGGCTCCTTCCTTCAGGACTATTACGACAAAGGGCTTCTGCAGGAAGACCCCTTCTCCCATCTGGACCAGGCGGGGGTCGGCAAGCTGATTGAGATGGCAGTGAAGTATGGCAAACGCACCCGTCCGAACCTGAAGGTCGGCATATGCGGCGAGCACGGCGGAGATCCGTCCTCCATCGAATTCTGCGAGCGTATTGGCCTGGACTATGTATCCTGTTCGACCTACCGGGTGCCGGTGGCAAGGCTGGCCGCAGCCCAGGCCAGTCTGGGCAGGCATGCGCCCGAGCGCAGATAAGAGAGCAATCAGGAAAACCAAACACCGCTGCAATGACGACCAATCTACAAGAACAGTAAGGAAATCAACATGAATGAAAGCACCGATGCGGACAAGGTCAGAGAACTCAAGCAGTTCGCTGGTCGAATCAGACAGGAGACAGTCAAGGAAATCTCGACCTTCGGGACCGGCCACGTCGGGGGATCCCTGTCAATAGCCGACCTCCTGGCCGTCTTATACGGACACGAGATGACAATCAAACCCGAGGATCCACAATGGGCCGACCGGGACTGGTTCGTCCTGTCCAAGGGGCACTGCGCCCCGGCCCTGTATGCCACACTCGCCCTGCGCGGATACTTCCCCATGGATTGGTTGAATACCCTTAACCGCAACGGGACCAACCTTCCCAGTCATGCCGACAGGCTCAAGGTTCCCGGGGTGGACGTAACCGCCGGGTCCCTGGGTCAGGGAGCCTCAGTAGCCGCTGGTATTGCTCTGGGTCTGAAAATGGATGGCCGGAGCAACAAGGTCTATCTGGTCATAGGGGACGGCGAGAGCCAGGAGGGGCAGATATGGGAGATGGCCCTCTTTGCAGCTCAGCATCGCCTGAGCAATCTAATCGCCTTCATGGACTATAACGGCCTGCAGCTGGACGGATACTGCAAGGACATCTGCTCCTTGGGAGACGCCGCAGCCAAATTCGAGGCTTTTGGATGGCAGGTCGTTGACGTTCCCGATGGCAATGACGTCCCTTCCATTCTTCAAGCCTTGGAGACAGTCGGCAGTAAGGATGGACAGGGCGACGGCCGACCTTCAATGATCGTGCTTCACACGGTCAAGGGCCTGGGATGGTCCGAGATTGCCGGAACTCCAAAGAGCCATTCAACATCGATCAACGAGCAGGAGCGCGACCAGGCCTTGGCTGAAATCCAAGCAATGATGGATGCAGCCTGAGGGTGAAATCCATGCACGCAAGCTCAATTGCACAAGGACAGGTGAAGAGGAAACAGGGATGATAGAGCATACTTTGGAAAACGAGAAACAGGAAATGCGACAGGCCTTCTGCCAATGCCTCCTCAATCTGGCGGCCGACGAGGAGCGCTTGGTCTTGCTGGATGCTGATTTGATGAGTGCCATGGGCACCAAGCCCTTCCAGGAAGCCTACCCAGAACGGACGGTGGACTGCGGCATCCAGGAAGCCAACATGATCGGCACTGCAGTAGGGCTCTCCCTGACCGGCAAAATACCCTTCGCACACACCTTCGCTTCCTTCATGAGCCGGAGAGCCATGGACCAGATCTTCATTTCTGGCGCCTACAGCAAGGCCAATGTCAAACTCATTGGCTCCGACCCGGGTATTACGGCCAAGACCAACGGCGGCACCCACATGTCCTTCGAGGATATGGGGATCATGAGGGGCATCCCCTCAATGACCGTTCTGGAAGCCACCGACATCACCATGCTGAAGTGGATGATAGGTTGGATGGCTCAAAACTACGGCATGCAATACATGCGGCTGGTACGCAAGCAGTGCGTCAAGGTCTATCGGGAGGGAACTTCCTTCCAAATAGGAAAAGCTGTGCAGGTCATGAACCAGTTCGATGCACAAGTGACCATCATCGCCAGCGGCGTCTGCGTGGCTGAATCCATCAAAGCCGCCCGCACTCTCAGCGATGAAGGCATAGCCGTCCGCATCCTTGATATGTTCACCTGGAAGCCGCTGGACAATCAGGCTGTGATCGACGCAGCCAAACAGACCGGGGCCATCGTGACCGCCGAGAACCACAATGTCAACACTGGCCTGGGCGCTGCCGTCAGCGAAGCAGTTGCAGGTAGCTGTCCGGTTCCTATGGAATTCATTGGTGTACACGATCGATTCGGCCAGGTCGGCGACCAGGACTACTTGGCCCAGCAGTATGGAATGACCGCAAAAGACATAGTAGAAGCCGTAAGGAAAGTCGTCGATAGAAAACGCCTATATCTTAACCGCTGATCTCTGATGTGTCATCGGGGCACAAAACAGGGGCAGGGTATCGCATTGCCGACACCCTGCCCCTATTAATCTGTGACTTAGCGCGAACTGTAGGCTACAACCCTGGACCGGGTTGCGCGCATGTTCGCCTGCTCAGTCCTACTTCTGAGCCAGCATGGACTGGTTGATAGCCGACAGGAAGTCCCGGTTGGTGGCCGTCTTCTTCAGCCTGGGTACCAGAGTCTGGTAGGCCTGCTCGGTCTCCATGCCGCCCAGGAGGCGACGCAGCCGGTAGACCACAGCCAGCTCCTCGGGCGCAGTGATCAGCTCCTCGCGCCGGGTGCCGGAGGCGTTGATGTCAATAGCTGGGAACATGCGCTTATCGGCCAGGTCCCTGGTCAGCCTCAGCTCCATGTTGCCGGTGCCCTTGAACTCCTCGAAGATGACCTCGTCCATCTTGGACCCGGTCTCCACCAGGGCCGAGGAAATGATGGTCAGGGAGCCACCGTTTTCGATGTTGCGGGCGGCGCCAAAGAAGCGCTTGGGCGGATAGAGGGCCTGAGCATCCACGCCGCCGGAGAGGATGCGGCCGGAGGCGGGAGCCGAGATGTTGTAGGCGCGGGCCAGACGGGTCATGGAATCCAGCAGGACCACCACATCCTGCCCCAGCTCCACCAGACGCTTGGCCCGTTCGATGGCCAGCTCGGCTACGGTGGTGTGATCGCTGGCCGGACGGTCGAAGGTGGAGGAGATGACCTCGCCCTGGACCGTGCGCTCCATGTCGGTGACCTCCTCGGGCCGCTCATCCACCAGGACCACCATCAGATGCACCTCGGGATTGTTGGCGGTGATGGAGTTGGCGATGGACTGCAGGGTCAGGGTCTTGCCAGCCTTGGGAGGCGAAACGATCAGACCGCGCTGACCCTTGCCGATGGGGGCGACGATGTCGATCAGACGACCGGTGATGTTCTTGGGCTGGGTCTCCATCCGCATGCGCTCCTGCGGGTAGAGGGGGGTCAGCTTGTTGAAGTGAGGTCGCCCTGCTGCATCCTCCACGCTCATGCCGTTGATGGTGTCGATAGCCTGCAGGGGAACGAACTTCTGCCGCTGATTGCGATGCTCACCCTCGCGAGGGGGACGGATGGAACCGTGCACGGCATCGCCCTTGCGCAGGCCGTACTTTTTGACCTGACCCATGGAAATGTAAACGTCGTTGGGGCCAGGCAGGTAGCCGGAGGTGCGCACGAAGGCGTAGGAGTCCAGCACATCCACAATGCCGGCCACGGGGACCAGATCCTCGGGCTTGAAGTTCTCCCTGGGCTCATAGTCACGATCCCGGCCGCTGCTGCGATGGTTGTTGCGGTTGCGGCGGTCGTTGCGATCGTTGCGGTCATTGCGATCGCCCCGGTTTCGGCGATCATAGCCGTTGTGGCGGTAGTCGCGCCCATCCTCGCCACGATCCTCATAGCTGCGCCGACGAGGGCGGTCGTTCCGTGAGGGCAGTGCTGCCAGAATATCGTCCAAATTACGCACTGAACCGGAGCCGGAGCCTTCGCGCTCCTCACCATGCTCACGCTCGCTCCGGCCACGGTTGGTGCGGGAGCCCCGGGACGAATCCGTGCTGCGGTGACGCCGCCGGGATATGACCACGTTCTCCTCGTCGGCCACAGTATGAGGGAAGCGGTTCCTGCGCTCGGTATGGCCGCTCTTATGATCGTCAATGCCCAAAACATCGAAGAGGTCTCCGACAGGACGATCATCCTTGGATTCCTTGGTCTCCGTGGATTCCTGTCCGCCCTCCGCAGAGGACTTCGCCTCCTGCTTTGTCGGCTGCTGCTGTTCGTCGGCCTGGCCCCCCTTGGCCACGGCGGCCGCGGCCTTGGGCTTGCCCACGGTTACTCCCTCAGGGGCCTTGCCGCCCGAGCGTGCCGCCTCGATCGTCTCGATCAGGACAGGCTTGCGCATGCCGGAAATACCGCGCAACCCCAACTGCCTGGCCAATTCCTTGAGTTCGGGCAGCTTCATGGAATGAATATCTTGGCTCGTTGCCACTGTTGTAATGCCTTTCCTTCGCTATGCCTAATTAGGCTAGGCAAATAGCTTGAGAATAGTGCGGGGGTACCGCTCATGAAAATTCGATGCCGACTCGGCTTATCGAACTTCCATAAGCCTACAACGAGTGCCCGACCGGTGCAAGGAACAGCCTGCGTGTCCAACAATTCATGGATAAGCCTCTAGACTGGGCATATGAATGACCGATCATCTCTGCGTGAGCAACGGCGGAGCGAATTCGTAACCACCGCCATGCGGGTCTTCGACCGGAAAGGTGCTGCAAACACCTCCCTGCGCGATGTAATCCACGCCATGAACCACGGCAAGGGCGTGGGCATGAGCGTTTTCTATTACTATTTCACATCCAAGGACGACCTGATAGATGCCTGCGTGCGCACCTATCTGGCCTCCTACGTGGATCATGTGGTTGATATTCTGCAGAACCCTGATCTGAGCGTTCAAGAGGCGTTGGACGACATCTGCCCGCATCTGATACGGGCCATTTGGAAGATGGATGTCATCTTCGCAGACAAGGCCAACTGGTACAGCTACCTGAGCACCAACAGCAACGTGATGGAGGGCTTCGTCAGGCAGATCATCGACCCTTTGACCAAGGCTCTGGACCGCTGGCTGGATCGGGGCGACCTGCCGCAGACCCAGCTGATCCAAACAGCCAGCACCCGCACTGTAGCCTGGCTGATGGCCGACGGGCTCTCGTCCATCGTCAGCAATGGCAGAGGAGCCGCCGGCCACCCGCAGATCAGAGAGGTGGTCCGTCAACGTGTCCGCGAGAGCGTGGCCTTTTTCTCGCAGCTGCTGGGCCTGCCACTGAAGCCCCCGGCCATCGCCCTGTCATAAAATGACCAAGCCCCCGACCCTGCAGTCGGAGGCTTGAAGGAAAACGAAGACTGAGGTTTGCTTACTTCTCCTCGTGGTAGGACTTCTCGGTGTTGACATTCCAGACATTGGTCTTGTCAGTACGCCCCGATTTGATGTTGGCCACAGCTTCCATGGATGTGGCCATGGAGTGATCCTGGTTGTTGTAGTGATGCTGCCCGTTGCGGCCCACGCAGTAGAGGTTGCCGAAGGAATCCAGCCATTGGACCAGCTCCGGCATCTGAGCGTAGGTATCGAAGTAGGCCGGGTAGGCCTTGACCACCCGCTCCCGGTGCGAGTCCAGCACGTCGGTAGGGCCGTTGATGATGCCCATCCGGGTCAGCTCCTTGATGGCGAAGTCAGTGGTCTCCTGATCGCTCATGCTCCAGAAGTCATCGCCCTCCTTGCAGAAGTACTCCAGGCCGATCCAGACAGTGCCGTCCACATTCTTGACCATGTAGGGGCTCCAGTTGTTGAAGATCTGGATGCGGCCCATCTTGTAGCCGGGATCCTGCACATAGATCCAGCAGTCGGGAACGATGGGCGGATCGCCCAGGGTCTTGATGGAGGTGGTATTGCGAATGCGCAGGTGGCGGACCAGCAGGCCAACAGTCACGAAGTCGCGGTAGGGCAGGCCCTGAGCCACCCTGACCATTTCCTTGTCGGTGGAGGGCTCCTCGTGGGCGATGGCCTCCACCAGGTCCTTGATGGGCATGGAGGAGATGATCTGATCAGCTTGCAGGGTCACTTCCTTGCCATCAGCGTTGCGATAGATCACACCGGTCATGTGGCCCTCGCTCTGTGTCAGTCCGATCACACGGGCATCGGTGATCACATGAACCCCGTGCTCCACGTTGCGACGCTCCACGGTCTCCCAGAGCTGGCCCGGGCCCAGCTTGGGGTACCAGAACTCCTCGATCAGGCTGGTCTCGACCTGATGGGCGTCGCGCTTCTTGGGCAGCAGCTTTTGGAAGGCGTTCTTGAGCACGCCCATGATGCTGAGCCCCTTGACCCGCTGGGCACCCCAGTCTGCGCTGATCTCACGGGGGTGGCGGCCCCAAAGCTTTTCGGTGTAGCCCTCGAAGAACATGGAGTAGAGCTTGCGACCGAAGCGGTTGATGTAGAAGTTCTCCAGGTTGTCCTCAGGCAGCTTGTGGACGACGGACTTCAGATAGCTGAACCCGGCCTGCATGGTCAGCTTGAAGCCCATGGCCTTGAGAGTGTTGAGTGTCAAGGAGATGGGATAGTCGAAGAAGTGGTGGTTCCAGTAAATCCTGGAGACGCGATGACGCTTGAGCATGACCCGGTCGGTCTTTTCCGGGTCGGGGCCACCGGGCTCCAGGTCGTGGTGGCGGCCAAGTTTTTTATCGTCATAGGATGGCGCGCCCTGCAGGGGCAGGACCTCCTTCCACCAGTCCATGATCCGGTCATCCTTGGAGAAGAACCGGTGGCCGCCGATGTCCATACGGTTGCCGTTGTGCCGGACTGTGCGGGAAATACCGCCAAAGGCATCGGTGGCCTCCAGCACAGTGACGTCATAGCGCTCGTCGCCGCCGTCCTTGACCAGTTCCCATGCCGCTGTCAAGCCGGCGGGCCCTCCGCCGATGACGATCACGGACTGTTTGCGCTCCATGCCAACCTCCTGAAAACCATATAAAATCATCACCACTGTACCCGGATCGTCCCCAGTCAGAGACTGCCGAAGGACTTCCCACACGAATTCCCGCCATTGCGTGGAACAAACGTGATGATGCTCGCCCTTGCGCGATGCCTAACCCAACGAATCGGGGATATCGATGTCTGTCTTCTGCACTTCCTCCACATTGACATCCTTGAAGGTGACGATGCGGACGTTCTTGACGAACCGGCTGGACCGGTAGACATCCCAGACCCAGGCATCGGTCAAACGGACGTCGAAGTAAACGTCCTGACCAGCGGACCGGACGTTGAAGTCCACCTTGTTGGCCAGGTAGAACCGCCGCTCGGTCTCGACTACGTAGGTGAACAGCTTGATCACGTCCCGGTACTCGCGGTACAAGGCCAGTTCGGCGTTGGTCTCGTAGTTGTCGAGATCCTCAGCACTCATCGACTACCTCCATTCGCGCGATCACGGCCATGGCCAAGCGTACGCCACCAGGCGCGTTTGGATCGTTTGGCCTCAGCCGACCCATAGGCCCAGTCCGAGGCCGTGTGCTCCTCGTCGGACTGCTCGGCAACGGATTCTTCGGAACCGGACCCCTCCCCCGTATCTTCAGCGTCCTTCTGAACAGGGACCGCCTTCCCATCATTCCTGCTATCGGGTCCTGCATGGCCTTGAGCAGATTGCGCTGAATGCGGGCCACCCTTCGGCGTCAGATGGGTCCGATCACCTGATGCCTGCGAATCCTGAGCTGCCGGAGTGGACTCCTCGGACCCGCTTATGCCGCCATCCTCATCCGCAGCGTATCCGTGTGCAACAAGGGCTTCGGCCACGCCAGGATTTTCACGGATGACATGCATGCCGAAGGCATTCAAAGAACGGATGGGATCATACTCGTCGACCAAGGCGTCCATGACGATCTGATCCTGATACTTGCCGTTCTCGGCGTCCCAGAGCGCATCACGGGAGGTGCCCGAAATCATGAATCCCAAGGACTGATAGACGGAGATGGAGCGTGTGTTTTTCTCTGGCACAGCCACCCAGATCCGGTGCAGGCCCAGACCCGTAGGAGCAGCCGCGTACCCGTAGGTCATGATTCTGGGCATGGCGTCGCGGGAGTACCCGCGCCCGCGGAAATGCCTGCCCAGGACCACCTGGATCCTGGCTGAACGCGACCAGCCGTCCACGTCGATCAGGAAGATCATGCCGATGACTCCCTTGGTGGCATCGGCATCGGGCGAGCCGTCCTGGTCGGTGTCCGCATCAGTGACCATGGCCCAGGCCAGGGTGCGACGGGACTCGGGGTCGCCCACGCCTGAATCACGGGCGGCCAGGCCCTTGGACCAGGCCACCGACCGACGCACCCAAGCGTTGACGACGGCTCGTTCGGCGCTTGGTCCCTTACCGGTGATGCCCGTGGAATTATAGAAGGCCTCCAGCTGATCCATTGCCGTCAGATCGGCGATAACCGCCGGACGCAGGTGCAACATCTCGCCCCGGATATAGGGGATCTCGATCCGGTCGGGCAGCTGTCGGCTCGCCACGTCGTCAGGTCTTTCAGCTTGCGTCTGCGGTCGGTTATTGTCCCTGCCGCTCATAGACATCACGTCACCTCCATGGTCGCCACCTTGCGATGGCAATCAATTGTAATCCCTCGCCCCTGGGAAAACCATGAGAAGCCGGGCAGGTCCGCCGGTCTGAACCCGATGGAATCAGGTCGGCGGACCGGGCCTGATCAGGACTTAGCGATGCGCTCCATGACGATCTTGCTGACTGCCTTGGCATCGGCCTGACCTTTGGTGGCCCGCATGACCGCTCCGATAATAGCGCCCATGGGCTTCATATTGCCGCCCTTGAGCTTGGCCACGATGTCCGGGTTGTCCTTGAGGGCCTGATCGACGGCTGCGTCCAGAGCCCCGTCATCCGAAACCACCTGGTACCCGTGCTTCTTGACAACTTCGGCGGGTTTGCCTTCTCCTGCCAACACGCCGGAGACGGTCTGCTTGGCCAGCTTGTCGTTGAGCTTGCCGTCAGCAATCAGCTGCTCCACATCGGCGACATCCTGAGCCGAGATGGGCAGTTCCTGCAGGCTGACCCCACGGGTGTTGGCCTCGCGGGAGATCTCGCCCAGCCACCACTTGCGGGCTCCGGCAGCCGTGGCGCCGGCCTTGACCGTGTCCTCGATCAGATCCACGGCGTCGGCGTTGACTGCGTCCTGCATCTGACGGTCGGTGAAGTCCCACTCCTTCTTGAGACGGGCGCGGCGCTCACGCGGCATCTCAGGCATCTGGGCCTTGAGCTCCTCGATATGGTCCTTGGTCACATGGACCATGACCAGGTCAGGGTCAGGGAAGTACCGGTAATCGTTGGCATCGGTCTTGACCCGGCCGCCGGCAGTGGTCTGCGTGGACTCATCCCAGTGGCGGGTCTCCTGCAGCACCTCCCCGCCGGACTCCAGCAGGGCGGCCTGACGGCGGATCTCGTAGGTCAGCGTCTTCTCGATGCCCTTGAAAGTGTTGACATTCTTGGTCTCCGACCGAGTTCCCAGAGGGGCGTCCGGCCCGGCGTGCAGGGAAACGTTGACATCAGCGCGCATGTTGCCCTGCTCCATCCGGGCGTGGGAGATGCCCAGGGCCCGGACAATGTCTCTGATGGCCCTCACGTAGGCCCCGGCCACCTCGGGGGTACGTGCCCCGGCGCCCTCGATGGGCTTGGTCACGATCTCGACCAGGGGGACACCGGCACGGTTGTAGTCCACCAGGGAGTGGTCGGCGCCTTCGATGCGGCCGTCTGCCCCGCCTACGTGGGTGTTCTTGCCGGCATCATCCTCCACATGGGCCCGCTCGATGGGCACACGGAAAATGCTCCCGTCGTCCAGCTCCACGTCCAGGTAGCCCTCGCCATTCAGAGGCTTGTCATACTGGGAGATCTGATAGTCGCGGGGCATGTCCGGGTAGAAGTAGTTCTTCCGGGCGAACTGGCTCCACTCGTTGACCTTGCAGTGCAGGGCCAGGCCAAGCTTGACCGCATAGTCGATGGCGGTCTTGTTGACTACGGGCAGGCTGCCAGGCAGACCCAGGGAGACCGGGGTCAGCTGGGTGTTGGGCTCGCCGCCGAACTCGATATGGGCCGGGCAGAAGAGCTTGGTGTTGGTGCAGAGCTCGACATGGACCTCCAGGCCGAACACCGGGTCGTACTTGGCCACGGCATCGGCGTACTTCATCAGTTTTTCAGCCATTATGATTCCGTTTCCTTCCGATGCCTACTTGGTCGAATCCTGAGCCAGGCCATCCAGCCAGGGGGTGGACAGCTTCTTGGAGATGGGCCCGCCCCACTGCTCCTCCAGGGCTGCCTCAAGAGCGGCGGCAGGCCGGTACATGACCTCGTCGCGCATCTGGGGGGCGAAGAACTGGAAGCCGACAGGCAATCCGTCGTCGCTGAGCCCGGCAGGAATCGACATGGCTGGAGTGCCAGCCAGGTTGGCCGGGATGGTGGCCACGTCGTTCAGATACATGGCCAACGGGTCGTCCATCTTCTCGCCAAAGCGGAAGGCCGTGGTCGGCGACGTGGGCGAGACCAGGACATCGGCCTGTTCGAAGGCTTTCTCAAAGTCGCGGATGACCAGGGTGCGGACCTTCTGGGCCGAACCGTACCAAGCGTCGTAGTAGCCGGCGGACAGGGCATAGATGCCCAGGATGATCCTGCGCTTGACCTCGTCGCCGAACCCGGCTTCACGGGTGGCAGCCATCATGTTGGCAGCCGTCTGGGGGACGCCCTCGGGGGGCATGACACGCAGGCCGTAGCGCATGCCGTCGTAACGGGCCAGGTTGGAGGAGACCTCGGAGGGCATGATGATGTAGTAGGCGGCCAGCGCGTAGGGGAAGTGCGGGCAGGAGACCTGGACAACCTCGGCACCCATGGACTCTAGCAACGAAACGGCCTCATTGAAGCGGGCCTCGACGCCGGGCTGGTAGCCCTCGCCGCCCAGCTCCTTGACCAGACCCACCTTGAGGCCCTTCAGATCGCGCTTCTGGCCCTGACGAGCGGCCTGGGCCAGAGGGGGAACCGGCTTGGGAATGGAGGTGGAGTCCCGGCGGTCATAGCCGCCGATGACCTCCTGCAGCAGGGCCGCATCCAGCACTGACCGGGAAACCGGGCCAATCTGATCCAGGGAAGAGGCCATGGCGATGGCCCCGAACCTGGAGACGCCGCCGTAGGTGGGTTTGACGCCTACGGTGCCGGTCAGGGATCCGGGCTGGCGAATGGATCCACCGGTGTCGGTGCCCAAGGCCAGCGGAGCCTCAAAGGCACCGACAGCCGAGGCCGAGCCGCCGCCTGAACCGCCTGGAACCCGCTCGGTGTCCCAGGGGTTGTGTGTGGTTTTGAAGGCTGAGTGTTCAGTGGAGGATCCCTGAGCGAACTCGTCCAAGTTGGTCTTGCCCAGAATGGGCATCCCTGCAGCCTTGAGCTTCTTGATGACGGTGGCATCGTAAGGCGGCACCCATCCCTCAAGGATCTTGGATGCGGCCGTAGTGGGGATGCCCTCGGTGACGATCATGTCCTTGATGGCAATGGGCACGCCGGCCAGTTCCGGCAGCCCCTCGGCGCCTTCATGAGCCAGACGCTGATCGAAGGCGTCGGCCTGCTCCAGGGCCTGATCGGCGCTGACCTGCAGGAATGCATCAATGCTGGGTTCGGCGGCCTCGATCACATCCAGATGGGCCTGAACCAGTTCACGGCTGGAGACCTGCCCAGATCGCAGCTGCGCGGCCATATCGGAGGCGGAATGCTTGACCAATTCTTCCTGTGCGCTCATCGTCTCACTCCTCACCCAGAATGCGCGGGGCCACAAACATGCCCGACTCGGTGACCGGGGCCCCCGAAAGGGCAGCCTCCTGGGTCAGCGGCTCTTCAGCCTCATCGGGGCGCAGGTAGGCTTCCAGAGGAATGGGATTGGCAGTGGGCGGCACATCATCGCCGGCCACCTCCTGGACCTTGGTGATGGAATCGGCGATCACATTGAGCTCGCCCTTGAGGCGGTCGGCCTCCTGATCCGTCAAGGCGATTCGGGCCAGATCGCCCAAGTGCTTGATCTCTTCACGTGTAAAAGTTGGCATACCACTTATCATATGGGTGCTCTATGACACGCAGAAGACAGGGTCAAACGATGTCTGCACGCCGGAAGACCAGGGTTCCCAGAGCACAGCACAGGGCTGTCCAGACCGTCAGAATCAGGCCCGCCTGCCACCAGGTCGGCCACCATCCGATGCCTGCTTCTGGCGCCCAGCCCAGACCTGAGAGGAAGGTGCCCAGCAGACTGGCGGGGGTCAGCCTGAAGAGGGTCTGCAGCCAGCCGGCATGAGGGATTAAACCCCGCAGAAGGTACAGAATCAGCGGCAGGACCACAGTCAGCCCCAAGAACAAGCCGATCCCGCCGGCCTTGGATCGACTCAAGGCTCCCAGACCCAGGCCCATCAAGGCAAAAAGGACCAGCAGGAGCGGGCCGCCCAGCAGATCAATCAGCGCAAGCCCAGGCTGGTAGGCGGGCAAGGCGCCGGATTTGCCTGGCAGAAGCAGGGTTGCCAGGATCCAGCTGATCAGCAGGCCCACCTGTGCCGCCAACCAAGTCAGCAATGTCAAGGCAAGACCCTTGGCCATCAGGACCATGCCTCGACGAGGGTTGGCCATCAGCGTGCTCTCAATGGTGTCGCCAGAAAACTCGCGTGTAAGGACCAGAACCCCCAGAATGCCCGCCACGATCATGGCCGGAAACAGGCCGGAAGCAACGGCCAGCCAGAAAACGTCACCGGAGGCAGACGCGAGGTGGGCTGGGAAGTCATCGATCTGCCGGTCCAGGCCAGCCAAGATCCGGGTCGCACAAGCCATCAGGCCGGTGCTCAACGGCTGCAGCAGCATGACGATCAGCAGCAGGGCCCATGTCGAGCGCAGGGACAGCATCTTGCGCAGCTCCCCTCGGATCGCCCCGGAAAGAGTCAGCTGACCGGATGGACGACGCGAATCCAGGAAGGACAGCCCCGAGGTCCGACGCAACCGGGTAAAGGCGGAACCATGCCGTGGAGTTGCGTAATCAGGTTCTGCGGCTACCTCCCGGCGACTCTGACGGGCTCGGCGACCGTTGTCGGCACTCATGACCGCGCATCCCTTTCGCCGTGAATGACGCCCTTGTAGGCCTGTTCCAGGGAAACTTTCTCCTGCTGAAACTCGTAGAGCACCACACCCTCCTGGGCAAGAATCGAGGCTGTGGAAGCCAGGGGCGCACCCTGGATGCGGAAGCGGGCGGCATCGGGAGGACAGTGCTTGTCCGGGGGCAGACGGGTGATGCTGATTCCGGCAGCCGTGGCCAGGGCGGCCTTTAATTGGTCAGGCTGTGGCGTCACCGCATAAATGGAGTCACGGGAGTGCTCGCCGATGAACTGGGCCACGGTCGTTCTCTCTAGGATCCGTCCTTTGGCGATGATGACCAGATCGTCAGCGATTTGAGCTACCTCGTCAATCTTACGGGAGCTTAGGAGGACTGCCCGGTCCTGTGAGGCAAGACTGCGCCAGATGCCCCTCATCCGCTCGGTTCCCTCCGAATCCAGAACCAGATTGTGGGGGTCGCCCAGAAGGGCTGCAGCCAGGGCCAGCCGCTGACTCATCCCCAGAGAAAGGGAGCCCATCGGCCTGTCGGCGACCGATTGCAGGCCGACCATCTCCAGTACCTGGTCCACCCGACGGTGATCAATGCTGTTGACCGCGGCCAAGGCCAACAGGTGGTCCCTGGCCTTGCAGGCAGAATGGGCCTCGCTTGGATTCAATACTGCCCCCGCCGTCCGCATGGGCGATGAGAGCCGGACGAAGGGATGGCCATCGAACAGGGCCCTGCCTGCATCAGGGCGAACCAGCCCCAGAGCGATGCGCAGAGCAGTCGACTTACCAGCACCTTTGGGCCCCACAAGCCCAGTCACCCGACCGTCCCTGGCCGTGAAGGAGACACGGTTCAGTACCTTGTGGGAGCCGTAGCGCTTGGTCAGCGAGTCGATGACGATCATGGACCTGCCACCTCCGCATGCTGACAGATCCAGGAGTGCATGGCTACGGCAGCCGCAGCCCCGGCGTTGATGGAGCGCACCGATCCGAACTGGGAGATGTAAACTACATCGTCCGCCAACTCCAAGGCCTTCTCGGACAGCCCTGGCCCCTCAGCGCCGAACATAAGCAGGCAGCGACGGGGAAAGCGGTAGGTCTCCATGGGTACGGCCCCGGGGACGTTGTCGATGGCAATCATACGGGGCATGGACTCCCCCTGCCTGGCTGTTTCTTCTCGCAGGGCGGTCGCCATGGTCGCTATGTCGGGGTCGTGGACCACGTGCTGGTAGAGCTCGGTCATCAGCGAGCCCTTGCGGTTCCATTTGTGAGGTCCGACGATATGGACGCGGCTGGCGGCGAAGGCATTGGCTGTGCGGACCATGGAGCCGATATTGAAGTCGTGGGTCCAGTTCTCCACAGCCACCTCAAACTCATGACGACCCCGGCGATCCAGGTCATCCCGGATGGCCTCGACCTTCCAGTAGCGGTATCGGTCCAGGACGTTGCGGCGATCCCCCTGATCCAGCAATGCGCGGTCATAGCGCGGGTCCGTCGGCATGGGCTGCTCAGGATGCTCTTCCTGCCAGGGGCCGACCCCCACCTGCCGGAAGACCGGCTCATCTGAGGCCATGGCCGCTTGGGTCACTGGATCAGGCTCCCTCATGATCGCTCCGGGGAATCGTCGGCCGCACCGACGAATTGATCCTCCTGGTAGGCACAGATGAAAGGCAGCCGTTGCCGGGATCCGTCCACCGGATCGACCACCTGAATGCTGCCGCCTGTCCGGCCGCCCACCAGCGAAGCGATGGCCAGCGTCTTCGCGCCCTGGCGCTGGATGATCCCGCAGTCAAGATTGAGCTCGTTGTTCTTGCCCAAGGTGACCAGGGATGAAGTCTGCACGTAGGATTTTCTGCCCAGCCAAGCATCCAGCAGGATGACACGCCTGCCCTCGATGGACGGGCCTTTGATGGAGGGGTAGACGAAGTCCATGACGAAGGCGTCCAAATCCTGCCCGCGCGAGGCCGCTGCATGAAGCATGGCATCAGCCAGTGGCACAGCAGCAGCGGTAAGCGCCCCGACCGCATCGAAGTCGTCGACCGAATATCCTGCATCTTCCAGGGTGTCCAGAAGAACATGCCCGGCCAGTTCGGCCCCGCGGTGGTGAAAGGTGACCCCGCTGAGCTCGGTGAAGGGACGCCCGCCGATCTCCTGGGCAAGGAGCGCACGGAGCTGGTCGACAGGCTCAGGCAGGTTTGTTCCGGATTCGCGCCCAATCAGATCCGGCGACCCAGTGGGCCTGAAGGATGAACCCTCTTGTCTCTTCGTTGCCTCGTTCATGCTTATCAGATTAGCGCCGGAGGCCCCTAAGCGATACTCACTGCCCTTGGTCGGAAAGAACCTCCGGAGCCGTCAGCTCTCTGATGTTGCCCTTGTCCGAATCGATCATATCGACCGAATCGATGACCTTGGCAGGATCCATCTGCTGCAGCTTGCGGGCGGTGACCAGAACCCGCGACTCCAAGGAGGAGGCGAACTTGTTGTAGGCAGTCACCGTGGCAGTGATGGAGCGCCCCAGTTTGTTGGCCCGATCGCCCAGAACCACAAAGCGGTCATAGAGCTCGTGGGTGAGCGTGAAGAGGGTGCGGGCGTCCTCGGACAGGTTCTGCTGCTGCCAGGCGTAGGCCACCGACTTGAGCACAGCCCAGAGGGTCACCGGCGAGGTCAGGGCCACCTTCTGCGCAAAGGCATCGTCCATCAGGGTGGGGTCCACCTCCAGGGCGGCCTGCAGAAGGGAGTCGTTGGGGATGAAGGCCACCACGAAGTCCGGGGCCGTTTCGAAGGCGTTCCAGTACTCCTTGTCGGCCAGGGCCTTGACATGCTCGCGCAGGGCCCGGGCATGCGCCTTGAGCAGTTCGTCCCGGCGGTGCAGCTCGTCATCCGAAGCGGTGTCGGGGATCTCGCAGGCCCGCTGGTAGTCGGAATAGGGGGCCTTAGCATCAATGGGGATGGTCTTGCCGCCAGGCAGGTGAACCACCATGTCAGGACGCAGGACACGTCCATCCGAGGCGGTGACCACTACCTGGGTGTCGAAATCCACATGTTCCAAGAGCCCCGCCGACTCGACGATATTCCTGAGCTGAGCCTCGCCCCAAGCGCCACGCACCTTGTTGTTGCGCAGGGCCGAAGCCAGAGAGCTGGTCTCCTTGTCCAGTCTCCCCTGCTGCTCACCCAGACTCTTCAGCTGCTGTCCCAGGGAGCCCATCTCCTGTTTGCGGCCCTCCTCGATTTGGGCCACCTTGTGCTGGAGGGCATCCAGGTTCTTCTGTACCGGAGCCAAGGCCGAGAGCACCTTGCTCTCCTCCTCCAGATTCTGAGCCTGCCTGCGCCGTTTCTCCTCCTCCTGAGCCTGGGCACGGCGACGCTCCTGCTCGATTCTGATCTGCTCGGCCTGCTGGGCCTGGGCTAGCTGGGATTTGACAAAGGAGAGCTCGCGGTTCAGGCCATCCACCTTGGTCCGCGCCTCCACCAAGGCCGCCTCGGATCCATGGAGCCGGTCCTGGGCTTGATCCAGCTGCGAGCGCAGCTCATCCACCTGGCTATCAGACCCCATGCCGACGGCCCTGCGGCCCTGGGTACGACCCAGCGCATACCCGGCCAACCCCCCCAGGACCATACCGATCAGCAGGAGAAGCACCACCATGACCACTGATGACGTAGAATCGAACATATGTTCTAGTAAACCCCCAACGCTGGACCCCAAGGCCGTGCCGGCCCGGCAGGCTGTCGACGGTAGTTCGAAAATTCGTTTTTTCCGCAAGGAATCGGCCTTGAAACCAGTGCCAGGCCCCGACGACGGGCAAAATAGGAAATATCAAGGGGTTGGAGCAAGACCGAAGGAGATCCGTGGGTATCGATATCTTCCTGGCGATAGCCGATCTGGTCGTGGCCTGTGCGGTCACCTGGCTGATCATCTGGTACTTCCTTATGCCGTCGGCTCATGTCCATGGCCAGGATGCAGGCACGGGCTCCCCAGCCAACCGTGCTTGGCGCGATCCCGAGGATTGGGGCAGGTGGGGGGCCGATCTGGACTCCCGCGGTCATCGTCTGATCAGGCCGACCATCGTCAGCGCCCTGCTCACCGCGCCCGTCCTGGTTCTGGATCTGTTCGATCGTTTCGGCCCCGATTTGCTACCCTCTTGGCTGACCAGCCCCTGGGTGCAGGCTATTCTGATAACCCCAGTCTTCTTCTACTGCGGCCGTGGAATACTCACGGACGGCTGGAAGGCCATGACCGAGCACCGCTGCAGCCCCGACCTCCTGGCCATGCTGGCCACAAGCCTGGCCTACCTGTATAGCCTGATCACCTGCCTGGCCGGATCCCAGCTGCCGGAGGGCTCCCGATCCCCCTACTTCGATCTGATCGGCGTGGTCATCACCCTTCTCTTGCTGGCTCGGGTCATCGGCACCAGAATGGAAGCCTCCCTGGTGGCCTCCTTGAACCACCTGACGGAGATACGGCCAGCCTCAGGCCTGGTAGCCGATCCTGAGCATCCGCAATCCGTCCCCGCCCAGATCCTTGCACGTGACCGGATCCGCCCAGGCGATCTGCTCCTGGTACGCACAGGTGAGCGGCCCGCTGCTGACGGAGTTGTGGAATCAGGGTCGGCCCTGGTGGACGACAGCGAGCTGACAGGCGGTGACAGACCCCGGCCATGCGGACCCGGCGACCGGATCCTGGCCTCCAGCAAGATTCTGGAGGGCCGACTGTCCATCCGCGTTGATGCCGTCGGCGACAACACCTACGCAGCCAGACTCGCGAAGATCATCCCCCAGGCCCTGGTCGAGCGATCCTCGGACATGCGCAGGATGGATCGGATCGTCCACACAGCCATCGCCATGATCATGATCCTGGCAGTCTGGGCCTTCATGCTCTGGCTCATGCTGGGTCCGCAGCCCCACCTGGCCCACGCTGTAGGCAATGCCGTCTGCGTACTGACCATCGCCTGCCCTGCCGTCGCAGCCATGACCATCCCCATGGCCTTCCGAACCAGCCTGGAGACGGGCCTGGCCCACGGCCTGCTCTTCACCTCGCCACGAGCCATGAACCGCCTGGGCCGGGTGCGGACCCTGATTCTGGACGACTCCTCTCTGCTGGATCCCGATGACTCGGAGGGCCAAGGAGTGCATACGGAATCCCTGACCCGAACCGCCACCCATCTACGCGCCCTGCGGGTAAGCAGCCTGATCCTGGACGGGAGCCGCCAGCCGGACGACAGGATCGAGCGTGCAGCCCGTCAGGCAGGCGTGGATATGTTGATCACCCAGTTGACCCCCGAGCGCAAACGCGAGTGCATGGATAGGCTCAACCACGACCTGACCCGGACCAGCAGGGGCGGACCGGCGGATCGGACTGGACAAAACGCCACCTCCACCCGGGAACAGGGCCGAACCAGACTAGTGGCTTTGGCAGCTGCGACAAGCGCTGATCATGAGCTGACAGACAAGGCCCGAGTAAGCATCGCTCTGGGTCCCCAGCTTCAGGCAGATGCGGACGGTACAGACCCGATGCAACCGGATCTCATCCTGCACCAGGGCGATCTGGACGGAACCGGCAGGGCCATAGAACTGAGCCGGGCCACAACCCAGGTCATCAGGCAGAACCTGACCTGGTCCACTGTCTACAACATCATCGCCCTGGTCGTTGCCACCGGAATTTGCCAACCTTTCCTTGGTTGGATGCTCAACCCCATGATCGCGGCAGTGACAGGGGCCCTGTCCACCATTCTGGCCATGCTCAACGTTCGTCGTCTACACCGGCTGCGGCACCTGCGCCGCCGCTGGCTGCACCTCGCCCTGATCGACACGGACCAACTTCCGACGGTCGCAGCACGGCGCCCCCAGGTCATCGTCGACAGCCAGTGGGAATCCATGCAAGAGGGCCAGGATCCGGCGGCCGCCATGGACTGAATCCATAGAGCACACTAGGCGATATACCAAAAGGGTCGGCACCGGGGATAATCCCGGGTGCCGACCCTAATTGATCTCAGTGAGACTGGGCCTGATCCTGATCGTCGCCACGAGCGGCATGACGGCCACGGCCACCATCGCGTCCGCCATCGCCGGCATCAGCATCGGCATCGCCATCAGCCGTCACATCGTCGACCGTGACCGAGTCGTCCACCAGATTCTCGGTGGGCCAGGCAGTCAGCTCCAGGTGGTCGCCACCGGTCTGGTCCACCAGAACCGTGTCGCCGTCGTGGACCTTGCCAGCCAGCAGCATCCTGGCCAGCTGATCGCCCACCTCAGTCTGCACCAGCCGACGCAAGGGACGAGCGCCGAAGGCCGGGTCGTAGCCCATGTTGGCCAGCCACTCCCTAGCAGAGTCGGTGACATCAAGGGTGATGCGCCGGTCGGTCAGCCGCTGGGCCACCTGCTTGACCTGGATGTTCACAATGGAACCCAGCTCGTCGCGGGTCAGCGGATGGAAGATGACCAGATCGTCCAGCCGGTTGATGAACTCAGGCTTGAAGTTGGCGTGCACGGCATCCATGACCGCCTTGCGCTTGCCCTCCTCGTCCAGGTCGTCCCGGACCAGGAACTGCGAGCCCAGGTTGGAGGTCATGATCAGGATGGTGTTCTTGAAGTCCACCGTCCTGCCCTGGCCATCGGTCAGCCTGCCGTCGTCCAGAACCTGCAGGAGCAGGTCGAAGACCTCGGGGTTGGCCTTCTCCACCTCGTCGAAGAGGACCACCGAGTAGGGCCGCCGACGTACGGCCTCGGTCAGCTGGCCGCCCTCCTCATAGCCCACGTAGCCGGGGGCAGCGCCGATCAGACGAGAGACCGAGGCCTTCTCCATGTACTCTGACATATCGATGCGGACCATGGCCTTCTCGTCGTCGAAGAGGAAGTCGGCCAGGGCCTTGGCCAGCTCTGTCTTGCCTACTCCAGTGGGGCCCAGGAACATGAAGGATCCGGTAGGCCTGTCAGGGTCGGCGATGCCGGCACGCGAGCGCCGGACCGCGTCGGATACTGCATGAATGGCCTCCTGCTGGCCGACCACCCGCTTGCCCAGGTAGTCCTCCATATGCAGGAGCTTCTCGTTCTCGCCCTCCATGAGCCGTCCCACAGGGATGCCGGTCCAGTCAGAGACGATCTCCGCCACGGAATCCGCATCAACGTGGTCGGGAACCATGGGCTCCTGGGCCGGCCCCCCGGCGATGTCAGCCCCATCGGGACCAGCATCATTGGCGGTATTCTTGGCCTGCTCGGCGGCGTTCTCCGCCTGGGCCAGCTGCTTGCGAATGCCAGGGATCTCCCCGTAGAGGATGCGGGAGGCCTTCTCCAGATCACCCTCGCGGGTGGCCTTGTCGGCCTCGACCCTCTTGGCATCCAGCTGGGCGCGCAGGTCGCCGACCTTGTTATGACCGGCCTTCTCGTTCTCCCAACGGGCCTTGAGACCACCCAGCTTCTCACGGGAGTCCGCCAGTTCAGCCTGCAGCTTGCTCAGGCGGTCCTTGGAGGCCGGGTCATCGGCCTTCTTCAGCTGCATCTCCTCCATCTCCAGACGGGTGACGCGGCGTTGAAGCTCGTCAATCTCCTCAGGTTGGGAATCCAGCTCCATCCGCAAGTGGGCAGCGGCCTCGTCAACGAGATCGATGGCCTTGTCCGGCAGCTGACGACCAGAGATGTACCGGTTGGACAGCGTAGCTGCCGCGACCAGGGCATCATCCCCGATGGTCACCTTGTGGTGGGCCTCGTAACGCTGCTTGAGACCACGCAGGATGGCCACGGTGTCCTCCACGGAGGGCTCACCCACGAAGACCTGCTGGAAGCGGCGCTCCAGAGCCGGGTCCTTCTCGATGTTCTCACGGTACTCGTCCAGGGTGGTGGCGCCGATCAGGCGCAGTTCACCCCTGGCCAGCATGGGCTTGAGCATGTTGCCTGCGTCCATGGATCCTTCGGCCGCACCAGCCCCGACGATGGTGTGGATCTCATCGATGAAGGTGATGACCTGACCGTTGGCGCTCTTGATCTCGTTGAGGACGGCCTTGAGGCGCTCCTCGAATTCGCCCCGGTACTTGCTGCCAGCCACCATGGAACTCAGATCAAGGGAAATCAGCCTCTTACCCTGCAGGGTGGTAGGTACGTCACCGGCCACGATGCGCTCGGCCAGACCCTCGACCACAGCGGTCTTGCCCACACCGGGCTCGCCGATGAGGACCGGGTTGTTCTTGGTCCGCCGGGACAGGATCTGCATGACACGACGAATCTCCTGATCCCTGCCGATGACCGGGTCCAGCTTGCCCTCCTTGGCCTGGGCAGTCAGATCGGTGGAGTACTTCTCCAGGGCCTTGTAGGTGCCCTCGGCATCCGGGCTGGTCACCTTGGCGCCGCCGCGCACCTGGGGCACGGCCTTGCGCAGGGTATCGGCCTGCAGACCGTTCCGATTCAGAATATCGGCGGCCTGCGAGGGACCCTGGGCTATGGCGATGAGCAGGTGCTCGGTGGAGACGTACTCATCCCCCATGGCCTGCATTTCCTTCTCGGCCTGGGCCAGGGCCATACTGAGCTGACGGCTGGCATCGGGCTGGGAGGCCGTGGATCCGCTGGCCGACGGCAGAGCCACCAGGGCCTGACGGACCTCGGCTCCGACTCGTTGGCTGTCGCCACCGGCCGCCTGGATCAGTCCAGGCACCACCCCGGACTGCTGACGCAGCAGCGAATCCAACAGATGGAGCACATCCACCTGGGGGTTGCCAGCCGCCGAAGCCGACTGGATAGCATCGCCGATGGCCTGCTGAGCCATGGTGGTGAAGTTTTCGTTCATAGAGCATCCTCCAACATTCTTCGGCGGGGCTAGCCGAATCACTCGACCGGGCCCCGTCACGGGTTCATCTGTCTTCTACAACAGCGAAATGAGGATACCTATTCCCAAACTTGAGCCTAAACGACTCAAGTTTTTACCTTGCGTGTTTTACTGTTTTTGGCTACTCGTCGATGACCACATTGCGCAGGTAGCCGATTCCCTCCACCTGGACCGTGGCCTCGTCGCGGTTTTTCAACGAACCTGTGGCGTTAGGGGTACCGGTCATGATGACGTCGCCGGGCAGCAGGGTGGCGAAGCTGGAGATGAAGGCAATCTGCTCAGGAATGGAGTGGATCAGGTTGGCGGTGGTGCCGCTGGCCTCGGGCACCTCTTCCCCGTTGAGCTTGAAGGAGATCTTCGCATCCCGATAGTCCAGGTCGGTCTCGATCCAAGGCCCAAGGGGGCAGGCGGTGTCAAAGCCCTTACAGCGTGTCCACATAGGATCATTCTTCTGCAGGTCGCGCAGGGTCACATCGTTGACGCATGTGTAGCCCAGCACATAGTCCATGGCCTCATTGACGCTCACCTTCCGTGCCATCCTGCCCATGACGACGGCCACCTCGGGCTCGTAATTCATGTCCTTGCTGTAGGAAGGCTTGACAATGGGGTCGTCAGGGCCGATGACCGAGGTGGAAGGCTTCATGAAGAGCATGAGCTTTTCCGGAGGCTCCGGGTTCGAGGACTGACCATGCTCAGCCATGTAGGCGGCATGAGCGCGGTAGTTCTTGGCTGCTCCGTAGATCTTGGAGGGGATCACCGGAGCCAGCAGCCGCACATCCTCGTCATCCAGGGGGTAGCGCTTACCGGTGGGCTCGACCTGCTGGCCGGTCAGGGGGTAGCCGCTCAGCTCGACCAGGTAGTCCTTGCCGTCCTGCTTGTCAGTTTGGACAAAGGCGTACCGTGGGGTGTCCTTGTAGGAAAAACGCGCGATTCTCATAGGGCACAGTCTAGCCCCAGGCGGAGCCTCTTGACAGGATCGGGTTCCGAAACAGACAGTAGCTGGTCAGATAAAAGCCCGCGGGCCAAAGATGGCCGTGCCTACACGGACCTCGGTCGACCCCTCAGCCACCGCATACTCCATGTCTCCAGTCATTCCCATGGACAGCATGGTGCAGGTGTCCGTACCCGGCTCCCCCGAATCCCTGATGCGGTCGCGCAGACCGCGCAGATGGGCGAATCCGCTCCTGATGACGGCCTCGTCGTCCACATGTGCACCGACAGTCATCAGGCCCTTGAGCCGGATTCCCTCCATAGCGGCCAGCTCATAGGCCAGATCCAGGGCCTGGTCGGGGGCGCATCCCGACTTGGCCTGCTCGCCGGACTCGTTGACCTCAAGGAGTATGCCCATAGTTCTGCCCGCCGCCAATGCCCGGGTGGCCAGCTTTCGTGCCAGCGAGGGCCCGTCGACCGACTCGACCGTGTCGACATACGGCAGGATCTTATTGATCTTGTTTGATTGGAGCTGCCCGATCAGATGGAAGCCCACGCTGGATGAATCGTTATCGTTATCTGCAACCTCGGTGCCAAGGGCCAGTCCCTTGTCCCGACAGAGCTCCAGCAATCCCTGGGCCTTGGCGGTGACCTCCTGAGGACGGTTCTCGCCGATCCGACGCACCCCGGCATCAATGGCTGCCATGATCTCGCCCACATCGCGGGTCTTGGTGGCCGCCAGCAGAGTCACCGAGCCTTCTTTTCGGCCGGCGGAGTCCTCCGCTTTGGCGATCCTGTCAGCCACACGCTTGACCCCATCCGTGATCTGCACCGCCCGTTCCCGGCTAATCTGCCGATTGCCCAGATCCTTGTGGTCCATATAGGCGACCATGACCCGCTACCTCCTTAAAAATCCGGAAGCCTTGACTGAGGCCATGGTAGCCAGTGGCTCATACCGGAAAGACTGATGAGCCGGGATCGAAAACCTACAGACTCGGCTTTAGGTCAGAAACGTTCAGCTTGCTCAGGTCAAGCTGCCGGTCCTTGCGATCGGCAGCCAGTGTGTTCCACGTGAAACCATCCAGCAGTTCCCGCGCACTGGCAGGTCTGGGCCGTTCCAAAAGTCCCAGGAGCCAGCCGCAGACCCCCAGCACCTGCCTGGCCGACCAGCCGTCCCTTCTCAGCGACCCCAGGTCCGGCGATCCGAAGCGCTTGGACATCCGTCTGCCGTCAACGCCATCGATCAGCGGCAAATGGGCATACTGAATACGAGGAGCCTGCGGCTGCAGGTGGTACCTGATCCACATCTGGATGGCTGTGGATCTGAGCAGGTCCCTTCCTCGCACAATCTGATTGACCCCCATGGCCAGGTCATCCACCGTCACCGCCAGCTGGTAGGAAACCAAGCCGTCCGAACGTCTGACGACCACATCGCCGACCTGCCTGGACAAATTGAAGGACTGCGGGCCAAAGATCAGATCGTCGAAGCGACAGATGGCATCCGACTCGTCGGGCTGATCAGGGACTGCGATTCGGAGGCTGTGCCGCTGCACTTGAGCCAGCCTTTCACTGACCACCTGGGGGGAAAGTCCTCGGCAGGTACCCGGATAGACAATGAACCCGTCGCCTTCATTCGGCGCCGATGCCGCGCGGATGTCGGCACGGGAGCAGAAGCAGGGGTAAATCAGGGACTGCCCGCCAATCAATTGCGACGACTCCAGTAATTTCAATGCCTGATGGTAAGCATCGGCGCGCTGGGACTGGTAGACCACCTCGCCGTCCCAATCCAATCCCAGCCAGGCCAGGTCATCCATGATCCAACGGTCAGCGTCCTTGACGACCCTCGGCGTATCTATGTCTTCAATGCGAAGCCGCAGTACCCCGCCAGATCCTTGCGACCTGACACCCAGCCAGGCCGCCAGACATGCATAGATATTGCCCAGATGCATCCGCCCAGTCGGCGAAGGAGCCAACCTTCCTACGACCTTGGCTTGGTCGCCCTGATCCACTCTCGGTTCTCCCTTGTGCATACCGACATGCTTGCATACCATCCGGTCATCAGGGAATCATCAGGCAAATCAGCTATTGCATGCCTTTGAGTGGCCCCAGGCAAATGGTCAGAAGCTGTCGAGCAGACGGTCGATCTCCTCGAAGTGCTTGACCTCAGGACGCCAGACCGGCTTGCCACGAACGATGACCAGCTTGGGATCAGCCAGGGTCCGCACATTCTTGGCAGGGTCCTCGTCAAGGACGATCAGATCCGCATCCTTGCCCGTGTCGACCGAGCCAGTGACATTGTCGAAGCCCAGGTTTCGGGCATTGACCTGGGTGGCGGCGTGGAAGGCCTGTGCCGGAGTGAAATCCGCGTACCGCACCAGATAGTCGAGCTCTCGCCAAGTGCCGTACTGGGGCACGAAGGTCATGCCGGTGTCGGTGCCAACGCCGACGGCAATGCCGTTCTCATGAGCCTGCTTGGCGCTCTTGACCATGCCGTCGACGACCAGCTCGGAATTGCCGCGTACTATATCGCTGATCCCCAGCTCCTGCTGGCTGATCTTGACCAGAGGCAGCCCGGCGGACAGGGTGGGGTCCAAGGCCGAGAAGCCACGAAGCGAGCGCGGATTGTCAAGGAAGAGCCCAATCATCTCGTCATCCAGAGCGCTGCCGTGCTCGATGGTATCCACGCCCGCCTTGAGAGCGGCCTTGACCCCCTCGGGGCTCTGAGCGTGTGCTGCGACGAGCACACCAAACTCATGGGCCTCATCGCAGACAGCGGCCATTTCCTCCTCGGTCATCTGCGGGCTACCGGCCTCGCCAAGCTTGGTGGCATCGGTCACGCCGCCGGTCGCAGCAACCTTGATGGCATTGACCCCATGGTCCAGGTTCTCCCTGGTCCGACGCCTGGCCTCTTCGGGAGAGGAGCAGGACAGAGCGATGAAGGGATCGCCGTGACCTCCAGGGATTGCCAGGAGCGGACCCGCAGCCAGCATGCGCGGGCCGGTCAGCTCGTCTGCATCAATCTTGTCGCGCAGACGAACCGCCTCATAGCCCACATCGCCCAAGGTACGAATGGTCGTCACGCCCGAGTTCAACAGCGTGGAGACGTTGCCCTTGATCCTGGCATCCATAAGCACTCTGCCGGCGGGGCTGTGCACCACTTTCAAAGCAGCATCGACCACGCGCGGCGACAGGTCAGTACCACCGGACAGGGGCTTGCCGTCGGCAAAGAGATGAGTATGGGCATTGATGAGTCCAGGTGCCACAAACTTGCCCGTAGCGTTGATCCGGTGATATCCGGAAGGCACATAGGCCAGCGGGGTCGGGCAGACCTGTTCTATCCGGCCGTCCGCGGACACCAGAACAGACATATCCTTCTGGACCGTGCCTTGTTCATCGCCGGTCGCGATACTGGCATGCTCAAGCACAAACGGCTCGCGCTCTTTCCTGCCTTGAAGACGCCCCATGGTCGTACCTGCCTTCCCATCTCCGATGCACTCTTTGCGAGGAATCGGGCATATATGGTCAATCATATCCATGGCAGGACGAACCATTCAAGCACGACAAGCATGACACACAGACAGGGGATTTCATTCAGGCGCACACCTGCCACAGGAACTAGACCGCAATGTCCGAACACCACCCTGAAGGACCGTCCAAGGGACGGGCAACATGCACAGTCATCGCCAGAGGCCACTACGACCTTCCTGAGCAGGGAATATTACCTGGAGTCCGGCACGCTGTTGATGACGAACTCTATTTCGGAATATGCCGGCGGTTGAAGAGCCACGCCGAATGCCACCACCGAGCCGAATCCGTCGAAGACGGTGGAGTCCATAGCCAGCACGGGCCGACCCTTGTCCACATGAAAGTACCCGGCTATCCGCGAATCGACATTCTCGATGCGAACCACGACCTCGTTCCTGGCGAGCCTGACGTCGTATCGTCCTTCTATGAAGTCATAGAGGGATCCGTCGGAGAAATCATGCTCAAGTATCTCCGGAAACTGTGCATCCGGCAGGTAGGTGCAGACATATTGCTGTAGGTTGCCATTGACATAGCGCAGCCGCTCCAGCTCGATTAGGTCCGCTTCAGCCTCCAGACCCAGCTTTGATGCAATATCGGCTTTCTTGACAATCCTGTTGCCCAGCACTCGGGTCTTGACCGTTCTGCCCAGGTCATGCTGCTGGCGCCAGAAACCTCTGATGCGGCCGTTGATTACCTCGCGGGAAGAAGTGGGCGACTTCAGCTTGAAGGTCCCCTTGCCCTGGCTGCGAACGATCAGCCCCTCACGAATCAGATCTTCGATGGCATGGCGAACCGTGATGCGACTGACCTTGTACCGTGCGCAGAGTTCGGACTCAGTAGGCAGCTGCGCTCCATCCTTCATCCGTTTGATGCTCCCGCGCAAATGGTCTCGCACGGACACATACTTGGGAATTCCATCTACCATTGCAGAACCGACCCCCCACCCGACTTCATTGCATTCATGAATTGCAATCCCGCCATACGCGCCAACCAAGGATTGTCATCTTCCACGATATAGTACAAGTTTCGCGTTTGTACACTGTTGCAGACCAGGATGAAAAATCCGGCTGCGGCGGAAGGGCCATGGTTTCGATTGTGGAAAGCCCATCGAGCACCATGGCCCTTCTTGTTCATCTCTGCCTACTTCAGACAGGATCAGGTTTCGTCCTCAGGCAGCTGCCTTGGCCTTCTTACGCTTGTTCATGAAGTAGGAAACCACATAGACCAGGATCAGCACGACAATGATTCCCACAATCATGGCAATCTGCCCGCCTGCCTTATCGAGATACCCCAGGAAAAGACCAGCAACGCCGAAATCAGGACCAGAATACGTGGCGGCTCCCTTGCCCAAGGAGCCTAGCACCGGCAAGAGCAGGTAGGGCAGGAAGGTGATGGCCAGTCCGTTGACGAAGGAACCGAGAACGGCTCCACGTCGCCCGCCTGCGCCGTTGCCGATCACGCCTGTGGCGCCGCCGGTCATGAAGTGAGACACGACGCCGGGGATGATGACGGTCGTACCGGCCAAAGCCAAGATGGCCATGCCTACGATGCCGCCGACGAAGCTGGACAGGAACCCAATCAGAACGGCGTTGGGAGCAAAGGTGAAGGTGACAGGAACGTCCAGTGCAGGCTTGGCGTTCTTGACCAGGTGCTCGCTGATGCCCTTGAAGGCTGGAACGATCTCACCCAAGACCACACGAACACCCGCCAGGATGATATAGACGCCGGCTGAGAAAGTGGCTGCCTGAATGATCACATAGACGATGAAGTTCTGCCCGTCACTGAGCTTGCTCTCAATATAAGCAGAACCTGCGAAGAGCGCCACAACAACATAGATCACGGCCATAGACAGGGCTACGATGACCGTGGTATCGCGCAGGAAGCCCAGATTCTTGGGGAAGTTGATCTCCTCAGTCGATTTGGAGGGATGCTTCTTGCTGCGGGTGAGCGTGGCCACCAGACCGCCCAGAGCGATGCCCGAGCCGCCGGTGTGTCCCAGGGCCACATCATCGGTGCCAGTGACTTTTTTCATGAAGGGCTGCACAATTGCAGGGGAAAGGGTCACGACCAGCCCCTGGGCGATAGATCCCCAGAGCAAAGTCTGCCAGGTGGGGAATCCGGCTGTGACGAAAATGACGGTTATCATCGTGGCCATATAGAAGGCTACGTGGCCCGACAAATACACATATTTGAAATATGAAGTAGCTGAAAGCAGGATGTTGACAATCATCCCGAAGAAGAAGATCAGAGCAGCGATAGAGCCGTATTTGACCAGGACCGTGCCGACAATGGCCTCGTTGTTAGGGACGACGCCCTGAACATGGAAGGCATGCTGGAACATATCCCCGAACGGAGTCAAGGCATTAGTCACCACACCTGCGCCTGCGGTCAGAACCAGAAAGCCTACGAACGTCCTCACAGTCCCCTTCATGACGTCCGTAGCAGACTTGCGCTGCAGGGCCAGACCGATCAGGGAGATCAGCGCGACAATGACGGCAGGCTGTCGGAAAATGTCCAAAAGGACCTTTAATGCACCGTTCATGCCGTCTGCCCTCCTTGAGGAACATCCATGCCATGGCGCTTCAGGGCCTCGGCCAGCTTTTCTTTGATCTCATTCATATCGATCAGGCTGTTCAGGACAACCACGTCTCCCAGATCCTTGGCAGCATCAGCGATATCACGCCCGACAAAAATAAGATCGGCATCGCCCTTGTTGACCGAGCCCAAATCGCTATGGTCGGTCTCGACACCGGTCACACCAAGCTCTTTCAAGGCCTTGTCAATGTTGAGCTGGGTGATGAAGCTCGACCCCAGTCCAGTGCTGCAAACCGTCAGAATCTTCATATTGATTACCTTTCTTCCTTGAGGATCGTCCTCAATTCCTCAACGTTCGCGGCCTTGCCCAGCCGTTCCTGATTAGTGCCGTCACTCAGGAAGGTCGCCAACGATTGCATCAGGCTCAAATGGCTGTTCGAGTCCTGCGCGGCCAGGCAGAAGAACGTGCTGATCGGGTGATCCTGTGAATCGGCCAGCAAAAAGGGCCTACCGACCTTCAGCACCGACAGGGAAGTGGTCACAACGCCTGCCTCCGGCCTAGCGTGGGCCATGGCGATGCCTTGACCCAGATCAATGTAGGTGCCGCCTGGTTTGCGTATCGAAGCCTTGATGGCCTCCACATAAGAGGGCTTGATCCTTCCCAAGTCAACCAGCGGAGCGGTGACCACATCCACTGCTTCCTCCCAATCGGCCACGCCGTCCCTGTACATGACGGTGCCTTCCGGGAAATACTCGTCCAGCAATTTGCCTCCTCGCATACAATGAAGTCCATCCGCTTCGTAGCGAACGTTCGCGGGAGGGTGGATGCCTCCCCACGGAATCTTCAACCTCGAATTCCGCAAACATTATAACAACATGACAATATGATGTCTATGCTTGCGTGTTCAGACGCCGGTTCCCGGGCCTCCGAGAAGGAGCCCGGGACCTTGGCTGCCGTTGATCAGGCGGCGAAGAGGACCTTGAAAATCACGGCTCCGACGATGGCACCGATGATGGGCGCCGCCACTGGGATCCAAGCCTCCCTCCAGCGCGAATCTCCCTTGTTGGGCACGGGCAGAATCCAATGAAGGAAGCGCGGCACCAGATCACGTGCGGGGTTCAAACCGGGGCCGGTTGGACCGCCCAGAGAGGTGACCAGCCCCCAGACGATCAAGCCGACAACAATGGAGGCGGCAGCCAACCACTTAGACCCCCAAGGGCCCTGCAGACAGCAGAGGGCTCCCAGGACCAACACCAGCGTGCCAAAGAACTCATTGATGAAGTAGTTGACCAACGAGCCCGAGGCGTCAGTGGTGCAGAAGGTGCCCAAGATCGGCGAAGGGTCTTTGGTCATGCGGTAGTGCGGGAAGTAGCAGGCATAGACCACCAACTGGCCCAAGGCCGCCCCGACCAACTGCGCCAGAATATATGGCAGAACCTGGCTCCAGGGAAAGATGCCGATGACGGCTTGTCCCAGAGTCATGGCCGGGTTGATGTGGGCTCCGGATACCCCGCCAAACATGAGCACGGGAAACATGACTCCGAAGCCATACCCCATGGCAATAGTGAGCCAGCCGGAATGGCGGCCCTTGGTGCCCTCCAGATCCACGTCGGCGACCGCGCCGTTCCCGAAGATCATCAATATGGCGGTGCCGACACATTCAGCGGCCAACTTGGTCATGAGCGAATATTCCATTCAATCCTTCACCCCTCTCTTGATGCCGCCGTGGCACCCCTTTCCCCAACCGGTCATATAAGGGCCAAGGCATGAGCATCATTCAATAAAAACAGGTGATGGCACTAGGCCGAGAAGCGCTTATGATCTCCGTTGATTCAAGTGATTCAGTGAAATCCGATAAAGCGCCAGCCCCAACCGCGTGTCACCATCAACACGACTGCACTTAAACCGGCATGCATATTCTATTCCAGCCGCTGCTGATCATGGCGCATTGAGAACCACGCACGGTTATCCATGTCCCAGACGGATTTCGCGCTCTCGGCAGTTTTTGAAGCAGCTCCCGCCTGCTCATACATCTGTCCGCTTGATTCGTAAGCACAAGATTCGCATGCTTTTCTGCCGGTCAGGAATGCACGAACGCTGTTTTTGCGGCTTCCATGCCAAGCAGGCACGGAATGTTGCGCCAGAGCTTTCTTTGGCGAGGACTCTTGTCACACAAATGTCCGACCAATTCGACTCTCGCACGGATCCATCGGACATTAAAAAGCCCCGCAGCCTTTGCGGCTGCAGGGTTTTGACTCTGTGCCCCCACGGGGGCTCGAACCCCGGACACGCTGATTAAGAGTCAGCTGCTCTAGCCAACTGAGCTATAGGGGCAGGGCACTTTCAAGAGCCAAGTAGATACTATACACGGTTTCGGCAAACCCGCAACACGGCGCGTCACAGGTCTGCCGAATCCATGCATGGCCTGCTTAGACGATCTTGGGCATGGGCGTGGTCAGGGAAGTGGTCAGGTTCACCTGCAGGAGACCGGCCCCTGTATGGGCCTCGACCTTCTTCAGGGTGACTGTGCGCTTGTCCTGGTCGGCCCGGTCATCGTCGGTCATGGTAGCCGGCGATTTAACCGCCACCACCACCAGATCCTCGAGGGAGATGCCTGCCTTGTTGCAAAGGTCGGAGGCCGCCTGAAGGCTGTCCTGGAAGCCCTCACGCTCAATGACCCGATCAGCCGGCACGCCGTAGGCGCTCTGGGCGATCCAGCGAATCCGATCCGGCACGGACATATCATGCAGGCTGGCTGTATCCGCCTGGGCCTTCGCAGGCTCCTGCAGGGCCTTGACCAGATCATCCAGCTGAGGCTCAAGGGCCTTGCCCCCGTCACGGAAGAGGTTGCCCGCGATGGGCCTGCGGAAGCCCAGACCGTCGGCCGTCTCCCGCAAGGAATCCACCTGATCGTCCTCGCCCTCCCAGAGGTTGATCAGCGGGAAGGTGGGGATGCCCAATCCCTCCAGACGATGCACATGGAAGGGGTAGCGCCAGCTCAGCTTGGGATCGTCCCGCCAGGTGGTGGCACGGGTGACGACCACGGCGGCGGCCGGCCACTGGGCCCCGTACTCGCGGGCGGCGATGTCCAGCCACTTCTGGGCACCGGCATCAGCTCCGTAGCCCGCCTCGACGACGACCACATCATGTCTTGCGCAGGCCATCTCCACGGACACCAGGCTGGGGATGCCGATGGAGACGTTGGCGAAAGGCCCGCCATGCACATAGACCGGTGAACCCTCCAAGGTCTGCGTGAAGGCAGGCTTGACCGCATCGGTCAGAATGCCGGTGATCCGCCACAGGTCCACAAACTCACCAAAGGTGACCGGGCGACCGTCCAAGGTCCCCGCGACCATGGCTGCCACACGCCGCTCGATCTCCTCCATGCTCCGGGAGAGCACGACGATCTGCATGAGCTCGCAGGTTGGCGTCAGCACGGTCCGCTCGGGCAGATCGCCCTTGCCTCGGTCCACGGTGATCTGCCGCAAGGACCGCGAAGGCACCTCGCTGACCCGGGGCACCAGGACGGTGTCCAGCCGGCCCTCGTCCACAGCCTTCTCCGCGAAGGAGACCAAGAGGTTCTGTGCGGATTCGATAGCCGCCATCTCCCCGCACAGACCCCAGTCCACCAGCTCAGGATGCGTCAGGGAGGACTTGCCGCCACCGGAGGCGCCACCCTTGGACCCGGCTGCGGTGATGCCCATGCTGGGCTGACGCAGGACGGCCGCAGCATCCACCCCTCGGGCGCGCAGAGCGTCGATCAGGGCGATGGTGGTTGTGGTCTTGCCCTCTCCTCGCGAGGCCTTGAGCGGGGTGTCGGCGGTCACCAACAGCACCCGGCCCTGCTTGCGCGGCATATCCGGATGCTCCCGCAAATCCTTCAAGTAGCCGAAGGCATCGATCTTGTCAAACAAGCCGTATGGCCTGACATAATCGTCGAAACCCCTCATGAGGCTCTCCTCCTTAATGGTTTTTGCAAATCGGATGGCTCAGTTGTCGGACAGGTGGTAGCCGTTGCGCATGCCCATGCTGACCGTGTAGAGCACCTGGCCAAGCAGGTCATCGGTCTCCTTGCGCAGACGGTCGGCCATGTCCTGGTTGGCGGCCTCCAACACCTGGCGCACCTCGGCGTTGTCGGTGCCCTGGTCGGCGCCTTCCAGCCGTGCCACCTGCTCGTCAGCGGCGGCAATCAGCCGGTGGCCCTCGCCGCCCACGCTCTGCTGGTAACGCTCGACAGCCGCCGAGGTGCCGGCGAATTCGGAATCGCACAGGGCGGCGATCAGCCGGTCGGACCAGTAGAGGCTGTCCGTGGAGACCCGGTCAGTGGCGTTGGCCAGATAGTCAGGCGTCCGATCCACATTGGCATAGAAGGGAACCAAGGCATTGAAGGCGTTGGACCCGTAGGACATCCATTGGATGGCCCGGCAGGATTCAGGCCGGTAGGGGCGCAGCTGGATCAGGGCCAGCTGGTCGTTGCGGTTGATGCCGATGGGCCGGTAGAGCCCCTTGGTGTGATCGTCGCCGGTCCGCCCATAGGGATCGTAGGGCGTGCCCTGGTAGTGGGAACTGAGCAGATACTTGACATCCTCCACGGTAATCAGACGCTCGGGCTGGCGGCACCAAGGGATGTTGTCACTGGTGGGGGCATGATCGGCATCCGGTCCGTCCCAGATCTCGTCATAGGGGTTGAGGAAGCGCTGCATATACCAGGCCCGGGGCGTGTTGTAGACATGATCCGAATCGCTATGGGATCCGAAAGCGTCACGCGGATTGAAGGGCGAGGCCGACTCCACGGCAAGATTTAGGTGGTTGTCGGCGATGAACTCCCGCAGGTCGGCCGAGCAAAGGTGATCGGTCTGTTCCCCGAAGGCGTCGTCCAGATCGAACTCGTCAATGCCCAGCTGGTTGGGCATGGTCACATAAGAGTCATCGGGCACCCGCTTGGCGATCCAGTGATGGCCGCCTATGGTCTCCATCCACCAGATCTCGTCCACGTCGCTGAAGGCAATGCCATTCATCTCATAGGTGCCGTAGCGCTCAAGAAGGGAACCCAGCCGCAGGACACCCTCCCGCGCCGAGCGGATATAGGGCAGGACGATGGTGACCAGGTCCTCCTCGCCGATGCCCCCGGGCACCTCGGCCAGGTAGCCCTCCTCCCCCGGACGGCCCTGGGCGGGGGTGAGCTCCACCAGCGGATCGGCGCCCAGAACACGCTCATTGGTGGTGATGGTCTCGGTGGCTGACATGGCCACGTTGGCACTGTTGACGCCCGCTTCGGCCCACAACCCTTGATCGAGCACAGCATTGGGCACCGAGGTGTAGCGCATGGGGTCCTCGGGCAGATCCATCTCCAAGTGGCTGATCACGCTGCGGTAGTGCCGTGGCTGCTGGTCGGGAGCGACCAGGACGAAACGCTTGGGACGGAACTCCCCGTTGGCTGAATCCTCATTTCGGGCGATGATGGTGGATCCGTCATAACTGGCGTGCTTGCCTATCAGAAGCGTGGTGCAGGGCATATAAGCGTCTTCCTTTGTCTGATTGCGGTCAACTGTCATCACCAGTCCGGATGCCGGGGAATGCCGTTCCAACCGACTGCGTGGGCAGGCAGGGATGACGGCCGTCTGCGCACTTGGGGCATGGCCTCACTCTAGTGCCAGACCGCCCCAATATCGGTCCCAATATCAGGGGATGTGCGCTAAATCAAATTCTCATGCATCGGCTGGCAGCCAAACCCGGGCTGCAGCGGCTACAGGCTGAGCGGAATGAATGGCATGGACCAGGGCGTTCAGCCAGAATCCCTCTTCCAGACCAGGAAGAGCATCCCGCGTGGCCCAGACCGAGAGTACATAGTCATGGACCTGGTCTGGTGGGGTGGGGCCGTTGTAGCGCATGAGCACGGCGGGATCGTCGGCGATCTCCTCCTCCATGACCAAGGGCGAGGCGGCCGAAGTACGGCCCTGAGGCACGCCGGGAATCAGATTGGGCAGGTTTCTGGAGAAGTCCTCGGGAATGGCCAGCACAGAGCTGTCAGCCTCATCAGACTGCAGGGCAGCCAGAGCGTCAACAGGCAGATTGGCCAGGGACCAGTGGATCCATGGGAAGCCGCAGACCGGCACGGAATCAGGATCCACCAGCATCCAATGCAGGTAACGGGCCTCCTGGGGTACATCTTCAAGCCGGAAGGGGAAGGAGACGACAGGACGTCCCTTGCGCGTAAGGGACTGCGGGGCACGCTTGGCGTACCGATCGGGAATGGTGCCGAAATCTGTGATAATCCTCATGGTTCGATTCTCGCCCGCTCCAGTGACGGGGTCAAGTTCATCCGTTAAAGACGCTTGGAGCAATAAAGCCCATCGCGCTGGGTCAAAATGCAAGAGTCGCCCGTTTCCCTCTACGTAGAAAGGAAACGGGCGACTCTGAGTTGGGGCGGAGAAAGGAATCAGCAGGACCTTTCTCCTGGCGCCTACAGGGCGCGCTTGCACATGCCTATTCGGCTTTTGCTGCCTTGGCGGCCTTGGCCTCGGCGCGGGCGGCCTTGGCGGCTGCACGAGCCTGAGCCTTGGCCTCCTTCTCTTTAGCCTCGACATCAGCGATGAACTCAGCATGCTTGGCGGCAGGCATCCATCCGGTGTTGACCACCTTGACCTGCCAGATCCAGGCCAGGGCGAAGATCACCACAGCCAGGACCACCAGGACCACGGCCCCGGCAGGGATACCCAGCTGGGCCAGCTTGCCGACCACGGTGCCGTACCAGGCGAAGTCGGCATCGCCGAAGGTGGCGTTGGACAGGCCGAAGCTGCCCAGAACCGTCATCAGGATGGCCGGCAGGAAGGTGATCAGCAGACCATTGATGAAGCCGCCGACCACGGCTCCGATGCGGCCGCCGGTCGCATTGCCGAAGACACCGGCACCGCCGCCATCGAAGAAGTGGGGCACCATGCCCGGCAGGATCAGGGCCAGACCCCAGACAGGCCCAAGCCAGACGGCAATGATGACCAGAGCCACCAGACCACCGGCGAAGGAGGCCAGGAAGCCGATCAGGGATGCGTTGGCACCGTAGGGGAAGACAATGGGGATGTCCAGTGCAGGACGGGCGCCGGGGACCACCTTGTTGGCGATGCCCTGGAAGGCGGGCACCAGCTCGCCCAGGATGATGCGGACGCCGTAGAGGATGATGCTCACGCCGATGCCGAACTGCAAGGCCTGGGCGAAGGCGGCCATGAAGAAGGCTCCCCAGTTGGCCGGGTGCGATGGGAAGACCGCGAAAGCGGCCTTGGCCGGCACCACAAAGGCGGTCCAGACAGCGAAGACCAGGTAGAGGACGACCATGAGCAGGGTGGTGGAGACCATGGAATCACGCAGGAAGCTCAGCCCCTTGGGGAAGTCGATGTCCTCGGTGGAACGCGACTTCTTACCCACAGCGCTGCCGACCGCGCCCGAGACCACGTAGCCCAAGGTGTTGAAGTGGCCGATGGACAGCTTGTCGCTGCCGGTCACCCGGTTCATGTATGGCTGGGCGAAGGCGGGCATGGCCACCATGATCACGCCCATGAGCAGGGAGCCGATCAGCACGATGAGCAGGTTGTTGCCCTTGCCGAACCCGATCGAAAGGACCAGGGCCAGCAGGGTGGACATGAAGACCATATGGTGGCCGGTCAGGAAGACGTACTTGAGCGGGGTGAACCGTGCCAGCAGGATCATGACGATGAAGCTGAGCACGATGATGTAGGCGGAGGCTGCGCCGAACTGGCTGGAGGCCTGGGCCACGATCACCTCGTTGGTGGGGACGACCCCGTGGGCGCCAGTGGCCTTGAAGACCAGCTTGCCGAAGGGATCCAGGGCGTTGGTCACCACGGTGGCACCGGCGCCCAGGATCAGATAGCCCATGGCCGCCTTGAGGGCACCCGAGATGACCTGGCCCGCGCTCCGTTTCAGGGCGATCAGGCCGATGGCCGCCACGATGCCAATCAGATAGGCGGGCACATTCAGAATCTCCTGGCTGATGAAGTTCAGCACCGCAAGGAAGACATTCATTGTTTGTCCTTACTATTTCTCTCTTGTTCTTACCTCGAAAGAGCGGGCGTCCCATCGGCCTGGCGATGACGAATGCCCGCCGGACGCATCAGTCGGCGTACTGCTCCAGGATGCCCTTGATCTCGTCCTTGTCCATGAAGTTCTGGACGGTCTCGACCGGGGTGGTGGTCCCCTCCAGCTCGGGAGCCAGCTGGGGCGAGGTCAGCACCAGGTCGTTCATGTTGGCCGTGCCCTTGGCGCTGCCCGCGTCGGAGGTGGTCACGGTCACGTCCATGCCCAGCTCCGATGCCACCTGCTCGACGTTGACCTTGAGCAGGACCGAGGTGCCGATGCCGTTGCCGCATACGCAGAGAATATCCATGAGTTGCTCCTTTGTTCCTTGTTTGCTTTTACTGCTTCTTGTTCACGATTGAAGAATGGCGCGGACCTCGTCAGGGGTGCCGGCCTTGGCCAGTTGCTGGGTCTTTTTCGCGTCGGTCAGTGCACCGGCGATGGCGGACATCACCTGCAGGTGCTCCTGCTCATCCCGTCCGGCCAGACCGATCACCAAAGAGACCGGATCGTTGGCCTTGTTGCCGAACTCGACAGGCGTGGACAGCCTTACCCAGCTCAGGCCGGTTCCCAGGACCGCCTCGCTGGGCCGGGAATGGGCCAGAGCCAGACCGGGGGCGATGACGATGTAGGGTCCCATCTTCTCGACGGTCTCGATCATCTGGTCCGTGTAGGCATCGGTGGTGAACCTGGAGGCCACCAGCCTGTCGCCCGCCTTGCGGATGGCATCCCGCCAGTCAGTCGCCGGTACATCCAGGGCGAAGGATGTGTCGGGAAGGAAGGCTTGGAAATCCGTCATGTCTGCTCCTTGCTCGTGCTGTTTGACTTGCTCGATTGCACTAGATCCGGTGGATTTGCGTGAATCCGGCCGACTACTCACCACCCCTGGGGATGATAGAACTCCCCGTCCAGAGCCCTGGCGGCCAGCGCCTTGGCCTCGTCCATGGTGTGCTTGGCCAGTTCGGCGCGGACATCATCCAGAGCGACCGGCGTCATGGACAGGCTGGTCACGCCGATGCCGGCCAAAACTACGGCCAGGTCCGGATCGGCAGCAGCCTCGCCGCAGACTCCGACAGGCATGTTATTGGCCTGACCGGCATCAGCGATTAGCTTGATGGCCCTGAGGACGGCAGGATGCCAGGCGGTCTGATAGGAGGCGACCGAACCCAGCGTGCGGTCGGCGGCCAGCGTGTACTGGGTCAGGTCGTTGGTGCCGATGCTGACGAAGTCGGCCACCTTGGCCACCTTGTCGGCCATCAGTGCAATCGAAGGAACTTCGGCCATGACGCCCACGCGCTTGAGCCCCTTGCTCTTGCCCAGACGGACGAAGTAGTCAGCCTCGTGCTCGTCAGCGACCATGGGCGCCATGACCCACAGGTCAGCATCGGTCTCGGCATCGGCCCGGGCCAAGGCCTCCAGCTGATCCTCCAGAACCTGGCTGTGGACCTTCAGCGTGCGCAGACCACGCAGCCCCAGGGCAGGATTGGGCTCGTCAGCCTGGGTCAGGAAGGGCAGAGGCTTGTCGGCGCCGGCATCCAGCAGGCGGATGACCACCTTGCGGCCAGGGAAGCGTTCAAGAAGAGCACGGTAGGCCTTGGCCTGCTCCTCGACGCCGGGAGCCTGCTCGTTGCCCAGGAAGAGGAACTCCGAGCGGAAGAGTCCGACCCCTTCGGCGCCATACTCCAAGGCCGGATCAGCATCCGCGGGCTTGCCGACATTGGCCAGGAGGGGGATCCTGGTTCCATCCTTGAGCTGGCCAGGGCGGCCTCGCAAAGCCTTGGCCTGATCCGCTTCGCGTCGGGCCTGCTCAGCCTTCTCGATCTGTTCCTGGTTGGGATCGGCAGTCACCTTGCCGGCAGCTGCATCGACGATGACCGTCTGTCCGTCGGACAGCCCGGCTGCGTCCTGAGCGCCCACGACGGCGACGATCCCCCTGGACCGGGCCAGGATGGCGGTATGGCTGGTCGGACCGCCCTCAATGGTGACAATGGCCAGCACCTTGGTCATGTCCAAGCTGGAGGTATCGGCCGGAGACAGGTCAGGGGCGACCAGGACGAATGGCTTGTCGCTTTCCGGTACGCCCGGGGCCGGGACACCGAGCAGATGGGCGATGACACGCTGGCCTACATCATGCAGATCGTTGGCACGCTCCCCCATGTAGCCGCCGATGGCCTGGAGCTTTCCCTCGAAGTCGGCAAAAGCCTCATAGACGGATCGCTCGGCGGTCTTGCCACCATCCAGCAGGGATCGGATCGAAGTCTTCAGGGCCGGGTCCTGGGCCATCTGGGCCAAGGCGGTCAGAATCGGAGCAGCATCCTTGGCCCCCTGCCCATCCTGGGCGGCCTTGGCACGCGCAAGCAGGTCCTTGTTGACCGATGCCAGGGCGGATTCGACCCTGCTGAATTCAGCATCCGCCGTCAGGTTCTCAGGCCTCGCCTCATCGCCGGGCACATCCAGTCCGGCCGCCATATGGATAACCGGGCCAACGGCAACGCCGCGGCCAATGCCCACGCCTTGGATCTCCATGTCGCACTCCTTAGTGCCTGGCCACTGCGTGCAGGCCGCCCTTGAGGCAAGCTCCACAACGGCGGTGGAAACGTTCTTTAAGCAACGATGTTCAGTATACACAAATCCATTTGTTTTTCAACGGTAATCGTTTTCTGTAATTCCTTGTTGACGGTGGTAAGATAACCAGCGTATTCATCACTCGACATGCCGGTTCGACAGGATCGGCCATATCTTCAGGAGAGCTGGTCATCATGGCAACAGCACAACGTTCCACCGTCATCACCGACCCGGTCGGCATTCACGCCAGGCCCGCTTCGGAGTTCTCGCAGGCCGCCGCATCCAGCGGATGCAAGGTCACCATAGCCAAGGGCGAGGGCAATCCCGTGGACGCCGGCAGCATTCTGATGGTCATGAGCCTGGGCATCGCCAAGGGCGACAAGGTCACTGTGACCGTCGATGGCGACGAGGCCGAGTCCGTGGCCGATTCCTTGGTCACCAAGCTGACCCAGGCCGAGTAACCCCGCCGCCAGCTGCAACCGACATCCGCGGAGAGATCTTCGAGGGAACCAATGGGACACACGGCGGACAATAAGCCTTCCATTGCCAACGTCGCAGCTCTGGCCGGAGTTTCCACGGCGACTGTGTCCCGCGTCCTTTCCGGCCATAGAAGCAAGAATGACGACATCAGCCGCAGGGTCAGGGCTGCGGCCGAGAAGCTCAACTATTCGGCCAACTTTGCTGCCAGCGCACTCCGCTCGGACCGCAGCAGAACCGTAGGGCTGGTTCTGTGCGGCACCTCCGCGGGGCTAGACGGATCCATTCTGGATCTGCTCAGCAGAAGGCTGACCGAACAGGGCCGCTACCTGCTGGTCATATCCGTCAGGGGCGACCAGGAGCGCGAGGCGGCCATCAGATCAATGGCGGCCCGACAGGTCGAAGGAATCATCGTCGTTCCTTCGCCGGACGACGATCCGGTCGGCATGCCGGCTGACCTGCCATCCGGGCTGCCCATCGTCCAGGTCGGCGGCAGACCGGTCTCCTACCACACCAGCTGGGTCGGCATGGACCAGGCCGCCTCCATGCGGCTGATCATTGCCCACCTGGCCGAACAGAACGCGCATGCCGTGGCCTATCTGAGCCGTGAACTGAGCACCAGCGCTGCCTCCGAGCTCTTCACGACCTTCTCCACCCTGACCAACACCTTGGGGATGACTCCTCAGCCGGATTGGGTCCAGTTCGGCCCATGCAGCATGCAACGCGGCCACGATGCCGTCGCAACCATGCTCAGCGCGGGAAACGACCATCCCGATGCCATTATCTGCGGGGACGACTCGCTGGCTCTGGGCGCTCTGATGGCCTGCAACCAACTAGGCTTCCAGGTCCCCGACCAAATCAAGGTGGCCGCCTTCGTGGACAGCCCTGCCTGCCTGGTCAGCAGTCCGACCTTGACCGCAGTCAAGACTCCCCTGGAGGGCATCGTCCAGGAGGCCCTGCGGTTGGTCGATGCCAAGGGACAGTCCATTCTGCCATCCCATGTGGCTCTGCCGCCGGCACTGGAGTGCAGGGAATCGACCTGGTCGCCAAGGATCGGCAGCAGCAACATGACCTCGCCAGGCACTTTCGCCTGACGAACCCTTGGGTTTGCGCTCAGACCAGCAGGGTACAGAAAAGAGCCTCGAAGTCCAAGAGCGGCGAACCATTGGCAGCCAGTCTCCTGCGAGCCCGGGCGATCAGCTGAATGCGATCGATAGCCCCCTGCCTGGAAAGTCTGACGGACAGATCGGCAATTGCCGCCCGATTCTCCAGATTGACCAAGCCGGCCTTCTCCTCGGCGCCGTTCTGCAAGACGCCCACATCCCGGTAGACGCTGGCCAGGGTACTCAGGTTGCGGTCCAGCACATCCCGAGTCAGCCTGGTGACCCGCCGACGAACCTGATCCTTGCCCCCTAAGGCATGGTAGGCCCCGCGCAGCTGCCGGGGAATACGCTCCTTGTCCCTGAGTCCGTTGATCTGCCGGAACTCCCGCTCGTCCCTGGCCACCTCGTCGTCTACGGTGGCGGTGGCCTGATCGCGGGCCGCATCGACCACCCGACCAGCCAAGACCACGGCATCCGAGGCGCGCCGCAGACCCAGCAGGCCTACCACCAGCTCATCACGGTCGGCCAGAACCTGATCCTTGGTGGCATAGAGACGAGCGATGCCGATATGTCCCTGAGCCAAACGGGCGGCCTTGGCGGCCAGAGGCCGGTCCACGCCCACCTGATCGGTCAGGAAATCGGCCACAGCGGTGTTGGACGGCACCGCCAGGTTGAGCACCCTGGTCCGTGAACGGATGGTGGGCAGCACATCCTGGGCGCTGGGTGCACACAAGAGCCAGATAGTGTGCTCAGCCGGCTCCTCGATCTCCTTGAGCAGCACATTGGTGGTCCGCTCCAGCATCCGGTCCACGTCTTCAATGATGATGACCCGCCAACGCGAGGTTGAAGGCATCTGCTCCGAGGTCATGATCAGCTCCCTGACCTCGTTGATGCCGATAGTGACCTTGTTGGTGGACAGTATGGTCACATCCGGATGGGTTCCTGCCAGGACCTGCTGAGTGACGCGGGTGGGTTGGTCGCTCAGGCCCTGATCCGGACTGATCAGGGCCGCCGCGAAAGCCCGGGCCAGATTGGAGCGTCCTGATCCAGGAGGGCCGCAGATCAGCCAGGACTGCGCCACCTCGTCATGACCCTGCGCCTGAACGGCCACCGTCCGCTTGAGCAGATCGACCGTGGGCTGCTGGCCTACAATGGCATCCCAGACGCTCATCGGGTCTTCCGCAGCAGGCGGGACCGGAGCAGCCAGCGAGCCGGGGAATCCACAGGAATCGAATCGTCGTCAGCATCACCGCCGACTGTTTCCGCATCCATGGACTGATCGTCCTGCTCATCATCAAGTTGACCCTGCAGGTCGTCATCAGCCTCCGGTGCCTGATCGGACCTATCCGCAGCCTCAGTCCAGTCCGACTCGGCATCCTGCCCGTCGTCCTCATATCCTGCAGTCGATTCGTCATCGTCGGCATCGTCCTGAGCATCGGCATCATCATTCTCATCATCGACCTGTGGCAGATCAGGCTCGCGGCCCTCAATCAGCTTGTCCAAATCATCTTGGATGACCTGCCAGACCTGGTCGATGGACTGGGTGGCGTCGATAACCAGGAACCGGTCAGGCTCCCTCTGAGCCAGTTGCAGGAATGCCTGACGCACATGCTGCTGGAAGTCGTCGCCAGCCGACTCCAGCCGATCGGGTTCATGATCCAGACGCGACTTGGACTGAGACGGATCCGCATCCAGCAGGTAGGTGCGCTTAGGCAACAAACCCTGACTGGCCCACAGGCTCAGCCGACGAATCACGTCCGCCGACAGATCACGGCCTCCGGCCTGATAGGCCACTGAGGAATCCAGGTAGCGGTCGCAGAGCACAATGTCTCCGCGATCCAGAGCCGGACGCACCACCTGGGCCACATGCTCGGCCCGATCCGCTGCATAGAGCAGGGCCTCGGTCCTGGGGGCCAGATCGTCGGAGGCATCAACCACATCAGTGCCACCGGTCACGGCAACCGAGGGGAAAGCAGCCAAGCCATGCAGAACGAGTTCCCGAATGGTCAATCCGACAGGGGTGCCGCCTGGTTCGCGGGTGACTTGGGATCGCAGTCCGCACTCCTGCAGATAGTCGTGTGCTCGTTGAACCTGGGTGGTTTTGCCTGCCCCATCCACACCTTCGAAGGAAATGAACAAACCATCACTCATGCCTGATGCTCCGTACTCTTGGAAGTCTTGGCGGCCGCGGCCTTCTTTGTGGTTTTGCGGGCGCGAGTAGCCGACTTGCGGGCAGTCGCCTTTCGTGCGGTCGACTTGCGAGTGGTTCTGCCACGCCGCTTGGCGGGTTCGGCCGCGCGCTTCTCTGCCAGCAGGCGGAAGGCCACCTCCGGTTCGATGGACTGGGCCGTGTACTGCTTGGGCAGGGTCCTGTTGGTCTGCCCGTCGGTGATGTAGACACCATAGAATCCGTCCTTGATGGTGACGGGTTTGCCGCTGTCAGGATCCGTACCCAGCTCACGAAGAGGAGGCTTGGCCGCGCTCCGGGAACGCCGTCCGTACTTGGGCTGGTCGAAGAGGGCCTTGGCCCCGGACTGGTCAATGGTGAAAATCTGATCCTCGTCGGTCAGCGAACGCGTCTCGGTGCCGCCGTCGGCTTTGGTGGCCGTCAGGTAGGGGCCATAGCGGCCGTTGCTGGCTGTGACGGTGGCCTGGCTGGTTGCTCCCGTCTTGGCATCGGTCAGCTCGATGCTGCCCACTGTCCTGGGCAGGCTGAGCAGCTTCAGGGCATCCTCCAGGGTGACCGTGTCTGGATCCATGGTTTTGAAGAGCGAAGCCATCTTGGGCTTAGGACCTGTTCGCTTGGCCGTCCTTGCAGTCTTAGCGGCAGGCTTCTTCTGTTCGGCCGCTTCCTCTTCTGGGCTGATCAGGGCCACATAGGGCCCGAATCGACCCTTGCGCACCTCAACCCGACCGCCGGTCTCCGGATCCTTGCCAAGCTGACGGGGACCGCCAGCATTGGCTGCGATCAGCTCATGGCCCGCTGCCACCGTCAGCTCGTCCGGAGCCATGGTTGGTGGCAACGAGGCGCGCTTGGGATTGCCGTCGGCATCCAGGTCAGCCGTATCCTCAAGATAGGGGCCGTAGCGGCCGACCCTCACCTGCAGGCCATCGCCTATCTCGATGGTGTTGATCTTGCGAGCGTCGATGTCTCCCAACTGGGCCACCTGCTCCTGCAAGCCCTGATGAGCCTGATCAGCGTTCTGAGCAGCGCCCGGGCCAGAGCCGAAGTAGAACCGGGTCAGCCAGTCCTTGCCCCGCTCCTTGCCGTGGGCGATCATGTCCAGGCCGTTCTCCATCTGTGCCGTGAACTGGTAGTCCACATACTTGGGGAAATTGGTCTCCAGCAACCTGACTACCGAAAAGGCCAGCCAGGAAGGGATCAGGGCACGGCCACGCTCGTAGACGTATCCGCGATCGATGATGGTCGAGATGATGCTGGCATAGGTGGAAGGCCTGCCGATCTCCTTGGCCTCCAGGGTCTTAACCAGGGAGGCCTCGGTGTAGCGTGCAGGCGGCTGGGTTTCATGACCCTCAGGCTCAAGGGCAGCAGCACGAAGCACGTCGCCCTTCTGGACCGGAGGCAGGGAAGAATCCTCATCAGTCTGTTCAGAGCCTGCACCCATGGCTTTGAGGAAGCCAGGGAACTTGATGACGGTGCCTGAAGCCTGGAAAAGGGCTGTACCCTCCTTGCCCGCCTGCGCCGACAGGCGAATGGTGGCTGTAGACCCGGTGGCGTCGGCCATCTGCGAAGCCAGGGTGCGCCGCCAGATCAGGGTGTAGAGCTTGAGCTGGTCAGGGGCCAGACGGTCGGCCAGTTCCTGAGGCCTGTGGAAGGTGGAACCGGCTGGCCGGATGCATTCGTGGGCCTCCTGGGCGCCGGCGGTCTTGGTTACATACTGCTTGGACTCGGCCGACAGATATTCGGCCCCGTACTCACGCTCGACCCCCTTGCGGGCAGCAGCGATGGCCTCCTGGGAGAGGGTGACCGAATCGGTACGCATGTAGGTGATGAACCCGTTCTCATAGAGCCCCTGGGCAGCGCGCATGGTGGCCCGGGAACTCATGCCCAGCCGGTTGCCTGCCGTCTGCTGCAGGGTAGACGTAGTGAAGGGGGGCTGGGGGCGCCGCCGGTAGGGCTTGGTCTCCATACCCGTCACCGTGAAGTCCTGATTTTTCAGCGTCTCAGCCAGGCCTCGGGCGTGCTGCTCATCCAGCTGCAGGACCTGCTCCTTGGCTGCAGCCTGCGTCAGCTGGCCCTTGGAGGTGAAGCCCTTGGAGACCGCCAGCCGCTGCTCTCCCAGGCCGATCATCCGCGCCTGAAAACTGCCCGACAATGACGATTCCCCAGCATCCTCCTGCACCAGATGCGCCAGCAGATCCCAGTAGGAGGCCTTGACGAAGGCCATGCGCTCACGCTCGCGCTCCACAATCAGCCGAGTCGCCACAGACTGGACACGCCCGGCGCTCAGCCCCGGACCCACCTTGCGCCAGAGCACCGGTGAAAGTTCATAGCCATAGAGCCGATCCAGAACCCTGCGGGTCTCCTGGGCATCGACCATGTGGGCATCCACGTCCCTGGTGTGCTTGAGCGAATCCTTGATGGCCTCGGGAGTGATCTCATGAAAGACCATGCGCTTGACCGGCACCTTGGGTTTGAGGGTCTGCACCAGATGCCAGGCGATGGCCTCCCCCTCCCGATCCTCATCAGTGGCCAGGTAGAGCTCGTCGGCGTTCTTCAGCGCTTTCTTGAGCTCGGACACCGTGTGCTTCTTCTTGTCGTCCACGATGTAGTAGGGCTTGAAGCCATCGTTCACGTCCACGCCGAACTTGCCGTAGGCCTTTTTCTGGGAGGCCGGGATCTGCGATGGCTGGGCCAGGTCGCGGATATGGCCCACCGAGGCCATGACCGTGTAGCCCTTGCCCAGGTACCCGCCGATCTTCTTTGCCTTGGTTGGCGACTCAACAATGACGAGCTTATTGCCGGATGCCATGGCCTCTCCTTATATTGTGGTCTTTCGCACGCCATCTTACTCACGAGGTTCCGTCACCATGCAAATCAAGGGGTCATTGTGCATGGGTGTGGATCCCTGGGATCCATGGTGGATGAATCAGAGACGTTCAGTATGCTCAGCGACTGACTTCAGTCATTCTGGGGAGGAGCCGGGGGCCGACCGACAAGGCCCATTCTGGTCAGAGGCGAGGCCGTAATCTGCCTCAGCGCCAGAACCAGCCCCAGGGTCAGCGACAGAAGGGAGGCCATCAGTATGACGGCCGAGCAATGAACCCCGTAGGCCGCCCACCGAGCGCCGATCTCCAGACCAGGGCTGACCTGCCAAATGACATAGCAGGCATAGAGCATCCCCAGGAACCCTGCCACCAGCATCAAGGTGGCGACAATCTGGATCGAAGCCGAGGACATCCTGGTTCCAGGAACGTCCATCCCGGTGCCACGAGTGACGGCCAGAGCAATAAGACAGAGACCGACCGGAATAAGCATGCCCATGACCACGTCTGAGGGTCGGTGCCAACCTCCCTGCACCAGCGAGCAGCCCACAGACAGGTCAAAGGCGAACCCCACCAAGGCGACCGGGACCCTCCAAACACGCGGCACCACACAGAGCAGAGCCAGCACCACCGCCAAAGCCAGGATGGTGTGCCCTGATGGGGCCGAATTGGCTGTGGAGGCCTGAGAATGGATCAGCACCGGGCGAGGCAGGAAGCGCTTGAGCATACGCGCCGCCCCGTAGACCACCAGAGCATAAACGGCAACCTGGCCGAGCAGCCACCACCGGCGCCTGACCAGAACAACCACCAGGGCTGCAAGGCCCAGCACCACGCAGATCACCACAGTCACATAGGGCATGGCGAACAGTCCCAGATAAGCCTTGACAAGGGGCGCCTGATCGAGGAAACCGCGGAAGTTGGTCAGGGCCATGTCGTCATAGGTCTGCCCGGGAACAGTCCACACAGCTGCCCACCAGACCAGAGCCGCCAGACCCAGGCAGGCCAGGCCGGTGACCAGGCACAGAACCAAGGCCGAAATCCGGGGGCGAGACGTCAGAGGATCCCGGTCAACATGGCTGCCGTCCGCTTCGGTTTGCTCATTCGGATCCCGGTACCAGGCTTCCTGCGCTTCGCCCTGCTTGTGCTTGTTGGTCATACCTCAAGACTCTAACCAACCCCTGGGTCGACAGCCGACACCCCGTCCGACGGACGCGTTCCCTTCACGACTTCAGCCAGCCCAGACAGGACAACTATGAAAAAACTCCCACGCACCCGCCAGAGGCCACTTACCCTTGCTGCATTCCTGCCCTGGGGGGATTGGGTGACATAACGCCACGTGAGAGCAAGTCACCATGATAGCAGACAGATTCCACTTGTCCACTGAAAGGCACCGAACCCTCCATGCCAGGTGCGCATTCAGTTGACATCACCGCCCGCCGTTTCCCCAACCAGGCCCGTACGCTAGCATGTAAACAACAGGATCGCCGTACTCCAGCGGTTGATCACGGATCATGCCGGACCCTGACAATAGACAATAGGCACCCCGGCATCACAGCGACAAGGGATGGATGGCAGAAGACGAATGGCTGACATGGATGCTGATTTGGTGATTGTAGGCGCTGGCTTGTTTGGCCTGACCGTGGCCCAGCAGGCGGTCGAGCACAGTGGAGCCCGAGTGCAGATCATCGACGTGCGCGATCACATCGGCGGCAACGCATACTCCTACATGGACGAGGAGACCGGGGCCGAAATTCACAAGTACGGCGCACACCTCTTCCACACCTCCAACCGCAAGGTCTGGGAGTACGTCAATCGCTTCACCGAATTCACTGACTACACCCATCGGGTCTACACCACCCACAAGGGCGAGGTCTATCCCCTACCCATCAACCTGGGCACCATCAACCAGTTCTTCCACGCCCACTACACCCCCAAGCAGGCTCGGGAACTGATTCGGGAGCAGGCTGGCGAACTTGCCGGAACCGACCCGGGCAATCTGAACGACCAGGGGATCAGCCTGATCGGCCGGCCCCTCTATGAGGCCTTCATCAAGAACTACACAGCAAAGCAGTGGCAGACCGACCCCTCCCAGCTGCCCGCCTCCATCATCAAGCGGCTGCCAGTGCGATTCAACTACGACAACCATTACTTCAAGGACACCTGGGAGGGCCTGCCCAAGGACGGCTACACGGCCTGGTTCGAGCGGATGATCGACGACCCACACATCCAGGTGAGCCTGAAGACCGACTTCTTCGACGACTCCCAGCCCTGGAACCGGGATGCTCTGGTGGGGCATGTCCCCGTGGTCTACACGGGCCCGGTCGACCGTTACTTCGACTACCGTCTGGGCGAGCTCAAGTGGCGGACCGTGGACTTCAAGGAGCGCCGCTACGACGAGGACGACCACTTCGGCTGCCCGGTCATGAACTTCTCCGATCCCGACGTGCCCTACACCCGCGCCATCGAGTTCAAGAACTTCAACCCCGAACGCTACGACCGCCAGAACCATGAGCGCACCGTGGTCTGGGAGGAGTACAGCCGCTTCGCCGGCAAGGGCGACGAGCCCTACTACCCCATCAACACGGGCGACGACCGCGCCCTCTACACCCAGTACAAGCAGCTGGCCGCCCAGCAGCCGAAGGTGGTCTTCGGCGGCCGCCTGGGCACCTACGCCTACTATGACATGCACCAGGTCATCAACTCGGCCCTGGATGCCTGGGACAAGCGGATCGCCCCCCTGGTAGGCCACACCAAGGACTGAAACCCTGATCGCACTCCTGACGATCTTCTCAAGGCAATTCCTGACGGAAGCCTGAGACTGAAGAGTCCAGCGCCAGGTTGAGTCAGCAAATCCGAAGCCACTGTTCCGTTCAGAATACAAGGAGGCCGGCCGCCCATGAAAAGCGGTCGGCCTCTTTCCAGACCAAGCATCTGCCACTCATGCCTCCGGGACGACCTTGGAAGAGGCGCCCCAGACATCAATCAGGCAGAATCTGCAGGCTCAGGCGTGCCAGACGTCCTTGCCGTTCTCCTTGGCGGCCTTGACATCGGCATCCAGGGCGCTCTCGTCGCCCTCGACCTTGCCGGCGATGTAATCCTCGACCAGCTGGCGGGCCTCGTTGTCCTCATGCTGAACAGCCGGGGACTTCATGAAGTAGGAGCTGGGTGCCAGCACCGGGCCGGCCAGGTGGCGGTCCAGGGCGATCTTGGCGGCACGCAGGGCATCGATGACGATGCCGGCCGAGTTGGGCGAATCCCAGACCTCCAGCTTGTACTCCAGATTCAGCGGGACATCGCCGAAGGTGGTGCCCTCCAGACGCACGAAAGCCAGCTTGCGATCATCCAGCCAGGCCACATAGTCCGAGGGACCGATGTGGACGTTGTGGGGATCCATATCGTGGGGAACGATGGAGGTGACCGCACGGGTCTTGGAAACCTTCTTGGACTCCAGGCGGGAGCGCTGCAGCATGTTCATGAAGTCCATGTTGCCGCCCACGTTCAGCTGGTAGGTGCGATCCAGACGCACGCCGCGGTCCTCAAAGAGGCGGGCCATGACGCGGTGCGTGATGGTGGCGCCCACCTGGCTCTTGATGTCGTCGCCCACGATGGGCAGGCCGGCATCGCGGAACTTCTGGGCCCACTCGGGGTCGGAGGCGATGAAGACAGGCAGGCAGTTGACGAAGGCGCACCCGGCCTCGATGGCGGCGGTGGCGTAGGCCTTGTCGGCCTGCTCAGAGCCGACGGGCAGGTAGGAGACCAGCACGTCGACCTTCTTGTCACGCAGAACCTCGGCCACGTCCACGGGCTCCGCATCCGACTCGGTGATCATCTTGCTGTAGTACTCGCCCAGTCCATCGCCGGTCGGCCCGCGCAGGACCTCCACGCCCTTGTTGGGAACGTCGCAGAACTTGTAGGTGTTGTTCTGCGAGGCGAAAATGGCCTCGCTCAGGTCCTTGCCGACCTTGAGGGAATCCACGTCGAAGGCTGTCACGAACTCCACGTCACGAATGCGGTAGCCTCCGAAGTTGGCATGCATGATGCCAGGGATCTTGTCATCATCCTTGGCGTCCTTGTAATATTCGACTCCCTGTACCAGCGAGGAAGCGCAGTTGCCCACGCCCGCTATAGCTACACGGATGCTCATACAAACTCCTCTGATTTACTGAGTTATTTCCAACCCAAGCATACCTTCTCCCGGTGGATTGCATGGTGGCATGGAGCCTCATATGCGTGCCAGCCGGCAGGACAGACCTCCCGGGAGGGCACAAACGTACGAAAATGATGAACGTTCAGCCCTAGGTCGAACAGTTTTCAGCCCTGCCGGATAGCGTGGTTGGCATGGCCAATCAGACTCGTTCAGTCAGTTCGACCTCGCCCACCCGCAGGGCCCAGTCCGGGTCGCGCGGGGGCGGCAATCGCACCGACATCCCCACCTCGCGGCATGCCGACCGGAACCCCCGGGGTAACGGGCCCCGCCGCGGACGACGTCGCAAGTCACATCGCGTGCTTAAGTGGATCCTGGCCCTGTTGGGACTGGTGCTGGTCGCCGGGGCGGCGGCCTTCGCCTACCTGTATCTGACCACCGAGATCATCCCGCCGGAGAAGCAGGCCCTGGCGCAAAAGACCACGGTCTACTATGCGGACGGCACCACCCCCATCGGAACCTACGCCGACCAGAACCGGGAAATCATCGACTGCACGGTCCTTCCCAAGTATGTGGGCAATGCGGTGGTCGCCTCGGAGAACCGTTCCTTCTATAAGGACAACGGCATCGACCTCAAGGGCATCGGCCGGGCCCTGCTCAACAACGTGACCAAGGGCACCCGGCAGGGCGGATCCACCATCACCCAGCAGTACGCCGAGCGCTACTATCTGGGCGAGACCACCTCCTACAAGGGCAAGCTGCGCGAGGCCATCCTCTCCCTGAAGATCTCCCGGACCGAGAATAAGGACACGGTCCTGTGCAACTATATGAACACCATCTACTTCGGCCGCGGCGCCTACGGGATCCAGGCCGCCGCCCAGAATTACTTCGGCAAGGACGCCAAGGACCTGACCATGCCCGAGTCGGCCATGCTGGCCGGCATCATCCCCGCCCCGGCCTCCTGGGATCCGGCGATCAACCCCAAGCAGGCCGAATCGCGCTTCCACCGGGTGCTGGGCATCATGGAAGAGGACCACTACATCAGCCACAAAGACCGGGTCGGCGCCCAGATGCCGCAGACCATCAAGTACTCGCCGGAGAACGTCTACCAGGGGCCCAACGGCTACCTGCTGCGCATGGTCCGCAACGAGCTGTCCTCCGGCAAAAAGGCCCCCTTCACGGCAGACGACCTGGACACGGGCGGCTACCGGATCATCACCACCATTCAGAAAGACAAACAGGATCTGATGTTCCAGGTGGCCAGTCCAACCACCGGCAACAAGCACCAGCCGCCCACCCTGCAGACCGGAGGGCTCTCAGTCGACCCCAAGACCGGCGCCATCATCTCCTTGTACGCGGGGGACGACTATCTGACCCACCAGCTCAACAATGTGGACCAGGCCACCTTCCAGGTGGGTTCGACCATGAAGGCCTACACCCTGTTGGGAGCCATCCAGGATGGGGTCAGCCTCAACACGGTCTTCAATGGCAACTCTCCACGCACCTTCTCCAGCGTGGGCAAGTCCGTCGCTAATGCCGGGCAGGTCAGCTACGGGTACATCAACCTCTACTCGGCCTTCGCCAACTCGGTCAACACGGTCTTCATGGATCTGGGCGAGCACGTGACCTCCCAGAAGACGGCCCAGCTGGCACACACGGCCGGCATCACCGGCAAGATCGACGACACGACCACCTTCGACACGCTGGGTCTGGATGCCCTTTCGGTCTATGACGTGACCCAGGGCTACGCCACTCTGGCCAACGGGGGCAAGCGACCCCTGCTGCATCTGGTGGCCCAGGTCAAGGACGCCAAGGATCAGGAGCTCTACACCGCGGCCATCCAGTCGGACCAGGTCTTCAATGCCGACCAGGTGGCCCTGCTGCAGAAAGCCATGACCACCACGGTTCAGTACGGCACCGCCTCCTACGCACGTTCCCTGGGCCGGCCCATCGCCGGCAAGACAGGTACAGCCAACGATCAGACAGCCATCTCCTTCATCGGATTCACCCCCTCGCTGCTGACCACTTTCGCCGTCTGGAACCAAGGTCAGGATGGCAGTGCCCTCAAGGTGCCTGATGTCTATCAGAACGAGTTCTATCCGGTCCAGCTGTTCACCCAGTACATGAAGTCGGCCCTGGGCAACAGCCCGGTGGAGCGCTTCCCTGCGGCCGAGGACCATGGCAAGATCGGCGGACCGGACGGCAGCTGGGGCACCGGGTATAAGCCGAGCTACTCCTATACGCCCAGGCGCAACTACAACTATGAATACGTGCCTCAGCAGCGTAACCAGCAGCAGATAGTCCCGCAGGAGGAGTCAGGAGCCGACAGCGGCTCGGGCTCAGGCAATGGAGGCGGGGCCGAAGGCGGCAACGGCGGAACCACCGAGGGCAACTCCGGGTCAGAGTCATCCCAACAGTAAGGCTGTCCGGACAGACCAGTCCGATCCGGACGAAACAGCTGCGCTCGGATCGGACCGTAAGGCTGGTCTAGCTGGTCTGGGGTTGCTTTTATCCCCTATGATCTCTAGCCGCGCTGGAAGCGGTTGAGGGCCGAGATGATGGCCTTGAGGGAGCTGGTGGAGATAGACGAATCGATGCCCACGCCCCAGATCACCCGGGACCTGGCCGGTTCGCCCACCCGGCATTCCACGTAGGAGGCGGCCAGAGCATCCGTGCCTGCGGTCATAGCGTGCTCGGCGTAGTCCAGAACCGAAACGGTCTGATCCAGGGACTTGAGTGCATCCAGGAAGGCCGCAATAGGACCGTTCCCATGCCCCTGAACACGACGGCGCTCCTCAGGATCGCCTGGGGCAAGTCCCCGGTCCAGCAGGGTGGCATCGAGAACAGTGTCGGAGCCGTCCTCGCCGGAGGTGACTGCCACATTCAGGAGCTTGAAGCGTCCCCACTGCTGCAGGGTCTCGTCGCGCTGATCGGCCATGGACTCGCCGCCGACCACGCTCCCGCCGGCCTCCACGGGCAGATACTCGTCCTTGAAGAGCCGCCAGATGTCGGCATCCTTGACCTCGCGCTTGGTCTTGTCGGCATAGCTTTGAACCAGCCGCTCGAACTCCACCTGGAGGCGCTTGGGCAGATCCAGATGATGGTTGGCCTTGAGCAGGTAGGCCATGCCGCCCTTGCCCGACTGGGAGTTGACCCGGATGATGGCCTCGTAGTTGCCGCCCACATCCTTGGGATCGATGGGCAGGTAGGGCACCAGCCAGAGGAAGTCGTCGGGGTTGGCGTTGGCGCGCAGAGCCGCCTGCTGCCGGGCATCCAGCCCCTTCTTGATCGCGTCCTGATGGGAGCCGGAGAAGGCCGTGAAGACGAAGTTGCCCACATAGGGGTGACGCTCGGAGACGGCGATCTGGTTGCAGTACTCCACCGTCCGACGGATGCCGGGCATGTCGGAGAAGTCCAGCTGGGGGTCGATCCCCTGGACCAGCAGGTTCAGCCCCACCGTGCAAATGTCGACATTGCCGGTGCGCTCGCCATTGCCCAGCAGGCAGCCCTCGACCCGGTCGGCCCCGGCCAGCAGGCTGAGCTCGGTGGCGGCCACGGCCATGCCCTCGTCATTGTGGGGGTGCAGGGAGAGCACCACTGCATCCCGGTCCTTGAGGTTGGTGGATATGTACTCCACCTCGTCAGCGAAGACATTGGGGGTGGTCATCTCCACGGTGTTGGGCAGGTTGATGATCATGGGGTGCTCCGGCGTAGGCCGGATCACGTCGATGACCGCGTTGCAGACCTCCAGGGAGTACTCGGGTTCTGCGCCTGAGAAGGACTCGGGCGAATACTCGTAGGAAAGGTCGGTGCCCCCGGCATCGGCCTCCAGGGATCGGCAGAGCTCGGCTGCGTCAGTGGCCAGCTGCTTGATGCCGGCCTTGTCCTTGTGGAAGACGACCTCCCGCTGCAGGACCGAGACCGAGTTGTAGAAGTGGACCACGGCCCGCTTGGCCCCACGCAGGGCCTCGTAGGTACGGCGGATCAGATGCTCGCGGGCCTGAGTCAGGACCACGATGGTTACGTCGTCAGGGATCAGCTCGCGCTCTATCAGCAGGCGGATGAAGTCATAATCAGTTTCGGAGGCCGAGGGGAAGCCCACCTCGATCTCCTTGAAGCCCATGGAGATCAACAGATTCCAGAATCTCAGCTTGCGCTCGGAATCCATGGGGTCGACCAGGGCCTGGTTGCCGTCGCGAAGATCCACCGAGCACCAACGGGGCGCCCGCTTCAGGGTCTTGCCCGGCCAGGTGCGCTGCGGATAGTCAAAGGGGACCTGCTTGTTGTAGGCCACATACTTGGTGTAGGGCATGGCGCTGGGCTTCTGCGGCGAACCCACGAACCTGGGGGGAGGCAGCAGCAGATCGTTGTTCCCTCCATTGGACGCCGCGGCCTGGGCCGCAAGATCAAACACGGATGCACGATCCTGATCCATCTCTCCTCCTTCTTTCGTTCGTCGGAAACCACAATGTCGCCCGGCTATAGGCGTTCGGGCATGTCGAAACCGCACCGGGGGTGTCATTATCTTACCGGAGGAGGGCCGGGACATGCGGTCCGGGTCCGCATTACGACGCAGCGGAAGGCGAGCGCGCGGAGTCTGGCATAATTCGCGAGGTTGCCAAGGATGCAGATACCACACGATGCAAGCGCTGACAGAGTGCTCACTTCATAAGATTCATAAGATTCAGCGGAAGAGATTCACTGGAAGAGGGAGACCCCGCGGCGGCCCTCGCAATAGGCGTTGCCCAGCCAGGTGTGACGCGAGTTGGGCCAGACCGAACCCAGGCGGGGGGCGTTCTGGCTCATCCAGATGCTGGGCACGCGCCCATCGGCGCTGTGGGACCCCAGCAGGTTGAAGCCGTTCTTGACCGCCAGCCAGTCGGGATGCTGGGTGGCGATGGCCAGCCCCTCCTCCAAGGTCAGAGGTAGACGGTCGTCGGAGTCGATCAGTTTGCGGGCCACGTCGGGTTCGCGGTTGGTGTAGCAGGTGCCGGTATGGGGCTCCAGGACGATGTAAAAGGGACCCTCGGGCGGCTCGAACCCGTTCTGCGGCAGGAAGCTGGCGATGTCACGCGGCGGCATGGTGGTGAAGCCGGCCATGCGGTTGATGCTGGTCCGGGCGATCAGCGACTCGGGCGAGACCAGCTCCCTGGTGGGGATGAGCAGGATCTGCTCGCCCAGCTCAGTGGACTCCAGCGCGGAAATCAGGGGTTGGGCCAAGGCTCTGAAGGCGGCGGCGCTGATGTCCGCCACATCCGGATAGCCCAGGGCCACGATCCGATCCAGTTGCCGCTGCACTTCTTGGGAAGATCTGGTCATGGCCTCCAGTCTAATTCGAATCTGCCCCCGCGAGCACCTACACTCTCGACACTCACCTGCCAGGGCGAGGTATCGTATTCCGATTTAGTGCTGGCCGTACACGTGCTGATAACGGTCGTTCAGACTGGCCACATCCTCATCGGACAATGGCACAGGCGTACCGATTTGCTCAGCAGCCCACACCGTACGCGCCACCTCCTCCGTCATCGCCGCCGCCTTGACCGCAGCTTCAGCATCCGCTCCGACCGTAAAGGGGCCGTGGTTGCGCATGAGCACCGCAGGACAGCCCGGATGTTCCGCCAGGGTTTCGACCACCCCGCGGCCTATCTGGTCCGAACCGATCAAGGCGAAGGGACCCACCGGCACCGGACCACCGAACTCGTCACCCATCATCGTCAATACGCATGGAATCGACCGGCCCACTGCAGCAAAGGCCGTCGCAAAGGTCGAATGCGTATGCACCACGCCAAATACTTCAGGCATGTGCCGGTAGATGTAGGCGTGCGAAAACACATCCGAGGAGGGGGCGGCAGATCCGTCCACTACATGCCCTTCCAGATCCGTGACCACCATTGATTCCGGAGTCAACTGCTCATAGCGCACCCCGGATGGCTTGATCACCAGCAAGTCGGCTGAATGCAGGCGCTGCGAGACATTCCCCGCCGTCCACACCACCAGCCCCCACTTGATCAACTGCTCATGCAGGGCGGCAACATGCTCACGAACCAACCCCACTTCGACACGTACCTCATCAGAAAAATCAGCCAAGGACGTCATACGAACCACCACCATTCCCAATAAGGGGCCGACCCTTCCTACGAAAAGCCGGCCCGGTTTGCTTACCTGCGCGTGCAGACCTTGCTGCGCATCCTCACAGGCTTTCCAGATCCTTGCCCTTGGTCTCCTGGGCAAAGAGATAAATAACAGCGCCGATGACCAGGCAGACACCGAAGAAGGTGAATGCCGTGGTGACAACGCCAATGTTGATGTGCTGGGAGACATAGTCGCCGCCCACCAGGAGCCCCATGAATATAGGGCCTACAATCTTGGCCGTGGCGCCGATGCCGTATCCCAGCCCCAGTCCGGTGGAACGAACATCGTTGGGGAACTGTTCACCGCCGAAAGCGTTGAGAATACCGAAGACACCGTCGGCGAAGGTCATGATGACCAGGACGGCGATATAGAACTGCCAGCCGGAATTGTGGAAGAAGGCCGCGTAAAAGCATCCCAGAGCCCCGATGATGCCGAAGGAGAACATGGTCCAACGCCGACCGATGATGTCAGCCAGCCAGGCAGAGCCGAATCTGCCGATGCAGTCGGCCACGGAGACGCCCATGAACAGGTAGGCCACCATCTGCGTTGAGAAGCCGAAAGCATCCTTCATCAGCGTTTGACCCCAGGATTGGATGGCGAAGGAACCCAGAATGAAGCAGAAGGAGCCAACCGAAATGATGATCAGCGGCTTTAAATGCTTGGACAAGAGCAGGCGATAGCTGGCCTTCTGCTCCTGCTCGACCTTGGGCAGGGTACCGACCTGGTCCACGGGAAGCTCAAGAGCCCATGCCAAGGCCTTGCGGGCATCATTGTCACGTCCCACGCTCTGATAGAAACGAGGGGACTCCGGCACCGTCGCCAACCAGAACAGCAGAAGGACAGGGATAACGCCCAGGGCCACCAGCACGCGCCAATTGTCGCCAATCAGGCTCTGTGAGACGGATCCCAAGAGCAGACCCAGAGGAATGAAGACCGAGGCCAGGCCGGAGAGCATGCCGCGCTGTCTGGCCGGCACGAATTCCTGGACGTAGGGGATGGAGATGATGTTCAGGCCGCCTACGCCGACACCCACGCCGATGCGCAGGATGGCCAGCAGGATCCAGGCACCGTCAGGCAGGAAGACTGACAGGGCCGTGAAGACCACGAAGCAGAGAACACACCACTGGAAGGCATGCTTGCGGCCAAAGCGATCGGCCAAACGCCCCCAGAGGATGGATCCGATGACCGTGCCCAGCCCGGAGCAGGCCAGGATGATTCCAGCGGAAACCCCGGTCAGGTGCCAGGCCGAAGTCAGGAGGGAGACCACGAAACCAATCAGGAACATATCGAAGAATTCGGATATGTTGCCGGCTATGGCCAGGCCGATGATGCTTTTCTGATGTCCAGTCAGGGGACGAGCGTCTATCTGCTCGTATGCGGTCAGTGTCTCCTCGGCCTGTGTGACATGTGTATCACTCATAATGGTGCTTTTCTTTCTCGGATGGTCATGATGATGACGGCCCGACCCCCGTACGGATCTGACCTGAGGATCCAGGTCGCTCTCTCCTTCCTTGAAGAATGCTGCGGCGGCCTTGGATCATGAAAGAACGGTCAGCGGTTGATATCCCCGCCCAGCGGAATATCCAGTTCCTGAGCGCGGATACGGGTCAGATCGCCCATATGCGTCAGGGCATACTCGGCGGCTCGCTGTCCCCACCTGACACCGCACTCCACATCATCGGATAGGAAGCCATGAAGGGTGGCAGCCACGAAGGAATCCCCGGCGCCGGGACGATCCACCACCGGAACCGTTGTGGTGACGTACTTCTTGATTCCCTTGGAGGTTCTCAAGTAAGGACCATCCAAGTGATTGGTGGAAACGATGTACTCATTGCCGAAGCGCTGGTAGAGCTGTTCGCAGACCTCCTCGCCTGCCCCCTCGATTCCGAAGACGCTTTTGGCATCCTTGATGGAGCAGAAGAGAATGCGGGCCTTATGAGCGATGGGCTCCAAAACCTTTCTGGCCTGGTCACCAGACCAGAGCTTGCTGCGGAAGTTCACGTCAAAGGCGATGTCGATGCCGCGCTTCTCCGCCTGCTCGGCCGCATAAGTCACCACCTGAGCCGTGGTATCGGTCAGGGCCGCGGTGATGCCGGTCAGGAAGAGCAGGCGGGTGTCCAGTATCCGGTCCCAGTCGTAATCCTCGATCCCCGTCGACCTGAAGGGGGTGTACTCGCGGTCGTAGATGACGTTGGCCGGCATGGGGGGCTCGCCCGGCTCCATGAAGTAGAGGGCGATTCGGCTGGCCGGCTTGCGGACCATGGTGCTCAGATCAACACCCACAGACCTGTACTCGCTCAGGACGTATTCGCCCAAATCCCCCTCCGGCAGCGAAGAGGTCCACAGGGTCTTGCGCTGAAGCTGAGCCAACACTCCAGCCACATTGGCCTCGGAACAGGCTGGATTCATCAGGACCGACCGGGCGTTCATCAGCCGCTCCCCCCTCCTGACCGTGAGCCTGATCTGCCCCTCTCCTATGGTCGAAAGGTCATATGCATGTTCTGCCATCACTTGCTCCTTGTCTACATGGCCGCTTCTCTAGAATGGACCACAACGTCCGCTTCATTCCGTATTACGACCTGTCACATTCAAACTCGCACCGATCGGGTCGACCCTCCAGGGGCGACCGCTGGCATCATTGCCTCCCTGCCGATGCCAAGGGGGTGGAGGACCGGCACAACCACCCCCGGGTCGCAACCGTGACCGCTGCGACCTGTACTTCAGCCTCTGGGGTCAAGCACCTCCATGCCGGCCCCGCGCAACCAGGTTTCCACTTTCTTCCTTGCATTCGTGACGATCTGATCGGCCTGATCCGAATCATCGTTCCACATCTCCAGCATGATCCGCCCCGACCAGGACTGCCGGGCCAGCTCGGCGAAAGCCGTGGGAAAATCGGCACAGCCTTCGCCCATGGTGATGCGACGCGGCTGCCCCGGGAGCACATCCTTGACGTGGATGGCCTGCATTCTGCCGGCTCCAGCCCTGAGCTCAGCCACGGCATCCAGCTCCTGCTCATAAAGGTTGCCGATATCCGGGTACATGCTCAACCAGGATGACCCGACCTGATCGCAGATGGACAGACCCTTGGTGATGGAGGTGATGTCATTGCCGTCCACATTCTCTATGCCCAGCATGACGCCGGCCTGGGCCGCATACTCAGCCGCCCTGGCCAGAACCTCCACATACCTGGCGCGCTGGCCAGGATCAGGGTTCTCGTAGTAGGCGTAGTAACCGGCTACCTGGATCAGGGGAATGCCCGCCTCATGAGCCAGATCGATTGCTTTGAGGAAGATCTCGTAGGCCTGACGGCGGATGGCCGGATCGGCCGAGCCGGGGCCCACCTTGCGGTGGCAGCTCAGGCAGATCCCTCCGACCTGGACGCCCTGGCGGTCAGCGGCCTGGCGGAAGGCGGAAGCCTGGGCAGCCGTCCAGTCCAAGCGGGCCATCCGCTTGTCACTTTCGTCAATGGACAGGTCCATAAAGGTGAACCCATCGGCCGCCACCTGGGACATGAACGCATCCCAATCATCCGGCTCGGCGGGGGACTTCAGGGCCTTCTCATAGATGCCCAGGGTGATGCTGCCGCTCATTGCGGCCACACCCTGCCGATGGTCTCCCGCAGCTCGGTCGCAGCGGCCAGGGGGTCGTCAGCCTTGACAATGCCGCGGCCGGAGATCACCACTCCGACGGGAACTCCTTGGAAGAAGGGCAGATCCTTGGCCGTGACCCCGCCGGTCACAGTGACCTTGAAGCCCATCTGATGCAGCTGGCGGATGCGATCCTTGTCGTCCTCCCCCCAGGTCAGCTTTCCGGCCGCTTCAGCGTCGCGAGAACGATGGACGATGACCTGGGTAGCTCCAAGTCGCCGCCATTCGCGCGCCTGTTCGGGATCGTAGGTTTCACCCAGCTCAATCTGGACCTCACCGCCGAACTCCTGGGCCACCTTCACCACCTGCTCGACCGTGGTCATGCTGGCCCCGGCGACCACCGAGACCCAGCTGGCACCCGCCTCGAAGCAGGCGCGGGAGATGACCGCACCAGCCTCGGCGATCCTGACATCAGCCAGGATGGTCTTATTGGGATAGAGAGCACGGATCTCGCGCACGGCTCTCAGCCCTTCGGCGATGATCAGGACCGTTCCGCACTCGATGACATCCACTTGGCTGACGGCCGCATTCAGAGGCCTCAGGGCCGAGGGCATATCAAAGGTGTCCAGCGCGATCTGAAGCTGGGGGCGTTCCAGGGTCTTGTCTGCTGCCATCGCGCTCAGGCCTCCTTACGGAAGGAGAAGAAGTTGTGGGCGTTACGAATGAGCAGCTTGTCCACGTAGTCGGGATCAAAGCCTTCGGCGATCATGCGGGGGCCGTCCACTGCCGGGTTGTAGTCCACGCCGCTCACAGAGCCGTAGACCTTCTGGTAGGAGCGCTTGCCGGAGTCCGTGCCCAGGAGGATACGGTCCTCATAGCCGTCTTTCTTGAAAGCCTTGAGCTCCATCATCCTGTTGGAATCGGGCTGATACTTGATCCTGTTGGTGCCGTCGATCTCCAGATAGACGCCCAGATCCAGGATCTCCTCCAGGTAGTAAACATCAGCATTGCGCTGAATGTGGCCGATGGCGATCTGGTCCGCGGGGACCCCCAATCCAATCAGGGTCTGGGCCTGTTCCAGGCCACAGGTTCCATAGGTGGTGTGTGTGTTGATGGGAGCGCCGGTTTCGATGGCCGCCTTGGCAGCAGCCTCCATGCACTTATGCTCGAAAGGCGTGATCTCGCCGTAAGCAGTGCCGATCTTGATGACACCTGCCTTATAGGGGCTGCGATCCACCAGGGGGCCGGTGTAGTCGTTGCGATCGATGCCCTCACGGATATCGGCGATGACCAGATCGGCGATCTGATCGACGCTGTAGCGGTTGATCCAGTGGGACTGGGTCTCCAGGTAGACATGCTCACGATGGAAGCCGGTGGCCCCTATGATCTGCAGGTTCTCCACCGAGCGGGCCACCTCAGCCAGCTTCTCGATGTCACGGCCGCAGTTGATGGGGCACATATCAACCACAGTGCCGCCCTGCTTGCTCCAGTTCAGCGAGGCCTTGGCGAAATATCCGGCCTCGGTCTCTGCCTTCTCGACCGAATCCAGTTGATGGTCCTTGTCCAGGTAGACCTCACCGGCTCCCACCCGGATCAGATGGTCGTGGCTGTTGACTACGCCAAGCGTGCTCGGGTCGACATCTCCCAGAATGGTTCGTGCGAATGCCATGTGAACTCCTTTGTTGGTTGTGCTCTGCGATTTCGCGGCACCGGTCTTCAGGCTTTTCCTTCCGGTGCCTTTGACGGGAAACAGACTATGTGAACCGTCAGAGAACAACAAGGATATCGATGAACATATGTACTTGGACAATGACTCTATTGCTATATATATTTCATTTTCAGCATTACAAGAGCATTCTTTAGACCATTTGGGACAGCTGGGCTCGTGTATGCGAATTCTGATAACATGTACATATGTTCAGCGATTTACAGATGATGACCACTTCCGATGCCCGCAAGCGGGTCCAGCTGCTTCTTCGCGTAGCCCGCATGTACTACCAGGATCACATGCTGCAGTCCCAGATCGCCGAAGCGACAGGCTATTCCCGACCCTCCGTCTCCCGAATGCTGAAAGAGGCCCAAGACCGAGGACTGGTGAAGATCTCCATTGAGAATCCATTAGAGCGGCTTGAAGACCTGGAGTCCAGGCTGATCCGACAATTCAACCTCCGTTGCGCCCGAGTCTCAGAGCCACCGCAAGGATGCACCGGATATGACGTTGTGCCCCGAAGCGCGGCATCTCTCCTGGTTGAGCAGACCAAGCCCGACTCTTTGATAACCGTCTCCAATGGCAACGCCGTCGCCTACACGGTTCGAGAAGTTCCCCTGCAAAACTGGGCAAAGTCCAAGGTCGTGCAGATGATCGGTTCCCTCTCGCCGACCAATCCTATGACGGATTCACCGGAGATATGCCGCATGCTGGCCCAGCGACTGGGCGGCAGCTACTCGTCGCTGCCGGTGCCCATGATCCTTTCTTCAACATCCGTAGCTGAAGCCATGCGCAAAGAACGCCAGATCGCCGACACCCTGACTCTGGGCGGACATGCCGACGTTGCTGTGGTAGGAGTCGGGTCGGTCAAGGAGGGAAGGTCAGGACACATTTTCAAAGACTACGAGAATGCGGCTTTCATCAAGGAGGTGACCGAGCTCAAGGCCGTGGGACACATCTGCGGGCATCACATCGATGCCCAGGGTCGCCACATCCGAACCAGCCTGTGCGAACGCACTATATCGATTGAATTCGAACGCCTGAAGCGGATCCCCCTGGTCATAGGCGTGGCTTGGGGGCCGCAAAAAGTCGCCAGCATCCTCGCCTGTCTGCGAGCCGGGCTTATCTCAGCACTGGCCACCGACCGCGATACGGCCCAGGGGATACTTGAGCTGGATCGACGGCAGAGGGGATCAGGCGGACCAGCCTCACAGGTTTCGAGCCGAGCAAAGGCCAAGCAGGGCTGACCCTACATGAAAGCCATCAGGCAGACGGGGCCTGGCAGAGCCGGTCATCCCATGCTCAGAAGATGCACAGGACACTTTGGACATGTCACGCAATCAGCCCAGATGCGCAATCAGAGCCTGTCGGCGAAGTGCTTGCGGGCGATCAGCTCGGCGATCTGCACGGCGTTGAGGGCGGCTCCCTTGCGCAGGTTGTCATTGGCCACGAACATGGACAATCCCCTCTTGCCCTCCACAGCCTGGTCCTGGCGGATGCGGCCCACGAAACTGGGGTCCTTGCCGGCGGCGTCCAGAGGAGTGGGTATATCCGCAAGACTTACTCCAGGAGCCTTGGACAGCAGGTCGCGGGCCTGATCTGGGGTGACGTCGTGCTCGAACTCGGCGTTGATGCTCATGCCATGGGCTGTGAAGACCCCTATCCGCACGCAGGTGCAGGAGGCGGCCAGATCAGGCAGGTGCAGGATCTTGCGGCTCTCATTGCGCAGCTTCTGCTCCTCGTCGGTCTCCCCGCTGCCGTCATCGACCAAGTCGCCTATAAAAGGAACGGCGTTGAAGGCGATGGTGCGCACCACCTTGGTCGGCGGTGGGAACTCGATGGCCGATCCGTCGAAGACCAGTCGGTCGGCACCCTGCTCCACGGCGGTTTTGGCCTCGTCGCGCAGCTGGAGGACGCCGGCACGACCAGCCCCCGACACGGCCTGGTAGGAGGAGACGATCAGACGGCGCAGACCGTACGCCTTGGCCAAGGGGCTCAGCACCGGCATGCAGGCCATGGTGGTGCAATTGGGATTGGCCACGATCCGCCGGGGGATAAGATCCAGGTCCTCGGGGTTGACCTCGGACACCACCAGGGGGACCTCGGGATCCATCCGCCAATGGGAGGAGTTGTCGACCACGTAGGCTCCGGCCTCGGCGAAACGCGGGGCCCAGGTTCCTGAGGTCGAACCGCCGGCGGAGAAGATGGCCAAATCGATCCCGCTCAGGTCGGCCTGCTCAACATCCTCAACCGTGATGGTCCTGTCACGCCAAGGCAACTGCTCTCCGGCAGACCGCGACGAGGCCATGAATCGCAAGTCAGCCACCGGGAAGTCCCGTTCGTCCAGCATGCGGCGCATGACCATGCCTACCTGACCTGTGGCGCCCAGCACGGCTACATTGATGCCACGACGTCCGTTGTTCGCCAAATCAGCCTTATCCGTCATTGCTCTCTCCTTCTCGCTCAGCGACCCGTGCCGCCATAAACGACCGCCTCGACCTGATCGGCATCCAAGTGGAAGGCCGTATGGATGGCCCGCACCGCCTCGTCCAGGTCCTGGATGGGCACCAGGGCGGAGATGCGGATTTCGGAGGTCGAGATCATGAGCACGTTGATATGTCGGTCGCTCAAGGCCCGGAAGAAGGTGGCGGTGATACCCGAATGGGTTTTCATCCCTACGCCTACCAGGGTCACCTTGCCCACCTCGGGATTGATATCCACTGACCGGAACCCCAATTGCTCGCGGGAGTCATCCAGCATGGGGACCACCTGATCAGCCTGAGCGGACGGGAGCGTGAAAGAGATGTCTACGGTACCGGTAGCCGCCCCAGCCTGGACGATCATATCGATGTTGATGCCGCCCTCGGCAAGGATGGTGAAAAGCTGTGCGGCCACGCCAGGTCGGTCGGGCACGGCCCGCAGACTGACCTGAGTCTCGCTGCGGTCGTGGGCAACCCCTGAGATGATGGGTGACTCAGGGCCGTTCAGGTCCGGGAACAGGTCGCCCATGGATTCGCCGTTGGTCATGTCCTTCCTTCCGTCATATCCCGTCACCTGTCAGCGCGTGCGGCGGGGCGATCCGGCAGCTGGCCGGTCTCCAAATTGGGAATCTTGTCAGCATCGACATCGTCGGGCATGATCAGCGTGCCTGGGCGATGGGAAAAGGAACTGCGCACATGGATGGGCATGCGGAAACGCTGGGCATACTCCACGCAGCGCAGGGCCAGCACCTTGGATCCGCCGGCCGCCATCTCCAGCATCTCCTCATATGAAATGCGGGCGATTCTACGGGCGGTGGGAACGATGCGCGGATCGGCGGTGAAAACCCCGTCCACATCGGTATAGATCTCGCAGACATCCGCCTTGAGTGCCACGGCTAGGGCCACAGCCGAGGTATCCGAGCCGCCACGACCCAGGGTGGTGGCGTCGCCGTCTGGATTGACCCCCTGAAAGCCGGCCACAATCCCCACTTCACCTCGGTCCAAGGCCTTCATGACTCGCTGGGGTCGAACATGGCGGATGTGGGCTGCGCCGTAGCGTGCATCAGTCATGAATCCCGCCTGCGAGCCGGTGAAGGAATGGGCATGCTCGCCTTGTGCATGGATGCTCATGGCCAGCAGGCTCATGGAGATGCGCTCACCCGCCGTCATGAGCATGTCCATCTCTCGGGCAGGAGGATTGGAATCCACGTCCATGGCCTGGTCAATCAGATCATCAGTGGTGTCCCCCATAGCGGAAACCACCACAGCAATGTCATTGCCGGCGCGCTTGGTGTCAATAATGCGCTTGGCCACACGCTTGATGGAGTCCGAGTCCGCCACCGAGGACCCGCCATACTTCTGAACGATAAGTGCCACTGCTGTTCCATCCCGCGACGGTTAAGCCACTAGACCATCATCTGCAACATGTTGATTACATGGATTATACGAACGACACCGTTCTATCAGACCCCCTCCACCAATATGCGGAACATTGACGGCAGCCAGGGAAGCCGCTAATCAGTGACCGCAGGCCTTACAGATCGCGACGGCCGGATATTGCCCGGCCAAGGGTGATCTCGTCGGCATATTCCAGATCGCTGCCGACAGGCAGACCGCTGGCCAGCCTGGTGACCCGCAGATCCAGAGGGCCCAGCAGCCGTCCCAGGTAGGTGGTGGTGGCCTCGCCTTCAATGTTGGGATCCAAGGCCAGCATGACCTCCTTGACCTGATCCGTGCCCAACCGCTTCAAGAGCTCGGGAATGCGCAGATCGCCAGGACCGACGTTGGACATGGGGTCGATGGCCCCGCCCAAGACATGATAAAGGCCCCGATATTCTCCGGTCCGCTCAATGCTCATGACATCCTTGGGTTCCTCGACGACGCAGATGATGCTGCGGTCACGACGCGGATCCTGGCAGATAGGGCATGGGCTGGTCTCGCAGACATTGCCACAGATCTCGCAAAACCGAACCTTCTCCTTGGCAGCGACGATAGCATCGGCCAAATCCTGAGCGCTACGCCGATCGGCTCCCAGAATGTAGAAGGCGATGCGCTGCGCACCCTTGGGACCGATGCCCGGCAGTTGCGCAAAAGCATCGATCAGCTCTTGAATGGCTCCATCATAGGTAGCAGCCATCATTCACCTCCCTGTCGCTGCGCCTGTTCCTGCCGGCGCTTTTGGACGTTGATCGGATTCTGGGGATCGTCAGCAGCAAAGTCCTCCACCTTGGTCACGTCAAACAATTTGGTCAGTTCATCCTGGTTCATGGCATTGTCCGCCCCGAGTCTGGCATCGTCCATGGAATAGACATCGTCCTCAGGATCCACTGACGGCCTTAAGGCCTGGGAGGAAACCGCAGCAGACGAGGCCCCGTCCTGACCGGAACCACTGGAGGCCGGACTAGCGAAGCCTGCTGGCACTCTCCTGCCCTCAGCTCCAGCAACCTTTGCCATTGTCTGGGGGCCATCCGAGCCACCGACAGCATCGGAACCGTGATCGTCGCTCTGCGTATCCGACAAGGTTGATGCGCCAGTCGCCATGGCCCCTTCACCGGAAACCGATCCAGTTCCCAATGTCGGAGCCGAGGTGGCGCTCGAGACACCTCCCTGACCGGATGAATCTACCGACTGAGAAGCTTCATGGCCTTGACTGTTGGAGGACTCTGCAGAGACTGCGGCGCTGGTCCCGGAATCGGGCACAGCCCAGGGATCCGTGTCATCGGTCATGTCCGGCAGGGCCACCTTTTTGGACTCATGGTCTTTCTGGCCATTGGAACCGTCGCTGCCCTTACCGGGCTGCCAGACCTTTTGCGGCGCATGTGTCGCTGGCATGGGGTGGGCCCAGGGATCATCGTCTGGCAATACCGTCGAAGCAGTGGAGCCAAAGCCCGCCGACGGCAACGGTTGCGGAGACGACTGGACCGGACTGCCGACTGGGTGGTGAGCGTCGTCGGAGTTCCCGTCTCCTGCAGCTTCTCCAGAGGTGGACCTCCCCTCCGATGCCGATGCTCCAGTCCCACCCTCATGACCAGCAGATGCCGTCATCTCCCGAGGGGCATGCCCCTGTTCCGTGGCCGCATGAGGCATAACCGCCGCTCCAAGGTTCATGGTGGCCAAACCGGCTCGCGCTAGCGCCACCTCCTTTTTGACCTCTGCACGACGCTGGGGAGACATCCTGTTGACGGACTCCACAGTCTCGCCGTTGGCAGCCGTCCCCGATGGAGCGATCATGGTGGACTGTCCGAACTCCTGGCGAGCGCGGACCATGACGATACGTGGCACCTTGGTCTCCCCGTCAACCGACTGCGCAGCCACAGCCATGGCGAAAGCATGCTGGCTGAGTGGACGGTCAAAGGTCATAGACAATCGCTGGCGGCCCGATGGGTCTGCTTTCATGGCCACGGTAGGCACACGATCCCGCACCACATACTGGCGTACTTCATCCGGCAGGGCAGCCACCAGTGCATCCCAGCGCTTGTCCAGCTCTGTGCCGGTCGGGATCTCTGTTCCCGGTCCGCGCGAAGTATCACGCTGCGCCACCGGCTGTCGAGCCGGCGAGGAGGGGACTTCCTTGCGCTCGAGTTGGGCAGAGCCGGAATGATCAGGCCGCCCTTCGCCTTCTTGCCTTCCCTCAGCTGGAGAATCGGAATGGGAACCTGCTATGTTCTGAGACCCGGCAAAGGTAGCGGATGTCGCAGCAGACGACGAACCCGCCCCGCCAGGCTGTTCGGGGCGATCAGCACCGTCAGCACGACCAGATTGGGGTGCTCTGGACGGCCGACCGTTCTGCTGAGACCTGTCAGCGCCAATGAACCCGCTGCGGGCGGGCGCCGGGGCCGCACCACCGATGGAAGCTCCCCCTGCAACCGTTGCTTGCTCCATAGGTTCGCAGCCAATTGCCAGCAGCCTGGCGGCCAGCAGCTCCAAGCGCATCCTGGGCGAGGTGGCCCCGTTCATTCCCGCCAGCGCATCGTTGATGATGTCGGCCATTCTGGTCAGGACCTGCAGATCCAAAGCATCCGCCTGCCGACGCAGATCGGCCACCTGGTCGTCGTCGCCATCTTCGCTCAGCACGCTTTCAGCCCGGTCCCCCGCCAGTTTGAGAACCAGCAGGTCGCGGACATGGGCCAGCAGATCCTCAACGAAGCGCTGGGGCTCGAACCCGCCGACGACAACCTTTTGAATGACCCCGTAGAGGCCAGCACCATCGTGGTCGATCAGCGTATCCACAGCTTCGCCGATCAGTGTGGCAGGAGTGAACCCCAGCAGAGCTACAGCCGCATCATAGGTGATGGTGTGCTCGTCAGCGCCTACCATGAGCTGGTCCAATACAGAAAGGGTGTCACGCACCGATCCGCCTCCAGCCCGCATGGCCAGCTTGAGGACACCGGGTTCGGCCTTGATGCCCTCTTTTTCGCAGATGCCCTCGAGATAAGGCCCCATGACTTCCTGGGGCACGAGACGGAAGGGGTAATGGTGGGTGCGGGAGCGGATAGTGCCGATCACCTTCTCCGGCTCTGTGGTGGCGAAGATGAACATGACGTGTTCCGGCGGTTCTTCGACGATTTTCAGCAGGGCGTTGAATCCTTGCTGGGTGACCATATGAGCCTCATCCAAAATGAAGATCTTGTAGCGGTCACGCACAGGGGCAAAGCCTGCCCGCTCCCTGAGCTCCCTTGCATCGTCGACGCCATTATGGCTGGCGGCGTCAATCTCCACCACGTCGATGGAACCGGGGCCTCCGGTAGCCAGATCCCTGCAGCTGTCGCATTCGCCGCAGGGATGGCTGGTCGGTCCCTTGGCGCAGTTGACACAGCGGGCGAAAATCCGGGCACTGCTGGTCTTTCCACATCCCCTGGGACCGGAGAACAGGTAGGCATGGGTCAGCCGGTTCTCATCCAGAGCTCGGGTAAGGGGCACCGTGACCTGCTTCTGACCGATGATGCCGTCAAAAGTGTCAGGCCGATACCGCCGATAGAGTGCTAGTGCCATGGTTCAAGGCTATCCATTTCTTTAGACACGTTCGCTTTCCTTCCGAAGGCTTCCGACCACGCTTCCTGTTCTCATTCACAGGGCTCAGGCCCTGCCCGGGCCGACTGGACCAGACGCGGCATCATCGAGACTCCGGTATCTACCCCCACCGAGACTTTCACGTCGCGTCCATCCACCTGGCAGTCTGTCAGAACCCCGCGGTTGAGACGGGCGACCCGGGAGGCCAGAGTACAGGGTTGCGCCTGCCCTTCGTCCAGGGCAGAAGCTGCAGCCAGAGCCGAGACATCGGCACCGGTGCGTGCATGTGCTTGACAGATCATGAGATTGCCCAGCAGGGCCGCCAGAACCAGACCCAGACCAACCAGAGCCATCAGCATGATGCCCAGAACCGTACCAGATCCAGGATCCGAACCCCCTAGCCATGAACCGGTACGCTCCGCGCGCGTCCTCCTGACATGTCCGAGCATGACTCATTCCTCCAATATGGCCACGGCATCGCCATGGACCTGTGCAGGCAGCACGCCCATCGGGCCGGAAACCACTGGGCATGACACCCTGACTGCCGTCTGTCCGGCCGATGGGCTCAACTTCACTTGAGTATGCGGACCGGCCATCCGGTGCACCAGCCCTTGGGGATCGTCCTTGCCCCGGGTGACGATCAGGTCTCTGGCAGCCGCATTAGCCGCATCCTGACAAACCATGCCGGTTCTGATCGTCTGAGTCAGCGTCAGCAGTAAGAGAGCCAGAACCATGACAGCGGGAAGCACGATGGCGAACTCGGCCGTTACCGTGCCGCTGTCGGATCGCCACCGTCGTCTCCACTCGGACCGTCTTTCAGCCAACGGCACTGAGCGCCTTCTTCACCAAACCCATCAACAGAGTGCGCGTGGAAGAGGATTTGACAATGGCCAGCAATACACCGGCCAGCGTGGCAGCTGCCACCATGATCACGGCGTATTCGGCAGTGATGGCCCCCGATTCAGGTCTGGCCAGCACCACACCCATACGCGCACGCAGGGCACTCGCTGCAGAGTCCATAGCTTGGCTGATGCGAACATACAAAGCCGTTATGAACCGGTTGGAGCGCTGCCTCATTCTTTGCAGCCACCAGGACCCGGCACCTGCAGCAGGCCATGTCTCAGTTGGCACCAATTGCCCTCCTGCCTGTCTGGTCTGCAGATGGAAGACCGTCGCAACCTCCTGTGAATATGTCATCGTTCTCACCTTTGCCTTTCCTTGTCTTCCCCGCCCCGGCGAATGGCCGTTCCTCAGGGAATCGGCATCCGGTACCTTTCACTGTGCCCGTTCCGGTCGGCCTCGGTCGCCTTATCGGATGCATGTGGACGAGTGGACCTGCATCGGGAGCCTGTGGACAACTCTGTCAGCATGGACTCCATGCCCTCAGGAAATCCGGCCTACGAAGGCCGCAATGCAGGGGATGACTCCGATCAGCACGAAGGCCGGCAGAATGCACAGTCCGGTCGGCACCAGCAGCCTGACGGTTATCGCCGCTGTAGCCCGGGCCAGCACGCTGCGGGCATGGTAATCCAGCTGGCGCAGGGTCGTCTCGATACGCGTCAGAGGTGATGATCCCAAACGCCAGGACGGCTCCAGACAGTCAGCCAGGACCTGCATGGACTGCCCATAATCAGGATCCCCGATCGCTCCCGACCAGGACAAATCCCATCCGTTGCCGCGTCCGAGCAGGTGAGCCACGCGAACCATCCGAAGCCCATAAGGACCTGGCAGCAGTCCACCAACCACACCCAGGGCCCTAGGCAGGGAGGCCCCCTGACGAACAGCGACTCCCAACAAGGCCAATACCAGGCTCAAGGACGGCGTGGAGACCTGCTCATGGGCTAATCGCTCACTCTGGCCGTCGGATTCCATCAGCAGCAAGGCCACTATGGTCGACAGAGCGGCAATCAGTGGTTTCAGATCCATAGATCCTCCCTGCCCAGATCGTTCATCAGCAGATGCATCCAAACCAGACCAAAAACATAGAAGGCCGCCCCAAGGATCAGACATATGGTTCCCAAGCCTGGGCGGCATAGGAAGGAGAACGGTCGCGCACCCATGAACTCTCCCATGATGATGGTCAGCACCGGCAAGGTTGACAGGAGGCGGATCGTGGCCCTAGGCACAGCAAAGGCTTTTTCTCGCGCCTCATCCAGTGCCGCCCGCCGCCTCTGCATAGCTGCCACAGTCCGCAGCCCATCAGAAGCCCGGCAGCCCAGGATGGCGCTGAGACCATAACAGGCCATCAGAGCCTGGGCCATAATCGTCAGAGTCGGCCCCCGTTCCTGAGGCAGGCACCGGTTCTCCAGCATGGCCATCACACGTTCCCGCGTGACCTCCTGGGTGGCGAACCGCCGCCCGGATGCCTCCTCGAAAGCCTCTACCAGACCGCCTCCATTGTCGACATAGGCCAGCAGGGAAGTGACCAGCACCGCCAAGCCAGGCCGATCCGACTGTGCAGAGGGCCTGATTGACATGGCCTTCAGCCGTGCGGCCACGCTGCCGCTCGGCGGAAGCAAGGCCAGAAAAGCAATGGCCGTCAACATTGCAGCCAGCCAGGCTGCAGTCTCGTCATGCATAATTCACCTCAACTACGGAACGCTCGCCGGGGCGCTGGTCACAATGCCCCACCGCCTGGCGAACGTTGACCAGGCCGTTCCATACGTAGCGGCCCCTCGGCCTGTCCATGTACAGACGGCCTCCCCAAGAAGCCGGCCATCAGCTGCAGTTGTCAGTCGGCCAATTTGAGCGATATGTCTATGGCCGCCGGAACGTTCCAGATGGATAACAGCATCGAACGCCCCCTGCGCCAGAGCAGCCAGGGCCCTCGGCTGCAACCCAGCCAGCAACCCCAGAGTCGCCAGCCTGGCGGGAACGCGTTCCACATTGTCGGCATGCAGCGTTGCCATGCCGCCCCTATGACCGGAATTGAAAGCCCGCAGCAGATCAGCTATCTCCTCGCCACGACACTCGCCCAGGATGATCCGATCGGGCCGCATGCGCAATGTGGCTTTCACCAGATCGACCAGCCCAACACCCCCCGCCCCTTCGACGTTGGATTCTCTGACAGCCAAGGAAACCATATTCCCATGGCCGGCGATACGACCCAGTTCACGCACCTCCTCCACGACGACCAGCCGCTGCTCCCGTGGACACATGCCTAGCAGGGCCCGTAGGAGTGTGGTCTTACCTGCACCCGTGCCACCAGTCACTAGAATGCTGGCCCGATTGACCACCAGCGCCCGAAGGATGAAGAGCCAGCTGGCGGGACACAGCCCGGCAGCAGCCAGCTCCTCCAGACTTGGCGGGTGTCTGTTGGGCAGTCTGATGGAAATGGCGGCACCCTCGGGAACAAGTGGGGCCAGCACGGCGTGGACTCTGATCCCCTCCCTGCTGGAAGCGTCAGCCATGGGCCGGGCATCGTCCAGGCGACGTCCCAGCTGAGCGCATAACTGCACGGCAAAGTCCCTCACAGCTCGAGGGCCTGCGAATCCAGGCCGAAGCAGGACCTCCTCCATGCCCGCGCCTTGGTCGATCCAGACATTGCCCTGCCCGGTCACTGCGATGTCAGTCACCGCAGGATCGTTCGTCAGCCCATCCAAGTATCCGAAAGTGGGCGGCTGATCGGAATCGTCGTCAGAGAATCGACCTTCATTGCTTTCCCCGCTTCCTATGATCATTTGACAGCCCCGGACCGAACCGATCCGCGAGAAGAGATCCGTTCTTCTCTTCTTTCCCCTACGACGATCATTCCTGCGATCCGCTCAACCAGGGGATGAAGGGCCCGGGCATAAGCACGCGGCACCCGTTCGAGGCCACGCCCATCCAGAACGGATGCCGACAGCTTCTGTTGCGGCTTAAGAACCACGTCCACCGATCGGCCCAGAAAATCCTCCGCCTGCTCCGGGTCGACGCCATGACTGACCCGGTGCGGTGTGGGCATCATTCCAATCAGAGCCATGGGGGGCCTACATGAAATCAATGGACTGTCTTGGGCTCGATCACCAGCATTGCTCCGGCCGTTCAGAGCATGGAGAAGCGCCTTCGCCCGTGCAAGGCCCAGCACGGTCATGTCCACCATCAACAGCGATGGCAGCCCTTTCAGCGAGCGCAGATTACCCAGACCCCGGCCCCGACCGGCATCGATCAGCAAGAGATCAGCAAATCCAGCCATTGCGCTGACTGCCGCATCCAGATCCCACCAGCCCTGTGGCGGGGCACTCCAAGGATCGTTGCTGAGCAGCGGGATGCCATCCCAAGTCGGCAATTCTTCACGGAGTGCCTGAGGATCCACCCGGCCTAAGGGCGCGTGGATTCGCCCAAGCCGCATACCAGGCGCTCCCTCGACGCCGACCAGGACATCCATCCCTCCGCCGTCCAGGTCCAGATCCACCAGAGCGCATGACAAGGCCATGTCTCGGAGCTGTTTGCCCATCAGAGCCGTCATGGTTGTCAGCCCAATTCCTCCCGAGGCCGAGAGAAAGACCAGACCGGCCACGACGGACTCATGTTCAGCATCTTTACCTACACTCCGCCGATCGGACAGGATGGGTTGCTTGAATCGAACGGCATCCTCGTCTTGCAGGCGACCTGATCCTGAGGATCCCGGAAAATCAAACTGTCGGGCCGCGCCCGCCACTCTTCCTGGTCGGTGTTCCGGAGACAACCCGACTGAATTAAAAAAGCGTGGAGTCCATTCGGGCGCTCGCCCTTTCATGCCGCCTTGTATCATCGTCGGCGGTCTACCTATGCTCATTCCAGTCATGGCTCCCAGTACACCCGCCCCCTGGCATCAGCACCAGTCCCCAGAGCTTATGTGGTCGAATGACCCCATGTTTCCACATCGCTTCACCCTCACTGTGCATAAATCCATCGAGATTACGACACGCCTGAAACTGCAGCATTTTTGAGCCCACACCTATGAAAGGCCACAGATGATCACAGGGAAGCAACAGATTCCTCCAAACTTGGCGTATTCAGCCCGCCGTAATGCACGCAATCGCACAAAAGACCAAGCCGATTACTTGCTTCGCCCCAACTGCCAGTCATGCTTGCCAACGGCCTGAAAACTGGCATAATGGCATATACAAGGACGGTTCGAGAACGAGGAAGCCCACAAAGTGTATGGCCACTAGGACCGATACGTTGAACGGGTGTATAAGACTTGACCGTTGCAACGATGATGTTGTGCAGAGATTCCATCCGGATCGACCTTGTGGGAACGGCCTCCTGCGGGGGGCCGTTCCTATTTATCCACAAGCGTTATCGACGATTGCAGAGGACGGCACCTGCGAATAGAGTGCTATGGTATGGTTCAGAAATTTGACGCACCCTCCAAGGCCTTGCTACGCAGCCAGATCGCGGAGCATATTGCCGAGACCGACGGCCAGGCACGGCATGTATCCAGGCACTCGGATCACCCGGTCTCGCCCTTGCCTGAGGATCGCTATTTCGACCGGGAGCTGAGCTGGCTCAAGTTCAACAAACGCGTGCTTGAGCTGGCCGAAGACGAGAGCGTGCCCCTGCTGGAACGCGCCAACTTCGCTGCCATCTTCGCCAGCAACCTTGATGAGTTCTTCATGGTCCGCGTGGCGGGTCTGAAGCGTCGCGTGGACACCGGCATCGCTGTGACGGCCGCCAGCGGAATGAGCCCCCGTCAACAACTGAGGGCCATCTCCGAGCAGGCGCACAAGCTGCAGGACGAGCATGCCCACTATGTCATCAACCACATTCTGCCGGATCTGGCCGCCGAAAGCATCATCCTGCTGAGCTGGACACAGCTGAGCAGCCAGGAACAGGAACGGCTCACCAACTTCTTCCGCAACCAGGTCTTTCCGGTCCTGACCCCGCTGGCCGTCGACCCGGCCCACCCCTTCCCCTATATCTCAGGCAACTCCCTGAATCTGGCGGTCTTGGTGGAGAACCCGACCTCAGGCAAGACCCACTTCGCCCGCGTCAAGATTCCCGACAATCTCTCCCGCCTGGTTCCTGTGGACGATCTGACCGACGAGGAGGGCCGGGAGGAGCGCTACGGGTTCATCACCATGGAGAACCTGATCATCGCCCACTTGGAATACCTCTTCCCAGGCATGATCATCAAGGAGGCCCGCTCCTTCCGCGTCACCCGCAACGAAGACATTGACGTAGAAGAGGACGACGCCGAAAATCTGCTCAACGCCATGGAGAAGGAGCTGCTGCAGCGTCGGTTCGGACCGCCCATCCGCCTGGAGATTTCCGACTCCGCTTCTCCCTTCCTCTCACAGCTGCTGGCCAGCAAGCTCCGGGTCAACCAGGAGGAGGTCTATCGACTGCCCGCACCCTTGGACTGCACGGTCCTGTTCGAGCTGCAGTCCATCGACCGGGCCGACCTCAAGTTTCGCCCCTTCATTCCCACCACCAACCGGCAGATAGCCGAGGTGGAATCCAGCCAGGCCCAGGACATCTTCGCTGCCATCCGCGAGCATGACATCCTCCTTCACCACCCCTATGACTCCTTCTCCACCTCGGTTCAGGCCTTCCTGGAGCAGGCGGCGGCCGATCCGCGAGTGCTGGCCATCAAGCAGACCCTCTACCGGACCTCGGGCAACTCGCCCATCATCAATGCCTTGGTGGATGCCGCACACGCCGGCAAGCAGGTTCTGGCCCTGGTCGAGATCAAGGCCCGGTTCGACGAGGAGGCCAACATCGCCTGGGCCCGTCAGCTGGAACGAGCCGGCGTCCATGTGGTCTACGGGATCGTGGGACTCAAGACCCACTGCAAACTTTCCCTGGTGGTCCGTCAGGAGCAGGACGGCCTGCGTCGTTACTGCCACGTAGGCACCGGCAACTACAACCCCAAGACCGCCCGCCAGTACACCGACCTGGGTCTGCTCACCTGTGACCCGGTGGTGGGACAGGACCTGACACGGCTTTTCAACCAGCTGTCAGGCTATGCGCCCAAGTCATCCTTCCACCGCCTATTGGTAGCCCCGCGCACGGTCCGCTCCGGGCTGCTGCAGCGGATCGCCCGCGAGGAAGAGACTGCCCTGAACGGCAAGCCTGCATGGATACGAATCAAGGTCAACTCCTTGGTGGACGAAAAGATCATCGACGCCCTCTACCGGGCCAGCCAGGCGGGGGTCCGCATCGACATCGTGGAGCGCGGCATCTGCGCCCTGAAGCCAGGCGTGCCCGGGCTGAGTGAGAACATCCGAGTCCACTCCATCCTGGGACGGTTCCTGGAGCACAGCCGTATCTTCGCCTTCGCCAACTCCCAGGGCCCCCAGATCGGCGAGGGCCCCCTCGCCGGTCCAGAAGTCTGGATAGGCTCTGCCGACCTGATGCACCGCAACCTGGACCGCCGTGTGGAGGCGCTGGTCCGGATCACTGCCCCCGAGCAGGTGCAGGGGCTGATCGACTATGTGGATCTGCAGATGGCTGACACCACCAGTTCCTGGCACATGCAGCCCGACGGCACCTACGTGCGCCACAGCCGGGATGACCAGGGCCGGCCTTTGGTCGACTCGCAGGAGTACCTGATCGACCGTCACGCCCGAACCCCCAGGGCCAGGCGATGATGATGCGCCTCCAGGCCGGCAGGTCCGCCGCCGAGGTGGATGATCGGGATGGCATCCGGCCATGAGCAGGACGGTCGAGGCAGCCGGAGCCATCCTCTACCGGTGGCGCACAAGCTTCCAGGGCTGGATGAAATTCAGCGACGACGGCCGAGCAGCCCCAGGAGCCAGCCCACGCTCCGACCTTGATGAGCTGGAGCTCTGCCTGGTTCATCGTCCCAAGTACGACGATTGGAGCTGGCCCAAGGGCAAGCTGGAGAATCGTGAGACCCACATGCGGGCGGCCGTGCGCGAGGTCGGCGAGGAGACAGGCTGTCTTGTCCGGCTGGGGCCATACCTAGGGGATGCCGAATATCCGCTGAACAACGAGGGCCGACGCCGGGGCGGCAAGGGCGGCAGACTCAAACATATCTGCTACTGGATGGCCACATCGACCGACCCGGAACACGCCGCCGGTCAGAGCGCGCTGCTAGGGCCCATCCACCGGCCTGATTCCAGGGAAGTCGACCAGATACGATGGGTCGGAGCCTCCGACGCCCGCAAACTATTGACCCACCCCAGCGACAGAACCATACTGGACACCTTCGTGGATCGGGTGGAGCAGGGCGGCATCCGGGCCCGTCAGCTGATCATCGTCCGCCACGGCAAGGCAGTGGCACGGAAGGAGTGGACAGGCAAGGACGCGAATCGTCCTCTGACCCCCAAAGGCGCCGGCACCTCCTACGCCCTGGCTAGGGAGCTGGCCTGCTTCGCGCCCGACCGCCTCCTGTCCTCACCCTGGATCCGTTGTGTGCAGACATTGCGACCCTACGCCGACGAGGTAGGCCTGCCCATGGAGATGGTGGCCTGCCTGACGGAGTCCGCCTACCACCGACGCCCCGAACAGGCCCACAGCTGGTTGGACAGGCAGATGGCCGACCTGCTGACAGGCAACAGAACCACTATGATCTGCATGCATCGTCCGGTCCTGGGCGGCATCTTCGAAAAGCTTCGCGGGCTGTGCTCCAGTAGATCACTGTCCAAACGGCTGCCCGACGACTCCCCTTTCATGCCCACCGGCAACGCCGTCGTCCTCAGTCTGGCCGGCGACCCCAATCATCCGACCATCATCGACATACAGAAGGTGACTCCCATTGTCTACTGACAGCAACTCCAGAATCGGCTCATCCTCAATCCGCTCCTCCCGCACGGGATTCGTGGCATCCGGCACCGGAGCATCCAGGCCCTCACGCCCAGGCCAGCTGGACCCGGCCATCGCCGACCAGCTCTCCGGAGGCATGGATCCGCAGCAGATCAGCGAGATGAGCCACGTGTCTGCAGCCTCCCTGCTGGACCGGGTCCACCACAGCGCCGACCCCGTCATAGTAAAACGGGTTCTGACCCTGGTGGACCGCGAAGGCGTGGATGTCGTGGCCGAGCTCTGGAGCGACAGCGACCCCGACTCCCTGCCCGGCATTCTTTGGCGGCTCTACATGCTTCGCAGCTGGATGCGTAAGGACGCTGACGGAATCAGTCGTCTGTGGCGGCTGGGCGAACCCACCGACACCGCTGCATCAGCCATCGCCGGCGTAGACCAGGCCCCGGAGGCCGACGACATCATCCGAACCGCCGACTCCATCCTCTCCGGAGCCTTCACAGGCGACTTCGCCATAGCCCTGGAACGGGCCGGAGCCTTCTGCGACGTGATCGCCCGCGGCATCAAGACCACCATCCGGGATGCCCAGAGCCGGCAGCTGGACGGTCAGGAAGCTAAGGAGGTCGACGCGGCACAGCGCACGGTCAACTCCCTCAATCAGACAGCCCGTGACTTTATGCGGGGCGCCTCGCTCTGGCGGCGGGGACGGCTGGAGTAGAGCCCGCCGCCCTTTCAAGCCGGAAGCGTAAGCGCGCCGTGAGCACAGATCAGACTCCGGCATGCCCTACAATGGGGACTGCGCCGGACCATGGCTAAGCCCCGGGCTCCGTTTGTTGCCGCTGCGAGCGGCGTTTGCGCCGACAGGCGCTTGCATGGTTCGGCGTTTTCATTTCCATTCCCAAATCGAAGGCAGCATGGCTTGCCGGTCGCTACCAGAAGCCGACCCGCTGAGCTACGCTGAGAGGTATGGAACTTCACGTACTGGAACACCCGCTGATCGAGCACAAGCTGACCGTACTGCGGGACAAAAACACCCCTTCCAACACCTTCCGCGAGCTGATCAGCGAACTGGTCATGCTTGAGGCCTATGAGGCCACCCGAAATCTGGACATCGAAGACCACCCAATCGAGACCCCGGTCGCTCCCATGGTGGGCAAGAAGCTCTGCTCCCCGCGCCCCATGGTGGTTCCCATCCTGCGCGCCGGACTGGGCATGCTTGACGGCATGACCCGTCTGCTGCCCACCGCCGAGGTCGGATTCCTTGGCCTCAAGCGCGATGAGAACACCCTGGACATCATCACCTACGCCAACCGCCTGCCGGAGGACCTCTCCGGCCGTCAGTGCTTCTTGCTGGATCCCATGCTGGCCACCGGCGGCACCCTGATCGCCGCCACCAAATACCTGGCCGAGCGCGGCGCCAAGGACGTGACCTCCATCAACATTCTGGCCGCTCCCGAGGGCCTGAACCGCCTTAAGGAGGAGATGGACCCCTCCATCAACCTCAAGGTGGTGGTCTGCGCAGTCGATCAGAAACTGAACGAGCACGCCTACATTGTGCCCGGCCTGGGCGATGCCGGCGACCGCCTTTACGGCGTCATCGACTGATCCAACGAACTGACGGGGCACGAACCCCATACCTGACAAGGACCCGAATCTGCACGATTCGGGTCCTTTTTTCAACGGTGTTCGATGGCCGTCCCGTCGGATGCTGTGCAAAATGGACTAGGCTTCCCTCCCCTACCCCGTCAGCGAGGATAGGTTCGCTATGAAGTCGTCGCTATAGAAACTGCCAGCTCTGCAATGCCATGGAGCTTAGCGAACCAGTCATCATGTCTGTAATCCTCCCGACCTCTATTCTCCCAACCGTCTATCCCTCGACTTCCACCCTCTCGCCCTCTGTCCTCTTGCCCACCTCTCGCACGAGAGTGCCTAATCGCTGATCGCCACCCTGGTTCTCCCCTGGTCTGACCCTGAAAACACCCTGAGTGGGCCTTTGCCCGGTGTTGCAATAAGAACAGCGGCATTCAAGGGCGAGAAAGGAGCACACCATGGAGGGCAAGTCCCTTTCCCTAGGTAGATCGCTGGCAGGAACCAGGACCCCAGGACCGATGGGCGGGGGCGGCTCGCAAACCGCAGGTCGAACCAAGGCACGCACTCCTGGACTGGGCTCCCTGGTGCAGTCCTTTCTGCATGAGCATCGGTCCTCCTACACGGTCATGGTCCTGGCGGTCATGGCCGCTTCGGCCCTAACCAGCGCCTGGGCCCAGGTAGCCATTGCCGCTCGGAGGGGCGACGGGATGCCGGATACGCACGCAATGAATTCCTACGACCGCGCTATGACCCTGTCCTTACAAGACGGCGCTGCACTGATATCCATAACGTACGCCTGCATATGCGGGTTTGTCTCCATCTTCCTGGTCATCACCTCCGTGGGGTTCCTGATCGAGCGCCGTCGTCGCGAGTATGCCATGATGCGGCTTTCCGGCGCCTCTCCCAGGACCGTGAGACTCATCTCCCTGTTGGAATTCATGATTCCGGTAGGCTTAGCCGCCCTCATGGGCAGTTTGGCGGGATGCCTGCTGGTGCCCGCATTCGCCAAGTCCCTGATTAACTCAGGCCTTGAAGCGCTAGAAATGACCGCGCATCCCCACCCCATGGGGATTGTCCTCGCCTTCGCCGGGATACTCCTGGCAGGCCTCTTAGGAACCTGGTTCGCTGCCAGAAGGATTACCGCCATCTCTCCCATCGAGGCTTTGCAGGACTCAGGGAATCGGTCGGGAACCAAGTCAATCGGCCCTCTTCGCCTGATAATCGCCCTGGCTGGCCTGGCTGGAGGACTGGCCATGATTTATCACCGCTTCAACGACATGGACATTGAAATCCAGATCCTGGCCTCAACCGGCTGCTTGCTCGTCATCATCGGCGCCCTGGCCCCTGTCCTGGTTCCGGCCTGCGCCAACCTGATCGGCATCCCCTTCCAACTGGCCTTCCGAGGTGCAGGACTCCTGGCACGGCAAAGGGCACGAAAGGAAAACCGGAGCTCTACCGCCGTCGCAGTGCCGATCATACTGATGCTGGTCATCGTGACCGGAATAATAGCCCTAGTACGGTCCAGCTGGGCGCAAGAAGCCATAAGCCGGTATAAGCCGGTCGCTGCCGAAACCATGATCACTGCAGAGAGCAATGATCCAAGAGACCTGGATCGCCAGCTTCGGTCCACTGCAGACGTCGAATCCGCCGTCACCTATAGCGAGGGATCCTGGAAAACTGCAGACAAGGAAGATACCGGCGGCAATGGCGAACCCTCCGTCATGGCTATGCATGTCAACAAAGCAGGCAAGAGCGTCAATACCATTAGCCCAATCTTCATCGAGGGCTCCGCTGCGGATCTGGGGCCGGGCAAGATCGCCGTTATTGCCAGTGGCCGCGCTCAGGAGAAAAACCCCATCGGACGCAAGCTGACTCTGATCGACAGGTACGACAAAGGCCATACGCTGACCATCACCGCCGTAGTCGATATGACCCCGACAGGGCAGATGGGCCAATACCTGATGACGGATGCAGACCTGTTGCAGCTGGCGCCAGACAACAGCGGATCGACCACCCTGGCCAGGACCGCCCCTGAAATTCGCACAGACGATCTGATCAATAAGCTCAATGCTTCATGGGACAGGAAGGGCATCAAGGCCTGCACCAAGAAGGAGTACATTCGTTCCGAAATCCAAAGGTCCCAGGAGGTGCAGCGGGCCATGCCCCAGATGGTCAACGGGGCCATCGTCCTGACGGCCATCTTCCTGATCCAGGCATGCGCCATCGCAGTCAACGAGCGCCGCCAGGAGAACCGAAGGATGCAGGCTGCCGGTGTTTCACGTGGAACATTGGTCTGCTCTTCGATTGGGGAGTCAGTAATCGATGCTCTTTCGGCCATCCTGCTTTCAGCCCTGGCCATGGCGGGGGTACTGGCCGTCATCTTCCATCAGTTGTCCGGCCAGGTGGACATGAGCGTCGTGCCTCTCCCCTACGGCTACTTCCTGATCATGGCCCTCTGGGCGATAGGCCTGGCCGCCGCGGCCTCAGGCCTGTATAGCTGGTTCAGCTCTCAGGCAGATACGACTCGAAGATAATCCCATCAAAGTCCGGACTGGCCCCCTCCTGCGCATGCTCGGAGCGGACGGTCCAGGCAATGGGCGTTCCACCTAGGAACCGATAGAGACGCATGGGCAGTGAGTGCCCGCTGTGCCACTCGCAGGCCACGAAGTCCGGCCGCCCCAGCCAGTTGAAGAGGAGGGACCCGGCCATCCAGCGCAGGGCCGATGAGCGGGAGTCCACCCGGCCATGGTAGGGGGCGACCAGTTGCCCCCTGGTGACGCCTGGGTGGTGAACCCGATACCAGGCAAGGGCCAGGACGTTGAAGGACTCAATTACATAGGGGCCCTGGTACCTGGACAGGAGGGCATCGGTCCGACGCATGAGCTCCCGATCCAAGCCCCTGTCCATCTTGATCTCGACGACCAGGGGCACCCGGCCATCCACCAGAGCGAGCACCTCGGACAGAAGAGGCACATGCTGCGCCTCGGGATCGTTGAGGCCCCCGTCCCCGCCCTCCGTTTCAGGACCGCCATCGTGGTCGGCAGAGCCAGGAATTCCTTCCCCGGACTCAAGAGCCTGGGCAGGGCTTGGGCACAGTGGAATCCTCTGCAGCTGCTCATAGGTCAGGTCCGCCACTGCCCGGTTGACGCCAGCCATCCGCTGCAGGTCTCCATCGTGGATGACCACCACCTGGCCGTCCCGGCTGAGATGAACATCCAGCTCAATCCCGTAGCCGGCCCTGCAGGCCGCCTCGAAGGCAGCCAGAGAATTTTCAGGCGCCACTACCCGAGGGGACTTGGCTTGGGCCGAGGCGTGCCTGCCTGAGGGACGATCGGATTCAATCTTCAGGCAGTCATGGATACGGTGCAGGTAGGCGGTCTGTCCAGGGTTGGGATTGGCCGTCTCCATCCCCGAGCCAGCGTCGTGCAGGCCCCTATGGGCGTAGGGATGCAAGGACAGACCGACGGGCTTTCTCCGGCCCGCAACCACTGAAAGGCCAGGGGCCAGGGCCCAGCACCAGCCTCCCAAAACACCGAATCCCAGACCCAGTGCGACCTTGCCGGCCAATCGTGCTTTAGACCCCATCATCGCCTCCAGCCATCAGCTACTTCACTACCCACGCTAGCATCGCAGGAGGCTGGACGCGCTTTGCTGAGCTTGACTTCAAGCTGCTTGAAGGCCCTATCCTTGAACAAGCAGATCAGAGAGGCACGCTCCCGCCTTTAGCCAACTCCGTCGAGCAATCTGCCAAGAAAGAAGCGCAATACCATGCAGAATGATTTATCCGCCTCCGTCCCGTCCGTTAAGCTCAACAACGGCGTCCTCATGCCTATGGAAGGCTTCGGGGTCTACCAGATCGCCGACCTAGACGAGTGCCGCCGCTCGGTTCTGGACGCCCTGGAGACCGGGTACCGGGCCATCGACACGGCCCAGGCCTATGGAAACGAGCAGGCCGTCGGAGATGCCCTGGCCCAGAGCGGCCTCGACCGCGACCAGGTCTTCCTGACCACCAAGGTCTGGATCACCAACTACGGATACGACAAGACCAAGGCCTCGGTCGAGGAGTCCATGAAGAAGCTGGGCACTGACCACCTGGACCTGGTCCTCCTCCACCAGCCCTTCAACGACTACTACGCAGCCTGGCACGCCCTTGAGGACCTCTATGACCAGGGGGTCCTGCGGGCCATCGGCGTCTCGAACTTCTACGCCGACCGGTATGTGGACCTGGTCAAGTTCAACAAAATCGTCCCTGCCGTCAACCAGCTGGAGACCCACGTCTTCCACCAGCGCCCCCAGGAACGCGCCTACATGGACAAGTACGGCACCCGGATCGAGTCCTGGGGACCCTTCGCCGAGGGCCGCCAGGGGATGTTCACCAACCCGACCCTGACCGAGATCGGACAATCACACGGCCGGACCGCTGCCCAGGTAGCCCTGCGCTTCCTGGTCCAGGACGGGGTCATCGTCATCCCCAAGACCACCCACCGGGAGCGCATGCGCGAGAACCTCGACATCTGGGACTTCCAGCTCAGCGACCAGGAGATGGACCGGCTGCGGGCCATGGACACCGGCAAATCCGCCTTCATGAACCATGAGGATCCTGAGACCGTGGAGGATTTCGCCAACTGATTCAGCATCTGACAGTATCTGACAGTATCTGTGCAGGATGGACCGGCTCTCAGCCTAGGCTTCGCCGTTGCGTCGCCGACGCTTGAGGGCCCGGTGCTTGATCAGGATGTCCAGGACTATCCAAACCGAAAGAATGAAGGCCACCACATACCCCAGCATGCTGACCACCGGGATGCCGAAGACCACCGGCTTGACGCGGGCGAAGTAGACGATTGAAGAGCCCACATAGAGTCCGACGACAATGAGGGCCATGGTCAGTCTGTTGACCATGTCGGACAGCTGCTGCAGAGGTTCCTCGGAGCCTACCAGCTGCACATTGGCGCGCAGCTGGCCCCGGGTCAGCATCTTGGTCGCGGTCTGGGACTCGGCCAGGGCGCCCAAAAGGCCATGCAGGGCCAGGTCGCCCTGGATGCCCAGCTTCCGGGCCTCCTCCTTGAGGATGGACCCCGTGCTCTGGCTGTAGGCGACATGATCAGTGATGATCTGCACGATGTTGGCCTCAGGCAGGAACTCGTCCAAGAGTCCTTCAAGGGTGACCAGGCACCGCGCCACCATGGTGACCGACCCCGGCACCTTGATGCCATGCCGGGCGGCCAGCCTCATCACGGCATTGACGTATTCGGCGATGTCCAGATCGGCCAGATCCAGCTTGCCGAACCGCTGGACGACCGCATCCAGGTCGGCAAGAAGATAAGGGTAGTCCTCGGCTCTGGCCTCTCCCGTACCGGCGAAACGGAGCAGCCCCTGAGCCAGGGCTGGTGAATCCTCGCGGCCTACTGCAAAAATCATGTCCTTCAAAGCCGATTTGGTCACCTCGTCCAGGCGGCCGACCATCCCCAGGTCGATCAGCACTATGGAACCATCGCGGATGATGATGTTGCCGGGGTGCGGATCGGCGTGGAAGAAGCCCCGGTCCATGATCTGGGTGGCATAGTTGTCGACCAGCTTGGTGCCGATCTCCTTCAGGTCATAGCCCTGGGCCACCAGCTGGGCGGGCCGTGAGAGTGATATCCCGTCGATGTACTCCATCACCACCACATGCCTGGTGCACAGTTCGGGATAGGGCTTCGGGCAGTCGATGTAGGCGTATGAGCCGCAAAAATCCTTGAACTCCGCCAGATTGGCGGCCTCCCGCTGGAAGTCGACCTCGGACTGGAAGGTCTCCCAGAGCTCCTCGACCACTCCTCGGATGTCGATCACCTGGGTGCTGCGGACGAACCGGGAGGCCCACTTGACCATGCTGCGCAGGATGTCGATGTCCTGGGCCATGGTCTCTTGAATCCCTGGGCGCTGGACCTTGACGGCCACGTCCTCACCGCTGACCAGGCGGGCCCGGTGCACCTGCGCCAGGGAAGCCGACCCCAAGGGAACAGGGTCTATGGAGGAGAAGATCCGGTCGAGCGGACGGCCATACTCGGCGGCCAGGGTGCTGGTCACCACGGAATACGGGATGGGATCCGCGTCGGCGCGCAGCTTGGACAGCTCACGGCAAAAGGCCTCCGGCAGGATCTCCGAACGCATGGAGAGAATCTGGCCCACCTTGACGAAAGTGGGCCCAAGCGCCTCGAACAGTCGACGCATGGTGACCGGAGTCAGCCCGTGGATGATGTCGAACCGGTTGGCGATGCGGATCATCTCAGCCAGTCGACGGGCCCTGCCACGCCTGTGCCGGATCCTTCCTGCCGCCCCCTGCCGCTCTCCCGTGCCGACCCCGAAGAGGCCAATGGTCTGCACCGGGGCATCATGTCCGTTCATGGCATCCATACTCACCACTCACCTGCGTCCTTTATCCGCATGGCCGACCAGCGGCAGACATTCCGGCGCAGACGACCGACGCTGACAGTAATTGACTGCCTTTCAGCCCTGCTGACCTGCAATGGGATCATTGGAGGTGATGGGGATGGACCCGGACCGACGATTCGGCATTGGCGCCAAGGGATCATGGTCGGGACGACGGGGGTCAGGAGCAACATGGGTCGCAGGCCTGGGCGCGCCAGCAGCCGGTGCAGCAGCGCTGTCAGCAGGTTCAGGAGCGGGAGGGGTCTTCCTGTTCCGTTTGAGCTCAGTGTTGAGAATCTTCCCCTGCTCGACCGTCAGCTCGCCCTTCTTCACCAGGCTGTCGATGACCTCCTGGCCCTTCTCCACGCCTGTGGCCAGCGCTCCAATGCCAGCCAGAAGCACCTTGTGCAATCCGTCACCAATATGCAAATCCGACATGATATGCCTCCCAGCATTCATACGCCCTTGAAGTACCGGGCCCTTTTGACCGCCAAGAGACGAGCGGCCGTCTCTCTTTACAGTCTAGCTGGTTATCATTGACCGATCCGATTCAACACCATGGCAAGAGGGACCGCAGCGCCTTGCCTCCTTGGCACGCCCCTGTGCCGGAACCGAAGGAACCGCAGGCTCCTATCACCGTGGCCTTGATGCGGCAATACGGCTGGCCTGATCAGCCAGGGAGTCCAGACGCTCCAGCTCGCTCCGGCTCTTCTGGCCCATGGTCTCCTTCATCTGGGCGAAGGTGCCCTGGCCGTACCGCCTTTCGGCCGCACCCTTGATAAGGAAGTCCGTAACGGCCGGGTTCTTCGGCAGCAGCGACCCGTGCATATAAGTGCCGATGACCTTCTTCCATCGGGCCCCCTCGGTGTGGTCCTTGCCGTTGTTGCCTCGGCCATCCTCGGTCACCATGCCCAGGGGACGGGCCCCCTCCCCCAGGTAGGTCAGGCCCGAATGGTTCTCGTAGCCGACCACCCTGCCGAAGTCCTCTGCCTGCTCCACCAGGTTGCCGATCATCCGCTCGGGCTTGGCAACGGTATGCACGTCAAGGATGCCGACCCCCTCCAGGCGCTCATGGTCGGAGGTCTCGAAATAATGCCCGAAGAGCTGATAGAGCCCGCAGATCATCAGCATGGGCACCTCCTGGTCGGCCAGATCATGCAGAAGACCGCCCCGTTCCCGCAGGTCGTCGATGATCCGTTCCTGGCCATGGTCCTGGCCGCCGCCGCCCAGAATCATATCGATCCGCTCGGGCCAGGCATCACCGGGATCGTAATAGCGGACCATGGGGCGGAACCCGTACAGCTCAGCCCTGCGGGTCACGCTGAGTATGTTCCCAGAATCCCCGTAGATGTTCATGTCACGGTGGTAGAGGGAGAGGATCTGCAGCGGCGGATGGTCTCCCACAGCCTTGGCCTTATCCTGTGTCTGCCGCATTCCTGCGCTCCTTTTGGTTCGCTCGCTCATGCGCCCACCCCGGCATCGTCAACGCTCGTGATCCTGCCGAGGGCGGACCGGAGCCGGAGCATAGACGTGTAAGTGCAGTAGATTCGCTTGGGTCGGCCGGGATGCACCTCAAGGAATGCTGTCAGCGCCCGATCCAGGTCGGTCTCGATCGCCTCCGTGGGCACCTGGTCATAGGCCAGGCGCAGGGCCATGTCATAGGCCCGGGTGCCGGAGACCATGGCCACGCCGGTATCCCTGAGCGAGGTGAAATCCACATCCCAGAGCCAGCTCATGTCACGCCCGTCCGCGTACTCGTCGCGGATGGCGATCATGGTGTCCTGGCCGGCAGGGTTGAAGGAGGACAGGGCCAGGCGGAAGCCCATGGGGTTCTTGACCAGGACCAGCTCAACCGGCGCGCCCTGGTAAGTGATGACCTCCCCGCGGCCGAAGGCGGGCGTCACCTTGGACAGGGCGTCCATGAGCGCCGCATCATCAGGCTCCCTGTCCTCAAGAACGACCCTCACCAGCGCCAGGGCAGCTGCCGCATTGTAGAGGTTGTAGACGCCTTCCAGACGCAGATCGGTCTCCAGAAGCCGACCATCCAGACGGAAGGCGGCCCTGTGGTCCATGACCCTTTCCAGGGTAACCTCGGCTGGCAGCCGGTGACCGGGGCGGACCGGGCGGGAAGCGCTTGCCGCACCGGCACCATCAGCATCCTGATCCGAGGCATGCATGTCGTCATCGGTGGGGAAATAGCTCAGCAGATCGTCCGACAGGCCGAAGTAGGCCACACCGGTCTGGGCCGGCGTCTGAGCAGCCAGGCTGGAGATGCGCGGATCCTCCCGGTTGAGGACCACCGTGCCTGTGGTGGCCTGGGCCACCTGACCCAGCAGCCGGGCAGTAGTATCGATTTCCCCGAACCGGTCCAGCTGGTCGCGCATGACATTGAGCAGGAGGGCGTAGCGGGGCTTGACCTGTCGCACGAAGTGGACCGCATAGGCCTCGTCCAACTCCAGGACGGCAATATCGGCATGCAGCCGGCCGGAGAGCCCCAGGGTGGAAACCAAGGCCGAGACCACGCCACGGGTGAAGTTGGACCCGGTCGGGTTGGTGAAGACCTTGAGGCCCAGGGACTCCAGCATGGAGGCGACCATTCGGGTAGTGGTGGTCTTGCCGTTGGTCCCCGAGACCAGAACCACCCCGCGAGGCAGCCCCGACAGGGTCCTGGCCAGGAAGCCCGGGTCGATCCGCTCCACCACCTTGCCAGGCAGGGCCGAACCGCCGTGATGGGACAGACGCGAAAAGTGGCGCACCGCCTTGCCGACCAGAAGGGCCAGGAGCGAGCGCCAAGGCCGACGGGAACGACCGGGCTGATCGGCAGGCTGCGCCTTGGAAGCCGTGGAACGCATGATCAGACCCCTCCCTGCTGGTAGTCCTGGGGCATGTCCTTGAACTTGGACTTCTCGCCCAGGAAGGCCAGCTTGAAGGTGTCGGTGGGGCCGTTGCGGTGCTTGGCCAGAATGATGTCGGCCTCGCCCGGGCGGTCCTCCTTGTCGTAGAAGTCCGGCCGGTGGACCAGGAAGACCACGTCGGCGTCCTGCTCGATGGATCCCGACTCGCGCAGGTCGGAGAGCATGGGCTTCTTGTCGTTGCGCATCTCGGGACCACGGTTGAGCTGGCTCAACGCCACCACTGGGACCTCCAGCTCCTTGGCCAGCAGCTTCAGAGCGCGCGAGAAGTCGGAGACCTCCTGCTGGCGGGATTCGACCCGCTTGCCCGAGGTCATCAGCTGCAGGTAGTCGATGACCACCAGCTTCAAGTCGTTGGTCTGCTTGAGCCGACGGCACTTGGCCCGGATCTCCATCAGACTCATGTTGGGCGAATCGTCCAGGAAGAGCGGGGCGTCCTGGAGTCTGCTCCAGAAGGTGTTCAGGGTATTCCAGCGCTCAGGGGTGATGTCGTCCGCTCGGCGCAGGGCCACCAAGGGAATGTCGGTCTCGGCCGAGATGATGCGCTGGGCCAGCTCGTTCTTGCTCATCTCCAGGGAGAAGACCACCGTGGTCATGTTGTTATGGAGGGCCGCGGCGCGGGCGAAGTCGATGCCCAGGGTGGACTTGCCCATGGCGGGGCGGCCGGCCACCACGATCATCTGCCCGGGCTGCAGGCCCTGGGTCACGTCGTCGATGCTCTTGAAACCGGTGGGCACGCCCCGCTCCAAGTCGCCGTTCTGCAGCTTGTCCAGCTGGTCCAGGGTGTCGTGGACGACCGGCCCGATGGCCTCGTAATCCTGGCGGACCCTGCCCACGCTCATCTCGTAGACCTCGGCCTGGGCCAGGTTGACGATGTCCTCGGCCTGTGAGCCCTCGGCCGAGTAGCCCAGCTGGGCGATCTTGGTGCCGGCCGCGATCACATTGCGCAGGATGGCCCGCTGGTGAACGATTTCCGCATAGTAGGTGGCGTTGGCGGCTGTAGGGACCGAGGCCACCAGGGAGTGCAGATAATCGGTGCCGCCCACCTTCTCCAGGTCCCCGGACTTGAGCAGCTCGTTGGCCACCAGAACCGCATCCACCGGCTGGGAGGCCGAGAAGAGGGTAACGATGGCCTCATAGATGGTCTGATGCTTGGGCTGATAGAAGTCGGATATGTCGATCATTTGGCTGACCTCGCCGATGGCATCCTTGCTCATGAGCATGCCGCCCAGCACGGCCATCTCCGCATCGTCGTCATGCGGGGGCACCCGGTCGAAAAGCATGTCGCGGCCGGTCTGGGCATGATCGGTGGGACGCTGTTCGGGATGGGTGTAGTCGGTGTAGTCGTCGGAAGCCATAGCCACGATTCTACGAAGAGGACCGTCCTTGGCAGCCCCAAGAGACGGATTTCACTCAAGGCATTCACCGGGACGCGCCGACCGTACTGGACGGGCACAGGGTCGCCCTGTATGTGTACAGAAAAATAAGTTATCCACATTCAAGGCGTGTCCTAGAGGACATGTGCGCAACTTATCCACCTCATGGGTATAACTCTGTGCAAAACTTGGGGACAGTCTTCCACATCGTCAATCCAGCTTGCACTCAGGGCTGTTTGGTGATACGTCATCTACCCGCAGGGCGTCCACGGGCTGGCTCCAGGGGTTGTGTCTTCAGGCCCGAGCACTAGCATGGCGTCCATGCGCAGCCACAGGAACATCCCCGAAACCAAGACCGGATCGATCACACCGGAAGAGCGGCGGGCGACCTACCGGACCATTGCCGGACTGGCCATACCCACCTTCGGCCAGCTGATCGCCTCCCCGCTCTTCGTCATGATCGACACCGCCATCGTGGGCCACATCAGCGACTCGGCCCTGGCCGGGCTCTCCATCGGATCCACCGTGGTGCTGACCACTGTGGGCCTGTGCATCTTCCTGGCCTACGGAACCACCTCCCAGGTGGCCCGGCTCATGGGCGCCGGCCGCCGCAAGGAGGGGATGCAGGCCGGTGTGGACGGCATGTGGCTGGCCTTCGTCATCGGCCTGGTCGTCTGCGCTGTTCTCCTGGCTTTGAGCCGACCCATCTGCAGCCTGATGGGAGCCCGTGGGCCGGTCCTGCAGGCGGCGCAGACCTATCTGAATGCTTTGGTCTTCGGCCTTCCGGCCATGCTCCTGGTCTACGCGGCCAACGGCATCTTCCGTGGACTGCAAAAGGTAAAGATCACCCTGGTAGCCGCCGTGTCAGGCGCCATCCTCAACACCGCCCTGGAGATCCTTCTGGTCTTCGGCCTGCACATGGACATTCTGGGCTCGGGCCTGGCCACCCTGATCGCCGAGTGGGCTATGGGGCTCTTCCTGACCATCCCCGCCCTGGTCTGGGCCCGTCGGGAAGGCGCCCAACTGCGGCCCCGGCTCTCAGGCATGGCGGCCAGCATGGGCGACGGCTTCCCGCTCTTCCTGCGGACCCTGGCCCTGCGGGTCTGCCTCTTTATGACCGTGGTGGCTGCAGCCCACTTGGGCGAGCAGGTGCTGGCGGCCTATCAGGGGGTCAACTCGGCCTGGAACTTCGGACTGAATATGCTGGATGCCGTGGGCATCGCCGGTCAGTCACTGGCAGCCACCGAGTTGGGCGCCGGACAGCGGTCGCGGGCACGGGTCATGACCGACCTGTCAGCCAGGGCCGGCATGGCCATGGGAGTGCTGGTCGGATTGGTCATGATCGCCCTGGGCCTCTTCGCCGCCCCCCTGTTCAGCCCCACGCCCGCCATCAGGTCGCTGATCACCGTGGGCATGATCGTCCAGGGAGTCTTCATGCCCATCGCCGGATGGATGTGGGCCCTGGACGGGATCCTGATCGGGGCCGGGGACTATCGCTATCTGGCGGCCACCTGCTCCCTGACCGCTGTGATCTACCTGATCGGGCTGCTGGGCATGACGGCTCTGGCCATGAGCTGGACGCCCACCTGGCGGATAGCCATGCTCTGGGCCGTGCTCAATGTCCTCTTCATCGGCGTCAGAGCTATCTGCAATGGCTGGAGAACGCGCACCGATGTCTGGATGGGGACGATTGGCCAGGTCAAGGAAGCCTGAAGAGTCATAGAAAAAAGCAGGACCCCGACCGCTCGGCCATGAAATGAACCACAGCGATGGGATCCTGCGAAACTGGTCAGCAGGAAGACGACCATGCAGACGGCAGCAGGTAGCTGCCTCAGATGGCGTCGACGCCGGTCTCCCCGGTACGGACCCTGACCACCGAGTCCAGGGTCTGCACCCAGACCTTGCCGTCGCCCACGGTGTTGGTGGCCGCAGCTTGGACGATAGCGTTGACCAGCTCGTCGACCCGGCGATCCTCGGTCAACACCTCCAAGCGCACCTTGGGAACCAGGTCCACCTTGACAGTGCTGCCCCGGTAGACCTCCTTATGGCCGCCCTGCCGGCCATAGCCCTGGGCTGACGAGACGGTCATACCGTGCACGCCGACCTCGGTCAGGGCCTGTTTAATCTGATCCAGCCGTCCGGGCTGAACGATGGCGGTAATGAGTTTCATGCTGCCTTCCTCTCTGATCAGTTCAGAATGGATCCGAAGTCGTAGGCGCTCTCACCCTGATCGCTCTGATCGACGCCGATGACCTCCTGATCCTTGCTGACTCGCCAACCAATGGTCTTCTCCAGCACAAAGGCGATCACACCAGTGACTGCAGCTGCGTAGATGATCGCAATCAGCGCCACCAGGAACTGAACCAGCAGCTGCCGGAAATTGCCGCCGGCCAGGAAGCCCGTGCCGGTACCAAAGAAGCCTATCAGCAGCGTGCCCAATAAACCACCCACACCGTGGATGCCTACCACATCCAAGGAGTCGTCATAGGCGAAGCGGAACTTGAGCCCGCAGGCCAGGCAGCAGACGAAACCAGCCAAGAGGCCGATGACCATGGCCCAGAGCGGGGAAACCACGTCGGCCGCTGGCGTGATGGCCACCAGGCCGGCGACCATGCCGGATGCAGCACCCATGGCGGTGTAATGCCCGGTGCGGACCCGCTCAGTAAAGAGCCAGCCCAGTGTGGCGCCACTGGCGGCGATGGTCGTGGAAACCCAGGCATATCCAGCCGTGCCGTTGGCGGCGAAGGCGGAACCAGCATTGAAACCGAACCAGCCGAACCAGAGCAGGAAGGCACCCAGCATGACCATGGGCACATTGTGGGGACGTATGGACTCCTTGGGGAAGCCGATTCGCCTGCCGATGATGAGCACAATGACCAGGGCTGCTACTGCCGCGTTGATGTGGATGACCGTACCGCCTGCAAAGTCGTGCGCCTGGGCTCCGATGGCGTTGGAGATGGGTCCATCGGCAGCCAGCAGTCCGTGATTCCAGACCATATGGGCCATGGGCGCGTAATCCAAGGTGACCCAGAGGGCCACGAAAATCATCCAGGTGCTGATTCTGACTCGCTCTGCCAGGGCTCCCGAAATCAGAGCCACGCAAATCATGGCGAAGGCGGCCTGGAAGGCAATGTCCACCGTGTGCGGGTAAGCAGCGTTGGCGGAATCAAGCGAGGTGAAGACCCCGTCCTTGGCCGTGACCGTGTCCTTGAGCAGGAAGCCGGTGATGGGGTCGCCGAAGACGCCTCCGATGTCCTTGCCTGCAAAGGAAATCGACCAGCCCCAGAAGGCCCAGATAACCCCAGTCACGGCGATGGCCAGCGTGGACATCATCATCATGTTGAGCACGGCCTTGGCTCGGACCATACCCCCATAGAAGAAAGCCACCGCTGGAGTCATCAGGAAAACCATGGATGCCGCTACCAGCATCCAGGCAGCATTTCCAGAATCCATGCCTACACCTCTCTTTTCCCCATCCGGGCGGGCAGTCCCCGATAACGAGGGCTTACCTCCGGACAGCCTACGTCAGATTCTCTTCCACTTCCCGATTCATCAAACAGGAAGAGGATGACGGTCAGGTCACCGCCGCATTACCTGCGGGTGACTATTGGATGACCACCTTATGACCAACCGACCGGCCGGACTACACGTCTCCCAGGATGCCGTCGACAAAGGACTCGGGATCGAAAACGGCCAGATCGTCGGGCCCCTCGCCCAGCCCGACCAGTTTGACAGGCACACCCAGCTCACGCTGGACAGAAACGACGATGCCACCCTTGGCCGAACCGTCCAGCTTGGTCAGGACGATGCCCGTGACCCCGATGGCCTGGGCGAAGACCTGGGCCTGGATCATCCCGTTCTGCCCGGTGGTGGCATCCAGGACCAGCAGAACCTCGTCCACAGGCAGGTTCTTCTCGATCACCCGCCGGATCTTGCCCAGCTGATCCATCAGATTGGCCTTGTTCTGCAGACGACCGGCGGTGTCCACAATGAGAACATCTGCCTGATCATTTTTGGCCCGTTCAGCCGCTTCAAAGGCCACCGAGGCCGGGTCGGCGCCGTCACGGTCGCTGCGGACCACAGGCACGCCCACCTTGCCGCCCCAGGTCTCCAGCTGGTCAGCGGCGGCGGCACGGAAGGTGTCGGCAGCACCCATGACCACCGACTTGCCATCGGCCACGAAGAGCCGGGCCAGCTTGCCCGCCGTGGTGGTCTTGCCCGTGCCGTTGACGCCCACCATGATGATGACCGACGGCCTGTTGGCCTGAGGTCGGGCAGCCGCCAGAGTTCGGTCCATATTGGGGTCGACCAGATCGATCAGGCGCTGACGAAGACCGCGGCGCACTGCTGCGGGATCCTTCTGCCCGGTAATCCGGGCATCGTCGCGCAGCTGCTTCACTAGCTGTTCGCTGGCCTCGGCGCCCACATCCGCCATGAGCAGGGTGTCTTCCACATCCTCCCAGTCGGATTCGCTCAGATGGTCCTTGGTCAGAATGGCAAAGAGGGCCTTGCCGAAGGGGTTGGGACTCTTGGCCAGCCTGGCCTTGAGCCTGGTCATGCGGGATGCAGAGGCCTCCGGATGCGCCAGCTCCTCCTGCGCCGACGATGCCGCTTGCTCAACCGAGGACGGCTGACTGGACTCCTTTGAATCGACTGAGCCGGAACCCGCAGAAGCACTAGATGCGTGCGAAGCAGATCGGGGTGCCTGGTCACCCGACGAAGCTGCTGGGAAGGCACCAGGCTCTTCCGCACTGTCGGGGCGCGCGGAATCCCCCGGGGACCGGTGTTTACGGACCGCCACCAGAATGCCGACCACTGCCAGCACCAGGACGATCAACACCGCGATAAGAATAAGGAGCTGCTGTGTTGTCATAGGTACCAGCCTAAAGGCGAAAAGGGACACGGATGGTCACCACCAGCGGTCACTTCCCGCTCGGATGGCTCGTTCCCGCCTGCGGACCGCTCTGGACTGCGGGCATGATGTCGGAGGTAGTGGGCTGAGGCTCCCGTCGCTGCCGACGCGAAGGCTCAGGGCTTGATGATCGCAGGGTGGAGCTCCTGGGGGCTGGGGGCCCAGAGATCGCAGAAACCGACGGTACAACATTCTTCTTTTGTCTCGGGCTGGTCGAGGACGCGGAATCAGCGCTTGGGGGCCGAGGCAGATTTATCTCGTCCGTGGAATCGGAGGCCAGCATGCCTCGAACCTCCACCACGGAGGAGGAATTGACATAGACCGGATAGGGATGTTCGGTATCTTCAGTAGTTGATGCGCCCTCGTCCGATCCAGGGGCGAACGACAGATGCCCTCCTGCTATCCGCGGCAGCCGATTCTCTCGTTCCTGCTGACGGCGGGCCGCCCGGCGTACACGCTCATCCAGAGACTGGGAGAAGGCACGGTCCTGGGACTCACCAAGCGCCAGACGCATGACGAATACAATGAATGCCGCCACCACCAGCACCCATACCAGGACAATCAGCCAGACCATACTTGCCATTCTCTCAGAAGAACGCCCCAAACGCGCTGCAACACGAGGAATCTATCGGCCTCTTTCACACTGGTTCATGCTGACGTGTTCTGTGGCCTGTTGACTCGGTAGACAGCTCAATCCAATACCGTTCTACTGGCTGACCAGATCTGCTAGGGAGCACATTCTCCAGTTGCCCGCCACACGAGAGGATGGTCCGGCGACTAGCCAGGTTCGATGGAGAGCAGGTAATCAGGACCCGGCGCATGCCCAGAGCGGCCGCCCGTCGCAGACAGCCATCCAGCATCAGACCGGCATAACCCTGCCGGCGACAATCAGGACGAACTGAATAGCCGATGTTGCCGCCTGTGCGCAGAAGCGCCTCCGTAAGCCGCAGTCTCAGCTGGATCATTCCCACCAGTTTGCCGCCGGCGTCCAGGGCGGCGAACTGCAGAGCTGGCACAAACCCCGGCGGCAGATCATCGCCGCGCGCCTGACGAGCCACCTCAGGCAAGCCAAACCGACGAACCTCATCCAGGCTGCGACAGACCTCCAGAGGACCAAGCCCCGCCGCTTCATCCTCAGTCCGGGCATGACAGGCCTGCAGATATTCCCAAATCGCTTTGGCATCCACCATCCCCGGCTGATCCATCCTCGCCAGACGGATTCCCATGGTCCACCTCCCCTGCCCAGTCCAAGGCCTGCGCCTTTATCTGCTGCAACCTGACCAGCAGTTGTATTTCAGCTTACCTGAGCAACATTCAACGGAACTGGGCTTCCAAAGCGAACAAGTGCCACCGGGACATCGTGCATATAGCCGAATAGCTGGAACCCAATACAGTAAGAACCACAATGTGCAATAAAGAATGTTCCAAACTTACGTTCTGGGCTTTAATCCTTGGCTTCGACCTCATCAGGTCAGCGAAAGAGTCGCTCTGGAATCTGTCATTCTTTCTGCTTTTCTCCCCGCAATGCCCGGAATGGCCGGTCAGGGATCGTCACACAGACATTCCGGCCTGAAACCATGTGATGACAATTTGTGTACGGTCCCGCAGTCCAGTCTTGTCGAGTATGCGGCTTACATAGCGCCGGACGGAGGTGATTTCGAGAGTGAGGCGCTGGGCTATTTCCTGGTTGGAGAGCCCTTGAGCGATGAGCCCGGCTATCTCGTACTCCCTGGGGGTCAACTTATCCAGCTGCTGTCTGGCCTGCGGATCACTGACCTTATGCCGGGCGTAGGCTCTGTCGCGATTGATGAGCTCTGCTGTGACACGGGGGGTGAGCACCGCGTCTCCATCGGCCACTGCGTGAATGGCTCGGTGCAGGTCTCTGGTGGATACGTCCTTGAGCAGAAAGCCGTAGGCGCCTGCGTGCAGACCGGTGAAGGCGTAATCGTCTTCGTCATAGGTGGTCAGGATCAGCGTGCGAATGTCGGGGAACTCCTTGGCAATGACCGCAGTGGCACTGATGCCGTCCATCACCGGCATGCGAACGTCCATCAGGATCACCCGAGGCAACGGCTGGGCGGCTGCTTTCATCTCTCGAAGCATGGTCACTGCCTCCTGACCGTTGGAGGCTTGTCTGACGACCTGTAAATCGTGGTCGGCCTCGATCATGCGCACCAACCCCTTGCGGAGGAGCGCAAGGTCGTCGACCAGCATCAGGTCAATCATCGGCATTGCCCTCTTTCTCGCTGGTGCCAGGCAGGACGGCTTCTACAGTCCATCCCCCGTTCTCGCTCGGCCCGCAACTCAGACTCCCTCCCATCAGTCGGCATTGCTCGCCAATCTGCTTAAGGCCCACTCCTGGATGGTCATGAATGGCCGGTTTCCAATCGCCCGAGGCTTGTCGATGTGCATTCCCATGCCCATCGTCGCGGATGCTGATGCGGAGGGTGCCGTCCTGCTCATAGTCGCGGGAGATGACGATGGTGCTCGGGTCTGAGGCGTGCCGGAGCGTGTTAGTGATGGCCTCCCTGCTGATTATGAAGCAGAGGTTGTCCTGTCTGCGATCCTGCCGCCGATGCCCTGTTTCGGTAGACACGACAGCCAGACCAGCTGCGCGGGCATGGGCGATTACGGTGTCTAGCTCGTCGAGCGTGTGCAGCCTGGAACCAAACCTGCGCCCATCATCATCGGGCTCTTGAGGGATCGCCTCATGCTCTTGGACAAGGGTACGGACGGCTTGCCGGGTGTCGGCCAATCCATCCCTGGCAACCTGATTAATGTCCTTAAGCACCTCTTGCAGCTCTTCAATCTCAACCGAATCAGCGAATCCCTGGGTTAGGGCGATGATCGTGGTGAGGTCGTGGCCCACGCTGTCGTGCAACTCCCCTGCCACCTGGGCGCGCGATACAGCCTGATCCCTTTGCCTGGCAAGCATCTCAGAGCGGATCCGCTCCTGCTCCTGACGCTGCTGCATCTCGCGTCGAATCCGGTAGGACCTGACAGCTACGGCAACGGCCGCGACCGCCATGATGACAGCCATCCTGGCCGACCATTCCAGAAAAAGCATGTGCCCGGCATGCATGCTGACAGTGACCAGACTGACGGCTGCGGCTACCTCACCCACGCCTGCTGCAATCCTGAGTGCTGATGATAAACAGACGCAGAAATAGAGGGCGCCTACCAGTGGTATCAGGAAGCTATCGTCCGAGCTGGCAAATGACAGACCGATGTACGTCAGGGTCTCCAAAGTCGTGATGAGCAGGGGAAGCTGCCTGCTCCAGTACAGCAGGCAGGAAGACAGGAGCCCAATCAGGCCAATGGCCGTCTTCCAAACGGGCAAAGGAATGTTCTCGGCCCAGATTGGAGGGAACGTGGGGGCGCTGACATAGAGAAGCGTATAAATCAGGCTCAGCAGAGGCATGACGAATCTGGTCAAGCGTTGATTGCTCAACAGCTCGAATAGGTTGGTTGCCATGCCCTTCATCGCGCCCCCTCACGCCGCATGCCCAGGATCCCCAGGTTCATTCGCCAGTGTACTGTGCTATCACACCGGCAGGGGAACGACCTGCTGATTTGCGCACCGTGATCCACGAAGCCAGTGATGCCGCCAAAGTCAGAAGCAGGAAGACCAGCGCCCAGTGGACCCAAGGTATGCCGATGCTGGCAGCCCCGAAGACCTTGCGGAATCCGACAGCGTAGGCTATGACCGGCAGAAGGCCGGAGGTGAAGGATATCAGTACGGCGGTGGTTGCCATGATGACCCCTTCAAGAGCGGACATGATTTCAAGTTGGTTCGGGTCCGCGCCAGCGATCGAGATAAGGGACAGATCCAGGCTTCGACCATGGGCTGAGATCAGGCATCCTGCGCATACTCCAGCCAGCGTGACGACCAGTGCGGGGCCCAGAAGGGTAATGAGCATGGAGAAATCAGAGCTGCTGACATCCAGGTTGGGAGGCAGCAGATGACTGGAATCGGCGCTGGTCTGGTAGAAGGAATCGGTCATCATCAGCAATGAAACCCCCACGACCAGCGGTAGGACCGTGGAGCTGAGACTACGCATGCGGGCGCTGGCTTGCCGGCAAGCGATCAGCCATGAGGGGCTGTGAATAGCGACGAGCCTGGTCCAGCCGCTGGTGACCGCACCCATCAGGGAGGGACCTGCCAAGCAGATTGCTGCCAGCAGGAGCACGAAACCGAAAGTGCTGCCCATGGCAATAGGCAGGATGGGTGCCGCAGTGTGCAAACGGACCAGTTGCTCATCAGGTATGGTCCGAGCCTGCATAATCGGCATCAGCATGACTGCCAAGGCTGCCAGCAGACACAAGGCAGCGGCGATACGACGAGCCAAACCTGCTGTTTTTGGAGGAATGATTGCAGCACGCAGAGATTCCACGGGACTGATCCTGCTGATGGTCCGGATGGTCAGCAGTGTGCCGATCAAGGCCACCAATATTCCGCACAAGGTTCCTACTGCCCATGAAGCCAGCTGGTGGCTGGCGATAAAAGGCTGCCTGCCGATCAAGAACTGTGAAGTCTCCCAGGCATAGAGGGGACGGACCAGCAGAAAAGAGGCCGCCAGCGAGACCACACTGGCCGCGAGCGCCACAATGAGCACACGCAGACAGGTCAGCGAGGTCAGCTGCCAGGGCGTGGCGCCTTGCAGGACCAGGAGGGCGAGGTTGCGTCGCCGCTGGTTGACCACCGACGAAACGACTTGCAGAACGATCAGCACTGCGGCAATGAGAAGCGCTACGAAGGGGATCATCAAGTTTTGGTAGGCAGTGCGGCCTTGTTCGGCCATGCCGGGAAGATAGCCCAGGGCCCTGGCTGAAGAGAGCATCATGGCAAGCAGGCCGACCATGGTTTGCGATGCGATCAGCACAAGCACGACGCCAGACCAAACCAAGGGGGCATCCTTGAAATCTCGCAGAAGAAGCCGCATCAGATGCCCGCTTTCAGCACAGGAACCTTGTCGGCTGTGGCTATGCGGCCATCGTACAAACGCACCAGAGCGTTGCAGCGGGAGGCGACTTCAGGACTGTGGGTGACCATGATCACTGCGTGGCCCGGTCGATCGGCGAAGGCGGCAAGCTCATTGACGACCGCATTGCCGGTCTCCTGGTCAAGGGCGCCAGTAGGCTCATCGGCGAAGATGATATCGGGATCTGAAAGCAGCGCGCGGGCCAGAGCCACACATTGCTGCTCGCCCCCTGACAGGAGGGTCACATTGGACTTGAGTAGCCCCCTGATGCCCAGTCTGCCCAGCAGCTCGACCGCCTGATCCTCCGGCCAGCGGGTCTTGCGCAGAATGAAGGGCAGCTTGAGATTGTCCTCCATGCTCATCGAAGGCACCAGATTATAGGACTGGAAAACGAAGCCCAGGTGCACACGCCGGAATCGCGCTGACGCTGCAGACCCCATGGCAGAGATGCGACGACCCAGGACTTCCACCTGGCCCGAGCTGACTGGTTCGAGACCAGCCAGGCAGTAGAGCAGAGTTGATTTGCCGCTACCCGACGGCCCTACAATCCCGGTCATGGCTCTCCAGGAAGCAGTGAACTCCACATTCTCCAGGAGAGTGATGGTCTCCCCTTTCCTGGGCGAAACCTGCTTACACAGACCAGATGCATGGATGGCGAAAGGCTCGCTCTGGCCGGAAGGATTGGCGGTACGCTTCATAGCAGTATCCCGCGCTTGTAAACGGGCGAATGCCCATATGAACCTGTGACGCTCTGTGCGTGCGGCAATGCGTATTGAGCCGGATGTTTCATCGGAGCTCCCTCCCTCAGCGCAGTTGCGATGGCAAAAGATCGCCTCGCAGAGATGATTCTTTCAATCCGAGTACGGGGAATCAACGTCGCTCGCCAGTTCGCCATCTGCAGATGGCAAAACAACGACCAGCCAACACCTAACGGGGAGGAATGCCTCTCAACAGCCTTGGCAGAAGCTTTGGCATGCAGGTTCGTTTATTGTCCGGCACGGATCCCGTCGCACAAGTTCAGCGCCTAGCCGCCCCTACCGCCCTCTACCCACCTCAACAACCTTCCTAAGCGGGCGGAAGGGTAGCGCTTCATATTGATATTCTTCATCTATCTGTACAGGTTTTCAGTGATGCTTCGCCCGAGAACCGGCTTGCCGTGAACTGGAAAAATCCAGACCAAACATGTAGTGTTGAGCTGTTGCCCCTCTGGCTCAATGGTTAGAGCAGCGTCCTTTTAAGTCGTGGGTTGTGGGTTCGAGTCCCACGGGGGGCACTTTAGATTGCCGATTATTTAATACCAGTCGCTATGCTCTCTACAGATCATCTGCCTACGCAATAGTGGGCTAGATCCTTGATATAAGTTTGATCCATTTGCTGAAGCTCAGTATCCACCGCGCCTGCCCAACACCTGATCGTGGGAACCTAGTCGCAGCATATAGGCAGCACCGCCCTCCCTATGCCACACCAGCAGCAGATCTCCGGCATTGCCTACATGGCACTCATACATAGCTGCATAACCTTGCAGCATATGCATCCGATGATGCGCTTTCAAAGTACGGAGCGACGCTTCGGAATTCTCCGCTATCAGATCAAGCACCTCCTCGACCGGCTCTAATGGGACGTGCCGGCGAGCCATGCGCTTCAGATCTCTCGCGAAAGCACCGGTAGGAACCAGCGCAAGCCTCATCAGTCCACGCCAGCAGCTGCTAGCACGCCATCCACCAAGTCCTTTCCTGTGGCGTACCCCTTAGTCTTTCCCCTCATGGCCAGACGGCGCGATTCCTCCAAGGCCTCCTCGGTTTCAGCAGGTAGATCCAAGCTGAAGTCCAAGGGGATCCGCTGCTCCCGAATGATCTGCTTGTAAAAGGCTCTGGTGACCGTAGTCATATCCAGACCAAGCTCCTTCACGATATGATCCACCTGTTGCTTGTCCGCATCGGATATACGCACCGTAACCTGAGACATCTTCTCCATCGGAGCCCACCTTCCTCGTTGTCTGTAATTTTGCATTAAAGTGCAAAATTACAGCTAATTTCTTACTTTAATGCAAAATTGCAGTGCATGGTAAGGCATCAATGTGTATAGCTGACAGCAATAGCATGCATCCATTGCTTCATGCTGCGCTGGGCGATTCTGACTACTCATGCTTCCAAGCCAACCTTGACGAAGCGGTCTTCTGCTACAACCAAAGTCGCCCGAACGAGAATGACGCCGGACACGGATGCGCTCGCTCCCTCCTAGCAACAACAGCCTTGGCTCTACACAGCTGATCCACAATGGCTTTGCGGAAGATGAAGTAGGGCGCAAACTGTGTCCTCACTTAATGCAACGGCAGCGAGTACGGTCGCCGCATCAGGAAGAAGCCAGGTTATGCCCGCAGTTGTCTGACCGCCCAGTTGAACAGTTTGCGCAGCTCCGAGGCCACGAGGACCAAGGAGGCCAGGGCGATGCATTCCAGCCAGGCCTGGGACTGGAGGGGGACGGTGCCGAAGGCCTCGCCCAGGAAGGGCACGTAGATCACCAGGAGCTGGAGCAGGATGGAGATGCCGATGGCGCCCCAGAGCCAGGGATTGCTGAAGAGTCCTTGGAAGGCCGACTTGCGGGAGGAGCGGGAGGCCAGCGCGTTGAAGAGCTGGGCGAAGACCAGGATGGTGAAGCCCATGGTCCGCGCCTCCCTGATCTGCGCCTCGTGACCGATCGCCTGGACGGACCTGTCGGTGAAGAGGCCGCCGCTCAGGTGCATATCCATGCCGATCAGGGTGACCAGGGCCATGACCAGGCCTATGTAGATGATGTCAACCCACATGTCCCGGTCGATGACCCGGTCGCTGACAGATCGGGGCGGGCGGTCCATCAGATCGTCGGTCTGCGGATCCACGCCCATGGCCAGCGCGGGGGCCGCATCGGTCAGGAGGTTGATCCAGAGGAGCTGGGTGGCCAGCAGCGGCACGGTCACACCTGCCATGCCGGGCTGCGATATGCCCAGAAGCCCCGCAAAGACCACGCCGCCAAAGACCGTGAAGACCTCGCCCATGTTGGAGCTGAGCAGGTAGCGCAGGAACTTACGGATGTTGTCGAAGATGCCCCGGCCCTCTCGCACAGCCTGGACGATAGTGGCGAAATTGTCGTCCGCCAGGATCATCTTGGCCGACTCCTTGGTGACCTCGGTCCCGGTGATGCCCATGGCCACGCCGATGTCCGCGGTCTTGACAGCGGGGGCATCATTGACGCCGTCGCCGGTCATGGCCACGACCTTGCCCTGGTCCTGGAGCGATTCGACGATCTTCAGCTTGTGCTCCGGAGCCACACGGGCGTAGACGGAGACCTTGGAGGTGGTCTCCCGAAGCTGATCCGAGTCCATGGCATCCAGCTGCTCGCCGGTGCAGGCAGGCTGGCCGGGCTTGATGATGCCCAGGTCCCCCGCGATTCTGGCCGCGGTGAGCGGATGGTCGCCGGTGATCATGATCGTTCTGATGCCGGCCTTGTGGGCCTGATCCACCGCATGACGGACCTCGGTGCGGGGCGGGTCGATGATGCCGACCATGCCCGTCCAGATCAGATTGCTCTCCAGTCGGGCGCTTTCCTGGATCACCTTGTCGGCGGACAGACGGATCGCCGGGGCATGCTGAGACTTCTGGGACAACCGGTCCGTCTGGTCTGCCCCAACCGTGCTTGACGGCTCCTCCCCCTCATCGGGTTCGGTCAACGCCGACAGCTCCTGGTCGGATACAGGCCGGAAAGCCTGCCCCAGAGTCCTGTAGGCATCCGCCGAGAGGCTGCTGACCTGGGCAAGAATCCTCTCCCGATCGGCGCTGGTCATAGGCCTGGCCTGGCCGCCTTCGAGAATTCGGTCGCATCGGCCAAGCAGCACATCGGGAGCGCCCTTGCAGAAGAGGCGCGACCGCCCTTTGCCGCCATCATTCGGGGCGGCCAGGACCGACATGAGCTTGCGCTCGGACGTGAAAGGAATCTCGGCCAGACGACGATAGCCATCAGCCTTGGCATCAGCGCCGATTTTGCGGGCGGCGACAATCAGCGAGACCTCCGTGGGATCACCGACAATCTGCCAGTAACCATGCCCGGATCCGGACTGGGCCTGGGAATCCGGTCCGGCCTGGTCCGCCTGCCAGTGAAGGTCTCCGTCGTTGGCGATGGTCCCGACCATCAGGGTCTCTTCAACCGCCTCAGCCAAAGTCGAATCGATGGTGTCCGTCGGCCGGTCGTCGGAACCTCCGGCCTCGACCGGCTGCATGGTTCCCTCCGGAGCGTACCCGGTGCCAGTGAGCCGGACCTGCCCCGAGGGGACGACCACCCGTTCAACGGTCATTTCATTGCGTGTAAGAGTCCCTGTCTTGTCGGAGCAGATGACTGATGCCGATCCCAGGGTCTCAACCGAGCTGAGCTTCTTGACGATGGCATGATGCCTGGCCATGCGCTGCACGCCCAGGGCAAGGACCACGGTCAGGATGGCCGTAAGCCCCTCCGGCACGGCTGCCACGGCCAGGGATACGGCCATGAGCAGGGAGTCAATCAGATCCTGGGTTGTCTGGAAGCCCTCCATCAAAGCCAGAGCAGCCAGAACAAGGACTGCGATTAGGCAGACAGCCAGACCGAGAAGCTTGGAGACCCGGGCCATCTCCTTTTGCAGGGGCGTGGGCTCCTCCTGGGTGTCGGCCAGCATGCCGGCGATTTTCCCGACCTGGGTGTCCATGCCGGTGGAGGTGACGATCATGCGACCGGTGCCCTGGGTGACCGCAGTGCCGTTGAAGACCATGTTGGCCCTGTCGCCCAGAGCCTTGGCTCGGTCAAGCCGACCGGGCCGCTTGCCCACCGGCAGCGACTCACCGGTCAGCGACGCCTCGGCCACACGCAGGCCCGCGGCCTGGAACAGTCTTCCATCGGCGCCGACCGAATCGCCTTCAGCCAGGACTACTACATCACCAGGCACGATCCTGCTGGTCTCCAGGCTGACCACCTGGCCATCGCGCAGAACCGAGGCCCGCGGGGCCGTCATGCTCGCCAGGGCGTCGACCGCCCGCTCGGCCTTGGCCTCCTGGGCGTATCCCAGGGCGGCGTTAAGGATGAGGATGATCATGATGACGATGGCATCAAAGGGCAGGGGCTCGCCGCCTCCGGCCGCCGGGTGCGAGCGCTCCACCACCCAGGCCACCAACGAAATGGCCGTGGCTGCCAGAAGCAGATAGACCAAGGGATCCTTGAACTGCTGAAGGAACTTCCGCCACGCAGGAACAGGAGGCGCCCCAGCCAGCTCGTTAGGGCCGAGCGCCTCCAACCGGCGAGCCGCTTCGGCCTCGTCCAAACCCCGGTCAGGATCCACGTTCAGGGCAAGGGCGACCTGACCGACATCTGCTGTAGAAGGATCCTTAAGGACAGGGTCATTCACCCCGCTCTTCTGCCCGGAGTCCTGCCCTGCAGCCGGGATCACGCCAGTATCTGTTGATTGTTCATGCTTGGAGTCACTGGTCAACCCAGTCATGCCACTCTCCTGCTTATGCCACGGAGTAGTCAACGCTTCGGGGGCCTGTTGAAAGAAATCAGAGTCGGCCAAGCCAAAACGCTGCGTGGATGTTTACCAAGTTGAATTCACAATATACATAAATACAACCGAAGTCGTCAAGGTCTTTGCTCAAAGACAAAGCAACAGCAATTCCTTTACCGATACACATGAACCGAACTGAACTCGGCTTTAAATACCTCAATCCCTTATTCGCGTCATCTGTTCTCGTTCACTGTCAAGTCTATTAGTTGCATGTGCAGCAGATTGAAAAACCAAGGCAGCTTCGTGAAAACTAGCTAACTACGCAAAATAACTGACCTGCAATAAAACAGTAAAGTCAGTTTTTCATACAACGAATCCAGTAGGTTCTTCATCCTAAACAACAGCACAGTCCGTCACTATTAGCTCAATTCTTGGCTCCGCCCTACCGGCGGTAAACGGATAGACGATCCGGCCTCGATCGTAGCCACTCCTCTTTCAGTTTGCGTGCATTCAGTCCCTCGTCCTGATCTTTGACCAAACCTAGAGCAAGCATTCCTGATGGACAAGGGCGGCTCTCGGTTGCTGGCAATATTAACGATGTCGTTCCCCGGTATCTATTTTGTCGAATGACAAAGCCTAATCTCTTCCGAATAAGAACACATAGTCAGCCAAAGAACCCAATACACAATAAGGTTTGATCTCTCTGTAGCCAACTCGCGTAAACATAGTTCGTTTCCCTCTGACTATCAATTGACGGGAGTAATCGCGATCTTACAGATACAGCAACAGGAAAAGAGCTGGTTATACCCCTCAATAAGCGGCTAATTCGATCTTCGCGTCCATGCTCCCAACTCCCGCACTAAATTCCCGGTCCAGCGCCACCATGATGTCATACCTTCTGACGCTGCTGATGAATATAAGCCAAGACTGGCCTACAGTCTCGGCTTATATTCTTCCCGTGCCCTTTCAACCTTATCGGTGCTCTAGTTAGCCGCCCATATCTCGCGGATGATTAGAAACACCCGACTCAGAAGACCAAGAGCCCATAAGCGCTCACACCTACAGCTCTTTTATTTATGCTTACTCCACAAACCACACGCAGGAATTTTCTCGTAATTCCTCTTTTTGAAGCTTCTCATCGATATCGTCACTACATAGAACGATCGTCCCATCTATATTGAGACCAACTTTGCCTGGGCCGAAGTTCAGAAGACAATGCAACCCTGTCGAAAGTCTAATATGCAGGATTCTTGGATCACCGTCTTTGAGGATTTCCATAGTGGTAGTACCTTCTGCAACCACCCATTGACGTCGGAGAGCTAAAGCCTTTCGATACAATTCCAGCGCTGAATCCTGCCTACCATCTTCTCTCTGAACCGCATAGGTCGAGAACCAACTTGGTTGGGGAAGCCAGGGTCGGGCATACTTGGCTGAGCTGAATCCGTAAGCGTTTGTCTCCGAAACTGTCCAAGGGAGTGGAACCCTGCACCCATCGCGGCCCCTGACCTTATGATTTGAACGCTCCCAGCTCGGATCCTGAATGTCTTCTTCCTTGATGTCCAAATCCTCTGGCAGGCCTAATTCGTCACCTTGATAGATGTAAGCAGTTCCCGGCACTGCAAGAATGAGCATTCCAGCTGCACGGGCTCGAGCCTGACCCACTGATTGATTGATGACCGGTCGAGTACCGGCAGAAGTTACCCATTCGACCACATCGGCGCCCTTGGGCAAAGCGAGACGCGATGCCACGCGAGGTACATCGTGATTGCCCAATACCCAGCTTGGAGAGCCGCCGACCCTACGGAAACCATTCCATGTACGTTCAATAGCATCCTGGTACTCCTGTCTATCCCAGTCACACTTAGAAAGAGAGAAATCGAACACTGATCCGAGCTCGTCAGATCTTGCATAGTCATATACCCGATCCGTGATCGGAGTCCAAGATTCCCCCACAGCCATGCGGGGTGGGTTATATTCGTTGAAGACCTTACGCCATTCTCGGTAGATATCATGCACCTCGTCACGATCAAACAAAGGATCATCTCCCTTGTCCGACAAGGGCTCCTGATCAGCAGGATCAGGCCTATCACGCAAGGGTTCAGCTAAATCCTTGGCCAGGCCATGCGACACATCAATACGGAATCCGTCAACCCCATGATCACTCCAGAAAGCCAGCGTCTTCAGAAAGTCCTTCCTGACTTCTTCGTTGTCCCAGTTGAAATCAGGCTGTTCTTTGGTGAAAAGATGCAGATAGTACCAGCCATCGCCGCACGGCTCCCAAGCACTGCCGCCAACTCCTGAAAGCCAGTTAGAGGGGGGCTGACTTCCATTGGGGCCTTTCCCCTTCCTAAAGACAAACCTCTGACGCATAGGCGAATCAGGTCCATCCTTCAAAGCTTGCTGAAACCAGGGATGCTGATTGGAGCAATGGTTGGGAACGATATCCACAATCACCTTTATTCCCGAATCATGGGCATCGTGCACCAAAGCATCAAAATCATCCATGGTCCCTAGACGCGGATCAACGTTACGATAATCAGCCACATCATAGCCTCCGTCCACTAGAGGTGAAGGATAGAAAGGAGTCAGCCATATAGCATCAACACCTAACTTGGTTAGATAGGGCAGTCCGGACCTCACTCCTCGCAAATCCCCTATTCCATCTCCGCTAGCATCGCGGAAAGACCGGGGGTAAATCTGGTAGACAGTAGCATTCTTCCACCAGTCTGGGTCCAGCATATCGTTGATCATCCATCACTCCTTTACTGAGCCTTCGAGCATCGCCCGTATAAAATATTTTTGTAGAAATATGAAGAGGATCATGGTTGGCGCCATGATGAGCAGAGAGCCTGCGTTGAGCAGAACGACATCTGTCGAATACTGTCCAACGAAACTTTGCAGAGCCCCAGCCATTGTCCGCTTGGTCGGATCATCGATAAGTACTACAGCCAGCAGGAACTGATTCCATGTTGACAGAAAAGTCAATATTCCCAGCGAAGATATGGCAGGAATCACCAGCGGCAGTTGGATGCTACGGAATATACGTAACTGTCCGGCCCCGTCTAGGCTGGCAGCTTCGATTAGATCACGGGGCATCTGGGCGAAGTAGGTTCGCATCCAGATGACTCCAAACGGCATATTCAGTCCGATCATCGGCAGGATCATAGCCAGCCGCGTATTGAGCAATCCCATTGATTGGATTTCATAATACAGAGGAGTTACCAGCACCTCGAACGGCAGCGTCAGCCCTACAAAGAGAAGGGCGTATGCAATCCAACCACCTGCAACATGCAAAGAACCTAGTGCATACCCGCCCATAGCACTGCAGATGAGAGTTACCGGAACCACAGCCACGACCAGGATCACACTGGAAATCAGCAGAGGAGTGATGTTGGCTACTTTCCAAGCAGCAGCAAAATTCTCCCAATGCGGATGGGCGGTGAATTGAATCCCATATGGCATGGAACCTTGAGGCTGCAGGGCAGCTGAAAGCATGCTGATAAAAGGCAAGACACAAAAAATAACAGTGATCGCCAGCGTCAGATTTCCTAGAACACGGACAGATAAGGACTGCTTCATGCTGCCTCCTCCGACTTGCCCTGGACCAGCCGCTGCAAGGGTCCAACTACAAGCAGGACTAAAATCATGAGCACCACAGCCAGAGCGGAAGCCAAACCGACTTTGTTCTGCGTAAAGGCCAGCCGGTAGACCATAACGCCGGGAACCATCGTCGAATAGCCCGGACCGCCTTGAGTAGCCATAAAGACGACATCGAAACTTGCCAGCGCCGCGACCATGGTCATGGTCAAGCAGACAGCTATCTGACCACGCAGGCCAGGCAGGGTAATATGCCATAACTGACTCCACCAGCCGGCACCGTCAATGCTTGCGGCCTCATAAAGAGATTTGCTGATACTGCCGATACCCGCTGAGAGCAGAACGATACAGAATCCCAGCTGCAACCAAAACCCAATAACTCCAACGGCGTTCAGTGCTGTACGCTGATTTCCTAGCCATGCCGTGGCATGAGAGCCAAGACCCATCGCTTTAAGCATCTGATTAACGATGCCATCCTGAGCCAGCATCCAAGTCCAAGCCACACCTGCCGCGGCTCCAGGTATTACCCTGGGAAGGAACATGCAGACCTGTGCCACAGAGCTGAAGGTTCTGCTGCGAACATCTCGAATGAGCGATGCCAAAATGATACCTAGGGCAACCGGAATCAGCGCAAAGGGAATGATCAAGTAAAACGAATGAGCAATACTGCCTCTCAGGACCGGATCGGTAAAAACACGGGTGAAATTATCGAATCCAACCCATGTGCTGGCATCAACCCCATTCCAACTGTAAAAGGAGTACCAAGCAGTCTGAATGATGGGCCAAAAGACGAAAACTATATAGAAAGCGAGCCCAGGCAACAGGAAAAGCCAGCCGATGAGTGTAACACCAGCTTTATGGCGCCTATGCCCATCTCGCTTGGCAGTGCGAACGGCATTCGAGCAATGTCGTTCCGCACCCGCCTCAGCTTTGACAGAGGTACTCACTGCATGACCTCTTGCTTATACTCATTTTGAACGTTTTGCGTAAACTGGCTGGGTGAAATACTGCCGTCCACCAGAAGCTGGAAATTAGGCACCAGAGCACTGGCCTGAAGACCGGCAGTGGCATTATTAATGAAATCAGTAGAGTTCCCAGATTCAAACACATTCAAGTAAGAATCGAACATGCTCTTCTGCAGATCATTTTTGGCCTTGGGCACGGTCTGTCCCTTGACCGTCTTGGGGAAGTAACCGCTGACATCAGCAATTATCTGACGGGCCTCATCGCTCTGTGTGTAATTAAGGAAGCAAGCCGCTGCATCTTTCTGGGCCGAGTTTGTCGGGATACCAAAGAAACTTCCTCCATTGGCTGCAATATTAGGCTTTTGATCCGCCGAATTGGAAGGGAATGGAACGAATTGGACATCAGCTCCCAAGGAGTCGTTCATCTGATCCAGGTTCCAATTCCCGCTGGGGAAGAACACACCCTGGCCATTGGCAAATCTATTCAGCGCTGAAGAACCGTCAACGGCATTGACATCAGAAGGCAGATACCCGTTCTTGCTCCAGCTCTGAATCCGCTCGGCAGCCTTTTTTGCTCCCTTGGTATCGAAAGTGGATCCGTCCCGCTGCAAAATCCAGTCGGTTACTGTTTTCAAAGAGTCATTGTTGACCATCATAGCCTGGAAGATGTAAGAAAGACCCCCATCTTTTCCATTAATCATCATGGGAATCTCACCAGCATCTTTAACTTTGGCCATGTCTGATTCCAAATCATCCATAGTCGTTGGCACCTTCTCGATACCAGCTTTTTTCAACAACTTAGTATTTACATACATGCCAGCGACCGAATAGGAGTTGGGAAGCGCATAGAGATTGCCCTTACCTACCTTGCCTGCTCCGTCAGCGCGGTACAGCTGGGTCTGCGACTGCGGAACCTTCCAGCCGTATGCTTGAACGTAAGGTTCAAGAGAGATGACGTGCTTTCCCTTGACAGCAGAGTTAACATCAGTGACACGAGCAATATCTGGAGCATCCTTAGACGCAATAAGACGAGGACCGTTTTGGGATGTTACATTGTCCGGATCGTAATGCGCTTTAATTTTGATCTTCGGATATTTCTTTGTAAACCCTTTAATCAGCGCATCATCTACAGTCTTTAGACCTGCACCATCCCAGAGTGTCAGACTGTAGCTCTTATCACCCAGATCGGTGCTGACAGAATCCGGTTCGTTGCTTCCCGCCTGCTTGTCTGAACCCCCAGGTCCACAGGCTACGAGCGAAACCGCTAATCCGACGGACAGCAGCATCGCTGCCCCTTGTTTAAAGAACGACTGCATCTTTCCTCCTGCCGTACAGATGTCCACTTCGTCGATGAACTTGCACAACCGATATTATATTTGATATTGCTATATTTATGACATTGTTTTTTCTAAATTACTCTCCATTTGTAATATCGGTTGCACACAGTATATAAACGTAATCCAGCTCCTGTCAAATTGTTCCCACCTTTTCCTATGCCGAACAAGCCTCTTCACCTTCTTTGCCCAATCAAAGTTCGGCAACGACAACGCCTTAATTCATGCTGTAAAATCGGTTGTGTTCTAAAGTAACCACAACAGAGGCATATACATGCGAGAACCGACCATTTACGACGTCGCAAAAAAAGCGGGCGTCTCCCCGTCAACAGTCTCTCGCGCACTACACGGTAAAGATAGAGTTTCAGCCGACACAAGGAGTAAGGTTTTCCAAGCCAGTGAGCAGCTTGGCTTCACGGCATCCAAGGAAGCCTCGAGACTGAGAAGCGGGAAAACCGGGCGAATTGCCCTGATTGTCGGCAACCGAATGTCAGGATGGTACAGCTCAGAATTAGCTGAAGGGGTTTATTCCGCCCTGAGCAGCGAAGGCTATGATTTGCTCTTCTATCGAGTTGCAGATCGAAAGCAACGCGCTGATTTCTTCTCTTCGATGCCGATCAAACGCAATACGGATGCTGTCATCATTTCTTCCTTCGCTCTAACTGAGAATGAAGGACAGTCTCTACGCGATGTGGGAGTACCCATCGTAGGCGTCAACACTATGCACCTCAACGACCGTTATAGCATGGCATCCATAGGCGTAGATGAAATCTCCGCATTGAAGAACCTGATTCATCGCCTCTGCGTCATGGGGCACACGCGTATCGCTTTCATCCAGACGACTCCGATAAACAAAGATTTCGTTTGGGATGCCGACCAGCGGATTGAAGGATACCGTCAAGGAATACGAGCTGCTGGCATTACCCATCGAAAAGATTACGAGATTCCCGTTCCCCATAGTTCTGAAGCAGGCAGCATTGCAGTCAGTGCCATACTTGCCTTAGATCCTCAGCCAACAGCCATATGCTGCATCAGCGACGAAGTGGCAATTAGCCTGGTACATGAATTACGGCGTTACGGAGTACGTGTTCCGGATGATATTTCTGTCGTAGGCTTTGACGACCGTGAGATGGCGGCTCCGCTCGGAATTTCGACGATCAGGCACCGTCCCGACGAATATGGCAAAACGGCTGGACTGATGGCAGTACGACTGGCCCGTGGGGAGACATTAGACCAGTCAAGAATAGTCGCGCCTGCTTCTCTCATTCTACGAGACACCATCGGCCCAGCACGTCACATTAATTAACAGATAGACCCCAGGCTCGTCATATGATCGTAGGAGGATTCTCTAGGAGGTCAGAGCTGTGATGATGACCTGTTCCGCTCTCCCAATCCAGCTCGGCGACACCACTGGCATCTTCGGGTATGGCTGCTTTCATAGGATTAAAAGTGAGTTGAATCCTGCTCGTTTCACCTTTCCACCTCAGAAAAAGAGGGCCTTTATCAATCAATTCGTAGGAAAATTCTCCATCAAAGGCATCTAATCGATTACGCAACTTACACAGAGCATTGAGAGCCCTGACCACGGGGCGCCGAAGAGCCTGGTCGATTTCCACTACTGAATATGCATGCCGATTAATATCTCTCCCATTGCCAGTCCGCTTGAGAAGCTCCATATCATTCTCCCCTGCCAGAGCACCGACGTAGTAAACCTGAGGAACCCCTGGCAGGAAGAATTGAACAGCCCGAGCCGCTAGATAAAGATGATCATCACAACCTAAAGCTGAGTAGTAAGTTGAATTGATCTGATAAAGATCCAGATTGCTGGCAGCCGCTCCAGTAGCCGCCTGAGACTGACCCGCAGTTTTCTGATGAATAGTGCGCACTAAGGCATCCACTGCCGCATCGTTAACTAGACCCTTTAAACTTCTATCCGTCTGATCGGAACCGATATCTATAACCCCAATGCCGTCGTGCGTATCCAGAACATTGATAGAGTTGCTGGGCCGCACACTTATCCAATGCGCCAGTGCCTGCAAATCTCCGCTATAGAGCGAATGGAGAAGAAGGGCAGGCAATGCAAAATCATAGACTCGGTCGACTTTAGAAGCTATCTCTATCTGTTTTTTGTAATAGGAATGGACCTCTATCAGAGTTTCAAGACCGCGCTTTTCCGCCTCTTGTTTGATAGATTCAATCAGACGGAATGTTTTGGTGATCATGAAACAGCTAGTTCCGGCTTGTTTGGCGCCATAACCAACAGCATCCAGTCGGATATATCGCACTCGACTTTCTGCAAGTCTGTCAAGAATCGACAGGATGTAGCTCCATCCCTGCTTGCTGTCAGTGTCAATGTCTACCTGCTGAGGTGTAAAGGTCGTCCAAACCAGTCTCGTCTTCTCTGCCCAAGAGTATTGGGAAAAGGGCAGGCCAGGACGAGGACGATATATCCCTGATAGATCTTCTTCAGATGCACCATCAGGGAAGACTGATGACATAGTCAGGAACATATCATGGAAAGGGCTGTCTTCACCGCGGCGCATAACATCCTGGAATTGCTCTGATTCCCAAGACATGTGGTTGACAATGGTATCCACCATGATTCCATGAGTACGGCTAAGCTCCGTGACATCATCCCAAGAGCCGAGACGTGGGTCTACCTTTGTATGGTCAATCGGATCAAAGCCAGCATCTGCCCCGTCATAAGGAGTAAAAAATGGCAGAATATGAACACCACAATAAACTCCGGCAAACCTGGTCCGCAACATTTCGGTCAGTGATGCCAAAGTTCCATCGCCAAAGCGATCCGCATAGGCAATAAGTTGAACCGTGTTTTCCATTATTCCTCCGAGTACAGTCAGCAACCACGCTTGATCATCATTGTAAAATCGATTTTACAAGTATCTAACAAGGCGACGACAGAGCATCGAGCTAACGACTCTGGCTAGACAGACAAGAAGCAGGATTAATTGATTAGGTTCTAACCAGAGCCTGAAGTCATCAATCAAGTTCGAACAGCCGAAAAGTTCAGTAGATCATTAACACAGTTTTAGAATCATGAATATATTGAAATTGGAAAGATCTAATATATGATCCTTCCAAGCTAGGCCATCGCCTGCCACAAACCGATTCCACTAGCCTGCACAGAATCATGCAGGACACCTCCAGCCGCACTTCTTCTGTCCATCTTCTCACCAGATCCCAGGATTCATCCCGAATATGCCGATCCTTGCCCAGCGAGTCGAGCCACAACTCTTACCAAACAATCAGCCATCCCCATCACCATGACCAATATTGAGCATTCCTTGTGCACATCCGTATTCGAGGGGGCTCAGGAAATCCACAAAGACAAAAATATGCAGCTGATCGGCACCAATGCCTATTCTGATTCAGAGCGACAGACCAGTCTGCTCAACTTCCTTCGCTCTCTTGGTGTCTATATCGTAATAGACTGCTCCTCCGACCTGGAGTGTGCGGCCTCGGTCAAGTTACCCATAGTGCTGGTGGATCATGTCGAGCTCAGCAGCACAACCGAAACTGCCGCGTCCTGGAGAACATCTCGTTGTAGGGCAAATGTCGACCAGATATTTGCGGGGAGCCGGCTGCCAACACACTGCCTTCGCTTCTCTCCCACTCCTTCGGAAACCAGTCCATATGTGACCGCTGCATAGTATCCTGCAGACAGCGTGAGATCAGCCAGCTTCCACCAGCAACGACGCTCTCCGTGCGGGAATTGTCAATCCCATTCAGGAGAAAAGCGCAGATATCGCGTACCCGACGACATCAAAGCCGACAGTACCGAAGGCGCCCGCACGGACAGCTATCCCAAGGTCCCCTTATCAGTACGACATGGGCCGCAAGGCCGCTACCCTTTTGATGGGCGAGTTCAGCAACTCCCGGCATGTGCACTGCTCCGTGTTGATTGAGCCGACCCTGGTAGAGCGGGATTCAAGCAGGTCAGCGTACTCGCACTGAGAAAACAATCAGCATGCTATAACCATGCTTCATCTTGACCACCCGGCAATACCTGCTCTTACGGTAATGCCATTCACGGCTTCTTTTACAAAGACATCTCGGCTGAGGCATCACTGGCCACATATCGCTGGTACTTGCTCCGGGGCTTATCGGGAAGCGTCATGGAGAGCGCGTCTTCTTCGAGCAGTGGCTCGATATACCGCCTGCGGACATAGTACTTGCCCAGCCCAAGCGCATGCGCGATATCCTCGAGTGAACGGGGTTCCTTACAAAAACCGAGAATCCTGTCGCATATTCCATTGCCCGTCTTTGCTGCTCCCGAGGCATCGGAACCACCAAGCGCATGGACTTGGACGCGTTTCGCCGAATCAGATTCTGCGGTTCCGTACCAAGGAACGTTTGCTTCCGCCGCACCAGCACGCTCCGGCACAGAGTAGAAGCGCACAGTGAAGGAAGCCTGCCGATCCTGAAACTCTACAGGCTTATATCCATACTGTTTGGCCTCCTCACGGATAGCCGGAATCCCTGAGTGCCGATTCTCCGCAATCCCCTCAATCTCCAGCAGACTGACCAGAGTAGGGTTCCTGGTCTGACTGTTGGCAAAGCCCAAGTCGTTGATGCTCTGACCGCCGTATACACCACCAGGATTCCAGCATTCAAGACGATCGGCAAAGAGCGTCAATCTGACCGGCGTTCCGTTGCAGTATGGGCCATAGTCACGATGCATCAATGCGTTGGTCAGGATTTCCCTGACTGCGGTTTCAGGATACTCGGGAATATCAGTGCGCACCCCATCCCTGATCACCGTTCTGGTTCTGCTGTTACGCCGCACGAAGGCCATGGCATCCTCAAGCATGCGGTCGATGGTCCCTTCAAAGCGCTGATTGTCAAGGAACCGCTCTCCCCCAAGACCAGTTCCGGCCTTGGCTCCCGGCACAACCACAGCGGTAATGCAGAGGTTCGGATACACCTGCTGCGGATATTCGCCAAGGGTCATCAGACCTGCAAGAGTGGGAGATCCACGACGGCAGACACCTGATAGCTCCAGGATCTCGTCCTCATTCCTTCTGGCCAGGAGCGGGCGTTCCCGCTGTGCGCGATTAATGAAATCATGACGTTTTCCTGGGTTCAACATATCGGAATCGGCCTGAGGGTCTACCGATACATCGTCGCGCCGACCGTCCTTGAAAGTCTCGATCTCATACAGCTGCGTAGGCGTCATGCGGGCATCGGCATCCCCGATCCGGGTGTAGCTGCCTGCGCTGATACCTGCTGTCTTACGGTAGACAGGCCTCTCGCCCATGGGTTTGCCGTTGATGTAAGCCGACACCACGGTCTTGCCGTCAATCAAGCTTTCGCTATAGACCGGTCTGACCTCGGGATACATCTCTTTGCCCTGTGCCGTTACCGCCTTTTCCAGCTCCTGCGCGTCATGGACGCCGACAACCTCGAATCCAAGGCTTTCATCCAGCCCGAATACGATGATGCCGCCCTCGTTTTGGTTGGAAAACGACGACAGCGAGTCATACACCTTCGGAGTCCCCTGGTTGGCGGCTTTGACTTCTATCGATTGGCCTTCGCAACCCTTGCGCTGAATCGAACGCACAACCTCCTCCAGCGACAGATCGCTCTGTTCAGCGTCATCTGATTGTTGCATGCAGGCCCCTATAAATTGATAATCTCTGTGATCTTTATCATACAGATTTACTAAAGAAAGGCAAACTTTAGTAATCAATTACTAAAATGATTACTAAAAAATTGGTGTTTTTATAATTATCGGCCCATGATCAACACTATTTCCGGATCTTTATCAATGTGCAATTCTTAACCGGACACGGAGTTTGTAGTGACCGATATTCACCCTGCCCCAGTCACTGCAATGGCAAAGATACACTGACCACTGCGCCACCGCCATCGGTTGCATTCCCCAGGGTCAGGCGGCCTCCTGCGCTCTCGACGGTCGACCGCGCTGCAGCCAGGCCGATGCCATGGTGGCCGCCGGAGCCGTGCCGACTGCTATCGGCCTGATAGAGCCATTCCGTGGCATGGGCTAGAGCCCGGCTGCTGAATCCTGGACCCTGGTCACGCACGGTCACCACCAAATCGCGCCCGCCCGCCTGGCCATCCTCTAGCTTCCATGTCAGCGTCACCAGACCATGGTCCGGAGAATAGTCAGCCGCGTTGGCGACGATATTCATGATCGCCCTGGCAAGGTCAGCATCATTACCGGAAACCTGTCCGGCATCGGAACCCAGGCGGTCATCCCTCTCGAGTCGCAGACCCCGAGCATTGAGGTACCCCTGGGCCTGGTTGTCGACCATATCTCTCAAGGCAACTGTCGTAACCCCGGATCGCTCTGAAGCGGTGCCCACGGAACCCCGGCTGATGGCCTGGGCATAGTCGGCCATCTCGCGGATGGCGTCCTCGATGGAGTCCAGGTAGGACTGCTGCTCCTGGCTGAGCCCGGTCTCCCCCAGCAGGTCGGCGTTGCCTCGCATGATGGTCAGCGGTGTCTTCAAGTCGTGAGCCAGGGCCGCCACCTGCCGACGCTGGGACTCCTGGGCCGTCCAAGTCTTCTCCAGGGATTCCCTCAACGTGACGCGCATCCTATCGAAGGACCCCAGCACCCGGTTGATCTCCAGCACGTTGCTGCGGGGCAGGGATGCGTCAAGATCCTGCCGCCCTATGTCGTCAGCCACCTGGTTGAAAACCTTGAGCTTGGACGATATGACATGGGCCGCCCGCAACCCGATCAGCAGGAGGGTGATCAGCAGGACCGCCCCGCAAGACACCAGCAGAAGATTCTGGGGATTGGGATAGCGGTCCCGGGCCTGCCTCGATACCCACTGCGGCTGGATCCGATAGGCCAGGACGCATGGCCGCCCATCGGCTGTGGCATAGACGAGGTAGGTCGCATTCGGCCTTGCACGAGTGGCGAGAGGCCGTCCCGTCTTCTTCTCCCGCTCTTCCGATGGCATGGATGCCCTGTGCTCCCAGTGGTCGGCCGCCAGCTGGTCGGCTTCGCTGGCCATGCCGCCCTTCATATCTCCCCCCGTGGGATGCACCTGATGGTCATAGGTTCGGTACCAGTAAGCAGCGGGAATCATGGATTCGTCAATAGCAGTCGAACGGCCGATGGAGTGCCCCACCTCCTCCAGATGCTGTTCGCCATAGTTGGCCCAGAAGAAGTCACCCCTGGTCCCCAGGTTTATCCAGACCATATACATACCGGCGAACAGCAGAGCCAGAATCAGCAGCACGTAGAGAAAGTATCTGATGATCAGCAGAACGATGGGCATTCCCTTGCGGCTTGGCCGGCCCTTGCCGTCGGGGTTCTGCTCCCCCGGCGCTTCGGGCACGCCGTCGGTCAGGCCGCCCATTGGTAACCCACCGACCAGATGGTCCTGATGGGGTCCACCCCCAGGGCCTTGAGCTTGCGCCGGGCATTGCTCAGATGGACTCTGACCGCAGCCGTGGCATCGCTGTCCGTATCCTCAGCGGCCGGGTCATCCTCAGCGGCCAAGCAGGCCTCCCATATCTGCATGGGCGCGTAGGCCCGCCCTGGATGTTCGGCCAGCAGTGCGCATATGCGGTATTCCGCATCCGTCAGATTGGCGTTGCGCCCGTCCACCCTGATCTGCCGCGCCTGAAGATCCATGTCCAAGGAGCCGAAACGCAGGAGCGGACGCCCACGCCGACTGCCCTGGGACAGCCTCGCCCTGACCTTGGCTCGGAGCTCGGCAATGCCGAAAGGCTTGCGTATGTAATCGTCAGCCCCCAGGCCATAGGCCAGGACCGCGCTGTCCTCGTCGGTCTTGGCCGTCAGGAAGATAATCGGGCAGGACACCCGTTCCCTGATGGAGGTCAACAGAGCGAAGCCGTCCAAGTGAGGCATCATGACATCGCAGAGGATCAGGTCGACCGAGGACAGGTCCATCCTCACGACCTCCCGGGAATCGTTGACCGCAGTCACGGCATAGCCGTCCTTGGACAGAGCGGCCATCAGCAGGGTGGTGATCCTTGGATCGTCATCCACCACCAGGATGGAGGCCCGATGCCGATCGTCCCCGGGGGAACCTCCGGCGTGCACATCAGCCACGATTGGCTCCTTTTCTGCGCTTAGCGACCCGGCCCAGCAGCGTTTGAGAATGAACACCTTGCGGGCCAGGATTCTTGTAAGCCTGATTTCCTGCAGGACGATTTTCTTGCAGGACGGATTTCTCACAGACCGGATGCCCTGTAATCCAGTCTAATCACTGACCTTGCGCCGGTCCTCGAACCTGCCGATCCAGAGCAGGAGGGCCAGGCCCAGGGTCAGGGTGAGGACCAGACAGGGAACCAGATTATCCACAGCCGTCACGCCGATTGAAGCACGCAGGCCCTCCCCTCCCGGCATGGTCAAGGCCAGGGCCTGCTCGATTCCCAAGGAGCCGAACCTGGTAGGCCAGGTGAAGGGTATCCACTGGCTGATCCCGGGCGTGCTCTCGACACCGGATAAAGTACGGCCGTATAAGCCATTGAAGAGGCCGCCAAGGGAACTGATGGATATCCCTGTGCCGAGGACCCCGATGGCGATGGTCGCATTCCGGCCGAAGCGTAGAGCCAGGGCGATGTCGAAAAGGTAGAGGCAGAGGGAACCACCGGCCATGCCCAAAGTAGCGAGCGCAACGGCCGAGATTGGTGCGCCCGATCCGCCGGCCAGAGCCATGGGCAGGCAGTATGCCAGAGCCGCCAGGGCCAGGGCCAGCAGACCCAGAAGCCAGAGCACCAGGACCTTGGCTGCCAGACCCAGTCGGCGGCTGGGAATCCCCAGAAGGTTGGCCATGTCGCCGGCCTCACGCTCGGTTTCGATGTTCATGGCAACAACGATGGCGGCCATCAGGGGCATGAAGGCGCCCAGGACCTGAAAGAAGGCATCGGTCTCCAGCCCGGGATCATAGGGGGCTGCGGCGAAGTAGGCACCGCAGACGAGTCCGGCCGCCAACCCGCAGACGACATGGATGGCGATAAGTACAGATCCGTGCAAACGCACGATTTCCGAGGCCACGACCCGGCCGACTGTCATCCCAGTCATGTCAGTTGGTCTCCTTCCGCGAGAACCAGATTCCCGTCAGGACGGACAGGAGCAGGAACCAGACCAGACAGGCCACCAAGGCCGTCAGGCTCTGTCCGCCGAAGACAGACAAGGCAGCCTTGATGGGACTGTTGTCCTCGGTCTCCAGAGGCACACCATCAGGCATGACCTTCATGAAGGGCACCGGCAGGTTGATCATGGCGGCGGGCGGCAGGAAGGGCCATAGCCGTTGGTTTCCCCAGAAGATGATTGAGACCAGCAGGTCCGCCATGTAAGGCAGGCCGAACCCGATCAGAACGCCGAACCGGGCGGTCAGGGCAAGTCCCGCCGGTATCATCCAGGAGCAGGCCAGGACCAGCATTAGGGCGCTGACTGCGAAATCAACTATGGAGGGGCCCTGGACCCTGGAGACGGCGACCATGACTGCCGAAAGACCCAGAGCCAGCAAGGTAGCAAGGCCGACTAGAAGCAGGCAGTAGACGATCTTGGCCCACCAGACCAGAACGGGCGCTGCGGGCAGGGACAGGGTGGTCCTCCATTGTTGCTTTCCGTCGATGTTGGCCACGGCGACGCTTATCAGGGCAGTCATGGCTGGGAGGAGCAGGACATACCAGTAGTTGATCCAGGAGGGCATCCAGACATGCAGCCCGAACGCGAAGCAAGCCACGATGACAATGAGCACCAGGGGGAAAGCCAGGGCCATCCGCCTGGGCGCGGCCGACCTGCCCTTCATGATCTCCGCCGCCAGAACCCTGCCAAAGGAGATGCCTCCTCCCCGCGTTCTAGCCTTTGTCACAACTCGGTTGTCTGAAGTAGTCGTATTCTGCTGGACGAGTTCGTTGGCATTCCGCTCGTTCATCGCGACCTCCTGAGCACGTCCATGAACAGCCCCTCCAGGTCCTCTCCGGCGTGCAGTTCATTCTCGTAGGCCAGGCGACCGTCGGCGATGATGCCGATATGATCCGCCAGGATTGACACCTCGGAGAGGATATGGCTGGAGACGATCACGCTCATCCCCTGCTGCGGGAAGCTGCGGATCATCCCCCTCAGCTCCTCGATCCCCAGCGGATCCAGCCCGTTGGTGGGCTCGTCCAGTATCAGCAGACGGGGTCTGGTCAGGATGGCGTTGGCTATCCCCAGGCGCTGCTTCATGCCCAGGGAAAACTGTCCAGCCTTCTTGGAGCCCGTATCGCTCAGTCCGGCAATGGAGAGCGCCTGGTCGATCCGCTCATCGGGCAGGCCAAACAGGGTTGTGCGCACCTTGAGGTTCTGGCGGGCCGTCAGGTTGGGGTAGACGGGCGGCTGCTCGATCAGGGCGCCGATGTCGTAGAGGTCCCGGCGCGACCAGGGGTGCCCATCCAGAATCATGGATCCGCCAGTGGGATGCAACATGCCTGTGACCATCTTCAAAGTAGTGGATTTGCCAGCCCCATTTGGACCCAGGAGCCCGTAAACTCCGCCCTCAGGAACATGCAGGGACACTTGGTCGACGGCCCGCTGTCTGTGGCCGAAGACCTTGGTCAGCCCCTCGGTCCTCAATATGTAACGCATGGTCAGCTCCTATTCGTTTCCTTGTGGCAGGAGCCAGACTAAAGACCGAAAATAAAGAAAGATAAAGGAGTCGAAACGGATTCTCACGCCGACACTAAGTCAAGGCAACCATGCTATTCCTGTCGGCTTTACCAGACTGATTGATTTGATCATTCTCTGTCGAGATCAATAAACAAATACTGAGGCTGTTAATAAGTACGGTCTGACCGATAGCTTCATGATCTATCGAATACCGTACATACGGGCGCACCTAGAGTACAAAGAATGCCAAATACCAAGGAGAGTCAACGGAGCAGAACTGCGCAAGACCATCTTAAGAATAGCCAACAAGTTACGATCTTTTATGGACGGCCTTGGTTTCAAGTCCTACATTCCTAGACTGCTCTTCTACTAGTCTATATCAGAAAATCTGAGCGACTATTTAATACAGCCGAACAAGTAGCATGCAATAGCTTTTTTGACTATGCACAGCTGCCAGACAAGCAGGCGAACTCGGGCAGTAACAAGGCGGCAAAAAAGAGTTTCCCATTCTTCCTTTTGGCTTGTTTGCCAAGATACAGACTAATGCTACCTGGCCGAAATTCTGAACGATCCACTGGAGAGAATATTCAAAAATACTGATAGATCAGTCTTGGAACAGCTCGTGAAGATAACTTCAAGGACATTTTGACGACATGGGCGTCAACTGCAACAAACTCGGCCCGACCCTGGTCAACCGCAACAAGAACCTCCATAGACTGCTACGCGCTGTTGGTGGCATCCAGCTTGGGTCAGATGACAATACTCAGATAGACACCTCCGGTGATGCTTATGAATTTCCAACGGACGTGTACTCTTCTCGGACAGACAAATCCGGCGCTGAGCTCTTTACGCCCCAAGCGGTCTAGGAACTGCTGGCCAGAACTGCCCTGGTCGGCAATATCCGTGTTAATAAGATGTGAGAAAAGGAGGATTTCCTCGGGACAAGACGCGATGCAGGAAGAAGCATGACCGACAGTCTCATTTGAACGTACACGTCCTGTCCATACCGTACGGTAATTGAAACAAAGATTGTAAGGAAAATGCATGCCACGGGCGGATAAGCAGAGTAACTGCACTTTCATAGATCTCTTCGCGGGGGCTGGAGGCCTGTCCGAAGGATTCCTTCAGGCTGGTTTCAAGCCGATTGCGCATGTCGAGATGGACAAGTACGCCGCAAAGACGCTTGAAACCCGCAGTGCGTATTACTATCTGAAGAACACTGGTAATCTCGCTCTTTACAAAAAATATCTATCCAAGAAAATCAACCGTAACGAGTTCATGAAGCAGATCCCTGCAACCGTGACAAAGACTGTTATCAACCAGACATTGTCGAACGAGACACTTCCCTCCGTCTTCAAGACCATAGACAGTGTCATAAAGATGCGCGGTATCGAGAATATAGACGTGATTGTTGGCGGTCCGCCATGCCAAGCTTACTCTATCGTCGGCAGAGCACAGAGCAGCCACATGGGGACCCCGATGGAGGACGATCCGCGCAACTACCTGTATAAGCTGTATGGACGATTCCTTAAGAAATATCAGCCGCGCATGTTCGTATTCGAGAACGTGACCGGCATCGAGACAGCCCAGGGCGGCACCATCTGGAAGAACCTGCAAAAGTACCTCAAGCGCGTCGGATACGAGATCGAATGCCGAGAGCAGAACGCACAGAACTTCGGCGTCCTGCAGAACAGGCGGAGAATGATCATCGTCGGTTGGCTCAAGAACAGCGGCCTGGCATACCCGGACTTTGTGAGGAAAAAGTCGGATGCCGTGGTGAACGACCTGTTCACGGACCTTCCGAAACTCCATCCCGGCGAAAGCAATAACACCTACTCGAAGAAAATGCCGAGCAGATACGTGACTGAGACCCGCATCCGCACGAAAGACGACATCCTGACCCTGCAGAACTGCCGACCGAATATCGAGCGTGACATAAGGATATACAAGAGGGTCATAGAGCTGTGGAACGACGGGCATAAGCGTCTCAACTACAACGACCTGCCCGAGGAACTGAAGACGCATAGGAACCGGCGCTCCTTCATCGACCGCTTCAAGATCGTCGAGGGAGACGAGCACTTCTGCCACACGATACTGGCGCACCTTTCCAAGGACGGCCACTACTTCATTCACCCGGATATTGATCAGCATCGGTCCATCACCGTACGGGAAGCGGCACGTATACAGTCATTCCCTGACAGCTATTACTTCGAGGGGCCGCGCACATCGCAGTTTGTGCAAATCGGCAACGCCGTGCCTCCTTTGATGGCAAGAGGCATCGCAGAGGGCATTTTCGCACAGCTTCAGGGGGAGGGCACTAGTGGACAGCAGTGAAAACGGAAACCTGATCCTCGAGCAGTACGGCAGGTTCAAGCGCATGGAACTGGAAAAATCACCTTTCCATTTTCTCCTTGCGAATGAGTCCCATATTGATCCGAACCCTCACCAAGTCAACGCCTTCTGCGCTGCCATCGATGCAATGAAGACGGGCGGCATGGTGCTTGCCGACGAGGTTGGACTCGGAAAGACAATCGAAGCGGGACTCGTTCTGCGGTACATGCTGGAATCCGGAGCGAAAAAGATTCTGATAGTGCTCCCCGCTCCCCTCCGCAAGCAATGGGAGCTGGAACTTAATGACAAATTCGATCTGAAGTCCGTGATTCTGGACAGGCTTACGTTAGAACATGACGCGGAGGACTGGCACGAGAAGCTCACTGACAAGCAGAGCATTCAGATCGTGATTACCTCCTACGACTACTCATCGAAATTGATGAAGCGGTTCCCTGATGTGAAATGGGATTTCCTTATTATTGACGAGGCGCACAATTTGCGTAACTTGAACGGCACGAAGCGCGCGAAGAGACTATATAAGCTTTCTGCCGGAATTCCAAAGATTCTTTTGACCGCGACTCCGCTGCAGAACTCGCTCTTGGATCTGTATGGGCTGATCTCCTTCATTGATCCGAAAATCTTCGGCCCAGAGCAGGTGTTCCGGCAGCGGTACATAAAGAACAAGAATTACGACGACCTCAAGCGCAAACTTGCGCCAGTGGTATACAGAACTCTTCGAAAAGACGTTGCAGACTATATGCACTTTGCAAAGAGAATCTGCAAGACCGTGGATTTCGAACTGTCACAAGACGAGATCAAGCTGTATGAACAGGTCAATCAGTTTCTCAAGAAGGATAACCTGTATTCCATACCGGCCTCCAATCGCGGGCTGGTCATCCTTGTCATTCGTAAACTCATGGCTTCATCCAGCTTCGCCTTGGTCGAGACATTCGAGGTACTAAAGAAGCGACTCCAAAAGCTGTATGAGGGTACGAAGTCAGCTGACGCGCAGGATGGCTTCGACCTCTTCTGGAGCTTTGTCGAGGACGAGATCGATGAATCCGGCTTTGAAGAAGTTGAAGATGAAGACACCGCCGCGCAGAAGGCATGCATTCAGAATGAAATGGACGAGGTCAATGCAATCATCAATATGGCGAAGCGTATTAAGACGAATTCCAAAGTCACCGCTCTGAAACAGGCACTTAAGATTGGTTTCTCGTATCAGAGGGCTCATGGCATAGCACAAAAGGCTGTTGTGTTCACGGATTCAAAGCGGACACAGAAATACATCGCTGCTGAGCTGTGCAGATCTGGGTACAGCGGGGAGGATATCCTCCAGTTCAACGGCGATTTCGACGATGCCATGACTCGGAAAATCTACCGGGCGTGGCAGGTGAAGAACTCCGGAAACACAAACTATGGACGGAGCGTCGAATATAAGCACGCCATTGTTGATTATTTCAAAGAGAACGCAAAGATACTGATTAGCACCGATGCCGGTTCCGAAGGTCTGAACTTGCAGTTCTGCAATACGGTCATCAACTACGATCTGCCTTGGAACCCGATGAAGATCGAGCAGCGGATCGGTCGCTGCCACCGCTACGGACAACAGAACGACGTTGTCGCCATCAACCTGCTAAACACACAGAACGAGGCAGATAGGCGCGTCTACGAGATATTGTCAAAAAAGTTTGAACTGTTCGAAGGTGTGTTCGGTGCCTCTGACATTGCGCTCGGTACATTGGAATCCGGCACGAGCTTCGAGAAAACAGTGCTGGATATCTACCAGCGTTGCAATACGACAGCCGAATTCAATAAAGCGTTCGATAAGCTTGACAAGAAGTTGAACGTGAACCGCAGCAAAAAGGTGCGCAAGCTCCGCGACATCCTGATCACGGAAAGCAGCGGCGCAAAGAAGCAGGCGCTCGAAGGAACGAAGAAGAAAATAGACCATTATCTTCAGGAAGTCGATTACTGGAGCAAGGTTCCCAAGCCCAAGGTATTCAAGGACACTCAGTATTGGAAGGTCGACGGCTGGGGCCAACAAACTTTCGGTGTGCACGGCTACCTGTTTCTCGGCGCGATGTGCAATAACACCGACATCCTGTTCCCAGCGCTGCTCCTGTGTGACCACGATGGGAAATACGTTGACTTTGATGAGGATGATCTCATGCCGGAACTGCAGAAGATTAACGATTCTGCCATCCATTTTTTCAAACCGACCGACCAGGAAAACGAAATACTCCAGAGCGCACACGAGAATCTCGTTTCTGAGATGCTGAATAGGCTCGAAGAGCAGACGGAACCCGTGCGGGAACACAACAGATGCAAAATCGAAAACTGGATTCGCATCCAGAGTGAACAGCTCGTTATGGAGTACCAGAAAATGAGTAGGGAAGTCGAGGCTCTCCACGATGAAGAGCGAGCCTCAAACAATTTCTACGAAAAAATAGACATCAGAGAAAAGGCAAGGCAGAAGGAGAAGAGGCTCGAGGAGTTCGACACTTCGTTCTATGAACGAGACAGCCAGTTCAGAGCCGAGGGTAAACGGGAAATAGCCAATTTCAACAAGAACCTTGAAATCGACAATCCCATTCTTCTGATCAGCATCATACTGAAGTTTTAGGAGATGCAGGCATGCAGGAAAGATGAAGATTCGAGCTGATAGAATCGGCAAATACGATGAGAAGAAACTTGTCGAGCCATGCATTCTTTTGTAAAATCCGGAGAACACAAACGACGACCCGGGCAGCAGGAACATGCTGGGCGGTTAAATTTTTTTATTGATCCACCATACGACGAGGTTACGTATTCAAACAATACGATGATGATGTATCATATTATTTGGTTATTTATGATGGAAGATTGTCTCGCTCTATTGCATAAATTGCTAGCAGACGATGGAAGCATCTGGATTGCCTTGGACGATAACGAGGTCTTCTAACCTAAGGGTTCTTATGGATGAGATCTTTGCAAGAACGTGTTTCGTGGTTACTGTTACTTGGAGATCGATCAATAACAGCAACAACGATTCTAAACAATTCTCGCTTGGTCACAATTACGCGCCTTTTTATTCCAACACCCATTGCAAACCCAGAACGGAGAGATTGTTCTCCATCATCCTTGAGGAAGATCCGGACGTGTTCGGCTTGATCAAGCCACCGTTGAATCAACTCAGCTTGTTCTGGAAAGTTTCTCAATGGCACAGCCCTAGCTTTCTCCTGGCAACCACGACCGGGAAATACACGGTCGAAGCCAGAGCAATCAACGAAGTTAATAACAAGAAGACTTCTTCCAAGGCGTGTGAAGGCGTCCAGTGGCGCCACTTCGCAGCGACAGCCAATCAGGACCAAACCACATGGGAATACCAGCCGATCTTCACTGACAATATTCATCCCGGGAACACCAGCAAATACACCCTCGGAACAGCACATTCCGTAAAGGAGGACTAATGGCTGACAGATTCAAGTACGCCGAAGTACGGCAGAAAATCATAGACGCAATCCGAACTGACCTGATCGGCCCAAGTTCTTCGAAGGAAAAGCTGGATGAGAATCCGCGCTACGCATACCTTGTCGGCAAGCTCGAACCGCAACGTGATGAGAATGCGCCAGACGAGAACGAGCAGGAAATCGAAGCTGACATTGATCACGACAAAGGCGAGGACTTTACTGCCGGTAAGGGTGACGACAACGAGCCGATATCCACCACGAAATTCGAGCTGCCATCATCCATTGGCATCAGCTTCTACGTGGAAAGCAGTCTCGACTGCATCTGTCTGGATGTGACGTGGGGAGACTATACAAAATCAACAGAAAAGAACGTCGACAAGGATGGAAAGGAACACAGCCACACGGTTTACAAGAGGATTCCAGAGGAGGAAACCGTCCAAGTAAAGTTCAGTGACTTCGGCCGCACAAAGGACTACCCGCTTGTTCAAGATTCAAATGTACATGTCCATGTGTCGCGCATTCTGCTGAAGGACGGGTATTCTCTCATTACTGCCTATGTTGTGAACAAGAGGAGCAATCCGTCTAACGACATCGAGGGACTGATGTTCCAAGTAGGAGTCAAAGCTCATGCGGAGGACGGTTCGGCGGTGTTTATCGCCGAACATATCTGCAGGAATGTTCTTGCGACTGATGAGTTCTACTTCGAACAGCGACCAATCATGGGACGCGGTAGAGGCTGCGCGGCCGTATGGGGAAATACTGAAAACGGCCGAACTAATTATGTTGAATCTGCATTCATTCCAGAATATGAGTATCCCGGTGTCAGTGCTGCACTCAAGGGCTTCTCATCTGAATATTTTTCGACTTGGCAGATGGCGGCCAAGGGTAAAAAGGCGGATACTCTACACAAGCTGAACACGCTTGCCGACTCATACGAGAATTGGATTAAAGAAACGCTGGAAAGCAGCCCAAGGATGAATGATCAGGAATTCCAAGGGCAGGTTGGGAATCTCGTCATCGACCACTGCCGGGATGCACTGCGCAGAATCCGGGACGGCATCCAGATCATTGAGACTGACGAGGTCTCCTTTGAAGCGTTCAGCTTCATGAACAGCGTGATTTTCATGCAGAACAGCATCAAGAACTACGCGAAGAAGCATAGAAAAGGCATCGAATGCAATTTCGAAGAGTTTCTCGATCCAAATAACCCGAAGAACGAGTTCGCCTGGAGACCGTTCCAGATTGCCTTTATCCTGATGAATCTCAGGGGCATCGTGCATCCGGAAGATCCTGAGCGGGAAATCGTCGACCTGCTCTACTTCCCGACCGGCGGCGGAAAGACGGAGGCCTATCTCGGACTCATGGCTTTCACTATCGCCAACAGGCGTCTGAGAGCTTCTGATGCTGACAAATACAATCATGACGGCGGCGTGACCATCATTTTGCGCTACACGCTCAGACTGCTAACGACCCAGCAGCGCGACCGTATCACAAGGATGGTTGTCGCCGCAGAGCTTGTCAGACAGAAAAGCTATCCCCGTTACGGATCGGAGCCAATCAGCATCGGTTTCTGGGTCGGAGGTGGAGTGACTCCAAACAAGTTCGAAGACTTGAAAGAAAAGTCGGTAGAATCTTACGAGACACGAAGCCAGAAAAATCTACTTTACAAGCAGCTTCTTACTTGCCCACTCTGTGGCATGCCTCTCACAAAGGACGATTTTTATATCTCGCCGGAAGAGAAATCCGTAGAAATATATTGCTCGGACAAGCACTGTAAGTTCTATAAATATCCAAAGACCGGAGAGCGTATTTCGATTCCGGTATATTTGGTTGACGAGGAAATCTACGCAAAATGTCCGACTATCATCTTGTCAACAGTCGACAAGTTCGCTAGGCTGCCGTGGGACGTGAACACGAATGCTCTGTTCGGAAGAGTTGACCGCAAGTGCAGCCGCCATGGATACATTGCGATTGGTGTAAAACATCCGAAACACAGGAAGACAGCTAGTCTTCCTGCTGCAGAGATTACGCCGGTGAAACCGTTTCTTCCTCCCGAGTTGATTATCCAGGACGAGCTTCATCTAATCACTGGGCCTCTTGGAACTATCTATGGTGCTTATGAAACAATTATTGAAGACATGTGCACACACGATGAAATCAAGCCAAAGTACGTGGTCTCCACGGCAACAATAAAAAACGCAGACAATCAGGCGAAAAGCTTGTACGCCAGAAATACAACGAAACAATTTCCTCCGAATGGCTTCGAGATCGGCGACAGCTTCTTTATACGTGAAATCCCGGTCGAAGAAGATCCATTCCGGAAATATGTCGGGATTTGTGCTCCTGGGCAGTCTATGAAGACGGCCTTGCTGAGAACTTATGCCATCATTCTGCAGGCAGCCTACACATTCTCCCTACAAGAAAAGTACAAGGACGTCATTGATCCTTACTACACCTTAATTGGATATTTCAACAGTATCAGAGAACTTGGAGGCACAGTCCGACTTCTGCAGGATGATATTCCTGACAGAATCAAGCGAATTCAAAAACGCTACCACTGCAAGAAACGACGTTTTCTGAATAAGAATGACGAGATAACATCCCGAATGTCGTCATGGAAAATACCAGAAAAACTCAACCAGCTTGAGCTGCTTTATACCGCAAAGGATTGCATTGACACAGCCCTCGCAACGAATATGATTGCAGCTGGTATGGATGTAGACCGGCTTGGACTTATGGTCGTTACGGGCCAGCCAAAGCAGAACTCCGAATACATCCAAGCGACAAGCCGTATAGGGCGTGCTTACCCAGGACTCGTCGTGACGCTGTATAACGCATACCGTCCGCGGGACCTTTCGCATTACGAGAACTTCACTGGCTACCATGCGCAGCTTTACAGGTTTGTCGAAGGGACAACTGCCACTCCGTTCTCTGCAAGAGCACGTGATCGTGTTCTACATGCACTTGTTATTTCCGCCATAAGACTTCTATACCCGGCAATGGCTGACAACAAGGATGCCGCGGCAATAAATTCTCTGTCACAGGATCAGATCAATGCTGTGAAGAAGATGATTCTTGACCGGATAAGGATCGTCAAGCCATCAGCAAGAGCCGATACGAATGAAGAAATTGACCAATTCATCGATTGGTGGAAGTCAAAGGCAACTCAGGATGACAGGCCTCTTCGCTATTACGTTTTAGGAACCGAAAAATACAGCAGGCTTATGAACGGATATGAACAGCTTCATATCGAAAGTGAAAAACCTACTTTACGATCGATGCGCGATGTGGAGAGCGCAGCAAATATGTACTACTACACGGAGGACTAATATGGCTGGATACTACAATAACAAACTTGGCGAACTGCACCCGAATCAGATCATTACAACTTTTGGACCGGGATCAGTTGTAGATGCTGTCAAAGACTCTGTGACTATTCTTGATATCCCGTACTGGAGGGACAAAGGAAAGAAGATAATAGACGGTCGGCTTGCATCCTACCTGAACGTCGATGCCTTCTATATGCCGAGAACTACCTCCGCGCATGACATACCTGTCGTTACTTTTCCTTACTGGCATGTTTGCTCCAACATCAAATGTGGGAGACTTTTTGATGCAAGAGAGGGTATCGACAATGATCTTGACAAATATCTGAGATATGGCGCTAGCTGCCCCGACTGCGGCTGGCGTGCTTATCCTGCCCGTTTCATAACAATCTGCGAAAACGGGCACATATCAGATTTCCCGTGGAACTGGTGGGTTCATCACGGAGTTACTCATTGCGAAGGAAAAATGAGAATGTACTCCACCGGAAATACGTCCACGCTGTCGGATATGTGCGTGAAGTGCTCCTGCGGCATGCACAGAAGCATGAGCGGGGCCACGCAGGCCGGAAACTTCGAGGGGCTGTCTTGCTGCGGCATGCACCCGTTCCGACCACATAGTGGAAACGAACATTGCGAGAAACCAGTCATCCCGTCACAACGAGGCGCATCGAACGTGTACTTTGCTGTGACCAGAAGTGCCATATCTATTCCGCCATGGATCAACCCCCTTTACAACCTGATAGACGAGCATCTTCGGGATATTGAACAGGCAAAAAAGATGGCTGTAAGACTCCTAGGCACCGAGGAAGAAGGTCTTCAGCAGATTTACGAACAGTACTTTTCTGATTATTCACGCGAGGAATTTAATGCAGCCTATGAGCGGCGCATGAATAATATCAAAGAGTTCACGGAAATCAAGCGGATGGAGTATGAGGCCATAACGCATCATGATGATCCTACCTATCAGTCTAACAAGAAGCATTTCAAGGCAGAGGAAGACGCTTTGCCCGAATACTTCAAACACTACTTCAACCGGATCATTCGCATAACAAGACTGCGTGAAGTACAGGTCCTTCTTGGCTTCACTCGAGTTGATGCTCCCGATCCTGATGCGGACGAACAGCCGAATGTCGTCTACCTAGCAAAAGGCAGGGATGAACGCTGGCTTCCTGCTGTGGAAGTAAACGGCGAAGGAATCTTCATCGAATTCAACAGGCAAACGCTTGCGAAGTGGCTGGATGAACCGGAAGTCAACGAAATTTCGGGAAAATATACCGTTTCCTATAGGAAATACTGTGAGTCAAAGGGGTGGACGATAATAACGAATCGCAATGCCGTTTATGTCCTCATGCATACCTTTTCCCATCTTCTCATCAAGCAGATGGCCATGTCGTCGGGCTACTCCTCTTCAGCAATCAGGGAAAGAATCTACTTCGGCGATAAGATGGCAGGCGTTCTGCTCTACACGGGAAGTTCCGACAAGGAAGGTTCTCTAGGAGGTCTTGTGGAGCTCGGTACGGCAGACCAGATGACAAGCCTCATGCGGGACGCATTCCAAGAAGCCTTGGTATGCACGAACGATCCAGAGTGCATGAACACGCTTCCAGCAGGACAAAATTTAAACGGAGCTACATGCCATTCGTGCTGCATGATTTCAGAAACTGCTTGCGAGAATGGTAACCGCATGCTTGACCGGGGACTCGTGGTTCCCCTTTCGGAAAGGGAGGAGACTTCATATTTTCGAGAGCTGGTGAATGAGTTGTGTCAGGTGGAGATGTAAAAAGAGAAATACTTCTGAACACTCTAAGGGCAGATGCCGCCAATGGTACCGACAATGCCACAGACCTCCTGCGCAGACAACATCCAAGCTTGTCACCTATAGATTGCACGGAAATAGCTGAAACAATCCAGTCTGCTCTGAACACAGAAAGCACTGACAAGGTCTCGCTTGTCGTGACAGCACCGCCGTCGTTCAGAATTCATGCAAAACCGACGATGACCGTTGTCCGATCATTGATCGAAGGAGCGAAAAGAAACATTCTGATTACCGGATATGCGCTTTCCTCGTATTTCTCGGAACTTACAGACACTATTATTGACAAAAGCCTGAAAGGAATTTTCGTCAAGTTCTTCATTAACAACATCGCGGAACAACCAGAAGCAGACAAATTGCTTCGGCACAAGGGTCACTTCCTTAAAATCTACGACTACAGCAATGAGGAAGATAAGATGGCAGCTTTGCACGCCAAAGTCATTTCTACGGATATGAAACAGACTTTGATTACATCGGCAAATCTGTCCTACCACGGGCAAGAAGGAAACATCGAACTTGGAACACTGATTGAATCAGAGCGCACAGCGAAACAACTCGATGAAATAATGACACAGTTGATCTTCAAAAAAATATTCAAAGAAGAATGATACATGGGGTGATGACGATGTCGGATATTCGGGCGAAGGAACAGCAGCAGAGGCGGAACTGGATGGTTGTTTACTTTGTATGTCATTCAAGCACATACAGCCTTTCCATCAAGGATAAAATCTTGTCAGAGCAGAGACATTGATAAGCTTGCATCCGTCTTTGAGCGTTTTATGGATCTCGGACAAAATTAAGTACTAGCCTCCCTGAAAGACCTTGATATACGACGGTGCTCGCCGGGAATCATCCACCCCCTGTCGAGCACCTTTTCCAATGATGTTCACTTGAAACCTCCGTGGGATCCATTGGCTCTTATCTACGCCACACTGTAGTGGTTGGAGATCAGCTACTGAGCAGCAAAGAACACTGAATTCATTAGGTTACCCATGCCCTTGATCACAAAGACACTATGGTCGGCATATGCTCCGTTTAACACACGCAACCAGGGAAATCAACTCTTTTCTTCCCGTCGCGCCGATGCTACATCTGGTACCTGGCTCTGGTGCACCATGCCAATTCGACAGCACGATCAAAGGAACCACATGCACATTCGACCACTCCTTTCCCTCGCTCGATTCAAGCGCGCTATCGCAGTCATCCTGGTGCTGGCAAGCGCCCTCTTCTTCCTGGGCGCCTGCGGATCGGGCCCGCAGGCAGGCCAGTCCAGCCATTCAGAAGCTTCGGGAGGGCAGGGCTCCTTCCCCGTCAAGATCGATCATGTTTACGGCACCACCTCGATACCTGCCAAGCCCAAGCGCATCGCCACCGTCGGATGGGCCACTCCCGACAACCTCATCGCCTTGGGGGTCGTGCCGGTCAGCATCCAGAAGAACTCCTTCGGCAAGACCGTGGATGGAGGGTATCTGCCCTGGACCAAGGATGCCCTGGATGAAATGCATGTGGCCAAGGCGGATATGCCCAAGCTGCATGACGAATCGGACGGCATCGATGTCGAGGCCATCGCCGCGTCCAAACCCGATCTGATCATCGGCCTGCTCTCCGGCATGACCAAGAAGCAGTATGACACCTTGAGCAAGATTGCGCCAACAATCGCCTATCAAGAGGTTGCCTGGGGCGACCCCTGGCGCAAGGTCATCACGTCCACAGCCAAAGCCATCGGAGAACCCGAAAAGGGCAAGCAGCTGATAGCCGACCTGGAGAAGCGCATCTCAAAGGCCGGAGAGACCCAACCGGCCATCAAGGGCAAGACCGCGGCAGTGATGTATTTCGATGCCTCCAAGCTCTCCAAGTTCAGCGTCTACACCACCTCCGACGCCCGGCCTCAGTTCCTGAACGACCTCGGTATGGAGACTCCGGAGTCCATCAAGGAGGACTCCAAGAGCACCAAGAACTTCTACAAGGAGATCTCCTCCGAGCATGCCGACAGGTACAAGGATGTCGACATCATCGTTACCTACGGCACCCCGGACCTGCTTGAAGCGATGCGCAAGGACCCCCTCCTCTCCAAGATTCCCGCAGTTGAGCGCGGATCCGTCGTGGTCATCGACAGTGACGGCGAGATGGCCAATGCCCTTGACCCCTCGGCCCTGTCCATCCAAAAGACGACCAACACCTACGCGCAACTTCTGGGCGAGGCTGCCGCCAAGGTCTGATCAGGCCGCAGGTAAGGGGATGAAAGAGGGGGAGGTGGCGCATATATGCGGTCGGGAGTGACTTCGCACCCAGGCACCCGGCGGACAGCCATGCATCGCAACGGAAACGGGCCCGTGGTCCTGTCCGGTCTGATTCTGGCGGTCTGCCTGGTCATGGTCTGCGCCCTGTCCCTGGTTTTCGGCTCCCGCTCCGTCAGCCCTTCCGACATCCTCCACGCCCTGTCCGCCTCCTCGGATGACATCGCGGTCTCGGCCATCCGCCTGAGAATCCCCCGCACCGTCCTCGGCCTCCTGGTCGGTGCCGGGCTCGGGGTGGCCGGGACCCTGATGCAGGGCATATCACGCAATCCACTGGCGGACCCGTCGATTCTGGGGTTCAATACGGGGGCGGCCCTGGCGATTGTCTGCTCCATAGCCTTCTTCTCCCTATCGACCCCGGCCCAGTATGTCTGGGTGGGACTGCTAGGCAGTGCGACGACCGCACTGGTCGTCTGGGGAATAGGCTCTCTGGGACCATCCGGTCCATCTCCGCTACGGCTGACCCTGGCCGGTGTCGTGATCAGTTCGGTACTGGGGTCTCTTACCTCCGCCATCCTTCTGCCGCGCGTCAATGTCATCAGCTCATATCGCTTCTGGCAGGTGGGCGGAATCTCGGGCGCCCGGTTCGACCTCATGATGCCGGTCCTGCCTCTTCTCGCTCTTGGACTGATACTCGCCTTCTGCCTGACGCCCGGAATCAACGCCTTGACCCTGGGTGATCAGATGGCCGAAGGACTGGGTATGCACGTCGGACGTGTCCGCAGCCTGGCCTGGCTTGCGGCGATACTCCTCTGCGCCTCCTGCACGGCACTGGCGGGTCCGATTGGCTTCGTCGGACTGGTGGTCCCCCATGTGGCACGACTGCTCATAGGACCCGACTACAGGCGAATCATGGCCTTGAGCATCCTTATCGGACCCCTCCTGGTGGTCGGCGCCGACGTGGTGGGCAGGATGATCACCCGTCCATCCGATGTGGAGGTCGGCATCGTCACGGCACTGATTGGGGCTCCCGTATTCGTGATTCTGGCCGGGCGCAGAAGAACGGCGGAGGTATAGGCATGGATGCTTGTTCCCTCTATGATTCGCGTAGGCACGATGCGATGACCGACCTGCAACGGATACGACGGACCCATACCGTTCGCTCACTGGCGGTCACCATGCTGCTTGTGATACTCCTGGTTGCTCTCGCGCTGTCCGACCTGGCTCTGGGACATCGCACATACTCCATGAACGACCTGATTGGAGCACTCCTGGGGCAGGGGGACGAGGGGACCAGGTTCGTGATTCTCCAACTCCGTATGTCCAGGACGCTGATCGGCTGCGTCGCCGGCATCGCATTCGGTATGGCCGGGATTGGTTTCCAGCATCTCCTGCGCAACATGATGGCCAGCCCGGATATCATCGGCATCACGGCCGGAGCCAACATGGCCGCCATCTTCGGCATTGTCGTATTGGGCCTGTCGGGCATGCCTCTGGCCTGCCTGGCGGTCATGGGCGGTCTCCTGACAGCCCTCCTGGTCATGGCCCTGGCCTGGCGTGGTTCGTTCGACCCGACCCGGCTGATACTGATCGGAATCGGAGTGGCCGCAGGGTTCAATGCTCTGGGTTCCTGGCTGATGATTCGCAGCAGCCAATGGGACATCCAGACAGCTACCCGATGGTTGACGGGCAGCCTGGCCGATGCCCAGTGGACCGATCTGCCCATACTGGCAACAACAACCCTGGTCGGCGCCATGCTCCTGTTGGCACTCGACAGGAATGTCAGCACACTGCAGTTGGGACCGGAGATGGCCGCCGGACTGGGAGTCAGGGTAAGCCGTGTCCAGTTCGAGGTGATCATCGTGGGTGTGCTGCTCCTGGCCGTCGCAACGGCGACCACCGGTCCCATCTCCTTTGTTTCGTTCCTCTCCGGCCCCATCGCCGCAGTCCTGGTTGGTCGGGGAACATCGGCCCTTGCCCAGTCGGGCCTGGTGGGGGGTTGCCTGGTTCTGGGGTCGGACATCGTCGCCCAGCATCTGCCCACAACCCAGGTGCCGGTCGGCATTATCACCAGCATTGTGGGCGGCCCCGTCCTCATCCTGATCATGGTCCTCATGACCCGCAGACAGGAGCTCTGAACATCATGACGTCACCCCCGGCACACGACTCATGGAGCAGCGCGCATAGGCTGACCGCCTCGCACCTTCGCCTCACCTATGGCGGGCGTACGGTCATCGAGGACCTGAGTCTGGATATACCCCCACACACGATGGGGTCCATCATCGGACCCAACGGGTGCGGAAAATCAACCTTCCTCAAGGCCATGGCCAGGATACTGAAACCTGCCTCGGGGGCCGTCATGCTGGATGGAGAGCCCATCACCAGCATCCCCACCCGCAAGGTTGCAACGATTCTGGGGCTGCTGCCACAGAACCCGTCAGCCCCCGCCGGCATCACCATCGCCGACCTGGTCGCTCGCGGCCGATACCCCCACCACCACTTCGTCGAACGGTGGACGACCAAGGACGAAAAGGCGGTGGAACGGGCCCTTGCCCTGACCGGACTGACCGATATGGCGGGGTGTCCAATCGACCGCCTGTCCGGAGGCCAGCGCCAGCGCGCCTGGATTGCCCTGACCCTCGCCCAGCAGACCGACATACTCCTTCTTGACGAGCCGACCACTTATCTCGACATCGCCTACCAGCTTGAGGTGCTTGACCTGCTGAGCACCCTGAACAGGCAGGAGGGCGTCACGGTGGTCATGGTTCTCCACGACCTGAACATGGCCGCCAGATATTCGGATTGGATCCTGGCCATCAAGGGTGGCAGGAGGGTCGCTTTGGGCGCTCCCGACGAGGTCATGACCGAGAACCTGGTCACGGAGGTGTTCGACATCGCGTCCACCGTGGTAACTGATAGGTCAACCGGCACCCCGCTGATGACCCCGGCGCCCCTCCATTGCCTCGAAGCCCACTCTGGCGGGGCTCGTAATGCGCACGTACACTGAAATGACTCGGCAGGACGACATCAAACAATCCAATGATGTAAAACCTTTGACGTAAACCCCTTCGTCCTGCTCTCCACATCACTACCACCAACGTCCCAACCAGAAAGCCTCAAAACCACCGACTCACGAGCCGTGACAACCTGAACGGAGTCCCGTCCTCAGACAACTTGACGTCCAGGTCAACCCATAAACCCCAACCGAAAGAGAGCCAGCCATGGAACACCAAGCCAGTCGTCCTGTACCCTTGATCCCCTTCCGCGTCACCGTAGCCAGAGCGGAGACGCTCTCTCCCCATTTCAAACGAATCGTCTTTCAGGGACCAGATTTACAGAATTTTGCAGATGCTGGGTACGATGAACGAATCAAAATCCTCTTGCCCCTCCCAGACGGTTCACTTCCGGCCCCTTCATTCTTCGAAGCATCCCCCGAAGATCCGCTTGCCTGGTACCAAAAGTGGAGGACCCTACCCGCAGAGCGCCGCAATCCCCTGCGCACCTATACGGTTCGCAAGGTCAGGCACGAGAGCGAGCAAATCGATGTGGACTTCGTCATCCACGATCATGCCGGCCCGGCTGGAGCCTTCGCAGAGGCTGCCAAACCTGGCGACCAGGCCATTATTATCGGCCCGAATGCACAAGCCGGAGGACCGGTTGCGGGGATGGACTTTCACCCGGGGCAATCCAGACATCTTCTCCTGGTAGGCGACGAGACGGCAGTACCAGCCATCGCGGCCATAATGGACAGCCTGATCCGCGACCACTGGCAGGGTGACGGGGTGGCATTGATCGAGGTCCCGACCGAAGAGGATCGTCTTCCGCTGCCCGAGCACGCAGGAATCCGCGTCATTTGGACGACCTGCGACGAATCCGGGCATGGGCATGCCCTTATCGAAGCCATGCGCAGCCTCCTGGAGAACCTGCCGATCCATTCGCCTACGACCGCAGCCACTGAAGCTCCTAAGGAATTTACAGAGATCGATATCGATAAGGAGCTGCTCTGGGAGACTGCCGATGCTGCCCAAGCCGATGCCTCCATTCATGCCGACGACCTGTACGCCTGGATCGCCGGAGAGGCAGCCACTGTCCGCGAACTGAGGCGCATGCTGGTCAGAGACCGAGGAATGGACCGGCGCAACGTCTCTTTCATGGGATATTGGCGCCAGGGCCGCAGCGAAATGTCCTGACCGCCGAACCTCACACGCGTGCGGCCACCCACCTCTGTCTTCCCTGACCTATGAGTTCAGCGAGCGGTCGCACAAGTTTCCCTGACCGTGTGAGTGTCAGGTCACGGGCTGCCGAATTGAATCCGCTGCAGCATCTTGCTGGACTTACGCAGACAGGTCACAGGACTTGCTTGTTGCATAGCAGATTGCAAGGAAAACAACCCGGTCCGGTTCTGATGAGACAGTCCCTGTCAAATTAGCCGCAGTACTCCCGGAAGAAGTTACCAATCACCTGGTGACCATACTGGCTGCCGATGCTCTCGGGGTGGAATTGGACACCCTCCATGAGCGATCGCGCCCGTCTCAGGCCCATCACATACCCGTCCAGAAGCGAGCGCGCACTGATCTCCAGATCGGCGACCTGCCCGACCGAGGTCTCATCGGCAACCAGGGAATGGTACCTGGTCACCTCAAAGGTGTCGGGCAACCCTGTGAAGCAGCCCTTCCCGTCGTTTCTTATCCGGCTCACCTTACCGTGCTGACGGCTTGAGGCCCTGACCACCTGGGCTCCGGCATGTACTGCGATGGCCTGCATGCCCAGGCAGATGCCGAATACCGGCTTCCGTCCCGCAACCCGGTCAAGGAGCTCCAGGTAGCCGCAGTCCTCCGGATGGCCCGGTCCAGGGCCCAGGATGACCGCATCGAAGGTGAGTGGATCCACCTCGGCAAGGTGGTTCACCCGGACAATGGTCGTATCGGCGCCCAACAGGTCCACGTAGTTCTTGACCACATAGACGAAACTGTCGAAGGCATCAACCAGCAAGACTCTCATGGGCCAGCTCCTTTCCGGTGATGGCCAGATAGGCCGAACTCATCTTCTTCATGGTTTCCTGCCATTCGCTTTCCGGCTGAGAATCCTCGACGATTCCGGCCGAGGCGCGTAGGTGGTACCTGCCCGAATGGTAGGAGGCCGTCCTTATGCACAGCGCCGTCAGGACCTGGCCGTCAAATCCGAGGAAGCCCACCGCCCCGGCATATACCCCGCGCGAACCGACCTCGGTCTCCTCGATGATCTCCACGGCGCGCACCTTGGGGGTTCCTGTCATGGTGCCGGCAGGGAAGGCGGCCGAGAAGACGTCGTACTTGTCCAGGCCAGGCCGGATTCGACCGACCACATCCGAGACCATATGAATGACGTGGGAGTAAACCTCGGTGGTCATCAGCCGGTCCACCTCCAAGGATTCGGGTGTGCAGCACCTGGCTACGTCGTTGCGCCCCAAATCCACCAGCATCAGGTGTTCGGCCCGTTCCTTGGGGTCGCCGGTCAGCTGCCTGATGGCCGCCTGGCGGGCCTCATCATCTCCGGGATTGCCGACAGTTCCTGCGATGGGCCTCAGGGTTATGTCACCATCAGGGGTCAGTCCGATGAAGAGCTCGGGGCTGGCGCCGATGACATGCACCCCTTGGGGAGTCACGAAGTAATACATATAGGGGGACGGATCCTGCAGACGCAACCGCTGGTAGACCTGGAAGGGTGGAATCCTGGAGTCCACCTGAATCTCATGCCCGAGCTGGAGCTGGTACACATCTCCCTGGGCTATGTGCTCCTTGCCCTTGGCAAACCACCGATAGAAGAGGTCCCGGTCAATCGTGTCGTGGGCCTTATATGGATAGTCCGGCCCTATGCCATCCTGTATGCCACCATGGTCAGCATGCGATTCAGAAGATTGCTCCGACAATACGTCGGATTTGAGCAGCTCCACCACCTCTTCCAACGACACGAATCCATGACCGTGCCCGCCGCTTTCAATTGCCGCATTCTGGATCTGTGCACCAGACCGTGTAGAAGATCCGCGCTCTCGCAGATTTTCCCCGCCCTCTGGAATGCCGCACTCGGCCGAACCCTCTTCGGCATAAATCAAAGTGGCGCAGTAGCCGCCAGCCTTCAGATCCAAGGTGATGATTCCCCGATAAAGAGTCAACGAGATGACCGGCAAGGCCGCGTCCCTTGGTATGCGCTCCTCCAGATCCTCGATCATGAAGATGGTGTCATACCCGAAGTAGCCGAACCAGCCCATTCCGAAGGGGCCTTCGTGGTCGCCGCTGATGGCGAAGGAGGATTCCAGCCGCCTCAGCACTGCAAAGACTTCCTGGATGCCGGAGACCGGAAGATGGACCACTCCCTGCTCAATCGGGCCAAAGGGCTCCAGCATCCCAGTCAGCTGAGCATTGTCCAAAGGATCGATGGTCATGACATGGTCCGTCACGCTCAGGGTCAGCATCGGCTCGAACCCGATAACTGAGCGCTTCCGGTCCTTGTCGGGGCCACTCAGAGACTCCAGGAGGAAGAGCTGATCCTCCCGATATCTGATGCACAGCCGCCTGTAGATGGCCAGAGCATCGAGGTCGCTGGAAAACCTGTGAGATTCCATAGTTACGTTGATAGTCATTAGGGGACTTCCTAGGTCAAATGCTCGGCTTGAAACGACAGCGAAACCCCACCTGATGCCGAGTCAGTACGCCATGGATATGGATTTCCTATGGCAGCATGTCCGCAGATAATACAAGAGCAACCTCAAACACCGAGGCAAATAGAGGAATCAGAAGAAGAACCGGCTAAAACATCAACGCCATCGGGCATCGACATAGAAGAAGGCACCCTTGGGCAACCAAGGCTTCAGTGATGTCGTTTTCTCCATGGCCATGATGCTAGAGCACCAGGATGCGAACACCCAACCGATATCCATCATTCGGACGCAATCTGTTCATTTCAATAGATGCCGATGTCAGCGACGAAATCAGCCGTCTTTGACGATGCCATGGACGGTGGCATGCGTGACGCTTTCCTCAAACTCAACAATTAAGCCTGCTTATCCGGTAATGACATGAGCCTTCCTGATCGCTGATGCCCTATGCTCAACATGGCGAATGAAGGCAGATGAACTTCGTTGGCGTAAGCAGAGCGGCTCGGATTCCGATATGGCGTTGAAAGGACTTTCATAATATGGCTCATTCGCAGTGCCTACCTACTGGATTCAGCTAGAACATCCAACAATCCACCCTCTTATGCCTTATAAAATTTGATCCCTAAACCCATAATTCGACTATCCACAAGATATTCAGACATTACACAGAACGATTGCAACAGCCTTGTGCATCACAATGTCGGAAGAAAGGCTAGATTGACACTTGCCAAACACGGTTGCTGGAGTAACACCTGAAAAGCAAGAAAGTGTATTGCACTATCTATGTGCCTTACTCCGCCGCCATTGAAGACGCCTGACACAGGTATCCCCACCGGTATTACTGACCATAAATGCTAATCAAGCAGCACCGTCGATCCCCGCTGTATAAGACGACAAGGCAGATAGCGGATGCCATGGTGGGGCTTACCCCCTATGGCATCCAGAAGCATCTGTGCAGCCTGACTGCCGATTTCAATGGCGTTATTGTCAATGCTGGTAAGTTCTGGACGGGAAATGTCAACCAACTCGCTCCAATTGTCATGTCCGACAACCGCGACATCTTCGGGAACCCGAATCCCGCGCTCCTTCAACACGTCAATGCAACCCCGCGCTATCTGGTCATTCTGACACACAACCGCATCAAAATCGACATCCTGATCGAGCAACAACCTAGTGGCCCCCCTTCCCCAAGAGCCGTCCCACTGACCGAATCGAACAGGACCCGCTGGCCTCAGGCCAGCTTCTTTGAGTGCAGTCATAGAGCCCTTGGTCCGGTCCTGTGATGCTGCGAAGGTTCCATCCCCACCAATTATGGCAATTTTGTGGCGGCCACAGGAAATGAGATGGTTGACGGCCATTTTCCCGGCATCAACGTTATCGCACGTGATTGAAGCATCGTTCGGATCTGTAGAGGGAGCATAAGCGTACACCAAGGGTACATTCAAATCAGAACCCCATGATGCACGGGGGTCAGTCTCTCTTCCCATCAGAATGAAACCGTCGACTTTCAAGGAAAGCAATTTCCTGACATGCAAAGCCTCCAAGGACGGATCGCCCCGAGCGTTGGTCAGGAGAACCGAGAAGGACTCGGCCTCAAGGGTATTCTCGGCACCGATCAGAATCTGAGTCGAGAACCGGCCTTGCATATCCGAGGTAACCAGTCCGACAGTTCCCGTAAGCCCGCTGACCAGCGACTGGGCAAGTTTATTAGGGGTATAGGCCAACTCACTGGCGATCCTCTGGACATGATTCCTGGTTCGTGCACTCACACGTGGATTATCATGAAGGGCTTTTGAAGCGGTGGCCACAGAAACCCCAGCCCGCTCCGCTACATCCACTAGTCTTGCAGATTTTTTTCTTGAGCCCTTTTCCATATTGCCCCCTGGATACATGCCGAAGCCGCTAATCTCAAACAAGTTTACTACTAGTGAAAATAGTGAGTTCATTTATTTCACAACGAAAAATAGAAACTCCAAATTGACATGTTTTTACTGATGTTATATATTGTGAAAAGGTTTGAACAGATTGAGCTTTTAGTCTACTAAAAAATCGTCTATTCAAACCGGAATGTACATACAGGAAACCGCTCGAAGAAGAGTTCCGGGCATTGGAGGCCAATATGGTAAATCCTCGTACACCAACATCAATCACAAAGCGCTTATGTCTTGGCCTGATGGCTTCTGTGCTCTGCATCGGCCAACTCGCCGCCTGCGGCAGCAGCAGCGAAGCCAACACAAAAAACATCACGGCGGACGGAACCGACGATGGAACCGAACTGGTCCTTTGGGTTCGCTCTGATAAGGAATCACAGGCTAAGAACGTGGTCAACCTGTACAACAAGTCCCATAAGAACTCCGTCAAACTCAAGCTTGTGCCCAGTGAAGATATGGAGGGAAAAGTAGGTAGCTCTTCCCAGACGGATTCTCTGCCAGATCTTCTGTCAGGAGACGTGGTGAGGATACCATACTGGGCTTCTGAGGGGATTTTCTCTGACATAACCAAGCAGATCAAGGGCCTAAGCAATCTTAAAGACCTGCAACAGGGGCATATCGACGCAGGTACGGTGGAAAACCGAAACTATACATTGCCTTTCTTCACCGATGTTTCAGTCATGGTTTGGAACAAAGATCTCTATAAACAGGCAGGCTTGGATCCCGAGAAGGGACCTGCAACAATTCAGGAATTCCAGCAACAAGCCAAGGCGGTTGCCGCGCTTGACCATGAGGGGGTTGCCGGAACCTATGTCGGCGGCCAATGCGGAGGAGCCGATATCTTTATGCTCTTCCCCATGGTTTGGGCCAGCGGAGACCAAGTCATGAATAAGGAAGGTACCAAATCCTTGCTAGATGGCCCCTCCGCTAAGAAGGTGTATGAAGCATACAGAGACCTGGCAGAGACTAAAAATGGAATCGGCGCAGGCTCCAAGGAAGAGAACTGTTCAACGTGGACGACCCCCTTCCTCAACGGCAAGATTGGCGTCATGCCATACTCCGGTACTGCCATTGCTTCCCTGATAAAGAACGAGCAGAATGGCGGATTCCACTTTGGCGTCGCTCCTATCCCAGGCACCAAGGAAGGCAAAGGATCGACTTTCTTAGGCGGAGATGCCATAGGCATCAGCAAGGATTCAAAGAAGACCGACCAGGCATGGAACTTCCTCAAGTGGCTGACAGGAGAAAAGGCGCAGCAAGGTGCCTTCGCTGACAAAGGTGACACGGCCGCAAATCTGAAAGTGCTCAAAAATGGGTACAGCCAATCAGATCCGCGGATACAGATCGAGAACAGCACTCTAGCAAATGGCCGCACACCAGTCTCTCCACATTTCAATGAAGCATTCAACGCTTCCGGATCACCATGGCAGATTCTTCTGCAGAATCAAATATGGGGAGATGCCTCAAAGCTCGAAGCCGACAATAAGGCGATAACGGCTGTCCTCAGTCAGTGATTGGCATACTCATCCGTCGACTCTTTGGTAAGGTGCCCTGCGAAGTTGAAAACAGTAGGGTACCTTGCCATTGCTCATACCTTGAAGCTCATTGAAATCGCTTAATCCACAGCTAAAAGCGTCTGCAATACCCCACTCGTATATGCGCATTCTATCTGCATCCATGAAAGGAAACACAATGGCCGGTCAAAATACGCGGAATCCGGCACGCGGCAAAAGATCCAAAAATCATGGCTTGACTGATGTCGAAAAGGCCGAGACTAGACGAGGATGGCTCTACGCACTCCCTGATTGGGTGTTCATAGTCACCCTGCTCTTTATCCCATGCCTTCTCCTGGTCGTCATGGCATGTTCACGCTGGGGCCTAATGAGCGGAAGCCGGGGATTCAACTTCCCTGACAACTTCATCAAGGTATTCCAGCATCCATTACTCGGCCAATCCATTGTTTTCACTCTCGAGTACACGGTCATCGTGACTGTGATCCTCCTGGCCTTGGGATTGGGATTGGCTTTGATCGTGCAGGAATCAAGCCGGTGGAACAGCATTCTCCGAACCTGCTTCCTTTTGCCTAGCGCCACAGGTCTGGCCTCCGCGTCACTTCTTTTCTACGCAATGTACTCTCCACAGGTCGGCCCAGTAAGCGGCATCCTCAGTTTCCTGGGACTCATGAATCCGGGCGACTCGGTCCTTGCCACAGGGCGCAGCGCAATGTGGGCGACAATTGTCGTAATCGTGTGGCGTTTCTCCGGATACTACATGCTCCTCATGATGATCGGTCTACAGGCGATACCCGGTGACTTGTATGAAGCGGCCAGGATGGATGGGGCAAGCCCTCTGCGTATCTTCACGTCGATAACCCTGCCTTTGATGCGACCAACCATCATCATGTGTTTGGTCTACTGCGTAACAGGATCAATCCTTGCATTCGACCAATTTTTCATCATCACACGCGGAGGACCCAACAACTCCACCTTGACCGTTGTACAGCTCATTTACAGCTTCGCCTTTGAATCTAAGAAGGACCTAGGCATGGCCGCTGCCCTGTCGCTATGTGTGTTGATGGCCCTGATTGTATTGAATTCCATTCAGTTGCGCGGCATGCGCGATGATAACGACTGAAAGAAGCAGGTTATGTCTACACCTCGATGGAAAACGTACACGGCACGGATACTTCAGGCCATACTCGCTCTGATCTTCTTAGCGCCTCTGGTCTGGGTGGTGGTCTGTTCCGTGTCTCCACAACCAGGATCATCGCAATCCTCAGGATGGGGATTTGCCAACTACCTCAAACTGGCCCATTACCAGGAAGGTCTACTGCATTATGTTCTGAATTCGGTGATCGTTACTGTCATTGCCGTAGTTTTCTCAGTTGTCGTTTGTACCTTGGCTGGGTATTCGTTCAGCCGCTTCCGTTATCCTGGAAGAAATCTGGGGTTCATGGTGACACTCAGCATACTGATGGTGCCTTATGCTTCCTTGCTGATTCCTATGATGGTTTGGTTCAAGAACATCGGCCTGAATGACTCCCTGGTCGGAGTAGGGCTGGTTCTGACACTTTTCCAATTGCCCATGGGTACATTCATCATGCGCATCGCCTTCAATACGGTTCCGAAATCTCTGGAGGAAGCGGCCCTATGCGATGGTTGCAATTCTTTCACGGCCCTGGTTCGCATACTTGTCCCGTCCGTCCTCCCGTCCATGATCACAGTTGGGCTCCTAGCCTTCCTCGAAGCTTGGAACAACTTCATGATTCCCCTCTACCTGGTCGGTTCAGAGAACGCACCGTTGCCTCTTGCCATGGTCAACATGCGTTCCCAAGCCTTGGGCGCCATAGACTATGGCATAACCGAGGCAGGTGTTGTAGTCCTGATGATTCCTTGCGCATTTCTCTTCCTCGCCCTGCAGAAATACTATGTGCGAGGGTTCATGTCCGGTGCTGTCAAGGGATAAAAGTCCTCAGGAAGCAAAGCATCCGTCGCTCAACACACAAGGAAAGTCATGTCAATCTCCAACAATATTTCAGTTGAAATCACCTCGGAATTCTGGAACAATTATCGACAACTGATCGCGGAAAAAGTTCTGCCCTATCAGTGGTCGGTCATGGCCGACGAAAGGCAATACAGCACTCCTAAGGACCCTTCGTCGGGACAAATGTCAGAACCCCCGAGAGGCCATACCCTACGTAACCTTGAAATTGCGGCGGGGCTCAAATCAGGACATCACACGGGATACCAATTCCAGGACTCGGATCTCTACAAATGGCTGGAAGCTGTCGCCTACACTCTTCAATATCGGTACGATAAGGATCTGCGCACCCTGGCAGACCGACTCATTGATCTGATCAGTATGGCTCAAGACAAAGATGGATACTTGGTCACTCTTTTCCAAATTGACGCGCCAAAGGAGCGATTCCACAGACTCCGCCAATCACATGAGCTCTATACAATGGGGCACTACATCGAAGCTGCTACAGCCTACTACAGAAGCACAGGCAACGAAAAAGCCTTGCTCATTGCACGTGGCATGGCAGATTGCATTGATGCACATTTCGGCCCAGAAGACGGCAAAATACATGGAGTAGATGGGCATCCTGAGATTGAAATAGCTCTTCCTCGTCTTTACGAAGTGACCGGCGAGAGGCGGTATTTGCGACTGGCCTCATTCTTCATTCATGAACGTGGGCAAAATCCGGACTTCTTAGACCAGCAATTCCGTCAAGGCCCCAGTGGAATCCCAGTGCTTGATGACAACCGATTCGATCATGCCTATTACCAGATAGACAAGCCCTTCACTCAGCAGGAATCCGCCAACGGTCATGCCGTAAGGCTAATTTATCTGTGCATTGGGGCAGCCATGGCAGGTCGGCTAACGAATGACACATCACTGATTCAAGAGGCTCAAAAACTCTGGACAGATATCGTCCATCGCCGGATGTATATCACTGGCCAAGTGGGTTCCACACACCAGGGGGAAGCCTTCACTTACGATTACGACCTGCCCAATGGGACGATGTACGGAGAATCTTGCGCCTCAGTGGCTATGGCGATGTTCGCCCGCAGGATGCTTCAGATTGATCAACGCAGTGAATACGCCGATATCCTAGAAAAGGAGCTGTTTAACGGAGCTATCAGTGGGATGTCCCTGGATGGCTCGCATTTCTTCTATGTCAACCCTCTTGATGCAGATCCCGAAGCATCAAGATCCAACCCCGACTATGCTCATGTGCTCACACATCGTGCTGAATGGTTCGGCTGTGCCTGTTGCCCATCGAACATCGCCCGATTAGTTGCCTCTATTGATAAATACATCTATGTTGTCGATCGTCACAACGGCATGGATATCATTTATTCCCATCAATTTATAGCCAACCGGACAAAGTTTGACCACGGAATCGTCATCGACCAGCAAAGCGACTTCCCTCGAACAGGAGAGATCAGATTCGAAATTGACAACCCAGAGAAAGCCCAGTTCTCCTTTGCAATACGCATACCGTCCTGGTCGCAGAAGCACTATACCGTCGTGAGGGACAGTCAGCCTGTCACGACAAAGCCATATCAAGGCTTCGTATTCATAGAAATCGGACCTGATGATAATCATGTATCAATGTCACTCACATTGGATATGGAGCCCAAGGCTATGGTTGCCTCATCAACTGTTCGAGCAGACTCCTACAAGGTGGCGTTCATGCGCGGCCCCCAGGTTTTCTGCGCCGAAGGCGTTGACAATGACCAACCGCTCCATAGGTATCGCATCACCCATGAAGCCCTGCGCTCGCCGAGCAACGAAGTGGAAACCAAGTATCAGAAAGATCTACTGGGCGGTGTTATGACCCTAAAAGTGCCATGTGAACTACAGGAGAATACCTCGCCGAATTTATACGAATCGTATGATTCAGCCCAAGAATCGATAGGCAGCCAAAAGTCAACAATGACGCTGATCCCCTATTATGCCTGGGCTAATCGCGCCGAAGGAGCGATGAGCGTCTGGTTGCATGCAGATTTGTAGACTGTACCTTTCAGCCAAACGTCTGCCGAATTGCCATCCCATCTTAACGATCTCAGATAGGATGGCAATTCGGCCATGGCAATTAACCCTGGCTGGCGCCCTCGGACCTGCATATCTCGGTCAACCCCCTACCGGGGCCCTGAGTGAAGTGATTCATGTATGTCAGCGGAATCGTGGTACTCGTGAAATTAGCTATCACCCGACTAAGAAAATTACTCCACTAATGGGTGTGTTATGAAATCTGAAAGCCAAGGACTTGCCCCGACCTGAAGCAGGATGATGACGACAAACGGAAGAACTTGATATCTGTTGGGCCATTTAGGCCCATCTTGGAGGAAGACGCAGCCAACTGATCACTTAGGTTGGGCATCATTGCCATAAAACAACGATAAAGAAAAGTGCCGCCTCATATTCACAGAACACATCTCCACCATTCGAGCAGAGGAGGCACCGTCGAATTCTTAGGCCCGACGGTGCCCTACAGGACAAGAAGGGCTCAGTCGGAAGCCTCCTGTATAGCCTTTCTTAATCCCTGGCCTCTGCCCTGACGCGCGAAGAGGGGTATAACGTCCAAGGGGGCTTCAACCGTCTGCCATGCACCACCATGGTAAATCTGGCCGTCAGAGAGATTCTCCCATATGGTCTCTTCCCCGCCCGGAAGATAGACTTCTCTAGAACGAGCCCCAGCCTGAACCACAGGAGCCACCAATATATCCGGTCCAAACATATACTCATCGCTCAATCTGGCAGCCCTGTGATCTTGAGGGAACTCATAGAAGAGACCCCGTACGATAGGGTCGCCATCTTTGTGGGCCTGGTCAAATAGCTCACGGAGGTAGGGGCGCATCTTATTTCGAATGGTGATGTACTTTACGAGAATGGCCTCAACCTCCTTACCCATGGACCATGGCTCGTTATCAGCGCCAGAATAGAACCGTGGTGAACCATCCTGGGCCCTGACGACCTCCTTGAACTCCCCCTCCTCTTTCAAAAGCCGTTCATGCGGAGCATCCAAGGCGGCAAGTGATGGGTCATCGGCATGTGGGTGGGAAAGACTGCGGTTGCCGTGGTTCCGCATGACAGGGAGGAAGCAGGAAAATTGAGACCAGCGGATGAATAGTTCTTTGAATTGGGGGTCTTCGATGTCCCCGTCGTGGAAGCCGCCCATGTCGGTGGTGAACCAGGGGATGCCGGC